>CAZGBJ010000024.1:0-2245 GCA_964523895.1 uncultured Enterobacteriaceae bacterium
CCTTTACCCAGTTTAGGGTAATAATAAACAGTTACACAGTTTTAGTTACAGTCTCGCTTAGAACAAGAATAACATCATTAGCTGACTGGTATCGTTCATCTCAGTCTTTTGCAAATAGTCGATCAATAAATAGATAAAATATTAATAAAGTGTATCAGGCAAGAACAGACTATCGATATTGGCTTCAATTTTAAGATTTTTGATTTGTTCGGGATGGTATTTTTTTCTGTATTTACTCAGTTTAATTACTTTCATTCTTACTTTTTCAATATCTTCAGAATTCATATCTTGTTTTATATCTTGTAGATGCTTTGTAATTTCTCCAAAAATTCTGTCTTTTTCTTGTTCCTGAAAAAAAAGTAATTCGCGCTTTTTATCATCAATAGATTCGGTGTTTTTACTATTAGTTATAAATGTCTGGTAAATAAAGTAATGTCCTGCAATAACAAGCCAGGCGTATGCGTTAATTGGATTTTGTGTCACGCCAAAACCTTTTTCATACATTAAGCCAAATCTGTATTGAGCCAAAGGATAGCCTTTTTTTGCTGATTTTTGATATAAACGAATTGCCTTTTTAGGGTTTTGTTTAATACCTTGACCTTGTTCGTACATCAAACCTAATTTATACATAGCATCTGCACGGCCATTTTTGGCAGCTTCAGAAAAAAGTTTAAATGATTTTTTTAAATCTTTTTCAACACCGTGTCCGGCGGAGTACATTGAGCCAAGAGCATACATCGCTCGATGATCGCCACGTTCTGCAAGAGGAATAAGTATACTTGCTGCAGTTTCATAATCACCTTCTATGTAAGCTTGGCCAGCTTCTTTAAAATCGGCATGTGCAAAAAGTGGATATATAACGAGAAGTAATAATATTAATTTGCTGGTTTTCATAATCAGGTTAATTCAAATGATTCCACAGTATTAGATTCAACCAGATTATCCTGAATTTCACCGACAAAACTGCCAAGAGTATAATCAGTGCCAGCAGTAATCGCATCGGTCAGGAGTGTTGAATCTTCTATACCAGAAGTAATAACCCGAACTTCTTTTGATTTTAAATATTGAAGCATATTTTGTCTTTTAGTTTCTTCATTATCTTCGTCTTCTTCATTATCTTTTTCTTCTTCTTTGCAATTAGGCGCAAGAATGCCATTTAATTTTTGCAGTTGCTCAATATTCATTATGAGTAAACTTGATGAGCTTAATAGACAATTATCCGAGATATTATCGAGTGTATGGATATTAGACAGGGCAACACTAAATTGATGTGACTTATGCAGACCGCCTAACAACGCTTGCGCTCGTTTTTTATGATTATTAAAAACATCAAGAGGCACATCTAATATTATTGATTTACCAGGATTGTATTTCTTTGTTTGAGATAGTATTTTTTGTAGCCAGTTAAATAGTGTGATATCTGAGAACCATGACTCAGTAACTTTAATCAGAAACAGATACTGACATTTTGTTGTGCCACTTTCTGTAATACGTAAAAAAACTTGTCTTAAAACCCATTCATTTATTGTTTGTTGCAGAGTAAGTGAAAATACGGATGTATCTAATAAATATTCATTAAGTTTGTCATCTTCAACTATTGAATGTAATCCGGTTATATAAATTTCTTTTATTTCATCCTCGTCAGAAAACATGGCTGCAACAGGTTGATAAGTCTGGATGATGCGTTTTTCATCAATTAGTTTTTTAATCTGTGTTTCAATATCACTAACTGATGCATCGGCTGTCTCAATATTCTCCGAGTCATCATCTTCTGATTTATTATCATCTGGCGTTTTTATCTCTTCCTGTTTGCTATCAGCGTTGTTTTGCGATGTATTGAGCTGTTCTTCAGCTTTATTACCATCAGTTGCTGAATCAGAATCAGGTGTTTTTATTTCTTCCGGAGTTTGTGTCTTTGCTTCTGTAACTGCTTTTAATTTAGCTTCTAACTTTTCTTTTTCTTCTTTAGCAGTTTTCATCTCTGCTTCGGCTTGTGCTTTTGCTTCAGCAACAGCTTTTAATTCAGCTTCTAACTTTTCTTTTTCTGCTTTAGCAGTTTTCATCTCTGCTTCGGCTTGAACTTTCGCTTTTGCTTCAGCTTCTGTCTTTAATTCGGCCTCGATTCTCTGTTGTGCTTCCTGCTCTGCCCGTAATTCAGCATCAACTTTCGCTTTTGCTTCAGCTTCTGTCTTTAATTCGGCCTCGATTCTCTGTTGTGCTTCCTGCTCTGCCCGTAATTCAGCAT
>CAZGBJ010000024.1:2345-37164 GCA_964523895.1 uncultured Enterobacteriaceae bacterium
TTTAATTCGGCCTCGATTCTCTGTTGTGCTTCCTGCTCTGCCCGTAATTCAGCATTAACTTTCGCTTTTGCTTCAGCTTCTGTCTTTAATTCGGCCTCGATTCTCTGCTGTGCTTCCTGCTCTGCCCGTAATTCAGCATCAACTTTTGCTTTTGCTTCAGCTTCTGTCTTTAATTCAGCCTCGATTCTCTGTTGTACTTCTTGCTCTGCCCGTAATTCAGCATCAACTTTCGCTTTTGCTTCAGCTTCTGTCTTTAATTCAGCCTCAATTCTCTGTTGTGCTTCCTGTTCCGCTTGATTCTTTATTTCTTCTCGAGCTTTTAATTCAGTCTCCGCATTTTTTCGGGCTTCTTCTTCAGCTTCGGCCTTTTCTTTTGCCTCAGCGGCAATCTTTAGTTCAGCTTCGGCCTTTTCTTTTGCTCCGGCGGCAATGATCAATTCAGCCTCAAGTTTTTTCTTGGCCTCTTGCTCGGCTTGTATTGCGGCTTCGGCTTTTTCTTTTGCTTGTTCTGCTGCTCTCAGTTCAGTTTCAAGATTCTCTTTTTCCTCAATTGTTATTTGTTCTATATTACTTTCGATCGTCTGTTCGTTATTATTTGTTTCTTTCTCAGAAAATTTGGGAATAACATCTGTTTCTTTCCAAATGTAATGAAAATTGCCTTTTGTTTTGCTTGCCTGGTCGCAGGCAGTTGAAGCAATATTAATTAGTTGTTCAGCAGGTTCATTAAAAACACCAAGTTTTAATACGCCAATACTGACTGAAAATTTATATTTCTCTTCTGAAAATTTAAAGACGCATTTTGCAAGGTGTTTACATAAACCCTGCATATTAAAATCAAGTGTTTCCTGATTAATCGGGTAGTCAATTTGCACACCAATCTCTATATCGCTTATGCGAGTGATATTTGGGTTGCAGGCACCAAGTTTGAATACTTCAAAACTGTTTTTTGCGATATGGTTTACCAGATTATCTCTGCCTATGATTCCGATTTGTTCTTCAAGTTTATCTAAATCATCGGGTCTTATTACGACAAGAGCTCGTTCAATTTCTTTATGGCCGAAAGCTTTTTCAAGATTTTCATAGAAAACTTCTTTACTAAATGATTTGTTGTGCTGAGTTATTTCCTGTTTTTTTCGACGTTCAGATTTTTTATCTTCCCATGCGTGAATGATTGATTGCTTCAGCTGATCCTTGGTCAGGGATTGTTTAGCCTGGTATTCATAGATACCTGACTTTAGGGCACGGATTGCTATTTCTTCAGTTCCTGCACCGGTAAGCATAATGGTAGCCGGAAATGATGCTTTTTTATGATGTTGATGAAGTATATCAAGGCCAGTGGTGCCAACAATTGATAGATGATAGTCAAGCAACAGAACGTCTATTTCTGACCAGTTAAAACTATCATCTGGTACGCCCTCAAAAACAGGATCATATTCAATAGTTTCAACGCCGGGTAATAATTTTTTAATAAACGTTTTTATTAATTTACGATAGTCAGAATTATCATCGATAATCAATATTTTTTCTAAAGTAGAGTCAGACATGGTTATTCAGATTAATACCAAATTAAATCTAATATATAGGTTTGTTATTATTATATTTCAGGCTAGTTTAAAAATACAAAAAAGTAGCGAGGTTTTATGTTTTTAGCTTTCAGTATTTTTTATTCTTTCATTTGTTTCAGCTTGGCGCCGATTAATTACATCCAGAAATGCATGGGCAACATGGGGTACATGTTCGAAATAATGCGTCAAATTCTTGTATGGGGAAGATAGAAGTTCAATTGGGACAACTGATCTTACTGAGGCTGTGCGTATGCCTCCTTGAAAATAGCCCATTTCACCAATGGGTTCTACTGCATCGACAAAAGCAATATGAATTTCATTGCCGTCATCGTCTTTAGTGAATACTTCCAGTTTCCCTTCTACCAAAACATATAAAGTAGGATCATTTTCTCCCTCGAAAATAAATTGTTTATCTGCGCCTAAACTGATTTCAGAAAATTGGTTACCAATAGCAGATAATTCTGATCTATTAAGTGCTGCAAATACCGAGCATAAACCTAGTCTATCAGCACGTTGTTGACGTAAAGCATTGTCCAGTTCTTCTTGTTTAATGATTTCCAGATCGATTAATAGTTCGCCGATACGTTTTTGGGCTTGTCCTGCAAGTTTGGCCTCGCGTTTTTTTTGCATGGCTATTCTTATAGTGCCTCGTGAGCAGGGTAGATATTCTCCTAACAGGCGTGGACGTGGTTTTTCCTGTTCATTCTCTGCCACTGTGATAATTCCTTTTGTATTTATTAAATAATTGTAGAAATCTTAGAAGATACAGCGGCTAATGGCAAAATATATTCAACAGAAAATCTATAGATAGTTCTCATTTTTAGCTAATAATAGTGATATCTGTTTGCTTATTGGATTGTAGTAACAATTTGCCTGCCAAATGTACTGAATTATGGGATTATATGGTCTATGTGCTTGTGAACAGCCTGAGCGTAACATCTATGGTAAAGTGTTGATAAACTTCAGTAAAATGATACAGGGATAGATAAAGCAGCTGAAAATACATTTTATACCGATGCTAAATTGCTTGATGGCAGAAGAATTAATGAAAAATATATAAACATAGACTTAAAAATGGTTGAATAAATGAACAGACTCATCATAACGACATTATTATTGTTTTTATCAATACACGTATCCGCGCAAGCTTTACCCGGCGGTCATTCATTAGTACAAAATGATGAAGGTGAATATTCCGTCGTGAATAAAAAAAATATCACGATGATTGAAGCTTCGATTTTAAAGCTTGGCTATAGCTCCAGATGGATTCTTGCTTGTATCAAGCATGTGTCGGTTGATACGGATCTTAAACGATGGGTTTTTCTTGATGTAAGAAATGGGGGAACGTATGACACATTGCATCAGGAAAACTGGGCGTATTTTCGCGATGAGGCTTATCCTGAATTAAAAGAAATAAAGTTAACAGATTTTAGTGATGAAGATTGTCCTTAGTATAGTGCTTTATTCAGCCATTAATTAATGACTGAACAAGACATAGACCTCATATATTTCAAGGGGCTGCTTAATGAAAGACGGGCTGAAATAAATGAGTTGATTGAAGTTGGAGAAAATGCTGCACAACCGGTTGAATTAGATCAAACTCGCGTTGGTCGTCTAAGCAGAATGGACGCACTGCAGGCTCAGGCAATGTCAGTTGAAGCAAAACGCAGGAGAGAAATAGAATCAGTCAGAATTAGTGCTGCGTTAAAGCGCGTCGAAGCAGGGACTTACGGTGAATGCCTGCAGTGTAGTGAATTAATTTCAGTCGCGCGTTTAGAATTTAATCCTTCTGCGCCGCTTTGTATTCAATGTGCCGAACGTAAAGAGGAATAAAAAAAGCCTTGCTTATATTGAATATAAACAAGGCTTTATGCGTAAGAAAAGTCAACAATAACTACTGACAGGAATCGTTTTAAGCTGAAGGATGCCAGCCTGCATCTGCCCAGAGATTACCACTAACAGCAGAATTTGAAATCATGAAGCATATTGCTTCGGCGATTTCTTTGGGCTGAATTAAACGTCCTAATTGTGTGTCAGGTAAAATATTTTTCTCGATGTAATCTTCACCCATTGCTCTGACCATAGGTGTATCGGTAAAACCCGGATGAACAACTGCACATCGGATTCCGTGGAAAATGGCTTCTTTAGTCAAGGTTGATGCTGCACCTTCAAGACCTGCTTTGGTAGAAGCATAAGATACTTGGCCTTTGTTTCCCTGTGATGAGACTGAACCAATAAATACAACAGTTCCCCGGACACCCTCATCAGAATTCCATTTTTTTAGACCACGTTGTGCTCGATCTTCGGCTAATTCGGCAATCATGTGCATTGCCCAATAAATTGGCGCGATAAGATTGACATTAATGACGAGTTGAAAATTCTCTACAGGATAAACATTCGCTTTTTTTGTTTCTCTGTCGACTTTGACCGCCA
Source organism: uncultured Enterobacteriaceae bacterium (assembly GCA_964523895.1). Lineage (GTDB taxonomy): Bacteria > Pseudomonadota > Gammaproteobacteria > Eutrophobiales > Eutrophobiaceae > UBA7359. Next base: position 6,344 of record CAZGBJ010000024.1, read on the forward strand.
GCGCATCTCGTGTAATGCCTGCTGCAGGCACACATATACTGACGATGCCATGATCTTTTTTCATCGTTTCGAACACATGATTTCTAAACGCTTCGTCAGTGACATCTCCTTGAAAAGCATAAGCGACCTTTGCATCAACTTCGTTATTAACTTGTTCTGCAGCGATTTCAGCAGCATCAGTCATGTCTACTATAGCAATTGCTTTGGCGCCACGTTGAGCGAGTTCGAATGCAACAGCGCGACCAATACCACCGGCAGCACCCGTTACTATTGCAACTCTGTCTTTAATTTCCATGGAAAACCTCTTTGTTGTAATGAAAATGAATTAATTTCCCCATTGTAACGCATATTTTGTGCGCCGCAACATATTATTGAAAATAAAACACTATTTCTATATTTTTCAATGATTTAAAAAATAAGGGGGCGGTCAAATTTTTGTTCAAAATTGCTTTAATTAGCATGACAATTCCGCAGAAGAACATTAAAGCGAGGGTATATTGTCTAAATTGCATGACATCAATGTTTTCCAGGTGTTTCCGCGCTAAAAATACGCCAATAACTGCGCCTGCACCTAATATCACGCCATAGCTTGCTATCTGGACGTTGAGTGCGCCAAAAGCACCATAACTGATTAGCTTAGTTAGCTGCATGACAAATGAGTTAATTGCCTTTGTGCCTACAAGTCGTTCTTTTACCAAGCCATAACTCAACATAAAGGGATTATGAACAGGACCTGTTGCACCGATGAGCCCTGAAAGAAATGACACACTAAAACCTAATGGCAAGAACCAGGCTAATTTCATTTTAATCGCGAGCTTAGATTTACTTAATTTGTCTTGTAATACATAGCTGATCAAAAATAAACCAAGCAATATCTGGATAATTTGAACGTTGATATGAGTTAAGAGCCAGGCTCCAATAACGGCACCAATAATACTGCCGGGCAATAAATAGTGAATGACTTGCCAGTCGATGTGCTTACGGAATAGATAGGCCCGTGATGGATTAGCTATTAATGCAGCGATAGAGATGATAGGCGCAACCATTTGCGCGCCTAACAAGAAAGTAATTACCGGAATCAAGAGTGTCGCAGCACCGCCCGCGGCGACAGTGCTAAAAAACCATGCCAATAGTCCACATAGAAATAATAAGGGAAAAGTCATGTTCTAAATTTAACAGAATAAATATTAAATTTATGAATCAATCTTATGACTTTGTATGTTAATTTCTGAACTCTGTTATTTAACGATAATCAAACTTGACGATGTTTTTCGGTTTAGACAAAAAAAAGCAACTTCCGAGCGCTAAAGAGGCATTAGCTGGCCGCCAAACCTTAATGCCTGTCGAAAATAGACATTATGTGAATGGTCATCCTATCGTGTCTCCATTTCCTGATGAGACTGACAAGGTGATATTGGGTTTAGGCTGTTTCTGGGGTGCTGAGAGACAGTTTTGGCAACAATCTGGTATTTATTCTACTGCGGTTGGTTATATTGGCGGCTTGACCCCAAATCCCACTTATGAAGAAGTGTGTACCGGCATGACCGGGCATAATGAAGCCGTACTAGTTGTTTATGAGCCTGAAAAAATTAGTTATACAAAACTATTATCAATATTTTGGGAATCACATGATCCTACACAAGGTATGCGTCAGGGAAATGACAACGGCACGCAGTATCGTTCAGGTATTTATGTTTATAGTGAAGAACAAAAATTATTGGCAGAATCTTCGAAAAGAGAATATCAATCCAGGCTAAGTAATGCAGGATTTTCTGAAATTACGACGGAGGTATTGATTGCCCCTGAATTTTATTATGCTGAGGCATATCATCAACAGTATCTGGCTAAAAATCCGGCGGGATATTGTGGTTTAGCTGGCACGGGGGTGTGTTCCAGCTAGTATAAAGTTAATGCAGCGTTACTTTGATCTAGATGACAAACTCTTTTTAGACACTTTTTTAGGTTTTACTGCCGTTGTTTGTTTTTTATCTGCTTTAAGCGAATGAGCTTTAAATGATACGGGCATCATGCTGCCGCCAGATGTTCTTATATAGTTCATAATTTATCTCCTTAATTGCAGAAAGTATTTAACTTACTGGGAAACTGCTAGCAAAACGGCTAATCCATTCTTCGGTTAACTTTTCTCGGCTTAAAAAAGGCCCTTCTTTATAACGTTTGTCATTTAAGTAGAGTTCGATATGACATATTTGTTCAACGATTCTTAGTTTTGGTCCGTCTTCAATATTGAGAAGCCATAAGCCAATTTCATAATCATCGTCAGATTCTTTTATCATGACGACTTTACCGATAAAGTGATGAATCTCTTTTCGAGTAGGGATGGTGACTTCTATTATGCTGCCAGGTTTTTGATACTCTTTAGAAGAAAAGGTCAAACCAATATTCGAATTTTGAGTGATTTCAATTTTTGAGCGTTGCCAGAACCGTAAACGTCGAAATTTAAGTGGGAATCGTTGCGGATGTTTAATAAAGCCTTCTAGCAAATCATTTTCAAAATTTGCCGGTTGGTCGCTTAAATTAGGCGGAAAAACTTTCCCAATAGATGAGCGGTTTTGAGCATTACTTAGACTAACATTGGCTAACATTATGATCTCCCAATTAATCAAGCACTTATAAAGTAACTTTTAGAGGATAATGGAAGAAAAATCAAGTAAAAATATAAATATTTCATATATTTATAGAATATTCCTAATAATAATATTAGAATTTAATAACATAAAATTAACATAACATACTGATTTTAATATATATTTATATTTATATGAATTTGATGGCAATTACTAGCAAGACTATTTTTTACTGTTTTAGCCTATATCATCGTCTGGATGAATATTGAGAGGCACGAGTTCTACTGTTGTTTCATTTGTTGCCACGTTTTCATCCCAAGTGTTAACTACAAGAAAAACTAATCCAGAAACAATTAGCAGTAATATAATGTCGTTCAGAAAATAATTTTTAAAATATGTTGTAAGCTTCATTGCAATATCCTTCGTATTAAACTGAATTTACGTTAATTAACGCAGGACGAATGAAGTTGTTGACAAAAACAGGAACTAGTTACGATTTTTCACAGCGATTTGTGAACTGTGTCAAAATATGAAGTTTATTTAATGAGGGTTTGTAAATGAAAGCAATGGTAGGTTTGATTATTGCCATCTTGATTATCTTTGGTTTGAGATTATTTTGGCCATCAGCTGAATCTGATGTGAGTGAAGCACCACTAAAGGAAGAAATGAATGACGCCACAAACGATCAAGTTAAAATATTGGAAGTAACGGAAGAAGGAAATGATTCTTCATCACAAGAATTGAATGCTGCGGGTGATGATGAAAGAACTATATTAATGACAGCAGAATATGAAATTCTGCAGCAAGAACGAAGGAAATTAAAACGTCATTTGGCTCGTTTAAAACATGATATGTGGGGACTTAAATTTTCTCCGGAAAAAGCGAAACAAATGAGTGTCACGGTTATGGGAGCTTCTAACGTACTTCGGAATCCTGATATGCTTGGCGCATTTTCAAATGTTGAGGGGATTAAAAATGAAATTGCGAAAATAAATTTTGCCGAGAAATCACTGCAAGAAGTAGATGAGATGATTGAGGCGAATCAGAGTGCTCGTAAAGAACAAGATTAAATAAATTCAGCGATACCGTGACTGGCATTTTCAGTCACACCTGTAATCTTTACTTTAGAAATTTTATTTTCCAGTTCTGATGCATAAGTGTCTTTTAGTTCAACACGAATAAAATTTTCTGTATAACCCATCCACTTATCATTCTCATTGCGTGCTTCCCAAAGCACAGCATGTGTTTTTCCAATTTGATTCATAAGAGATGATTGACGCATTGAGTTACTGAGAATATGAAGTTGTTTGCTTCGTTCTTTTTTTATAGATGAGTCTACCTGATTGGCTAGTGTCGCAGCCTTTGTTCCTTCGCGTTTTGAGTAAGTAAAAATATGGATATGTGAGAATATAGTTTCTGCTATAAAATTAAGTGACTCTTGCCATTCTTCTTTTGTTTCGCCGGGAAAGCCAACAATAATATCTGTTGTAAGATTAAAGTCAGGTATTTCCTTGCGCGCTTGTTGAATTATTTTCTTGTAATCATTTGTTTTACAGCGCCGAGCCATCCTTTTTAAAACACTATCACTGCCACTTTGTAACGGAAGGTGCATATGAGGCATTAGTCTTTTGTTTGAAAATAAAGAAAAAAATTCTTCGGGTAGATCCCATGGTTCTACAGAAGCAAGCCGTATTCTGGGGATGTCAGTGTTAGATAAAATCGTCTTAATAAGCTGGTAAAGATTTGAATCCAGTTCGCTACCGTATCCTCCAACATGAACGCCGGTTAATACTATTTCCTGAACACCTTGTTGATGAAATTGATTTATGTCTTTAATAATATCGGTTTCTGTTCTGCTGCGTTCATTACCTCTGGCAACAGTAACGATACAAAAGGTACATCGATATCGGCAACCATCCTGTATTTTTATGAAAGCTCTATTTCTACCTCGCTTGAAAATACTGGCTTCACCGGGTTCTGTAGATAGTGCAGGCATAGTTTCAAAATTTAATTCTTTCAAAGCAATATCTACCAACTGATCTTTTTGTTGATTTTTTATCAGAAGATCAATGCCTGGAATATCATATTGAATTTTTTCATCGAGACTTGCATAACAACCGCTGACAACAAGTTTAGCTGTGGAGTTGTTCCGATGTGTTCGTCTTATTATCTGCCGTGATTTTTTTACGGCTTCCTGGGTAACTGCACAGGTATTAACTACCAGTAGATCTGCATGCTCAGGTTTGTCCGTTAAGCGATGTCCTTTTGACTGGAAATCTTCTGCCCAGGATTCGAGTTCGGCTTCATTCAAGCGACAGCCCAGCGTTTTTAAATGGATTTGCATGGCGCGTACTATACCCGTGATACTTAGAAATACATATTTATAGGCAGATTTTGTGCATCCACGCACTCAAGGCATTATTAATTACTTGTTTTGGCTCTTAAAGCTTGAAGTAATGAATTATCAATAGTGCCACCAAGATTTTTCGATTGCTCAATCATTTCTTGTGATTTTATAAAATTTTCCTGAAGATAATAAGATTTTGCCCATGAATGGTAAACATAGGCGAGTAATCTCTGATTTGATGTTTGTGCTGCTACACTATATAAATTATTAGATGCATTAAACAATGCCGTTCTATCATTATCTTTTTTTAATAAGGCACATTGACTGGACGTATGCGCATAATCTGCGAGAAAGCCATTTTCTTTTAATCCTTTTTCGTTAGCTAGCTTAAACATTTCATTGGCTTGACAAGATTGTTCTTCTTTATTTAAAAGCAAACCAAAGCCAAGGTAAACGTAAGGATTCTCCGGATTTAATAACCAGGCCTGATTAAAACGATCCATTGATTTATCAAATTCCTTATTTGCATAATGTTCAAAACCACGTTCTACGTAACCTTCTGATGCGTGTTCACGGGTACCAAAACTTCGCGTTGCCTTTGCAATTAATGAATTATCTTGGACAACAAAGTCAGGGTTCTTGCTCCTATCGGTGTTGCCGTACATTGGAAGTTGTTCTTCAAACTCCTCAGCAGAAGCGTGTAAAGAAATAACGAAAAAGAAACTTATGTTTATTAAAAAACTTATAAAGGAAGAGCCAGGTTTCATCAATATACCTAATATTATTACAGTGTAATAATGCTTGTTCAGAGTCGTTTCGTTATTATACGTGATTTAAACAATAAAAATGTAAGCTTATCAATATGTCTGAAAAACAAAAAGCCGCTTTTGGATCATGGGAATCACCCATCACAACAGATTTGATGCTTGGTGATAGTGTTGGATTAGGTGAAATTAGTATCTTTGCAGATGATGCATACTGGATTGAAATGCGTCCTCAGGAAAAAGGGCGTTATGTTGTTGTTAAATATTCTGCCGACGGACAGCAAACTGATGCAATTCCACCTGAATATAATGCGCGTTCACGCGTACATGAATATGGTGGAGGTTCTTATCTGATGACTGAGAAAGGTTTGGTCTTTACCAATTTCAGTGATCAAGCGCTTTATCTGGTTAATTCCAGTAATGACTGTTTTAAGCTAACAAATAATAAATCATGTCGCTATGCAGACATGATTTATGACAAAAACAACAATAGATTGATTTGTGTACGTGAAGATCATTCCAATGAAAACATTGAAGCCATAAATACAATTGTCGCAGTGTCATTATCTGAATCAAAAAATGAAAAAATTCTGGTAGAAGGCGCGGACTTTTATTCCAATCCCAGAATTAGTCATGATGGAAAGCAACTCTGTTGGATTAGTTGGCAGCATCCTAATATGCCCTGGGATAATACTAGTCTAACTCTTGCTGATATAGATACTAGGGGCACCTTGGAAACACCACTGCATATCGCCGGTGGTGATAATGAAGCTATTTGCCAACCAGTATGGTCTCCTGATGACACACTTTACTTTGTTTCAGATAGAAGTAACTGGTGGAATCTCTATCGATTAATAAATAATAGCAATGAATATAGTGTCGAAAATGTTATTGAAAGAGAAGCTGAGTTTGCCGTACCGCAATGGTCATTTCGTGAATGTAATTATGATTTCGTAAACGAAGATTCTGTTTTGGCAATCTATCGTCAGAATGGTTTGGCACATATTGCGTCAATAAATGTGAATGAAAAAACTTTGGAGACCTTAGATCTCTCATACACTGACTTTGAATCACTTGTATGCAATGAACATAAGTCATGGTTTCTTGCCGCTTCACCGACTAAATTCCCGTCTATTATCGAATATGACATAGAGCAGAAAAAAATAAAGGTACTGCGTAAAGCGAATAAACTTAACATTGATGAAAAAAATATCTCTATAGGTGAATCATTAAGTTTTCCGGTAGATAAGGAAAATAATGCACATGCGTTTTTCTATCGTCCTAAAAATAATGAGTTCACGGGACTTGATGGTGAATTACCGCCATTAATTGTGATGAGTCATGGTGGCCCTACAGGTGAATCACACAATGGTATTAAAATGGTAGCTCAGTTTTTTACCAGCCGTGGCTTTGCTGTACTAGATGTTAACTACGGTGGTAGTAGCGGCTACGGCAGAGCTTATCGGCAACGTTTAAATGGAGAGTGGGGGATTGTTGATGTTAATGATTGCAGTAAAGCCGCTCTGTATGTTGCAGAACAAGCTTGGGTTGATAAACAACGATTAGCAATTCGCGGTGGTAGTGCAGGGGGCTTTACCACATTAGCATCACTTGCATTTACTGATGTGTTTAAAGCCGGAGCTAGTCATTATGGGGTGAGTGATTTGGAAGCACTGGCAAAAGAAACACATAAATTTGAATCACGTTATCTTGATTCAATGATTGGTCAGTATCCCGAAGAACAAGAACGTTATAAAGCACGTTCACCGGTGAATGCTGTTGAAGGTTTGAATTGTCCGGTTATTTTCTTTCAAGGTTTAGAAGATAAGATCGTATTACCCAATCAGGCAGAAATGATGGTCAATGCCCTAAAAGAAAAGGGTATTCCTGTTGCGTATATTGCCTATGAAGGAGAACAACACGGTTTTAGACAGGCAAAAAATATAAAACGAACTCTCGAAGCAGAATTGTATTTCTATTCAACGATATTTAATTTTGAGTGTTTTGATACAATTGAGCCAGTAGAATTTTTATGAAGGCACATGCAAAAATATTTGCGTTAGTTTCAGCGGAGTAAATGCTACAGAGACTGTTAGAAAATACTGTTACGCAAATTTTGAGTCTAATTTTTACATGCGTCAGCCAAACAGTTAGCTATAGCCGTCTGGGCTTTCTCGTTGCATTCAGATCGTTGAGCATCCGTTTTTGCTTTTGATTGGCAAGTTGTTAAAATATTTTTTGCCAATTCCAAACATTCAGCACAAGGGCTTTCTGCATATGAAGATAGCGAGATCATACTGCTAAAAAATACAAGTAATGCGATTTTCTTCATTTTGGCTCTTTCTCCTGAAACTATTTTCATTAACCAATGGTAAAGAGAGTTGTTAGTTTAAATAACTTATAACAGCAGCTGTATATTCTTTTGTATTAGCCGTGCCACCCAAATCACCTGTTCGGGTTTCTTTCTTTGCTAATGCTTCTTTAATCGCATCACGAAGCCGATCGCCTAATGGTTTTTCATCTACATGATCCAACATCATTGCTGCGGCGAGTAATAATGCGGTCGGGTTTGCTATGCCTTGACCGGCGATATCCGGGGCAGTGCCATGCACTGCTTCAAATATTGCAGCGTCTTTGCCGATATTACCTCCGGGCGCGAGTCCCAAGCCACCTATCAAGCCAGCAATTTCATCGGAGAGGATGTCACCAAACATATTAGTCGTTAATAACATATCAAACTGAGATGGATTTGTGACCAATTGCATTGCAGTGTTATCAACAATACGATCTTCGATTATGAGTTTGTCTTCATATTCTTTAGCAACCTCTAATGCAGTTTCAAGGAACAGTCCGGTCAGTTTTTTTAATATATTCGCTTTATGAATAATAGTGACTTTTTTACGATTGTTCTTGATCGCATAGTCAAAGGTATATTTTGCAATTCGGCGGCAGCCGGAACGGGTAATGATGCCTGACGCCTCTGCTACTGCCTTTGGGTCATCATCAATTGGAATATAGTGTTCAACACCGACATAAAGTCCTTCTGTATTTTCTCGTATTAACACTAAATCGATATCATCATACTTACGACGGTCATGTAGATAGGAAATAGCAGGACGGACATTGGCGTAGAGTTTAAATTCTTCTCTAAGACGAACGTTGGCTGAACGAAAACCTTCACCTATTGGAGTTTCCAGCGGTGCTTTTAAAGCAAGTTTCGTTTTATGGATATTATCGATCATTGCTTGTGGTAATGGATCGCCTTCTTCTTCGAAAGCTGACATGCCAGCTTTGAATCGATGCCATTCGAATTTAGCACCAAGTGCTTCGAGAATTTCTACAGTTGAGTCAAGTATCTCTGGCCCAATACCATCGCCTTCAATTAATGTTGCGGGTGTTGTTTTAATGACAGCTCTCCCTATATGTTCTTTTTTCTTCTAAAACTCCCCGTTTCAGAATGTCGAATTAAATATTTAAATAATATTACAGACTGTTATTTAGTATGATGCCTTTTTTGGAGTCAACAGTTCTTGTATCTACTTCGTTGCCATTTGGCGGTGTTATTAAATCATTTAATATCTCTGCGGTTTCATTCAACAGTATGTCGATTGGATCGTCTTCTTCATTTTCATCAGCTGTTGCAATATCGATGACGGTATCATCATCTGTGTCTTCCAATGGCGGCAGTCCTTTTTCGACACGCATTGCATTTTGAATTTCTTTCTTTGCCGTTAACATTTTCTTGCGTTCTGCTTTACGGTTACTTTCCAATAATGAAATTTCTTTTCTATCGCTGGCTTCACGCTTTAAATACAAGTCATCCATTAATAACTGGAATAATTTATTTTTCTTTATTCGTTTTTCATGTTCTTTTTTTACTATTTCAAAGCTATCTATGGGTGCGCTTGCAGGATAAAATCTGGCTGGTTTTACCTGATCCCAGGGCAGGGCATTTTCGTAAGCACGTTCTCCCTGATCAGTTGAATCTTCTGCTGTTGGGAAAATAATATCGGGAACGACGCCTTTATGTTGATTGCTCCCTCCACTAACTCGAAAGAACTGGGCAATGGTGGTTTTGAGTCGACCATGATCGACATCGTTTTCTTTAATGAAGCGATTCAAATCAATGATGTTTTGTACCGTGCCTTTACCAAAAGTAGGTTCGCCAATAATAATACCTCTGCGATAATCCTGAATTGCGCCAGCAAAAATCTCGGAAGCTGATGCACTATTTCGGTCAACCAGAACAGCTAATGGACCAGGGTAACTTATGCCGGGTTCGGGATCGTAATTAACATCTACTCGGCCTGAAGCATCTTTTGTTTGTACAATAGGACCTCTATCGATAAATAAGCCAGTTAATTCCAGTGCTTCGGATAATGAACCACCACCGTTACCGCGTAAATCAATAATTAGACCATCAATGTTTTCTTCTAACATTGACTTGATTAATTTACGTACGTCGCGAGACGTGCTGGTGTAATCTTTTTTGCCTTCTGCTTGTGCAGCAAAATCGATATAGAAGGTGGGGAGGTTAATAACACCGATACGTGAATCTGTTTCTGGAACATCAATAATACTTGAACTTGCATCCTGCTCTTCAAGTTTTATTTTTTCACGTGTCATTGTCACTATTTTAGAAGGGCCTTCAGAGCCGATACCTTTAGCTAGTACTTCCAGTCTGATCATAGTACCTTTAGGGCCGCGAATTAGATCAACAACATCATCCAGACGCCAGCCAATAACATCAACTATCTTTGCGTCTTTGCCTTGCCCTACACCAATAATCCGATCATCAGCACCGAGTTCACCGCTCAAATCCGCCGGGCCACCAGTAATAACTTTGACAACTTGAGTATAATCGTTATCGCCACGTAATACCGCGCCAATGCCTTCTAGCGATAAACGCATACTAATATCGAAGTTTTCAGAGGTGCGTGGAGAAAAGTAAGCTGTGTGAGGTTCTATCGATGTTGTATAAGCATTAATAAATGATTGAAAAACATCATTCGAATTCAATTGAAAAGTACTACTTCGTATTCGTTCATAACGAGCAGATAATGTTTTTTTGATTTCGTCGGTTTTTTTACCTGATAGCTTTAAATTTAATACATCGTTTTTAACACGTTTACGCCAAAGTTCATCAAGTTCAGTTTTATTTGCAGACCAGTCATCTTCGCGGCGATCAAATCGATAAGATTCATCAACATCAAATTTAAAATTTTGATTTACAGCATTAAGTGCAAATTTAATTCGCTCATCGACACGTTGTCGATAACGTTTAAAAATATCAAAGGCAGGATTTAAATCTGATTTAATAATTGCATCATCAATTTTATATTTATAACGATCAAATTCCTGAATATCCGTTTTAAGAAAATAAGCTTTATTCTGGTCCAGATTCTCCAGGTAATGTTTATAAATTGCGCTGGAAAGTTTGTCATCAAGCTCGGTTTTTTTGTAATGATAGGTCGTTAAGATATGCGTGATTAATTCGTTTGCTCTGATATGTTTACTTTCTGGTTCCAGTTCTGAAACAGAAATAGAGCGAACATCTGCACATACATTAAAAAACTGTAAGAGCAATAGGGTCGTGATTAAAATTTGTTTTTTAGTATTTATCAAAATAGGTGATATTTAATCTATTGATTTATTTAGGCTTTTTTATTTGTATGTAGTTCCATTATATGGATTAATCTATATTAGTATGAATTGTCACTGATTGACTATCCCTAAGCAGTTTAACATGCAAAATATGTTCAAATTTTGTCGTTTTACTGAGTTTCTTGATTCAATTCTTTAATTAAAGCTTCAATTTCATCGCCTTTTTTAGTGTCTCCACCAAGAAATGAGGGGGCTTCATGGTAGAAATCCATTAAATCATCAAGAATTTCCAGATTATTAGGGTCCAATTCGTCAGATTTTTGAAGGTGTTTCAGGGTTCTCTTTGCGTAATCCATCGCTTTGAACCAATTTACATTTTCTGCTTCTCGACCATAGCTAACAGCTAAAATATGGTGGTATTTTGCGATTTTGGGTTCCAGTGCTACTGCGTTTTCTAGCTGTTTTATCGCTTCGGCGTATTTTTTGTTTTCGTAATTTGTTAAACCAGAATGATATAGATTTTCAGCTTCTACCATAGCATCTCCATTCGCCATAGTTATTCCATTTATTTGGAATAAACAGAATAAAGTAAGAAATGCGCTAAATAGATGGTTTTTAATTTGTCTTTTCATGGATTCTTTATATTGGTTTATTTCAGCATAAGGCAGCTAGAGACGAAAAAAAATCGCTATATTATAGAATACGTACGCACCTTTCTTTCATGATTGTATAGAAAGGTGCGTATCGCACAGGATATATTTTAAGAATATATGTTATATGATCTTAATGAGCTCGATATCAAACAGTAGGGTTGAGTTTGGTTCGATTAAGCCTCCGGCACCACGTTGTCCGTATGCTAAATCTGCAGGGACAACAATTTGCCATTTTGAACCGACGCTCATAAGTTGTAATGCTTCTTGCCAGCCTTTAATCACTTTAGAAACACCCAGTTCGGCAGGCTCCCCACGTGAATATGAACTGTCAAACTCAGTACCATTGATCAGTGTTCCGCGATAGTGAACAACGACAGTACTGTCCGCAGTGGGTTTTTCTCCTTCTCCAGCATTGATGATCTTATATTGCAGACCACTGTCTAATTCTACAACGCCTTCTTTCTTTTTATTTTCAGCCAGATAATTTTCACCAGCAGTTGTATTGCTGTTAGATTTTGCTAAGCGTTCTTCCTGTTCTTTTTTCTGGTAGTCAGACAGAATCTGTTGCATCTCAGCTTTGTCTAACTTTAGTTCTTTGCTATTTAAAATATCTTCAATAGCTTGTAAAAAAGCAGGCGTGTCGAGATCCATGTTTTGTCTAGAAACAGTTTGGCCAAAAAAAACACCCATCGAATAACTTAATTTCTCTAAATCAGTTTCTACTTTTGCCGCATGTACTTGCATAAATGTGAAACTTAAAATTAGTACGAGCGTGTATTTTAATATATTCATAAGAACCTCAATGTTGATATTTAATAGTCTGGAAGGATTGCGCCATGATCCCATAAAAGTAAGAGTTCGCCAAGTTGCGATTAGTTCTAACTTTTTTCTATTTTGGAGTATAAGTAGATAGTGATTGAATTATTTCATCCAGAAATTGAATGTTGTTTTTGCCTTTAGGCACTGCAGCGGAAAGACGCTGGCGGTATTGTCGTGCGCCAGGTTGGCCTTGATATAGACCAGTAACATGACGCGTTAAACTTTTAATGCTGACGCCTTGCTTGATTTGTTCATCAACGTAATCTCTGAATTTATTTAAGATATCTTCACGCGTTGGTGCAATATCTGAATTCTTGAATAGAATCTTGTCAGCTTCGGCTAACATAAATGGATTTTGATACGCAGCTCTACCGACCATGACACCATCGACATGTTTTAATTGCGACTTGATTTCATCGAATTCAGTAAAACCACCGTTGATTGTTATATTTAATTCAGGGAAGTCCTGTTTTATCTTATGAACGCGCTCATAGTTTAATGGTGGAATTTCTCTATTTTGTTTCGGACTTAATCCACTCAATATCGCTTTTCTAGCATGAATGATAAATGTTTCGCAACCGGCTTTATAACTTGTTTCTATAAAGTCATATAAAAATTCATAAGAATCCAGATCGTCAATACCAATTCGTGTTTTTATAGTGACGGGGATTTGTATTGTTGCCCGAATTTTATTGACACAATCAGCCACCAGTTTTTTGTTTGACATTAGACATGCGCCAAATTGACCATTTTGTACCCGGTCACTGGGACAACCAATGTTTAAATTTACTTCATCATAGCCTTCGCTTTCAGCGATCTTTGCGCATTCTGTAAGGTCCTCTGGATTACTACCGCCTAATTGAATTGCCAGAGGATGTTCAATGTCATTGAAATCAAGAAAACGTTGTCGGTCACCATGGATTAATGCACCGGTTGTTATCATTTCAGTATAAAGCACAGCATGCCTGGATAATAAACGCATAAAATATCGAAAATGCTTGTCAGTATGATCCATCATTGGAGCAATACTTAAGCGACGGTCAATATTATTTTCGTTCATAAAAAATTACTTTGAAGAAACAATGGAATGGGTAAATGACGGACGCAAATAAAAACCTCGTGGTAGAGTTAAAACATTTTTCCCTGTTTGGTTTTTATCTTTGGTCAAACTACTTGCATTTGCCGCTTTTGGTCTGACTTGCAAATAGTTACCCATAGAAGAACTTATTTTTTCAATTTCACCTAAAGCAATTAGGTCACACATTTCTTGCCAGTCATTTTTTAATTGGTTTTCCTGAATTACATTAGCTTTCCATAGAATTGGTGAGCCTATGCGTCTTAGAGAAACAGGAATAGTTTTACTCGCTTCAAATGGAATCCAGAGTACTTCAGTTAATTTATGTTTGACGAGTGAATTTTCCCATGAAGACAATGCAACAGGATCAAGTTGAACTACGCAGATATAGGTCGATTCTTTAGGCTTGCCATTTTCATCGATAGGAATTGTTTTTAATTCGATACCTAAATTAATAAAGTCGGGTTTTGGTGAACTTGCTGCTTCCGCACCAAGATATTGTTCCAGTAGATTGCCAAACCAGCCCTTTGCATGAATTAGTGATTCAGGAACCTCGACTTTCATTTTGTTTGCGAGTTGTTGAATGGTTATGCCCGCTAAACTATTCGCGCGTTCCATTAATTCCTGTTTATTGGCAGGTGCTTGAATTTTTGTCATGCAAAGAAAATATTCAGCAGAGAGTGTCTAATATTGAATTCTTCAAACATTCAAGTTTTAAAGGATCATCTATCGCTTTATTTTCGTTATTTCTGAGGTAAAAGATATCTTCGACACGTTCACCATAGGTAGCAATCTTTGCGCCTAGTAATTTAGTTTCACAAAGATCCATTGCAGTGCTTATACGTGATAATACGCCAGGAAAATCAATGGTATTAACTTCCATAATGGTTCGGTTATTTCTTTTATCAGTCTCAAAAATAATGCGAGTAGGTAAGTCGAAGTTTTTTAACTGCCTTTTCTCTATCCATTTTCCTTGCTCTGGAGAAGTCTGATTTGCATTTAGTTCTTTTTTTATTCGTTCTTTGATCTCATTGCTGCGTACTTTTGTTTTAATCAGTTCCCCATTGCTTTCAAGGACAACAAATGTATCCAGCACAAAATTATTTTTATTGGTAATAATTCTTGCATCAAGAATGTTTAAGCCCAGTTTTTCCATTGTTCGCGTAATTGTCGAAAAAATATTTTTTCTGTCTTGCATATAGATAAAGATGAGACTGCTTCCTAGGCTAGATTTCTTATCTATTAATATTAAGGGACTTGTTGTGTCTTTATGTCTTAGAATACCTTCGCTATGCCAGGCAATTTCATCGGGAGCATGTCTAAGAAAATAATCATTATCGATGGTTTTCCAAAGCGTCAGAATATCATTCTCGTTATTTTTATTATCTTCAATTAAAGCAAATGCTTCTTGTTTTATACGTTTGACCCATTCAATTTTAGTCTTAGGGCTCCCATGGTCACGTCTAAATACGTGTAAAGTACGTTGATATAGATTTGTTAGTAACATTGCTCTCCAGTTATTCCACAGTTCCGGATTGGTGCCGCAAATATCCGCTACAGTGAGTACGTGAAGATAATTCAGGCGCGTTTGGTCTTGAACTTCGTTAGCAAATTCTAAAATGACTTGATGATCATCTATATCTTTGCGTTGCGCGGTCTTACTCATTAATAAATGATTATCGACTAACCAGCAAACAAGCTCAGTATCGTAATTATTTAAATCATGTAGTTTACAAAAAGCTTTAGCGTCTTTTACTCCAAGTGTTGAATGATCTCCACCTCGACCTTTAGCAATATCATGAAATAGACCGGCGAAATAAAGTAACTCAAGTTTAGGTAGTTTCTTTGTTATCGCGTTACATAGTGAAAATTTGTCTTTGTATTCATCTGTTCCAAATAAACGCATATTCTGAATGACGGCAAGTATGTGTTCATCAACGGTATATATGTGAAATAGATCAAATTGCATTAAACCTTCAATTTTGGCAAATGCAGGTATGTAGGCACTTAATACACCATAACGATGCATCATTCTTAATTTGTGACCAACCAGATTAGGCTGTCGTATAATTTCCAGAAATAAACTTCTATTTCTTATATCTTTTCGGAATTGATCACTGATTAAGGGTAAGTTTTTCCTGATAAGTCGTATTGTACTTGCTCTTACACCTTTAATAGTTGGGTCTTGTTGAATTAATAAGAATATTTCGAACAAAGCGAACGGGTATTTTTTAAAAATATTTCTATTGATGACTTCTATAAAATTATTTCTTTTTTGAAAGCGTGTATTAATAGCTACAATTTTTTCTTTTCGTTTACTGTAAATTATTTCTTCTTCAAAATGCTGTAAAATCATTTCATTTAAACGACTTATTTCTCGAATCGTTTTAAAATACATTTTCATGAATTCTTCAATACCTTTATTTTCTTTGCCTTTAAAGCCAAGTAACTCTGCTACGCTTCTTTGATATTCAAAGAGCAATCGGTCTTCCCTGCGATTGGTGGTCATATGTAAGGCAAAACGAATGCGCCACAATAGTTCTTGACCTGTTATCAGAATTCTATATTCATCACGTGTAAGAAATTTTTGCTTAATAAGGTTACGTATATCAATGGTGCCGAATTGCCGTTCTGCGACCCAGCCAATCATTTGTATGTCGCGTAAACCACCTGGTGATTCTTTTATATTAGGCTCAAGCTTATTTGTAGAGTCACTGTATTTTTCGTGGCGATTTATTTGTTCCAGCAATTTTTCTTCAAAAAATTTTTTAGCAGGCCATATTTTTTTTGGTGCCGTTACCTTTCGCATTTCTTCATGAAGTTTTTCGTTTCCACAAATTAATCTGGATTCCATGATATTGGTTATTACGGTGATATCGTTCTTCGCTTCAATTTTGCATTCTTTAACTGTTCTGACACTGTGACCTACTTCCAGGCCAAAATCCCACAAGAAAGTCAGGAATGATTGCAATTGCTGTTCGACGTCTTTTTTTAATCGTGGTTTTTGAAGAACCATCAAATCAATGTCTGATGCGAGTAGGAGTTCGTTGCGACCATAACCACCAACGGCAATTAAGCTGAGTTGATCAGAATCAATAAATTGCTGCCAGGCAAAGATCAGTAATTGGTCAACAAGCCAGCCCTGTTTTTTTACCAACAATTCGATTTTATCCCCTGCACGGAAACGCTCAGTAAGATATTCGTAACCGTTTTTGTGTGCTTCCTTGAATAAAGGTAAAGGTGTATCTCCCTGTTCTAGTTTTTGGCTAAAGACGGTTTTATCAAATAAATATTTGTCGGTAATTGTATCTTTCATTTCGAATTAAAAGTTTTCATCTGAACGTTGGGTCAATACATCATAACCGTCGTCAGTTACTAAAAGGGTATGTTCCCATTGTGCTGACAAACTTCTATCGCGCGTGACAACAGTCCATTCATCTGCAAGTAATTTGACCTGACGCTTGCCGAGATTAATCATCGGTTCGATGGTGAAAGTCATGCCTGCCTCTAACTTTAATCCCGTGTTAGCTTTGCCGTAATGAAGTATTTGTGGGTCTTCGTGGAATTCTTTGCCAATGCCGTGACCGCAATATTCTCGTACCACTGAGCAGTTATTGCTTTCTGCTAAAGTTTGTATTTCATAGCCGATATCACCTAAACAAACACCTGGTCGAACCAGTTCGATTCCTTTTTTCATACAGTTATAGGTAATTTCAACCAGTCGTTTTGCACGAATGGAAGGTTCACCGACAAAAAACATCTTACTGGTATCGCCATGATAGCCATCTTTAATGACGGTAATATCAATATTGATAATATCTCCATTTTTTAGTTTTTTGTCGCCGGGGATGCCATGGCAAACAACGTGATTTATAGAGGTACAGATCGATTTTGGAAAACCACGATAATTTAGCGGGGCAGGTATCGCTTTTTGCTCATTTACGATGTATTTGTGGCAAATCTGATCCAATTCGTCGGTTGTCACGCCGCTTTGAACGCTGGAGCCAATCATTTCGAGCACGTCGGCTGCCAGACGCCCGGCAACTCGCATTTTTTCAATTTCGTCAGGTGTTTTAATAGATACAGGCATATTTTAGTGTTTAAAGCGTGAGTTGCTAATTGTTCTATGGTATAAAGCGCTCGCGATTTTCGCAAATCATAATATTAACTGTCACACGCACGCTTTAACCATATATGGGGTGCCTGATTTCATTTTTAGATTTCAGGTTGTTATATGGGGAGTGCGGAGGCTTAACCCTAAACTTAGGAGAGAATTAACATGTCTAACGTCACCATGCGTGAAATGCTGGAGGCTGGTGTCCACTTTGGTCACCAAACCCGATACTGGAATCCCGGTATGGCGCCATATCTATTTGGCCAACGCAACAAAATCCACATTATTAATCTGGAAAAGACCCTTCCTTTATACGAAGAAGCGATGAATTTTGTCAGTAAACTGACTTCAAAGAATGGCACAATATTATTTGTCGGTACCAAGCGTGCAGCACAATCAATTGTTGCCGAAGAAGCAATGCGCTGTGGTATGCCGTATATCAATCGTCGCTGGTTGGGTGGTTTATTGACCAATTTCAAGACGGTACGCGGTTCAATTAATCGTTTGAAAGAAATCGAAACCATGCAGACTGATGGTAGTTTTGAACGCGTCAACAAGAAAGAGCAATTAATGCTTCGACGTGAGCTGGATAAATTAAAAGCCAATTTGTCTGGTATTAAAGATATGAAAGGTATCCCAGATGCTATATTTATAGTTGATGTTGGATACGAAAATATTGCAGTAAGTGAGGCGGTTAAACTTGGAATACCTGTTGTAGGTATCGTTGATAGTAACAATAGTCCAAAGGGTGTTGATTACGTTATACCAGGTAATGACGATGCAATACGTTCAATTACACTCTATACCAAAGGCGTTGCAGAATCCGTTCTTGATAGTCGTCAATCAGTTGCGCATTTAGGTAGTGCTGATGATAGTGATGAATTAATAGAAATTGATGACTCTGGTGCTCCGGTAGAAGAGGCTAAAGAAAGTAAACCAAAATTAACCAAGAAAACCGCCAAGAAAAAGGCAGTAAAGAAAGCAGATAGCGCTAAAGCAGAAGAAAAACCTGCTGCAGATGATGATGCTAAAACGACCGAAAAGAAAGCAACGGCAAAGAAAAAGGTCGCTAAAAAGAAAGCAACGGCAAAGAAAAAGGTCGCTAAAAAGAAAGTAGCAAAAAAAGTCAGTAAAAAAACAGCTACCAAGGCAGATGACGAATAACAAAACAAGTTATACAGATTAGAAAATAGTTAGAGGAATATATTAGATGCAAATTACTGCTTCATTAGTTAAAGAGCTTCGCGAACGTACTGGCGCGGGCATGATGGATTGTAAAAAGGCTTTGCAGGAAGTTGATGGTGATATTGAAGTCGCAATTGAAGAAATGCGTAAATCAGGCGCAGCAAAAGCGGCTAAAAAAGCAGGCCGTATTGCGGCTGAAGGTGTTATTTCAATAAAACAGGATGGAAAAGAAATTACTATTCTGGAAACCAACTGCGAAACTGATTTTGTTGCCAAAGATGAAAATTTTCTTTCATTTACTAACAGTGTTATTGATGCGGTTGCCACTGAAAATCCTGATGATGTTGAAGCTTTGATGGGCGTCAGTCTGGGCGATGAAACCGTTGAAGAAGCGGCTCAGCTATTGGTTACCAAGATAGGTGAGAAAATAACCGTTCGCCGTTTTGAAAAACTAACAGCGTCAGGTCCTGTAGGTACTTATTCACATGGTGTACGTATCGGCGTCATAGTTGAACTTGATGGTGGAGATGAAGCCTTGGCGAAGGATTTAGCCATGCATATAGCCGCTAGTAAGCCAATTTGCGTTAGTGAAGGTCAGGTCTCTCAAGAGTTGCTGGATAAAGAAAAAGAAATCTTTATGGCACAGGCCGAAGAAAGTGGTAAACCAGCTGAAATTATTGAAAAAATGGTTGCAGGGAAGATAAAGAAATTTTTAAAGGAAATTACTTTGTTGGGACAGCCCTTTGTTAAAGATCCTGATCAAACTGTTGAAAAATTACTTCAAGCTGCAAATGTTTCAGTCGTTTCGTTTATTCGATATGAGGTAGGTGAAGGTATTGAGAAGAAAGTAGATAACTTTGCCGAAGAAGTTATGTCTCAGGCTCAAGGCGACTAATCTATGGCTAACCCGTCCTCTTCCTTGAAATATAGACGGGTTTTATTAAAACTCAGTGGTGAGGCATTGATGGGGGATGAAGCCTATGGCATTGACCCTAATGTGATTGATCGTCTTGCCAGTGAAATCGCCGAGCTATGCAAACAGGGTACTGAAATTGCCATTGTTATCGGTGGTGGCAATATCTTTCGTGGTACTGGATTAGCGGCGGCAGGTATCGATCGTGTTACAGCCGATCATATGGGTATGTTAGCTACCATAATGAACTCGCTTGCCATGCAAGATGCACTTGAGCGAGTCAACTTACATGCCAGAGTAATGTCTGCTTTAAAAATTAATGAAGTCTGCGAAAATTATATTCGTCGTCGCGCTGTGCGTCATCTTGAGAAGGGACGTGTTGTTATTCTTGCGGCAGGAACAGGTAACCCGTTTTTTACCACCGATTCCGCGGCAAGTTTACGCGCTATTGAACTCGGTGCTGAGTTATTAATCAAAGCAACTAAAGTCGATGGTGTTTATTCGTCTGATCCAGTAAAAAATGAAGATGCTGTTCGCTATGATTCATTGAGTTACGATAAAGTTATTGAAGGTAAACTGGGTGTTATGGATACGACGGCAGTGGTACTTTGTCGCGATAATAATATGCCTCTAAGAGTTTTAAATATGACAAAGCCAGGTTCATTATTAAATGCAGCACAAGGTGAAGATGAAGGAACACTGGTAAGTAACGCTTAGCTTGCGGGAGAGAGAGTATGGTTGAAGATATTATTAGTGATGCGAAAAGTCGAATGCTGAAAAGTTTCGACTCTCTAAAAGCTGAAATGTCCAAAGTCAGAACTGGTCGTGCTCATCCTGGTTTGCTGGAACAGGTTAAAGTAAATTATTACGGAACAGATACACCGCTTAATCAGGTGGCCAGTGTTAATGTTGTTGATGCCAGAATGCTTGGTGTTAATGCTTTTGATAAAAGTAGTGTGCCTGATATTGAAAAAGCAATCATGAATGCTAATCTTGGTTTAAATCCGGTCACTACTGGTGATTTAATTCGTGTTCCATTACCTCCATTAACCGAAGAAAGACGAAAGGATTTAATTAAAGTGGTTCGTGCTGAAGCAGAGAAAGCGCGTGTCGCTATTCGTAATATCAGGCGTGATGCAAATTCATCGTGTAAAGAGTTGATTAAAGAAAAACTGATTAGTGAAGATGATGAGCGAAGAGCGGAAGATCAAATTCAAAAATTGACCAATGAAAATATTGCGACAATAGACCAAAGTCTTGAGCAAAAAGAAGCAGAAATGCTTGAAATCTAACTTTCTATTAAGCGTAGTACCTCCCTTGCTCCTCAACATCCTCGAAACTGTCTACACATCATTATAGATGGATACGGAATCTAATACTTCCAGGCCAAAGCATATCGCTATTATTATGGATGGTAATGGTAGATGGGCAAAAAAAAGAAACTTGCCGCGTGCAGCAGGACATCGCACAGGAGTAAAAACACTCAGAAAGTTAATCGAACATGCTGTTGAAATAAAATTAAATGCAATGACAGTTTACGCGTTTAGTCGCGAAAACTGGCAACGTCCGGAAAAAGAAGTTGGATTGTTGATGGAACTTTTTATGACAGCACTGCAGTCCGAAGTAAAAGATTTGCACAAAAATGATGTTTGCTTAAAATTTATTGGCGATAAAACAGCATTCAGTGAGATGCTGCAAAAAACCATAGATGATTCCGAATCGTTAACATCCTCAAATTCAGGTTTATGTTTAAACGTAGCTGCTAACTACAGTGGTCGCTGGGATATTACTCAAGCTACTCAATCTATTTCTAAAGATGTCGCTTCAAATAATTTGGTGCTTGATGATATTAATGAATCACTTCTTGCTGATAGATTGTCTCTGGCAGAAAACGGGGAACCGGAGCTTTTTATTCGTACCGGTGGAGAACAGAGGATAAGTAATTATTTATTATGGCAATTAGCTTATACCGAACTGTATTTTACAGATACTTTGTGGCCTGACTTTGACCCTGAACAATTAGAGTGTGCTATAGACTGGTTTGCTAATCGACAAAGGAGGTTTGGCAAGACCTCGGAACAAATTGAGCAGGACAATAGCTAAAATATCATGTTAAGAAATAGAATTATTACAGCCGCAATATTGATTCCTGTTGTTGTCGCCGTTATTTTTTTACTTGATACGATATGGTTTTCAGCATTATTTGCTGTATTTGTTGCCATTGGTGCCTGGGAGTGGGCAGGCTTGTGCAAATTAAACGAAAAAATAAAGATATTATACAGTTTGTTTATTGTATTGATTTTGTTTGGCATCTATTGGCTTGATAGTAGCTTTTTGTATAGCAGTATTGTTTTATGTGGTGTCGTTTATTGGTTGTTCGCTGTAGTCCTTATTGTTTCATATCAAAAACAACGACAAATATTAGCTAATTCTTCCCCCGTTTTAATGTTAGTTGGCATGTTGTTATTAATTCCGATGTGGTCTGGTTTGACGATGCTAAAGTCTTTTTCTACAAACGGCGCATCACTAATCATGTGCCTTATGTTGCTTATCTGGGGAGCGGATACAGCAGCTTATTTTGCGGGCAAAAAATGGGGTAAACGGAAACTTGCCAGTCGCGTTAGTCCTGGTAAAACATGGGAAGGGACTATCGCTGGCATTGTCTCAAGTGTTGTGATTGGAATATGTTATGTTATTGTTTCAAATAAAAATTTAGACGATAGTTTACTATTTGTGGGCTTATCAATATTGACAGTTATCGGCTCAGTCTTTGGTGATTTAATGGAAAGTTTGGTAAAGCGTGAAGCAGGTCTAAAAGACAGTGGTAACATATTGCCTGGCCACGGAGGTGTTATGGATAGAATAGATAGTTTAACCGCAGCCAGCCCGATTTTTGTGTTTGGCGTTATTTATTCAGGATTAGCGGGATGAAAGGCATCACCATTCTCGGGGCAACTGGTAGCATCGGAGTAAATACACTGGATGTGATTTTTCGCCACCCAGACAAATACCGTGTTAAAGCATTAACTGCCAACACTAATGTAGATTTATTGCTGGAGCAGTGCCTTAAACACGAACCTGAATTCGCAGTAATGGTAGATGAAGATGCAGCATCAAAACTGGAAAAGGAATTAAAGAACAAAGCTTCTGAGATCACAGTTTTAAGTGGTATTGATGGTTTGTTAAAAGTGGTTGAATGTGAAGGTGTTGATTATGTTATGGCTGCTATTGTCGGTGCGGCAGGATTACTGCCTACATTAGCTGCGGCGAAAGCGGGTAAACGTGTATTACTTGCCAATAAAGAAGCACTTGTTATGTCTGGTAAGTTATTCATGGATACCATCGTGGAAAATAATGCTGAATTATTACCCATCGACAGTGAGCATAATGCTATTTTCCAATGTATGCCGGCAGGTTTTGATAAAGATATAGAGAACTTAGGTGTCAAGAAAATTTTGTTAACTGCTTCAGGCGGTCCTTTTCGTACGACGCCAATAGAGCAATTGTCTTCCATGACGCCTGAACAGGCGTGCGCGCATCCGAATTGGGTTATGGGTAGAAAAATATCAGTTGATTCTGCAACGATGATGAATAAGGGACTGGAAGTTATAGAAGCATGTTGGTTGTTTCATGTTCAAGCCAATTTTATTCAAGTTGTTATACATCCCCAGAGCGTTATTCATTCTTTGGTTGAATATAATGATGGTTCGGTATTGGCACAGTTAGGTAATCCGGATATGCGTACCCCCATCGCTTATGGCCTGGCCTGGCCGGAAAGAATTGATGCTGGCGTTGAACGGCTTGATTTATTTGATATTGCACAACTCGATTTTGTTGCGCCAGATGAACAACGGTTTCCCTGTTTGAGGCTGGCTCGTGAAGCCATGCAGCAAGGGGGAACCAGTAGCGCTATTTTAAATGCAGCGAATGAAATTGCTGTAAATGAATTTTTACAAAAACATATTCGATTTACTGATATTAATCGTGTTATTGAAACAGTGTTAGAAAATGTGACACAGCATGAAGCAACATCACTTGACACCATTCTCGAAGATGACAAATTAGCACGGGATTATGCAATGCGGTCGATTAAGGAGTTGGCGGCGTGATCGACATTCTCCAATCGATTCTTGCCTTTATTGTTGCGCTTGGTGTGTTAATTACATTTCATGAATTTGGACATTATTGGGTAGCCCGTCGTTGCGATGTAAAGATCCTGAAATTTTCTGTAGGTTTTGGTCGGGCAATTTATAAAAAACAGTTTGGTAAGGATAATACCGAATTTATTATTGCTGCTTTACCTTTAGGCGGTTATGTAAAAATGTTGGATGAGCGGGAAGGTGACGTTAAAGAAGAAGAGTTGCCTCGTGCATTTAATTATAAGCCGCTTTGGCAGCGGTTTGCGATTGTGTCTGCTGGCCCCATATTTAATTTTGTTTTTGCAATATTTGCTTACTGGATAATTTTTGTTGTCGGTGTGAATGGGCTAAAACCGTTCATAGGTAATGTAGAGCCTTCGTCAATAAGTTCGCAATCCGGTTTGGCAACAGGGCAGGAAATATTATCAATAAATGAAGTGAAGACGCCAACATGGTCAGCAGTGCTTGATAAACTGGTCAATCACACTGTTAACGGTGATGTCATCAATATAGATGTTATTGATAGTGATGATATACAAAAAAAGATAGAAATTGATCTTTCTAGAATATCAATAGATGAAATGGCCGAAGGAAAATTGTTGGATGCTCTTGGCTTAAGTGTGGTTGAATTAAAATTAGCTGCAATTATTGGTGAGGTATTGCCAGATGGCGTCGCTGAAAAAAGCGGTTTGCTTCAATATGATGAAATACTGAGTGTCAATAAAGAAGTTATGACTTCCTGGGGCGAATGGGTAGAAATAATAAGAAAA
This sequence comes from uncultured Enterobacteriaceae bacterium, assembly GCA_964523895.1. GTDB lineage: Bacteria > Pseudomonadota > Gammaproteobacteria > Eutrophobiales > Eutrophobiaceae > UBA7359. The sequence goes on from CAZGBJ010000024.1 coordinate 31,312, forward strand.
AACCCGGACAAAGTACTCGAGGTTGAAGTTTTAAGAGGCGACGCAATAATTATGATTGAAATGATCCCGGAGCGTATTCGATCTGATAATGAGATAATTGGACGTATTGGTGCAGCAGCATTTAGACCTGACGATTTGTTTGATTCTTACTTTACTAAAGAGATTTATAGTTTGCCTTATGCTTTTGTTAAAGCATTGAAAAAAACATGGGAAATGTCAGTGCTAACTCTTCGAGTACTTGGTAAAATGATCATTGGCGAAGCGTCGGTGAAAAACCTAAGTGGTCCAATAAGCATCGCTAAATACGCTGGTCAATCAGCGGATATTGGATTGGTTGCGTTCTTCAGTTTTATGGCGATAGTGAGTGTCAGCTTGGGTGTGCTGAATCTATTGCCAGTGCCACTGTTAGATGGTGGACATTTAATGTTTTACCTTGTAGAGCTTGTCATAGGAAAACCAGTTTCTGAAACAGCACAAATACTTGGCCAACAAGTGGGATTAGTCTTGTTGTTAGGCTTAATGAGTATTGCTATATTTAACGATATTGCCCGCTTAATCGGGTGATTATTATAAAAATAATAAAGTAACAATTAGATACAATCCAAAGCTAATAAAATACTTTAAGTTTAACAAACTTGTTGCCTATGTGGCTCTTTTATAGGCAGCATAAATTATTATAAAAATAAAAAATTACATGCAAATCAAAGTTAAGAATATACTTTATGTATTAATACTAGCGCTATCTATGAGTGCTTCATTACGGGCGGCTCAAGAGTTTGTCATCGAAGATATTCGTGTCGAAGGTTTGGAACGAGTCACGCCGGGAACGGTATTTAATTATTTGCCGATGAAAGTGGGAGATACTTTCGATGACTCCCGTTCGTCAGAAGCGGTTCGAGCCTTGTTTAAAACCGGTTTTTTTGATGATGTCAGACTAGAAAGAGATGGCAATATTCTGGTCTTCATTCTGGATGAGAGGCCGGCGATCGGTTCCATTACTATGTCTGGTAATGAAGATATTGATACAGACGAACTGTTAGAAAATCTTAAACAATTCGGTTTTTCTGAAGGACGAGTATTTGTACAGTCTCAACTGGATCAAACTGAGCAAGAATTACAACGTCAATATTATTCCTTTGGAAAATATGGGGTCAAAATTAATTCTACGGTTACCGAACTTGATAATAATCGAGTTGGAGTATTAATTGAGGTTTCAGAAGGTCTGGCAGCTAAAATTAAAAAAATTAATATTGTCGGTAATACGATTTTTAAAGAGAAGAAATTACTCAAACAATTTAAGTTAAGTACGCCGACATGGCTTTCTTTTTATACGAAGAATGATCAATATTCAAAGCAAAAGCTTTCAGGTGATTTGGAAGCCTTGCGCTCCCATTATCTGGATAATGGTTATCTTAATTTTAATATAGATTCAACTCAGGTTTCGATCACGCCGGATAAAAAAGATATTTATATAACAATTAATATCAGTGAGGGAGAACAATATACGGTTACTGAGGTTAAATTAGCCGGCGATTTGATTTTACCAGAGGAAGATTTGTTCGAATTAATCTCCATTAATAGTGGCGAATTGTTTTCCCGTAAAAAAATAACGGATAGCAGCAAACAATTAACTGAACGACTAGGCGAAGAAGGCTATTCATTTGCAAATGTAAATTCGATCCCTGATATAAACAAAGATGACAAAACAGTTTCAATTACCTTTTTTGTCGACCCGAGCAAACGAGTCTATGTCCGACGAATCAATTTTTCTGGTAATTCCAAGACTAGAGATGAAGTATTAAGACAGGAAATGCGACAGCAGGAAGGGGCATGGATCTCCACAACTCAAGTGGAAAGAGGTAAGTTGCGTTTACAAAGAACCGGTTATTTTAAAGATGTTAATGTTGATACACCAGCTGTTGCCGGCACAACTGACCAGGTTGATGTAAATTATACTGTAGAAGAAGCGCCAGGGGGGCAGATAGGTTTGGGACTTGGTTTTTCACAAGGCCAGGGTTTAATACTCAATGCCAGCATTAGTCAGGAGAACTTTCTTGGTACAGGTAAAAGTATTAGTGCAGCTTTTAATAATAGTGATGTAAATACGAGATACTCATTAGGGTATCTTAACCCTTATTGGACTGATGATGGTATAAGTCGTGGTTTTAATGCTTTTTATAGAATTACAGATGCACAAGACGCTAATTTAGCATTATATGAAACTAAAGAATTTGGGGGGTCAGTTAACTTTGCTATCCCTGTGACAGAGAATAACACTATAGGCACGGAGTTATCATATGCAAATACAGAACTGAGTATTCAAAGTAGTTCATCAACTCAGCTTCAGGATTTTGTTACTCAAAATGGTTCCGAATATAATTTATTAAAATTTGCTTTGGGTTTTTCGTATGACACACGAAATAAAAGAATATTACCTAGTGAAGGTATATTGCAGAAAATTACTACTACAGTCTCATTACCGAGTTTTGGAGATTCGCTACAGTATTATAAAGTTGGTTATCAAACACAGTGGTTTAAAGATATCTACAAGGATTTTATCTTGACTTTAGGTGCTGATATTGGATACGGCGATGGTTATGGAGATACAACAGAATTCCCATTTTTTGAAAACTTTTTTGCTGGTGGCCCTCGTTCAGTTAGAGGCTTTGAAGAAAATACTCTTGGTCCAAGAGATAGCGCAAACAGACCTTTAGGCGGAGACACACGAATATTGGGTAATGCTGAGATAATTGTACCAGTTCCATTTTTAAGTGAATTTAAAAAGTCTGTCAGAGTTACTGGGTTTGTTGATGCGGGTAATGTTTACGGGCCTGATGAAGATTTGGAGTTAGGTGATTTACGATATGCGACAGGTGTTAGTGCCATATGGGTTTCACCTTTTGGTGCAGTGAGTATGAGTATGGCTTTACCTATTAATGAAAAATCAACTGATCAAGTGCAAAATTTTCAGTTTACTTTTGGAACATCATTTTAGTTATTTGGAGTAATTTGTAATGAAACTATTTTTTAAATTTTTAATCTCAGTTTTTTGTGTTTTAGTATTCACTTCGCAGTCCTATGCTGAAGGCGCGTTAAAAATTGGTGCGGTTAAGGTTGTGCAGGTACTGGAACAATCACCGCAGTATCAAGAGGCAGGAAAATTACTCGACAAAGAATTTGAAGCAAGAGGCAAAGTGCTGATTGGTGAGCAAAAGAATATAAAAGATCTTGAAGAAAAGTTAGGCAAAGATAGAGCGATAATGTCCGAATCAGAAATTAGTAAACTGGAAAGGGATATTCTTGCTAAACGCCGTGATTATAAACGTAATCAGGATGAATTTCGGGAAGATATTAACTTCCGCCGAAATGAGGAATTAGCAAAGATTCAAAAAGTAATTTTTGAAGCTATACAAAAAGTAGCCAAAGATAATAATTATGATGTGGTCTTGAGTGAAGGCGTTATCTATGCCAGTTCGAAAGCCGATATGACAGCATTGGTTATCGAACATTTAAAAAAATAACTTAATTTATGACACCCCGGCTGAATAGATCTATAAACAACGAGTAATGTATCTATGTCGGTCATTTCACTTGGCGAATTATCACAAGTTAGCGGAGCAAGACTAGAAGGTGATGCAGATTGTATAATTAATGCTGTTAACACTTTGAAAATGGCAAAAGAAGGTGAGATATCATTTTTATCTAATCGGCATTACGCACATCAATTACCGCAAACCAAAGCTTCAGCTGTTATTTTATCAGAGGAAGATTTTAAAAAATGTCCTACATATTCACTGGTCAGTGAAACGCCCTATTTGGCTTATGCTAAAATTGCAAACCATCTTTATCCAAGTGTTAAATCATTGGGTTATATTGATAAAAAAGCAGTAATTGGTTCTGAATGTCATATTGATGATTCATCCTGTATTTCAGCTAATGTTGTGATTGGAAATAATGTTGTTATCCATTCAGGTGTCTTTATTGGCCCTGGTTGTGTTATAGAAGATAATGTTGAAATTGGTGAAAATACGTTATTAATTGCTAATGTAACTTTATGTCAAGATGTTGTTCTTGGAAAAAACGTTAAGTTTCATCCTGGTGTTGTCATTGGTGCTGATGGATTTGGTATGGCACAAGAAAATGGACAGTGGCTGAATATACCGCAAATTGGATCAGTCAAGATAGGTGATAATGTTGATGTCGGCGCAAATTCTTGCATTGATAGAGGCGCAATAGAAGATACTATTATTGCTAATGGCGTGAAGATTGATAACCAGGTCCAGATTGGGCATAACGTTATTATTGGCGAACATACTGCTATTGCAGGATGTACTGCGATAGCTGGAAGCGCGGTTGTAGGAAAACGATGTATGATTGGAGGCGCAGTTGCTATAAGTGGTCATATCAGCGTTACTGATGATGTAATTATTACCGGGATGTCAGGTGTTGCAAATTCAATAAAATCCCCAGGTGTTTATTCGTCTGGTATCCCTGTCACGGATAATAGAACATGGAGAAGAAATATTGTCCGGTTTAAAAATCTGGATGCTCTCTTTAAAAAAATTATGACTGAGTTGAAATAGAGGTAAACATATTCATGCAAGACGCTTCATCCATAATTGATATCGAAAAAATAAAAACGATACTTCCTCATCGCTATCCATTTTTGTTAGTTGATCGTGTGCTTGAAGTAGAAGAAGGTAAACACCTTAAGGCATTAAAAAATATAACGGTCAATGAACCTTTTTTTCAGGGGCATTTCCCAAGTAAATCGGTTATGCCAGGCGTACTAATAATAGAAGCACTAGCGCAGGCTGCTGCATTACTTGGCGCTTTGGGCTTTGAAGAAAATAGAGCTTCTGAGGATGATTTATACTATTTAGTGGGCGTTGATAAAACGCGTTTCAGGAAACCAGTGGGGCCGGGTGATCAATTAATACTGGATGTTGAATTTATTACAGTAAAAAGAAAAATCTGGAAATTTCAGACTTCTGCGACAGTTGATTCAAAGTTAGTGGCATCCGCAGAATTGTTAACGACACTCATGGAATAAGTCCATGATTGATGCAACAGCTATTATCCATTCTGATGCTCATTTAGATTCAGATGTAAGTGTTGGACCTTACTCAGTGATTGGTGCAAATGTATCAATCGAATCAGGAACTAGCATAGAATCACACGTTGTCATAAATGGGCCAACGAAAATAGGTTCGAATAATAAAATATCCAGTTTTTGTTCTTTAGGCGGTGACCCGCAAGATAAAAAATTTCAAGGTGAAAGCGACTCAACACTTGAAATTGGATCAGGTAATACAATACGTGAATATGTTTCAATTAACAGAGGAACAGCTGATGGTGGCGGCAAAACCGTAATAGGTGATGATAACTGGATTATGGCTTATGCACATATCGCTCATGATTGTATTGTTGGAAATAATACAATATTTGCAAATAATGCAACGCTAGCTGGTCATGTCATTATTGATGATTTTGCAATTCTGGGAGGATTTACCGGCGTACATCAATTTTGTCGTGTTGGCAGTTATAGCTTTTCTGCAATTTCTTCCGTTATTGTTAAAGATGTTCCTCCCTATGTTTTAGTTTCTGGAAATACAGCAAAGCCATCAGGCCTTAATCGTGAAGGCTTAAAAAGACATGGGTTTGATTCTGACACAATTAATATTTTACGTAAGGCGTATAAAGCAATTTATCGTGATGGCTTGATTCTAAAAGATGCACTTGATGTATTAACTGAACTGTCATCTGAATCAGATAAAGTAGAGTTGATGCATTCATTTATTGCTGCCTCAGAGCGTGGAATTGTCAGGTAGTAATACCTTCCTGCGAAAAATA
>CAZGBJ010000025.1:0-36454 GCA_964523895.1 uncultured Enterobacteriaceae bacterium
GACTAACGGATTACATTTAAACAAGGCAGTTACACAGAATTAATTACAGGCTCTCGATATTACTTAAACATACTCTTGCCCGTACCTCGCATTTTCGACATAGTTATTAAATCCTTTCTCAAATAACGCTATTTCATGGTTAAAAAACGAAAAACCTCTCGTAAGCGAAAAAAAACGTCTAAGAAAATAAAGAAATCCTTACTTAAGTTATGGATGATTCAGCTTCTTGTTATTCTTGGCTGCCTATTCCTTTCTTATTGTGTCTGGATTGATTTTCAAATCAGAAAAGATTTTGAAGGGAAACGCTGGTCAGTCCCTGCCAGGGTTTATGCACAACCAATAGAACTTTATGCTGGACGAAAATTTGAGCAAAAAGTATTAATAGAACGATTAAAAAGTGCGGCATATTTACCGGTTTTAAAATTAACAAAACCGGGTCAATTTAGCAGCCGTGCTTCAGTAATAGATTTGTATACGCGACAATTTTACTATTGGGATGGTTTTGAGCAAGCAAGAAAGATACGAATTCATATCCATAATAAGCACATTGCAAAAATTACAGCGTTGGACAATGGTGAAACGGTCCAAATAATCAGGTTAAGTCCAGCGTTAATCGGAAAAATATTCCCTTTACATGATGAAGATCGTGTTCTTGTTGCTTATAAAGAAATACCAGATGCGCTGATAAAGACATTAATCGCAGTTGAAGACAGACACTTTTTTGAACATATTGGTATCGATCCAAAAGGTATTTTGCGCTCACTCTTTGCCAATCTATTAGCCGGTAAAATTACACAAGGCGGTAGTACCCTGACGCAACAATTAATCAAGAATATGTTTCTTACTCGTGAACGGACATTTTCGCGTAAGCTGAATGAGGTCTTAATGGCCTTAATGTTGGAATATCATTATTCAAAACAAAGTATTCTCGCTGCATACGTCAACGAGATTTATTTGGGTCAAAATGGTGCGCGTAGTATTCATGGTTTTGGTACAGCAGCAGAGTTCTATTTTTCTAAACCACTAGGCGAACTGAATATTGCCGAAATTGCACTATTAGCTGGCATGGTAAAAGGTGCATCCTACTATAATCCGCGGAAAAATCCTCAAAGAGCCTTAGCGCGTCGTAATCTGGTATTAAAATTATTACAGCAACAGAATTTTATTAATGCTTCTGAATTAAAGAGAGCATCGTCAACACCATTAGCAGTTACAAAAAAACCAGATTGGAGTAGTGCAAAATATCCCGCCTATCTTGATCTAGTCAGACGTCATATAAAACGAGATTATCGTATTGATGATCTTAGAAATGAAGGTTTACAAATACATACGACACTTGATGTTGATAAACAGGAAACAGCACAAAACAGTGTTAAGTTTAGTTTGTCGAAACTGGATAAAGAAAGGGGTTTTAAATCAGGATCGCTTCAATCAGCAGTGGTTATGGTTGAGCAACATAATGGTGAAGTGCTTGCCCTGGTAGGAGACAGGAATAAGCATAGAAATGCATTTAATCGTGCGCTTGACGCAAAAAGACCGATAGGCTCATTGGTTAAACCGGCAATATATATGACCGCTCTGGAACATGCTGGCAAATATAATGTTCTTAGCTCACTTGACGATTCGAGTATTGTATTAAAGCAAGCCAATGGTAAATCCTGGGAGCCTAAGAATTATGATAATAGAACACATGGGAGCGTCCCTTTAGTCAGATCAATAGCCAAGTCGTATAATATTTCTACTGTTCGCCTCGGCATGACACTGGGCCTGGAAAATGTCATTAAAACGTTAAAAAATCTGGGTGTTACTTCATCGATACCAAAATTACCTTCAATCTTGCTTGGCGCGTTAAATTTATCTCCTTATGAAGTCACGCAAATGTATCAAACTATTGCCAGTGGCGGTTTGCAAATTCGATTAAAAACAATTCGTGCTGTGTTAGATAAAGAGGGAAATCCTTTACGACATTATGATTTGGCAGTACGTGAATATGTCGAACCGCAAACGGCTTTTTTAACGCAATATTTATTAACAGAAGTGGTTAAAAACGGGACGGCCAGGCGTCTGACACGTGAGCTGCCTTCTTTAATGCCGTTAGCAGGTAAAACTGGAACAACGAATGCGTTGAGAGATAGTTGGTTTGCTGGTTTCGGTGATCGTTTATTGGCTGTAGTTTGGGTTGGGCGAGATGACAATCAAACAGCTAAACTCACGGGTTCTACAGGCGCGATGCAAATATGGCTTGATATGATGAAAAAAATTAAACCTGAGCCATTAAATTTGCTTGAGCCGCAAGAAATAGAATGGTACGAATTTCCGGACATGAGTAATTCGCCGAATAGTTGCGCACAGACGAAAGCATATCCGTTTGTAAAAAAATATCCGCCTGTTTATGTTGAGTGCTTTTAAACTAAGATTAGAAAGAATAAAAAGCCACAGACGACTGCATGGAAGCAGGAGTTAGAGTCGCGTCGGGAACAGCGACCGGGATTACAGAGAAGAGAAAAGAAAAGACTAAATAAAATATGATAGATAATAATATCCAGCTCCTCAATATTAAAAAGTTTTCCTCTGTGAACTCTGTGTTCTCTGTGGCTAAATCAAACATGAGGTTTTATGAATAAAAATAATTTTCTTTTACTGGCAATAACCATGTGTTTGGCAGCGTGTGCAGAACAAGCAACAAAGTCGGTCGAATTGATCCCGGTAGAGGAAAGAAATGTTCCACTTGAAAAAGCACCGCATACAGTAGTTGAATCCGAAGTGAAGGGTGATAAAAATAAAAAAGCGATTAATAAGAAAAAAGAATCCGTTATTATTGCGTTGCTTGATGATGCTGAAGGATTTTCAAATAAAGGACAAAGTGAAAAAGCGGCAGCAACAATAGAACGCGCACTTCGTATAGAACCTAAAAATGCATTGCTCTGGCATCGCCTTGCCATTGTCCGACTACAGCAGGAGCAGTGGCAACAAGCGATTACTATGGCAAGAAAATCGAATGCCCTGGCAGCAAATAATGCTCAATTAAGATCTGATAACTGGGCTGTTATTGCTACTGCATATGATCACCTAGGTAATAAGAAAAAAGCGAACGAGGCAAGAAACAAACAATCAGGTCAAGCATGATTTATTAGGCTTGACCCGGCACTTTACCTTTAATCATATAAGCAAAAGCGATAACTTCTGCTACAGCGACATATAGTTCTCTGGGAATTTCTTCACCTAACTTCAATCTTGCCAGCAAACCTACCAAATCAGGTTCTTCTCGTATCGGGATGTTATGTTCTTTTGCCAGAGCAATGATTTCCTCAGCGAATTCACCAGCGCCTTTGGCAGATAAAATTGGCGCTGTTATGCCGTCATAGTTTAGCGCAACCACTTTTTTTGAAATTTCTGCCAAGTTGTTCATATTGTGATATTAATAAGGTTGTTGTCTGAAAATTGAGTTTTTTGTTCGACAGGTGCTTCTTCAAGACAAACTATTTTGCCGGCAGATAAACCACATCGTTCTATTTGATTATTTAGAAGAAACAAATTGTTATTAATAAGTGCATTCAATGTTTTATTTTCTGACCATAGTGTCGCGTTAACTTCTTTATCAATAACAGAGAGTCTTGCCAGGACTGTTCCTGTATTTTCAAAATCTATTTTTAAATTTGCTGTCCATAATTGTTCTTTTTCATTTTTCGATTTTGAATCTTCGTCAGCTTGAATATCGAGTTTTACTAAATCAATATCTTGTTTGTCTTTGACTGGAATTTCAATAGATAAAATCGGAGTTTGATTGTCATGCGTAATAATTGCTTTTGATTGATTTATTTCTATTCGCGCTATAGATGACTCAATTTGTTTGTGGACTGTTTTAATATCTATTTTTAGATCAAGGTCAGTTTCTTTGGCATTATTTCCGCTATTTGCTGTTGATTTTTTTGCAGGCGCTAAAAAAGGTATTATTTGTGTTTGTTTAATTAAGTTACCTGCCTGAATTTGTTCCGGTTGCTTATATTTATTGATGACGTCAGATACTAGTAATAGATTGGCTTTCAGGTCTTTAGTTGTTGCTTGATGCGGCGTCTGATTTAATATTTGATTCGTAGTTTGCTTTGTAATTTGCTCTGTAGTTTTTAATAAATTGTCAAAATTATTTTTATTACTTATTTCAGTCAGAAATTTTGATTCAAAAAATATTCCGGAATTTTTTATTGCTGCTTTTAAACCGGCCTCATTATTTAGATTAGTTTTTGTCGGTAAATGTTCAATTAATTTTTTAAATTGTTGCTCTATCGGCACAGGAAGAAATTTAATAACTTCCCTGACATTATTCGAAATCTGATTTAATGTCGCTGTCAGTTTTTCCATACTTGCTTGCTTTGGTATGCTCTCTCGAAGTAATTGTTGTTTGATTTCATTAATCACTTTTGCAGAGTCTTGAGGTAATACACGAAGAACAACAGGATCACCTAACTTTGCTACGACGAGCTTTAATTGTTGACCTATATTAATTACTTTGTCCGGGTTTGTTTTGGCTTCTATTCGTAGATTTTGTATTTGTAAAATCAATGTGTCTGCTGATTTACGGCCTGCGACCGTTGCATTTAAAACCTGCCCAAGCAGCCATTGAGATAAATTTGTCTGTGTTGCTTTTACAGGTAGTGGAGTAGGTAGTGCTACTTGAATATCCATACCTGTTTAGCGTCATTTTGGCATGAAACTTGACATGTTTTTTTGTGACTATTTCATTGGAGTAAGGCATTGGTAGAACGAAGACACTGGTTTGTAAGGAGAAATGGCGAAGTAAAAGGGCCATTTTTATCTGCACAAATCACAAGAAATATCCTGCTTGGTCGGCTACATGCTGATGATGAATTGAGTTTGGATGAAAAGAATTGGCAACAAGTTGCTAGGCACAGGGAGCTTTACCCTGATGTTATGCAAGAGACTCCTGTCGATAAGGACAAATTAGAACGGGCAAAAGTTCAGGTAGATGAGCGAGTTTCAGATCAACGACTACAAAAAGAAAATATGGCACAAGAGCGACGACGCACAAGAGAACGACGCGGGAGCGAATCTGATGTGATGTTAGTACACCGGGAACACAGAAAAGAGATGAATGATGCCTATAAAAATAATTTTAAGCGGCCAAAATTACCGGCTTTTTCTATTTTGCTGATGCTGATAGTAATTATTGTATTTGGGTTTATTTTAAAGCCTCAACAGCAAGATGCTTTGGTCGATTGCTCATTAGCAGCAAATAAACGTGTGAATTGGAGTAGCTGTTACTTTATTAAATTGAATGCAGAAAATAAGAATCTTGAATCGGCTATATTAACGGATGCGGTATTGAATGAATCAAATTTACTAGGCGCTAATTTTTCTGGTTCAGATATGGCTTATGCAGAAATAATGGAAAGTGATTTAAGTTACGCAAATCTTGAACGTGCTCGTTTAATTGGCGCGAACTTAAAACAAACTGATTTACGCTATGCAAATTTGAAAGATGCTGATCTATCCTATGCTGATTTAACTGGTGCTTTACTAGCCGGTGCTAATCTGGAGAACACTCGCTTTGATAATGCAATATGGTTAGATGGCCAGCTTTGTGGCAAAGGCTCAATAGGTTCGTGTAGAACAAATAAATCAAACCAATAATCCTAGTGTTTAGGAGTAATATTCAGCTGTATAACGCCAGGCCTTGTCAGGCGAGTCGGATGCTTTTATTCCCGCTTTTCTTTTTAATTCATCAAGAAATTGTTTTGGATCTTTTATTGATTCCCACACTACCGGCAAAAACGTAGCCCGCGCATGATTCTTTGAAATAATTAGACCATCGATTTCAGGGCGTAATTTATTAAGCAAGTCTTGTTCGTCATTAAAAGGCAATGGAACAGCCGGGGTTAATATAGATAAACTAATATCGACTTGTTTATACTCATCAGCAGTAAGTGGCTTAAAACGCGGATCAGAAAATGCGGCAGCATAAGCGTATTGAGCAACAGCATCGATTAAAGACATATGTGCTTCAGTCGTCCCTATACATCCGCGTAATTGCCCATTAAGTTTTAACGTAATAAAAACCGCGTAATTTTCTTTAATGTTTTGAGCAACATTTTTTGTTTCGGCTTTGTATGCATTACCTGTATTTAGGCCTTGTTCAATGCTTTTATGAATAACATCAAACACGAATTTTTTGTCATCCTTATTAAGTATTCGGTTTTCAAATAAAGCATAAGCACCGTAACCAACAACACGATCTTTGCTTCCCGCTGTGTCGCCTGAGTTGCAAAGGTCTAAGGTTTGAATAGACATGTTTTTATTTTGGGCAAGTTTTAATAAACCACGTAGTGGCATACAGCCACAGGCCTGGCTTGAACCAATTTTATTATATTCAAAATGCTCTATCAGTTGCGTGGTTTCGCTATCGGTTTTACATGCTGTTTCATAATCAAGAAAATGACTAAGGTCCGAGCTAATAACGATTAAAGTTTCATCTCCTCCCCATAATTCGTTTAGTAGAGCTGCAACTTGTTCTGGTTCGGCATCACCGACCAATATTGGAATAAGTGTAATGTCGTCTAGTATTTTTTGTAAAAAAGGCAGGTGAACTTCAAGACTGTGTTCCTGTTCGTGTGCGGCATCCAGAAATTGTACATAAGGATAATTATTTTCCAGTTCACTTAAAATAGCAGTGTCGACAGGTATATTACCCAGTGGTGTAGCAAAATGTGTATTTGATGCCAAGGCGATACCCTTCACATAAACTCGATGTGTGGGACCCAATAGAACAACCCGATTTATTTGAGATTTTAATTTGCCAACGATTGAATAAATACTGGCTGCAGTTTGACCTGAATAAATATAACCTGCATGTGGCGCAATAATCGCTTTTGGTGGATCGATATCGACAGCTTCTAAAGCCAGATATTTATCCAGCATAGTATTTAATTGACTGGCATCTTTAGGATAAAAGCTTCCAGCAACCGCTGTTGGTCTAATTGAAATTGGACGTTGATTAGTTGATGTATCGTTCATATGTATAATTATGTCGTTTCTATTTAAATTATAGGACTATTACTATCTTATAGTCATTTATTGTTATGAGTATTTCTGAAAATAGGATTTTTTTGTGAGAGTAAGAAAGCGCCGCGCGCAGAACCGCAGTGTATAATTAATACATGAGGATTCGAGCACGGTGCTGACGCAGCTATCGCGAAAAAAGACATTTTCAGAGATACTCATATTATGGGAACAGTTAAAACTAAATACTGGCACAAACTCGACGACGGTCGGATACAGTGCGATCTTTGTCCGCGTGAATGTAAATTAAAAAATGGTCAATCAGGACTTTGTTTTGTCCGTGCCTGTGAAAATGATCAAATTGTTTTAACGACTTATGGACGATCCAGTGGATTTTGTATCGATCCAATTGAAAAGAAACCGTTAAATCATTTTTTGCCTGGCACTGCCGTTCTGTCATTTGGTACTGCAGGATGTAACTTAGCTTGTAAATTTTGCCAAAATTGGGATATCAGTAAATCACGCGAGATGGATACTCTGGCTAATGCTGCAAGTCCTGAAACCCTGGCTTTGGCGGCAAAAAAAACGGGTTGTCGCAGTATTGCTTTTACCTACAACGATCCGGTTATTTTCCATGAATATGCAATAGATGTTGCCGATGCCTGTCATCAACATGATATAAAAACTGTAGCAGTTTCAGCAGGTTATGTCTCACCTGAGCCAAGAAAAGAATTCTATGAGCATATCGATGCAGTGAATATTGATTTAAAGGCATTTACAGAAAATTTTTATCGTCGCATTACCGGCAGTCATCTTGCTCCTGTGCTAGAAACATTGTCTTACCTTAAGCATGAGACGGATGTTTGGTTTGAAATAACTAATTTAATCATTCCTGATGAAAATGATTCTGAAAAAGAACTAAATCAGATGACGGAATGGATTGTTTCTGAATTAGGCCCCGACGTGCCATTACATTTTTCAGCATTTCATCCAGACTGGAAAATGCGCGATAAACATCGTACAACACTGGAATCCCTACAAAAAGCGAGATCTATCGCCATTATGAATGGTCTACATTATGTCTATACAGGCAATGTTCATGATCGAGAGGGAGATACAACTTACTGTTATGAATGTGGTGAGGAGCTGATTATTCGTGATTGGTATGAAATAAAAGGCTGGTCTTTAAATCAATTGGGAGATTGTCCTAAGTGCAACACAGTTTGTGCCGGTGTTTTTGATGCAGAACACGGGAAATGGGGTTCAAAACGAGTTCCTGTAAACTTAAGTAATATTAGCTAATTTTTAATTAAATCAATCTCATAAAGTGCCTTGAAAATCATCATACAGCACTGTACTATTCGCGACCTCTGATGCGGGGTGGAGCAGTCTGGCAGCTCGTCGGGCTCATAACCCGAAGGTCGTAGGTTCAAATCCTACCCCCGCTACCAATTTAAGATTATGTGGTAATTGGTAGAATCGCCCGACGCGCGTTGCGCTCGTCCGGCTCGGTTGTTCATAGACTGGCGAAGGTCTCCAGTTAAAACCAGCCCCTGCTACCACTTTTTGTGTGCTTAATCTATCAGAGATGAATTTTCAGGCCCCTGTATTGGGGTCTTTTGCTATGTGCAGTTACGTAGCGGTGATATGGATAACTATTTTGCCAAGTGTGTCTTATGGCACTCCTTATATAAACTGGCTATAATTATTTGTGAAATTTTTGTTTTTTATAAGTGGGCCTTGAGCCCATTTTTTGTGTTTGACGCTTATGTATAGACAAAATCAGCACTTGCTCGATTTATTCGAGACGGAAGTAGCAGCATTGGGTTATGAATTACTGGGTATTGAACTCAATCAAAGTACTCATGGTTCAATATTGCGGGTTTATATTGATAAAGACGGCGGAATAATGGTCGAAGATTGCGTTTTGGTAAGTCGACAACTGACAGGTTTGCTTGATGTTGAAGACCCGATTAAGGGCAATTATGATCTGGAAGTCTCATCACCGGGTCTGGATAGACCCTTGTTTACCATAGAGCAGTTTAACAAGGTCATAGGTGAAACGATTAAGCTGAGGTTATATGAAAAATATAATAACAGAAAACGTTTCTCAGGAATTTTAAAAGCAGTTGATGACGAAGAAGTGGTTATTAATTGTGATAATGAGGAATACATAGTGCCTTTTAAATTAGTAGAGCGTGCACGTTTGGTTCCACAGTTTTGATTTATATTTAATGAGTAGAGTAAATGAATAAAGAAATATTAATGGTTGTTGATGTCGTTTGTAATGAAAAAGGTGTTGCCAAAGACATCATTTTTGAGGCAATCGAAGCTGCACTTGCAAGTGCAACCAAAAAACGAAATCGTGAAGATATAGAAGCGCGTGTTGCTATTGATCGTGAAACAGGTGATTACCAAACATTTCGCTGTTGGGAAGTTGTGGATGATGACCCAGAATCACTGGAAGCCCCGACCAGACAAATTTCTTTGTCTGATGCCAAAGAAAAAAATCCAGAGATAGAAATCGGTCAGTTCATTGAAGAGCCGATGGATTCAGTTGAGTTTGGTCGAATTGCAGCACAAGCGGCGAAACAGGTAATCGTGCAAAAAGTGCGTGAAGCTGAACGTGCGCAGGTACTGGATGCTTACGAAGATCGTGTTGGCGAAATGGTGGGTGGTGTTGTTAAACGTTCAGAACGCAGCGGTCTTATTCTCGACCTTGGCAACAATGCAGAAGCATTTATTCCCAGAGAAGATTTAATTCCTCGTGAAGCGGTTCGTCCGGGAGATCGTATTCGTGCGCATTTGAAAGAAATTAAACCGGAAGTAACGCGTGGTCCGCAATTATTTCTAAGTCGTACCGTCCCTGAACTGCTGATTGATTTATTTAAAATTGAAGTGCCAGAAATAAACGAAGGCATGATCGACATTATTAATGGTGCCAGAGACCCGGGTGCCAGAGCTAAAATTGCAGTTAAAGCAAATGACCCAAGAATTGATCCGATAGGTGCATGTGTTGGTATGCGTGGTTCCAGAGTTCAGGCCGTATCTAATGAATTGGGTGGTGAACGCGTAGATATTATTCTTTGGGATGAAAACCCGGCTCAATTTGTTATTAATGCGATGGCACCTGCTGAAGTCGCATCAATATTGGTTGATGAAGATGAACATACGATGGATGTTGCTGTGGCGGAAGAGAATTTATCTCAAGCTATTGGTCGAGGTGGACAAAATGTCAAACTCGCTAGTGAATTAACTGGTTGGGAACTTAATGTTATGTCAGTTGAACAAGCTGATGAAAAGAATGAAGCTGAAGCCGAAACGCTACAGACCATGTTTATGGAACAGCTAGATGTTGATGAGGAAATGGCGCTTATTCTGGTACAAGAAGGTTTTTCTAGCGTAGAAGAAGTTGCCTATGTTCCAGAAAAAGAAATGTTGGCAATTGAAGAGTTTGATGATGACCTGGTGAGCGAATTACGTGGACGAGCAAATGATATTTTGTTGACTCGTGCTATTGCTTCAGAAGAAAAGTTAGGTGATGCAAAACCAGCTGAAGATCTACTGACTATGGATGGTATGAATGAAGCACTGGCTTATGAGTTGGCTAGTAAAGATGTGATAACTATGGATGATCTGGCTGAACAATCAGTGGATGAATTGATGGACATATCTGATCTGGATAAGGAAAGTGCTGGAAAGCTGATTATGACTGCGCGTATTCCCTGGTTTGAGTCCGAAGAATCAAGTAGTGAGGATGTTAATTAATGGCTGAAGTTACTGTCACTGAATTTGCTGCCGATGTTGGTGTACCTGTTGATCGCATACAGGAACAACTGATTGAGGCTGGACTATCTAAAAGGAAAGCCGATGAAGCTATTTCCGATTCTGAAAAGTCTGAGTTATTGGCTTTCTTAAGAAAAAAACACGGTAAAGATGGTTCTGAACGTAAGATAACCTTACGTCGTAAAACGGTTAGTGAACTTAAAGTAAATGTCGCAACTCAAGGTAGAACAAAGCCTCAGTCAAAGACAGTCAATGTCGAATTTCGTAAAAAGCGTACTTATGCAAAACGTGGTGATGTTGTTGAAACAATAAAGCAGGAAGAAGAGGCAGCAGCAAAATTATTAGAAGAGCAAGAAGCAGAAGCTAAGTTAAAACAGGAAGCTGAAGCTAAAGTTGCTGAGGTTAAAAATGAAGCTGTAGTTGTTGAAGAAGCAGAAAAACCTGTGACAGAAGTAGAAGAAGCTGTTGTAGCAGAAGTCGAAGAAACGACTAGTGAAGCAACACCTGAAACTCAGCCTGCTGCGCCGGTAGTTGAACAAGCTGAATCAAAGAAAGCATCAGGTAAAGAAAAAGATAAGTCAAAAAAAGAACGTACACGCCATGGCCGCCAGGAATTACATGTGGCGACAAAAGGTTCGGGCCGCCGACGCAATAAGAAACCGAAGCGACATTCAGTTATTCAACAGTCAGCTGATCAACAGCATGGCTTCGAAAAACCAACAGCACCCGTTGTTAGGGATGTCGATATTCCTGAAAATATATCGATTGCTGAATTGGCGCAACGTATGTCAGTTAAAAGTTCTGAAGTCATCAAGATTATGATGGGTCTTGGCACCATGGTAACGATCAATCAAACGATAGATCAGGACACAGCATCAATTGTTGTTGAGGAAATGGGACACAAACCCATATTGAAAAAGGAAAATGCACTTGAAGAAGAGATGATTCAGGCGACACAGCAAGAAGGCGAGCAAGTTACTCGTGCGCCTGTTGTTACTATTATGGGTCATGTTGACCATGGCAAGACTTCCTTACTTGATTATATTCGACGAAGCAAAATTGCTGCAGGCGAAGCCGGTGGTATTACGCAACATATTGGCGCTTATCGAGTTAAAACCGACAATGGTGAAATTACTTTTCTTGATACACCTGGGCATGAAGCATTTACAGCTATGCGTGCTCGAGGTGCTAAAGTAACGGACATCGTTATTATTGTTGTGGCTGCTGATGATGGTGTGATGCCGCAAACAGAAGAAGCAGTTAAACATGCCAAGGCATCCAATGTGCCAATCATCATTGCTGTTAATAAAATTGATAAAGAAAATGCTGATCCTGACCGTGTTAAACAGGAATTATCAAAGTTTGAAGTTATCCCTGAAGATTGGGGTGGTGACACACAATTTATGAATGTATCAGCGATAACGGGTGAAGGTGTTGATGCTTTACTGGAAAGCGTTTCATTACAATCAGAAATACTCGAATTAAAAGCTGTTGTAGAGGGTGCAGCCTCAGGCGCCGTTATTGAATCTCGGTTAGATAAAGGCCGAGGACCAGTAGCCACTATTCTTGTACAAAGTGGAACACTGAATAAAGGTGATGTCGTGCTAAGCGGCCATGAATTTGGACGCGTAAGAGCCATGATCGATGATGGCGGTAATGAAGTAAGCACAGCGGGACCATCCACGCCAGTAGAAGTTTTAGGTATGACAGGCACTCCGAAAGCGGGTGATGAAATGATTGCTGTGCCAGATGAAAAGAAGGCAAGAGAAATTGCGCTATTTAGACAAACTAAATATCGTGAAACAAAGATAGCCCAGCAACAGGCGTCTAAACTTGAAAATATTATGAATCAAATGCAGGAAGGCATAACAGCTTCAGTGAATATACTGATTAAAGCTGATGTGCATGGTTCGTCAGAAGCATTGGTGGATGCATTATCACGATTAAGCACTGATGAAGTAAATGTAAGTATCGTTAGTAGTGGTGTCGGTGGCATTACCGAATCAGATATTAATCTTGCTATGGCATCGGACTCTGTAGTGATTGGTTTTAATGTACGTGCAGATGCGAGTGCGCGTAAGCTGGTTGATTCTGAAGGAATCGATCTGCGTTACTATAGTATTATTTATGATGTTATTGATGATGTTAAAGCTGCTTTAAGTGGTTTACTTTCACCTGACGTGCGAGAACAAATTACCGGTGTCGCAGAAGTACGTGAGGTATTTCGTTCACCGAAATTTGGTGATATTGCCGGCTGCATGGTTACATCAGGCCGTGTTAATCGAAACAACCCAATTCGTGTGTTACGTGATAACGTCGTTATATATGAAGGTGAACTTGAATCGTTGCGTCGTTTTAAAGATGATGTGAATGAAGTTAAGTCGGGTACGGATTGTGGTATTGGCGTTAAAAATTATAACGATGTACAAGCAGGTGATCAGATAGAAGTGTTCGAACGAATCAGTGTCGAACGTACAGTCTGATGCCAAAAGAATTCGGGCGTAACCGTCGCGTTGCCCAGTTTATTAAAAAAGAGCTTTCTGTTTTAGTTCAACGTGAATTTCCCTTAAATCAGTATGGCATGATTACCTTGACTAATGTCGACGTAAGTCAGGACTTGGGAAGCGCTACTATTTATGTCACTGTACTGAATAGTGATTCTAATGAATCAGATTCTGATACCAAGGTAGACGCTTTAGGCGAATCATCTTTGTCTGCGTCCATACAGAAGAAAGAGAAACTGCTTGCAGAACTAAATCTGCAGAAAGGTCATTTTCGGCAGGAACTATCACAGATGCTGACATCAAGAGGAGTACCTACGCTACGTTTTAAATACGATGAATCAATCGAACGCGCCCAGCATCTTACTGATATCATTAATTCAGTTAGCCAAAGTAATGACGAGTCGTCGACTTAATTAAAGGGTTTCTTTAAACGTAAGCAGCTTTAAGATGACCAGGCAAAGAAAAAAACGCGGTAGAGATGTTAGCGGTATTATTGTGTTGGATAAACCGGCGGGCATGAGTTCGAATGGTGTGTTACAACATGTAAAGCGAATTTATAATGCAAATAAAGCAGGTCATACCGGAAATCTTGATGTGCCGGCGACGGGCTTGTTGCCCATTTGTTTAGGCGAAGCGACTAAAGTTTCAGCATATTTACTGGATTCAAATAAAACATATCACGCTCGCTGTAAATTAGGTGTAACAACGTCGACAGGTGATGCCGCTGGAGAAATATTAACGAATAGTCCCATTGCTAAAATATCTGAATCAGATCTAAAACAGGTGTTGAAAAAATTTCTTGGTGAAATAGAACAGGTTCCACCCATGCATTCAGCGCTTAAGCATAATGGCAAGCGTCTATATGAACTGGCTTATAAAGGTATTGATGTAGAACGTAAGGCGAGAAGCATTACTATACATAGTATAAAGTTGCTCGATTTTAATACTGATGAATTTGAAATTGCCGTGTCTTGTACTAAAGGGACGTATATAAGAACTTTAGCGGAAGATATTGGCCAGCAACTGGATTGTGGGGCACATATACTGACTTTACGACGATTAGCAGCAGGTCCTTTCAATGAATCGCAAATGATGACGCCAGCTCAGTTGCAAGAAGTTGCCGAACAGGGATTTGAACAGCTCGATAATTTATTATTACCTATGGATATTGCCTTGGTAGATTTTCCTGAGGTTAGGCTATCTGAAGACCTTGCACATTATCTTTGTCAGGGACAGGCGGTGTCGGTTTCAGGACTACCTAAATCAGGACGATTAAGGATATATAACAATTCGGATCAGTTTATTGGTTTGGGCGAAGTTTCCGATGACGGCCGACTTTCTCCCAAGCGATTGATTAATATGATATAAGTAGAGTTTTGGGTCGAGGCTGAAACAAATCGATGTTTCGCTTGTTACAGTGGATATGCGCGGGTACAATACGCGCAAATTTGATATGGCAGTGAGTTAGGAGTGATTTGAATATGGCATTAAGTTGTGAACAGAAGGCGGGAATAGTTAAGGATTATCAGCGTGGCACGAATGACACCGGTTCTCCGGAAGTGCAAGTTGCTTTGCTTACCTCTCGCATTACTGATTTGTCAGGCCACTTCAAAGAGCACGCTAAAGATCATCATTCAAGACAGGGCTTGCTGCGCATGGTAAATCAACGACGTAAATTGCTTGATTACCTGAGAGACAAAGATCTCGGTCGCTATCGCGATTTGATTAGCCGTCTCGGCTTACGTAAATAACAACTTTCTGGCATTCTCGCCTATAAAGGAACTCAACACTAAACCCGCTACTGCGGGTTTTAATATTTTATAAAATCAAAATCATCTTTAAACACTAAATCAACATTATTTTGTTAGGGAAAATCCATGAGCGTGGTAACTAAAGAATTTCAATTCGGTAATCAAAAAGTCACATTAGAAACAGGTAGAGTAGCCAGACAAGCATCCGGTGCTGTTATGGTTAGTATGGGAGACACAGTTGTATTGGTTACCTGTGTTGCTAAAAAAGAAGCAAGAGAAGGACAAGATTTTTTTCCTTTAACGGTCGATTATCAGGAAAAAAATTATGCTGCCGGGAAAATACCAGGCGGTTTCTTTAAAAGAGAAGGGCGTCCATCAGAGAAAGAAACGTTAACGTGTCGATTAATTGACCGTCCTATCCGTCCTCTTTTTCCAAAAGGCTTTAAAAACGAAATTCAAATTATTGTGACGGTTATGTCGCTTGATCCAGAAATTAATCCTGACATCCCTGCCATTATTGGCGCTTCGGCAGCAATTAGTCTTTCCGGCGCACCTTTTAGTGGTCCTGTAGGTGCTGCTCGTGTGGGCTATATCGATGGCGAGTACGTACTTAATCCTGCATATACCGCATTAGAAGATTCTCAACTGGATTTAGTTGTTGCAGGTACAGATACGTCAGTATTGATGGTTGAATCTGAAGCGAAGCAATTATCTGAAGACGTTATGTTAGGTGCTGTTATGTTTGGTCATGAACAGTTTCAAGTTGTTATTGAAAACATAAAAGCCATGGCTGAAGAAGCGAACACGAAATCATGGGATTGGGTTGCGAAAGAAAAAGACGAAGCGCTTGAAAGTGAAATTCAATCGCGTGCAGGTGACTTGGTGCGTGAAGCTTACAGTATTCAGGATAAGCTTGAACGTAAAGAACGTTTAGGCGAGATTAAGAAAGAAGTTGTTGAAGGTATGACTGAAGCTGAAGAACCTCAATGGTCTGGTGCTGTGATTACGGGAGCAATAGAAGCACTTGAAAGCCATATTGTGCGCAGCAGCGTATTATCTGGTGAAAACCGTATTGATGGGCGTGATTCAAAAACGATACGTCCTATTACTGTTGAAACTGGCATATTACCTCGTACGCATGGTTCGGCATTATTTACCCGTGGTGAAACTCAGGCGATCGTTGTTGTTACCCTGGGCACACAACGTGATGCACAAATTATTGATGCCATCGAAGGCTCTTATAAAGATCCTTTTATGTTTCATTACAATTTCCCTCCCTTTTGTGTGAATGAAACCGGTCGTGTTGGTACGCCGAAACGTCGTGAGATTGGCCATGGGCGTTTAGCCAAACGCGGAATTTTAGGTGTCATGCCTGATATGGAAGAATTTCCATACGCAATCCGTGTTGTTTCTGAAATTACAGAATCAAACGGTTCAAGTTCGATGGCTTCCGTTTGCGGTAGTAGTCTGGCGTTAATGGATGCCGGTGTTGAACTGGATGCGCCTGTTGCAGGTATTGCCATGGGTTTAATTAAAGAAGGTGACAAGTTTGTTGTCCTTTCCGACATCATGGGTGACGAAGATCATTTGGGTGATATGGACTTTAAAGTGGCAGGTTCTGATAAAGGTATTACCGCATTGCAAATGGATATCAAAATTGATGGTATCACTAAAGAAATTATGGAAGTTGCTCTACATCAGGCACAGGAAGGACGTTTACATATTCTGGGTAAGATGAATGCCGTGCTATCTAGTCATAATGAAGAAATGTCTGAATTTGCTCCACGTATTACGACTATCAAAATCCATCCTGATAAAATTCGTGATGTTATTGGTAAGGGTGGCGCAACCATTAGGGCTATCTGTGAAGAAACCGGTGCGACGGTTGATATCGAGGATGATGGTACTGTTAAGATTGCAGCTACCGATAAAGTTGCAGGTGATGCCGCATTGAAACGTGTTGAACAAATTACCGCTGATATTGAAGTGGGTAAAATTTATGAAGGTAAAGTCGCTAAACTGATGGACTTTGGTGCTTTCGTTAATATTCTTCCGGGTAAAGACGGGCTGGTTCATATCTCGCAAATTTGTGAAGAACGTGTTGAGAATGTCAGTGATAAACTCAGCGAAGGTGAAATGGTACAAGTTAAAGTGCTCGAAGTTGATCGACAAGGCCGTGTTCGTCTTAGCATGAAGGCGGTTAATGAAGCTAGTGAATAGTTATATATTCTTCATTAAAGTAAAAAAGGGCTTTTAAGCCTTTTTTTTACGCCTATATTTCGGGAATAAAAGGATATTTAGTATGCAATGTACCTGAGAATATAGATAAACATGTTCCCATAAGCTGCCTTTCGTGGTTATCTGGCATAGGTACTAAATTATGAGTTTTTTAGACTAGAATATGTAGACGAGTATAGTACAAATAATTAGAATAATTTATGGATAGAGTCTTGATAAATAAGCGTTATTCTCGTGCATATACCGTTATAGAGTTGGCATTGGTGGTGATTATGGCCAGTTTAGTGTATGGCATGGTTTCACCGGCAGCGCGTTATTATTTAGATGAGGCCAAGGTAACTGTAATCGAAGATGTAATTGAAGACATGGGGCAAAGCATTGATGATTATTTTATTGCCAATGGAGATTATCCTGATTCTCTGGAAGATGTTTTTGGAGAAATCCCGTTGGATGAATGGGGAAATCCCTATCAATACAGAAAAATTCTAGGTGTTGGTGGTGGTATAGGGCCATTAAGAAAAGACAAAAATATGGTGCCGATCAATTCGGACTATGATTTGTATAGTATGGGTCCAGATGGAAAAACGGCGTCACCTTTAACAGCAGCGATAAGTAAGGACGATATTGTGAGAGGGCGCAATGGCGCTTTTGTTGGTGTTGCAACAGACTATTGAGATAATTTAAAAAGATGAAATTTGAGTCTCGAGCATTGAATAGTAGTGTCGCGAAAAGAATCTTCTGGTTGTTTTTTCTTTCCGCAGGTATTCCTTTATTAACTATCTCTCTCATTTCATATAGTTATATTTCCAATCGACTGGAACAGGAGAGCTCCCATCAAATATACAGGGAAAGCAGGGCTTTGGGACTTGCAATCTACGACCGTTTTATTTCATTAGAGTCAAATCTAAAAACGATAGAAAACGGAATAAAGAATAGTCAGGGTATTCCAACTTATGCCGACGATGAATGGTTGCGAACTATTTTTGATTCAGTCTATATTAAACAGACTAGAGGTACGTATGTTACGGTCTTCGGTGCAAATTTAAATCCGATACAACTTGACTTGAAACAGCAAAGTCATCTTGAGAATGGTAACACTGTATTAATTATCGACACGAGTGTTCAAACCAAGCAGATTCTTATGGTAAGAATGATAACGGATGAAACGGAAGGTCAACGTTATTTGATTGGGTCTATTGCAGCAGACTATTTATGGAATATGGGTGTGCATTTCCCGGAAATATTTTTCGTCATGGATAAAGCAGGCAATGTGTTATTTAGCTCAGTCACTCTTGATGAGGAGAGTAAGAAAACGCTTAAAAGATTAAGGTTAAATACTGCCGATAAAAAAGATATTAAACATTGGAAATATAACAAGCAAGATTATGTAAGCAATAGTTGGAGTGTTTTTCTAGACGCAAGCTTTGTTGCTGAAAGCTTGATCATCTCTTTTTCGACACCTGAGAAAAAAGTTTTCTCGGTTATGCAAGATTATAAAAATATTTTCCCGCAAACATTATTGGTGACTGTAATATTAATCACCTTATTAAGTATTAATCTGATAAGAAAATCACTAGGGCCTATTGAAAAATTGATGCTTGGAACAGTACACGTCAAGAATGGTGTCTATGACAAGCCCGTCACAATTGAAAGTGGTGATGAGTTTCAACAACTAGGTGAGTCATTTAATAATATGATGGTTCAAATTGATGAGCAATTTAAAACCTTACAAACACTATCAAAAATAGATAGATTAATTCTGTCTTCTCTGGATAGAGACCATATTATTCAAACATTGATTCAATATCTCCATGAATTAATCAATTCCAATCATGTTTGTGTTGTCACTATGAACAATATGCAAACAGGACAGGCTGAAATGCATATCAATCTGGATGATGCATTTTCAAAAATAGAACATTATGAAATAAATATAGATGATATTGAACGACATGAGCTGGAGAAATGCGAAGAATATCTGTTGTTTAATATTAGTGATGTCAAATCCTATTTTAAACAACAAAAAATATTAGGCGATCGTTCTTTCCTGGTTTATCCCATCAGTAATAATAACGTACTGTCGGGGCTTATCTGTATCAGTAGTTACAATATTATTGATATAAAAAAATATAAATACAAAAAAATAAGGGAACTTGTTGATAGAACAGCCGTTGCATTATCAAATGCAGAATGGGAAGAAAAACTTTTTTTACAGGCACACTTTGACTCCCTTACAAATCTACCCAACCGATTCCTGTTTAAAGACAGGATGGAACAGTCAATAGAAAAATCAAAACGTAGTAAAACTAATGTGGCGCTTATGTTTATTGATCTGGACAGGTTTAAAACAATCAATGATTCATTGGGTCATGGGATTGGAGATGAGGTAATAAAAGAAGTTGCCGTTCTGCTTTCAAGATGTGTTCGTACTTACGATACGGTCTCCCGTTTTGGTGGAGATGAATTTCTTATTATGGTTCCGGATATTAAATCAGTTGATATCTTGATCAAAAAAGCATCTAAGCTTGCCAGTAGAATACTTGAGAGATTGTCTAACCCCTTCGTAATAAATAATCGCGAAATATTTGTTTCAGCCAGTATTGGTATCGCCCTTTATCCTAAAGATGCGGATGACTATGAAACTATGCTGTTGAATGCGGATGTGGCAATGTATAAAGCTAAAGAACATGGCCGAAATAATTATATATTCTATGATGCTATATATGCTGATAACGCTCTGGTAAGGCTTGATCTTGAAAATGATCTCAGACATGCGTTAGAAAGAGATGAATTTTATTTAATGTACCAACCCAAAGTTGAATTGAACTCTGGAAAAATTTTAGGCGTAGAAGCTTTAATTCGCTGGCATCACCATCAAATGGGTTTAATCAATCCCGATGATTTTATCAGTCTTGCCGAAGAATCAGGCTTGATTAGTAATATCGGCTACTGGGTATTGGATAATGCATGTAGACAAGTAAAATTTTGGCAGGATGAATATGGAATTGACTTACACGTTGCTGTAAATATTTCAAGCGATCAATTCAGACAAGCGGATCTATATGAGCGTGTATATAAAATTATTTCTGAGAGTAAACTTTCTCCTGAATTTATTGAGCTTGAGATCACCGAAAGTATTACAATTGAAGATTCAGTAAGAACGAATACTATATTAAATGAGTTTAGAGAATTGGGTTTAACAATATCTGTTGATGATTTTGGCACAGGCTATTCTTCGTTATCACAACTGCAACAGTTTCCTGTAGATAATCTGAAAATAGATCGATCTTTTATTAAGGATATCCCCTTTAATATTAGTAGCATATCAATAACGGGGGCAATAATTGCACTAGCTCATAACTTGAACATGCGTACTATTGCAGAAGGTGTGGAATCAATGGAGCAGTTCAAGTTATTAAATGAACTTAATTGTGATGAGATACAAGGTTATATCATTAGTAAACCTTTGACTGATATAGAACTGGTGAAATATATTAAAAAATATAAAGGGCTTTCCCACATTAATATAGAAAATGCCTGATAAAATATAGATCTTAATAATTGAAGAAAGAGCCATGCAAATGCATAGCTCTTTTGCTTAACAAAAGACAGGATAGAGTATTAAACTTTACTATTTATTTTTTAAATAAGCTTCAAGATCATCTGCTGTACCAATTAACTTTCCACCGATAAAGACCTGTGGTGTTGTTGTCGCACCAGAAATTGCTCGCAAAGAACGACTGGTCACACCTTGACCTAATTCAATCTCTTCGTACGGCATATTATGTGCATCCAGCGCTTTTCTGGCACGTTCGCAATGGATGCAACCTTTACGAGAAATCATTGAGACGAATTCAGGTTTAACTGCTTTTTCGTTTATGTAATCCAACATGGTATCCGCATCGGAAACTTCAAACGGATCGCCTTCGACGTCAGGTTCAATGAACATTTTTTCAATCTTTTTATTCTTTACCAACATTGAGTAGCGCCATGAACGATCACCAAAACCAAGATTATTTTTTTCAACTAGCATACCCATACCTTCACTAAATTCACCGTTGCCATCTGGAATGACTGTAACGTTGTCAGATTCCTGATTTTCTTTCCATGCATTCATGACGAAGGTATCGTTAACTGACATACAAATGATTTCGTCTACGCCATTTTGTTTGAATACAGGTGCCAGTTCGTTAAAACGTGGTAGATGTGTGCTCGAACAGGTTGGTGTGAATGCACCAGGTAATGAAAAAACAGCCACTGTTTTTCCTGCAAATAAATCATCGCTTGTTATATCTTTCCAATCACCATCTTCTATGGTACGAAAAGTGATATTAGGTATATTCTTGCCTTCTCTATTTTCTAACATTGCTTGCTCCTAAAGGGTCTATATATGATTTACACAGGATTCTAGACTGGATAACAATGTTAATAAAATTAATTGTTTCTATCTTTATAATAGAAAATAACTATCATATATAAGCTAATGTAATTGAGTATTTGAAGGTTTTTGAGCCAATTTCCCTAATTTCCATTCCGCTCTTTCGACACTTTGCATGAGTAGGGAATAAAACATATATATCAGTGTGTCGTTAAGATTGTAGGTGATCCCCTGTCCTGATTCTGACTGGATTATAAGTGTGAAATTGCCTTGTTCATCTGTTCCGGTTTTGATACCAAAAGCGAGCACGCCATTTTCACCTAAAGGATGCTTTTTAGTCGTTTCTTCTACGTAAGGTTTCTCGAATGCCCCTTCATTGAAGAGTTTTTTAGTTTCTTTTTGTGAACTTAATGTTGTCGTGCCGCCGCGTTTTTCAATTTCTTTATCGAAAATATCAATGAGCAATTTTGTGTAACGTCGAGTTAGCCAGATTAAATATTCATCATTATTTTCCGTCGATGTTCTTAACAGAATGCGATCTTCCTTATTGGAATATTGCACATTGATTTGATGTAATTTATTTGATTCTGTCATTTTTTATTTTTCAAGAACGAAAGTTGATATTTCATCTCTGGTTTCGTAGTTATACAATATTATTAGCACCTATTGCGACGTAGATATATTGTATCTCCTCATTGCTGTAACTGATAGGTGGCACATTAACACCATAGTCAGAATTATATAGCCATAAAAATTTATTTGTATCAACATCGAAGCTATTCTCTACCAGCTTTGGAATAAGCGGGTATTGAAAGAATAAGGCCAAAAATGATGTTTTATTAAAATTCATTGTTTGACCGGAAGAGCATGTTGTTAAAGTGTAATTGAGAAATAATATTCATTGAAATAGAGTTGTTATTATGCAAAGTCGTAGTGTTTTTCTATTGCCTGTTGGTGCGGTGTTGATTTCTTGCGTGGCTATTATTTATCCAACGTTGCTGGCAAATTATGGTAATGCAATTGTACCACTGTTGGGTATTGTCATGTTTTCTATGGGAATGACATTAGTGCCTGCAGATTTTAAACGTGTGTTTAAACAACCTGCATTGATATTCATGGGCGTCTCTTTGCAATACATTGCAATGCCATTAATTGCCTGGCTTTTATCTGAAATATTAAGTTTACCCGTTCTATTAGCAACGGGATTGATTTTAGTCGGTGCTTGTCCGGGAGGGACTGCTTCAAATGTTATCTGTTTTCTGGCTAAAGCCAATGTTGCCTTGTCGATATCATTAACAACTGTATCTACATTATTAGCAGCAGTTTTAACACCTTTGCTTACCTTAGCCTATGTTGATCAAAGTATTGATGTGCCAGTAATCAATATGATGAAAAACCTCGTGCTTATTGTCATCTTGCCCGTTGTCTCCGGTGTTTTGCTTAACACGTTTTATCAACAACGACTTGGGAAGATTAAGTTATATTTACCCTTGATATCGGTATTATCAATTATCTTTATCATTGGTGTAATCGTTGCAAAGAATCAAGGACAATTGTTCGAACTAGGTTTGTTATTATTTTTCGCGGTAGCTTTACACAATCTATTTGGTTTGATTGCAGGTTATTACATTCCAAAGTTAATGGGTTATGATGAAACGATCTGTAAAACAATGTCTATTGAAGTTGGAATGCAAAATTCTGGTTTAGCAGTGGTTCTGGCAAATCAATATTTTTCTGCCATAGCCGCATTGCCCGGTGCATTATTTAGTGTATGGCATAATGTGACAGGTTCAATTCTGGCTGTGTTATGGTCAAAGAATAATGAGAGATAAAATTGCTTACATTAAAATTATTTTAATCTGTTTTTTGTGTTTCTTATGTGCAAGTTGTTCTAATAAAGAAAATTCATATTTCCCGCTAAATAAAGGTTTCAAATGGCAATACGATGTTGTTTTGACAACACGGGATGGCGTACTAAAACAAAAGTACATTTTAAATAATCTTGGTAAAGCAGAATTAAACGGTGTTCCTGTTTACTTACGACATTCGCTCGATGGCACGATACTATATTATTCAGTTTCTAATGAAGGACTGTATTACTTAGGTAATCTTGATAGTCACAGTATTCAGCCGCAGTTTAATGAAGATAAATATCTTGTCATTCCCGAATCTTTATCCATTGATACTGAATGGGAACAAACAACAATAACGAAATTATTAGAAAAAACAGGACCGTCACAAAATACAGTCTTTAAAATTATTGCCGAGATTCCGTTGGAGGCAAAAATTGAATCATTGAAGGAGGCAGTTAATGTAACAGCCGGACACTTTGAAAATTGCATGAAGATAACCATGAGTGGTTTTGCCTTCAAGAATTTAGGTAATAATATTGGTTTGACCATGGTTAGTGTTGAGCAAACTAATTGGTATGCACCAGGTGTAGGTCTGGTCAAAATGGAACGACTAGAGACGACGCAACGCAAAGCATTGGACAAGGGTTCATTATCAATCGAATTAGCAGGGTTTGAATCGGGCTAAGGCTCTCTTAAATCAATAATCCGTTCTTCAGTGACTAAAATATCAAGTGGCAGATCTGTTTTTTCTAAAGGCAGTTCATCAACAATTTGAACTTCAAAGGCTAGTCCTATCTTTGTTTTAACCTGATTTTTTGAAAACCAACGATCATAATAGCCACGGCCATAACCAAGTCGATCTCCTTTTGTGGTGAAGCCGACGCCGGGTGTGATGGCAATATCAAAAGTATCTGACGCTACTTGACTGGATTTAGGCGTTAAAATACCCATTTTGTCGGCTTCCAGATCCGACAAATCCTTAAGTGGGATGGCACGCATTTCTGTTTTTCCCATGATTTTGGGTACGGCTAGGGCTAAATTTTGTTCTAAAATGCGTGATACCAGGGAGCTGGTTTCAACTTCACTCAGGTAGGATATATAGCAAAACAGGCTTTTTGCCTGATTAAACTCATCAATTTCGTGCAGAAATTTGATAATTTGCTGGCTCATCTCAGTGCGCTTACTTTCAGGCAGCTCCGTGCGTCGCTGTTTTAAATCAGTTCTGAGCTGTTTTTTTTGTTCATGTAGATTCATAAGAAGAAGTAAAAATTACTTAAATATCAATATGATATAGAGTATTTATGAATATTTTATTATTGTTTGTAAAGTCATTTTTTTGTTTAGTATTATTAGCCAAATTCAGTAGTATTTTACATGGCGCAAAAGCACTGTCTTTACTTTCTTTTTCGAGGTTTTTACGTACAATAGCGCCTTTTTTCAAGCGGGTATTTTCTGCCCGTGATAATTCAGAATTTTATAGAGGTCATCAGACTGATGGTTACAATTAGATTGTCCCGAACAGGCGCAAAGAAAAATGCTTATTACCACGTAGTGGTTATTGATAGTCGTAAAGCGGATAGTGGAAGACCACTAGAACGTCTTGGTTTCTTTAACCCATCTGCAACAGGTCAGGAAGTTCTACTTAAAATCGATATTGAACGTATTAATTACTGGGTATCACAAGGTGCGCAGGTGTCAGAACGTGTTTCAAAATTGATTAAAGACGACGCAGCAGCGGCAGCGTAGTCCGAAGTGAAGTAAACCAATTGCTTAAGTTGTTTCTGATTTAGGCAATAGTCGGCATTAACTATTTAATGCAGGAGAATAAGTCCCAAATTATTGTTGGCCGTATTGGTGGGGCACACGGTGTACGCGGTTGGTTGAAGATCATGTCGTACACCCGACCAAAAGAAAATATTTTTACATATTCACCCTGTTTGATAAATGTGGATGGCCTCTGGCAGGAGATTGATATAGAAGAATCTCAACAACGTGGTGAACGATTATTGATTAAAATTTCAGGAGTAGAGTGTCCTGAAGATGCACGACGTTATATGAATTGCGATTTGGCAATAACGCGTAAGCAGTTGCCCGTCTTAGAAGAAGGAAAATATTACTGGCACGATTTGATTGGTCTTGAAGTTTTAAATCAAGATAGAGTTAATTTAGGCAAAGTCAGTAAAATAAGTGAAACGGGTGCTAATGATGTACTTGTTATTAATGGAACAGGCGAGAATAAAAAAAGATTATTGATTCCATTAGTGATGGATGTTTATGTCAAAAAAGTTGATTTGATCACTAATACGATACACGTCGATTGGCCACTTGAAGACTGATGTTTCAACTTGATGTTATAACGCTGTTTCCGGAGATGTTCTCATCCGTTTTAGAACACGGTGTTATTGGAAGAGCGCTAAGTGATAAGTTATTGGGATTCAGGAGTTGGAATCCTCGTCATTTTACCCAGGATGTTCATCGAACAGTTGATGACAGACCTTATGGCGGTGGACCGGGCATGGTAATGATGTATGAACCAGTATGCTCTGCCATTGCCAAGGCTAAACAGGCACAACCCGAAGCAAAAGTGATTTATTTATCACCACAGGGCAGACGTTTAGATCAAACTGGTGTTAATGCGCTGTCTCAACGGAGTGGAATGATACTGGTGTCTGGTCGTTATGAAGGTATCGATGAACGTATTATTGATGCTGAAATAGATGAAGAATGGTCAATTGGTGATTATGTTCTCAGCGGCGGTGAACTTGCTGCAATGGTATTAATAGATAGTGTCTGTAGAACACTACCTGGCGTATTAGGGCATGAGGATTCAGCGAATGAGGATTCATTTGTTGACGGTTTACTGGACTATCCGCATTATACGCGACCAGAAGAAATTGATGGCTATGCGGTACCTGATGTTTTACTAGGTGGCCATCATGAGAATATACGTCGTTGGCGTTTAAAACAGGCGCTGGGAAAAACATGGCGAAGTCGGCCAGATTTAATTGAGTCAATTAAACTCAATGATGAACAAAAAGGATTGTTACAGGAATTTATTGCTGAAACTGAACAATCTTGATGAATAACTAATTTAGAACATGTAATTGGAGTATTAAAATGGCAAACATAATCGAACAACTCGAAGCCGAACAAATGACACGTAAAATTCCTGAGTTTGCAGCGGGTGATACTGTCGTCGTTCAGGTAAAAGTAAAAGAAGGCCAACGTGAACGTTTACAGGCTTTTGAAGGTGTTGTCATCGCGATTAAAAATCGTGGACTTAATTCATCATTTACTGTTCGTAAAATTTCCTCAGGTGAGGGCGTTGAACGTGTTTTCCAGACATATAGTCCCATGGTTGCTGACATTCAAGTTAAGCGTCGTGGTGATGTTCGTCGTGCAAAATTGTATTACATGCGCGATCTTCGTGGTAAAGCTGCACGTATTAAAGAAAAAATTAAAACCAAGTCATAATTTTTTGGCATAAACACTCTACCGAGCTGGTTAGTCCAGCCCGGTAGTTGTAATATCTGGTTTAATTAATTTATTAGACCAGCTCCATGAAATCAAAAAACACTCAAGATTTCGATAAAACTTTGCAAACACCGATTGGCAAACTGGGTGTTTGTTTTCAAAAAAATACCATCACAAAATGCCAATGGTTGCTGGATAACACTTCATCGGATCAAATTAACGTTAAAAATATAGATTTGATTGATGAAGCGCTCGACTATTATTTTGATACAGCAAAGATTTTAAATAAGCTTGAGTTATGCCCAAGCGGCACTCCATTTCAATTGAAAGTATGGAGCAGACTAAAAGCGATTCCATCCGGTAAAACTATGACCTATGGCGAGTTAGCGCGAGAATTGAACACGAGTAGTCGTGCTATTGGACAAGCTTGTCGTACTAATCCACTTGTTCTTTTTATTCCATGTCACCGTATCGTGTCCAAAACAGGATTGGGTGGTTATATGGGAGTTCAAAATAAGCTCTCGATTAAATCATGGTTGCTTGAACATGAATCAAGACACTAAAAATCAGCAAAATATTTCAGCTAAATCAAAGCAGCTTGTCGATTCCTTTCTTGATGCCTTATGGATGGAACGAGGTTTAAGTGATAATACCTTGTCCGCTTATCGTAGCGATTTGTACAAGTTCTCTTTATGGATACAGCAGCAAAAAATTGAATTAGTTAAAGTAAAATCTAACGAGATACTTGCCTATTTAGCCATGCCAGAAAATAAGTCGGCAAGAACGGTTGCCAGACGTTTGTCCAGTTTACGTCGTTTGTATGAATATTTACTTAGAGAAGATCTGATAAAACAAAATCCGGTCAGTAATGTTGATGCACCAAGACTGGGACGTTCTTTACCAAAGACATTAACTGAATCTGAAGTGGAGGCTTTACTGGAAGCACCTGATACGGAAGACGTACTAGGAATACGTGATAAATGTATGCTGGAATTATTGTATGCGACTGGCTTGCGTGTATCGGAACTTGTTGGCCTTACGCTTCAACAAGTAAATTTAAGGCAAGGTGTTGTGCGTGTAACAGGAAAGGGCAATAAGGAACGTTTGGTACCTTTGGGTGAAGAGGCAACACAATGGATAGAGCAATATCTTTCACTTGCACGAAATGAAATATTAAACAATTCCAAGTCGGATGCATTGTTTCCAAGTAAGCGTGGCAAAGCTATGACGCGTCAAACTTTTTGGTACATGATTAAACGTTATACTGTCGTTGCCGGAATCAATAAAACATTATCTCCTCACGTTCTTCGTCATGCCTTTGCAACTCATCTTATTAATCATGGTGCTGATCTTAGAGTAGTGCAAATGTTATTAGGACATAGTGATATTTCAACAACTCAAATATATACACATGTTGCCAGGGAACGCTTGAAAGATTTGCATGGTGAACATCATCCAAGAGGCTAGCTAAAGGCACCTCTGAAAAATCTTTTTTCACCATAGCTGCGTTAGTTCCGTGCTCGAATCCTCATGTATTGTATATACATTGCGGTTCTGTGCGCGGCACTGCCTTGCTCTAGCAAAAAAATCTATTTTCAGAGATACCTTTAGTTTTTTTATATTTGTTCCTGAGGTAATACAGAATAAACTTCTTCGAGTGTCGTTAAACCATCTGCGACTTTTTGTGCGCCACCTATTTTTAATGGACGCATACCACTTTTTAAAGCAATTTTGCGCAATATATCCAGATCTGTGTCTAATGAAATGTTCTCGCGCAGTATCGAACTCATTGTTAATATTTCGTAGATACCTGCTCGCCCCATATAACCGGTGTGTCGACATTCATCACAGCCTACAGGCTTGCATATTTTAGGTGGCATTTTTAATTTTTTAGGGCTAGTAAATTCTTTCCAGCTTTTTTCATCCGTTGCAACAAGTTCTTTGCAATGAATGCACAGGGTTCTTAATAATCTTTGTGCAACGATGCCCTGTATTGTTGCGTTTAATAGAAACGGTTGCATGCCGATATCAATTAAACGAGTGATTGCTGAAGGAGCATCATTTGTATGCAAACTGGATAAGACAAGATGACCTGTCAATGCGGCCTGAATGGCAATATCTGCAGTTTCTTGATCACGGATCTCGCCAATCATTATTATATCGGGGTCTTGTCTAAGCAGTGTTCTGACTCCGGATGCGAAGTCAACATCAATAGCCTTTTGCACTTGCATTTGATTAAACTGAGGCTCAACCATTTCAATTGGATCTTCAATCGTACATATATTTATTTCTGGTTTGGCAATCTGGTTAAGCGCGGAATATAAGGTAGTTGTTTTACCTGAACCTGTTGGGCCGGTAATGAGAACGATTCCATGTGGGTTGTCCAGCATGTCATTCAGTTGTGTTTGATCGTGTTGTGTGAAACCAAGTTCTTTATAAGTTTTAACCAGCATTTCAGGATCAAAAATACGTATTACCAATTTTTCGCCGAAAGTAGTTGGCATGGTGGATAATCGCATTTCAACTTCTTTGCCAGAGGGCGTTATCGTTTTTACTCTGCCATCTTGTGGTCTACGCCGATCAGTAACGTCCATTCGACCTAGTGATTTTAAACGACTGGTAATGGCTCCCATTAAGACAACCGGCAGTTCGTGCACTACATGTAAAACACTATCTATACGAAATCGAATCCTTCCTTTTTCTCGTCTAGGTTCAAGATGAATGTCACTGGCACGTTGTTCGAAAGCAAATTGTAATAACCAATCAACAATACTAACGATATGTTGATCATTAGCATCAGGTTCCCCCGCTTTACCTAATTTAACCAACTGCTCAAAGCTTTGAATTAGAGCAATGGGTTCATCTGTTTTTTCGCTTACAGCACCGCTAATAGATTTACTTATGCCATAAAATTCTACCAGGTAACGATCAATATCTCTTGGATTAATAATGACACGTTTAATTTTCAATTTTGCAATACGTGCAAGTTCGCTTTCCCATGCGGTAATAAAAGGTTCGCATGTCGCAATGGTAAGTTCTGTTTTATTTACTTCTACAGGTAATATTTTTAATTTTGATGCATAGGCCTGAGATACTATTGAGGTAATTTTTTGTACATCTATTTTTAATGGGTCAATTCGTAAATAGGGATGATTCATTTTTTCAGAAAACCATTTTGTCAATGTTTCCAGACTTAGCGGATAGCTTGGTTTTGTCGAAGACTGCCAACCTTGTTCAGCAACAGATATTAATGGATGAATTTGAATTTTACTTTGATCAGCATTTATATTGGCTAGTTGAACCCGTTGTTGTGCCTTAATTAATCCATCTTTCTCAAGTAGATCAAGAATATAGGCAAGTTCGAGCTTGCTTTCTGATGACTGTTTTTTTACTGTGCGTTTCATCACAAACCTGTTTTATATAGCTTCGATGCAATGCTTGTGACTTTATCATGGAAAAAACGACACATCGAATGTAAATACCAATTTGCTTGGAAAATAGTTTTTACTGTAAGGGAACAGACACTCTGTATAATGGTCTGAATATTTGTGAATACAGCTATGTTTGTAGCAATAGATTAACTGGAGTCAATATGAAGCTTAGCATCATTTTTTTATTTGGATTTTTTTTCTCATCTAGCGTTCTGGCGGATAATTCTATAAACGAAGAATTAAAGGCAGCAATATCTAATTTTTTACCAGATGTTGAGATTGATAGTATTCAGCCTACACCTATAAAAGGTCTTTATCAGGTTGTAATCGGTCCAGATATTATTTATATGACGCAAGATGGCGCTTATGTCATCAAAGGTGAAATACTGGATATCAATCAACGAAAAAATTTAACCGAAGATGTTCGTGCAGATGGCAGAGTGAAATTACTTAATGATATTAATAAAGATGAGTATATTGAATTCGTTGCTAAAGATGCTCAAGACGCCATTTATGTTTTTACAGATATTGATTGTGCTTATTGCAGAAAACTTCATCGTGATGTGCCGGAACTCAATGCAAGAGGTATAAGTGTACGCTATCTGGCATACCCTCGTGCAGGTGTCGATTCTGCTGTAGGGCAGGAAATGAGTCGTGTATGGTGTGCCGAAAATAGACAGGAAGCATTAACGGCTGCAAAGAACAGAGAGTCAATTGAGGCGGAAGCATGTGATGATCCTGTAGCGAAGCAATATGCGCTTGGGCGGAAATTAGGTGTACGAGGAACACCATCAATTTATTTACAAAACGGTCGGAATCTTCCAGGTTATTTACCGCCAGATGAAATTGCAAAACAGCTTAAAAACAGTAAATAAGCTGTTTAATTATTATTTATTCCCAGACCTGATACTGATTTAATAATAGCTGTCGTAAGTCGATCATCTTTTTCTGTGTTGGTTACTTTTATTGGCAGAAAATTCAGATCATAAGCACACCATAAAAAAGTTTCCTGTTTCTTGTTATTTGATTTATGCAGAGAAAGTTTCATAGTCTTAAACTCTCCAAGCGGGGTTTTTAGTATTTCGTCATTAATGCGTTTAAATATATATTGTTTTATTTTTCCACCATCGGCGACAGTATAGTTTTCAGGGATGTGTGCTGACTTAAGGTCAGACATAAGTGATAATTGGTAAAGTAATTTATCCTGAATCCCTGCTTGAGTTTGCATATGCCACGTCGATTCATTAACACGATTGGTAATCTGTTTTTTCTCCCAGTTAAAATTTATTTCTGCATCTCTTTCTTTTTTTCCTTTGATTCGATGATATGTGTAATTCAAGGGTGTGAAATAGGACCCAATTAAATCCCAGGTGCTAACTTCAAGCATGTGAACTTTCTTTATAAGTGCAATAAAACCGGTAGTTTTGCTTTCAGATCGAAAGATATATTTACCATCTTCTTGTTGAAAGAAACGCCGTTGCATCAGTCCAACTTTCGTGTCATTACTATATAAAGTGTAATTTGCTTCGAAAAAAGGCGGAATTTTGTCGCCAGCCAAGCATACAGACGCACTAATCAGTGAGTAAAGTAGAAATAGATGCGTTTTGACCAACATATTGAATACTATGACAATTATCGTGTGTTAAAATTCCTTGAATTGACCTTAATAAGAATTACTTAATTACAATGCAAGAAACCGTTTTTAAGCCTGGCGATTCGGCAAAAATTCTAGTCGTTGGCGATATTATACTTGATCAATATATTTATGGTGAAACCAATCGTATTTCGCCTGAAGCCCCTGTTCCGGTTGTCCGTGTGAAAAATACGGAAGAACGAGCCGGTGGTGCAGCAAATGTCGCCGTTAATATCTCATCCCTGGGAGTCGCTGTTCAACTGTTGGGCATGACTGGAAAAGATGAGTCGTCGTCACGATTAGAAAAAATTCTTGTTGAACAGGGAGTGGAATGTCATTTTATTTATCAAGATGATTTTTCAACAATAACTAAACAACGCGTATTGAGTCGCCATCAGCAGTTAATTCGACTCGATTATGAAAAAGAAATGGATGTACTTGATACAGCACATCTCATAGAAAAGTATCAAGAATTAATTGAGTCGGTTGATGTTGTTGTCCTTTCAGATTACGCAAAGGGAAGTCTGGATAAGGTTCAAACACTGATTAAACATGCCAATGAAAAAAAGATTACTGTTTTAGTCGACCCAAAATCAACTGATTTCAGTTGCTATAGTCAGGCAAGTATTCTTACGCCTAATTTAAAAGAACTTGAAGCTGTTGTTGGTGACTGCAAGTCAAATGAAGTTTTGATAAAGAAGGGCCATCAACTTTGTGAAAAATTGCAGTTAGAAGCATTGTTGGTGACACGCGGTGAAAAAGGCATGAGCTTATTAAGTAAAAATCAGGAACCGTTACACCTTAAGGCTGAAACACACGAAGTGTATGATGTGACAGGTGCGGGAGATACAGTAATTGCGGTCCTGGCTGCTGCAATAGCATGTGATTCAAAATTGGAACAAGCAACAGCATTAGCCAACACTGCTGCAGGGCTTGTAGTTGAAAAATTGGGTGCGGCAACAGTGTCAGCGGATGAACTGAATGATGCAAGTATCAATAAGTACCAGTCGTCGATATCGATGGATAGCAATGCTACATTGCAAATAGTCAATCAGGCTAAACGAAACGGCGAGCAAATAGTCATGACCAATGGCTGCTTTGATATTTTGCATACGGGACATATTAATTATTTGATCAAGGCAAGGTCACTGGGCGACCGTTTACTTGTTGCTGTTAATGATGATGAATCTGTAAAACAATTAAAAGGTGATTCAAGACCAATAAATGTCTTAGAGAACAGAATGACCATTTTGGCTGCGCTGGCTTGCGTTGATTGGGTCGTGTCATTTAGTGAAGATACGCCCGAGCAACTTATTTCTTTATTTGCTCCCGATATATTGGTTAAAGGCGGTGATTATACTGAAGAGCAAATTGCAGGTGCTACATTTGTAAAAAAATCGGGCGGTGATGTTGTTGTCTTGCCATTCGAAGAAGGATGTTCAACTTCATTAATGTTAGAAAAAATTAAAGGAAAATGATTCTAGAATGATTGTCGTAACAGGAGGAGCGGGTTTTATAGGGTGTCAGCTTGTTGCCGGGTTAAATAAACTTGGCCGAGAAGACATTCTTGTTGTTGATGATTTAACAGACGGTCATAAGTTTGAGAACCTTGTACAAAATAAGATCGCTGATTATATAGATAAAGCAGATTTTAGACGTTTGATTGAGAAACGCGATAATATTTGTGATGAGATTGATTTTATATTTCATCAAGGAGCTTGTTCTACGACGACAGAGTGGGACGGGCAATACATGATGGATAATAACTACACTTATTCAAAAGAATTACTTCATTTTTGTCTTGAAAGATCGATACCCTTTGTTTATGCCTCAAGTGCCGCAGTCTATGGTGTTAATACAAAATTTTCTGAAGAACCGGATAACGAATTTCCTGTTAATGTTTACGGTTATTCAAAATTGTTATTTGATAATTATGTCAGAAGGCTCAGTGCTGATATTAAATCGCAAGTTGTGGGGTTACGTTATTTTAATGTGTATGGCCCGGGAGAGGCACATAAAAAATCAATGGCGAGTGTTGTATTTCATTTTAATAATCAGATAAAAGAAACGGGAGAACTGAAGCTGTTTAAAGGGAGTCATGGTTATGCTGATGGAGAGCAGTTAAGAGATTTTATTTCTGTTGATGATGTTGTAAATGTTAATTTATGGATGATGGATAATCCAAAAGTATCAGGGTTGTTTAACGTTGGTACGGGCAAAGCAAACAGTTTTAATGATGTTGCTAATCTTGTCGTTGATTGGCACGGAAAAGGAAATATAAAATATATCGATTTTCCTGACGCATTAAAGGGAAGTTATCAAAGTTTTACCGAAGCAAACCTTGCTGATCTACGTTCCGTTGGTTGTGACTATGAATTCACGTCATTAAATGAAGGTATTAATTCATACCTGGATGTTCTTAATACAACACAAGCTCTAAATTAAAATATTTGAAAGTTGTGCGATTCCTTTATACCTTAGTCGTTTATTTTCTCGCTCCATTTGTTCTGTTAAGACTTTTTTTCCTGAGTTTGAAAAATCCTGCGTACAGATTACGATGGCAAGAAAGGTTTGGTTTCCCTGCCTGGACTAATGATAATAAGCCAGTCCTCTGGATACATGCTGTCTCAGTAGGTGAGGTTAATGCAGCTACGCCTATCATTCATCATTTGCTTGAAAGTCATCCCCAATATCGAATTCTCGTTACGACGGTAACACCTACGGGAGCAATCACGCTTGAACAACATTTCGGAAAAGATATTACACATCTTTATTTGCCATATGATTTGCCTTTTTCTGTAAAACGATTTCTTAAAATTATCAGGCCAACGTTATTAATAACAATGGAGACGGAAATTTGGCCAAATCTTTATAATGCCTGTGAGCGTTCAGATGTACCGATACTTATTATCAATGCACGTCTGAGTGAAAAATCATCCAAAGGCTACAAACTAGTGTCAGGATTGATGAAACAAACTTTAATAAAAGTGAATATGATTGCGGCACAAACCGAAAAAGATGCCGACCGTTTCATTTCGTTCGGCGCGGATAAGAACAAGGTATGTGTAACTGGAAATTTAAAGTTTGATATTGCTATACCGCATAGCATTACAGAGCAAGCTCAATCATTAAAACGGTATTTTTCAGTTAATCGTCCTGTCTGGATTGCTGCTAGTACACAGGAAGGTGAAGAAGAAATAATTTTAAATGCGCATAAAGCAGTGTTAAAAGAATATCCTGATGCAATATTAATTCTGGCCCCTCGCCATCCTGACAGAGTAAATAAAGTTACTGCGCTATGTGATGTTGCAGGAATTAGGTATATTAAACGAACGCAACAACAAAATTTTTCTTCTGAATTAAGCGTATATATTCTGGATACTTTGGGCGAATTGCAATTACACTATGCAGCTTCACAGCTTGCGTTTGTGGGTGGAAGTCTGGTTAATACCGGCGGACAAAATATGATGGAGCCAGCAAGTTTGGCTTTGCCAGTTATTACCGGACCGTATACCTATAACTTTATAGAAATAAGTGAATTACTGTCAGAAGCTGGAGCTTTAGCTCGCGTATCAACAGCCGAGACTTTATCTCAAGCAGTCTGTCATTTATTGGGTGATGCAAATTTGAGGCATAATATTGGAGAGAAAGGGCGGCAAGTGATTGAATCAAACAAAGGAAATATTAATAGCTTGATGGTAATAATTGAATCTTATTTATCTAGTGATGCAACTTATCAAAATTTAGCTATCTAAATGCTTAACTTCAGCCTGAAAAAAATCGAAATAGAATTTTAAAATTTATTATGAATTTAGGAGACAACATGAAAAAAATATTTATCAGCTTCACTCTATTATTGCTGGGAACAGGTTCTGCTTTAGCGGACGAATACCCGACTCAAGATACCGTGCGCTATGTATTAGGTTGTATGGCTGACCTGGGTGGTCAGACAGATGAAA
Organism: uncultured Enterobacteriaceae bacterium; assembly: GCA_964523895.1. GTDB lineage: Bacteria > Pseudomonadota > Gammaproteobacteria > Eutrophobiales > Eutrophobiaceae > UBA7359. The sequence goes on from CAZGBJ010000025.1 coordinate 36,022, forward strand.
ATTTATATACTTGCGCCTGTCGATACGACACGATCAGGAGTAAAATGTCATTTAGTGATTATGAAGAAGGCGTGACTTTCGAAAGAAACAAGAAAATGCCGGGAGAAAAAGGCTCTTCTTTTAGAGATAATGAAAGAGCAGAACATTTTTATGAAGAATTATTAACGGTCAGAGAAGCTGCTGATGCAAATTGTATCGTGGTCAAGCGCGTTCAGATGGTAAAACCCACTAATAGAGAGTAATAAAAACGGGTCACAATAACTAGCAGTTACTAAAAAACGATAGTGAGACTTTAGAGAAGTCTCACTGTTTTAATAAAAGCGTTAAGAACTCGATGTCACATCATACGTAGAACTGAACGCATTCTTTTTGGTATCGGTTCCTTTAACCGTCATAACCCCTTCCTTTTCCGGTACAAAGTAGAAACGTAAAG
>CAZGBJ010000026.1:0-34793 GCA_964523895.1 uncultured Enterobacteriaceae bacterium
ATCAGGTATTTTTAGGCATCAACCCATCTGTTGCACTAGCAACTTGAATCCGCCTTTATCATTAGCAGATTAACTTTTAAGTTTGTCTTTTAACAACTCATTAACCTGTTTCGGGTTGGCTTTGCCTTGTGATTGTTTCATGACTTGTCCGACGAAGTAGCCGATAAGTTTTCCTTTTTTGTCATCGGGTGCGTCTTGGTATTGACCAACTTGGTCTGGACTATTCGCAATCACATCATCGACCAGTTTTTCTATTGCGCCGGTATCGGTGACTTGCTTTAAGCCTTTGCTTTCAATGATGGTATCGGCATCGCCTTCACCGTCCCACATTGCTTCAAAAACTTGTTTAGCAATTTTTCCGGAGATGGTGTCGTCTTTGATGCGTTTGACCATGCCGCCTAACATTTCAGCACTAACTGGACTTTCGTTAATACCTTTGTTCTCTTTATTTAATGCAGCTGCAAGTTCACCGGTAATCCAGTTGCTACTGAGTTTTGATTCTCCTTTGGCAGCATTAACACTTGTCTCAAAATAATCGGCCATTTCTTTTTGTGCAGTTAATACGCCACTATCGTATTCAGATAAGCCATACTCTTTTATAAAGCGTTGTTTTTTTGCATCTGGTAATTCAGGTAATTCACTTTTTATTTTCTCGATAAAACTATTTTCGATATCTATCGGTAATAGATCGGGATCAGGAAAGTAACGGTAGTCGTTTGCTTCTTCTTTACTACGCATCGAACGAGTTTCGTTTTTATTTGCATCATATAAACGTGTTTCTTGAACAACGGTTCCACCATCTTCAAGTAAATCAATCTGTCTTTCTACTTCGATGTTGATCGCTTGTTCGACAAAGCGGAATGAATTGATGTTTTTTAATTCTGCACGTGTACCAAATTCTTCTTGTCCTTTGGGTCTAACAGAGACATTGGCATCACAACGAAATGATCCTTCTTGCATATTGCCATCACAGATTTCTAGATAACGAACAATCGAATGAATCTTTTTCATATAAGCGACAGCTTCTCTGGCATTACGCATATCAGGTTCTGATACGATTTCCAAAAGAGGTGTGCCTGCACGATTAAGATCAATACCCGTATATTCACCAAAACCTTCGTGCATGGATTTACCTGCGTCTTCTTCAAGGTGTGCACGGGTAACGCCGACCGTTTTTGTGCTTCCATCTTCTAATTGAATATCAATATTGCCTCTGCTGATGATGGGTAACTCAAATTGACTGATCTGATAGCCTTTGGGTAAGTCTGGGTAAAAATAATTTTTCCTGGCGAAAACGGATCGTTCTGGGATCTCTGCATCAATCGCCACACCAAATTTAACTGCCATGGAGACGACTTCTTTGTTAATCACGGGCAATACACCGGGAAGTCCCAGATCAACTGCGCAGGCCTGAAAATTAGGTTCAGCACCGTAAGTTGTTGCTGCACCAGAGAAAATCTTGCTCTTGGTTGATAATTGAGCATGAATTTCAAGCCCTATGACTGTTTCCCATTCCATGATTATTGGAACTCCTTGGGAATTTGTTTATGCCAGTCGGTATTCATTTGGTATTGATGTGCAATGTTGAGTAATCGTGATTCCTCAAAATAATTACCAATCAATTGCATGCCTACCGGGAGTTGGTTAACAAAACCAGCAGGTACCGATATAGCAGGTAAGCCAGCAAGATTAACAGAGACAGTATAGATATCGGAAAGATACATACTGATTGGATCGTTTATCATTTCATTGAGTTTAAATGCAGTTCCGGTTGCAGTTGGTCCGGCGATGACATCAACCTCTTTAAATGCATTTTGAAAATCATCACGAATTAAATGTCTGATTTGTTGTGCTTTTAAATAATAAGCATCATAGTAGCCAGCAGATAACACGTAAGTACCTATCATGATTCGACGTTTCACTTCTTCTCCAAAGCCTTCGCCACGACTACGACTATATAAATCAGAAAGGTCTGTTGGGTCTTCACAACGATAGCCAAAACGCACGCCATCAAAACGCGAAAGATTTGATGAACACTCTGCGGGTGCGACTACATAATAAGCAGGAATAGATAATTCTGTGTTGGGTAACTCTACTTCTTTACATGTCGCACCGAGTTTTTCTAATTCTTTCACACCTTCTTCAATAATTTTAGCAATGCTACCATCCAGTCCTTCGCCAAAATATTCTTTTGGTAAACCTATCTTTAAACCTTCAATGGAATCGTTTAATTTTTCTGTATAGTCATCAACGGCTTGTTCGGCAGAAGTTGAATCACGTTCATCAAAGCCGGCAATCACATTCATCATTAATGCCGCATCTTCTGCCGTATGTGTCATCGGTCCACCTTGGTCAAGGCTTGATGCAAAGGCAATCATGCCATAACGGGAAACCCTGCCGTAGGTGGGTTTCAGACCGGTTATGCCGCATAGTGATGCCGGTTGCCGTATAGAACCACCAGTATCAGTACCGGTAGCAGCAGGGCAGAGTCGTGCGGCAACGGCACTGGCAGAACCACCGGATGATCCGCCGGGAACATGTTCAGTATTCCATGGGTTTTTAACCGGGCCATAAAAGCTGGTTTCGTTTGATGAGCCCATAGCAAACTCATCCATGTTTGTTTTACCCAGGTTAACAAAACCAGCCGCATTCATTTTTTCAATTACTGTCGCATCATAAGGTGCGATAAAGTTATCTAACATCTTTGAACCACAAGATGTTTTTATTCCATTGGTACAAAAAATATCTTTTTGTGCAACAGGTATTCCTGTTAATGAGCTATGTTTATTTTCAGCACGCTGTTTATCAGCTTGTTTAGCTTGCGCTAAAGCCTCATCTTCATTAATTGTAATAAAACAATTTAATGCATGGTTGAATTGTTTACTGCGATCAATGTACAAGCGTGTTAATTCTTCACTACTGATTTGTTTAGATTCGAGTGCAGAGGATAATTCTGCCAATGTAGACTGATGCATGATAATAATTTTTAAAGATTTAAGAAGTGTTTATTCGATAACTTTCGGAACCAGATAACAACCGTCATCAGTCAACGGCGCATTCTGTTGAAATTTTTCGCGTTGGTTTTTTTCGGTTACCTTATCGGCTCGTAGACGTGCAGACAGATCAAGTGGATGTGATATCGGCGAAATTCCTTCGCTACTGACCGAATTCATGCGTTCTACCAGGGACAGAATATTGGATAGTTCATCACTGTAATCGGGAATATCCTGCTCATCGATTGATAATCTGGCCAAGCGGGCAATTTTTAGTACTTCTGATTTATCGATGGACATAACACGCCATTCATAATTAGTTGAAAAATAGGAATTTATCACATTCCTTTACTTGCCCAAAGCCTCGGCCATTGTTAAAGTTACACCCTTATTGTTCAAGGTGATCTTGGCGCGGTTTTAGACCGTTAAAAAGTATCGTGTAGTTGATAATTTGAGGATACAACATAAACAGTTGCTCACTAAATCCTTCCTACATAGCCATCTGTCAAGACTATATCATAATGCTAAATTTAACTAACTGGTTTACTGAATGTTTAATCGAATAAGAGGTCTTTTTTCCAACGATTTATCTATTGATTTGGGTACAGCTAATACGCTGATTTACGTGCGTGGCAAGGGTATTGTTTTAAATGAACCTTCTGTTGTTGCCATTCGTAATGATGGTAACAAAATCAATGCCAAGTCGATCTGTGCTGTTGGAAGTGAGGCGAAAGGAATGTTAGGGCGTACGCCGGGACACATTACCGCGATTCGTCCCTTAAAAGACGGTGTGATTGCCGATTTCACCGTGACTGAGAAAATGTTGCAGTACTTTATTCATCATGCTCATGGTTCTACCTTGTTTAAACCAAGCCCAAGAGTATTAGTTTGTGTTCCTTGTGGTTCAACTCAGGTTGAACGTCGTGCTATTCGTGAATCAGCCAGTGGTGCTGGTGCACGAACTGTACATTTAATTGAGGAACCGATGGCGGCAGCGATTGGTGCGGGTATGCCGGTCAGTGATGCACGCGGTTCTATGGTGCTCGATATTGGTGGTGGTACGACAGAAGTTGCCGTTATTTCATTGAATGGCATTGTCTATTCAGATTCTGTGCGTATTGGTGGCGATCGATTTGATGAAGCGATAATCAGTTATGTGCGTCGGAATTATGGCAGCTTGATTGGTGATGCAACGGCGGAACGAATTAAGCATGAGATAGGTTGCGCTTATCCAGCTAATGAAATAAAAGAAATGGATGTTCGAGGTCGTAATCTTGCCGAAGGCATTCCCAGAAGCTTTACTTTAAACAGTAATGAAATTCTTGAAGCTTTACAGGAACCACTAACAGGTATTGTCGGTGCGGTTAAAAATGCTTTGGAGAAAACACCACCTGAATTAGGTTCTGATGTTGCCGAACGTGGTCTGGTCTTAACCGGTGGTGGTGCCTTGTTAAGAGATCTGGATAGATTATTAATGGAAGAAACAGGGCTTCCCGTCATTATTGCAGAAGATCCTTTGACCTGCGTTGCAAGAGGTGGTGGACGTTATCTTGAAATGATTGATGAATTTGGAACTGATATTCTCGCTGTGGAGTAAATTCTGGATTCCAGGATAATCACTGAAGGCGGAGGTGACACATTAGTACTCTGTTTCTAAGAAGCTCTTCCATCAACATTCGTTTTGCTGTGTTTGTACTACTCTCGATCATTGTCATGCTTATTGACCATAATCAAGGTCATTTAAAAATTATTCGATCAGCCCTATCAACATTAGTTTACCCGTTGCAATATGTAGTTAACTTGCCTGTCGAAGCGGTTGAATGGGTTTCGGTTTCATTGGTGACACATAATAGTTTGCTGGAAGAAAATGATCGGTTGAAGCGCGAACATTTATTGCTTAGTTCAAAGTTGCAGCGATATGAAATTCTGGAAAGTGAAAATAGTCGCTTGCGTAATTTACTGGAATCTTCTTTTCGACTTAATGACAGAGTGCTTGTTGCTGAATTAGTCGCTGTTGAATTGCAATCATTCCGACGACAAATAGTTATCAATAAAGGACAGAGTGATGGCGCTTACGATGGACAGCCAATCGTTGATGCAACAGGAATTATGGGGCAGATTGTTCATGTTGCTCCATTTTCAAGTACCGTGCTTTTACTGACGGATCCCAATCATGCTTTGCCTGTGCAAGTAAATAGGAATGGCTTACGTGCTATTGCTGTGGGTACCGGGCAAAGGGATGAACTTTTACTTGAAAATCTTACTAATAATGCGGACATACGTGTTGGCGATCTCATTATTTCATCTGGCCTTGGGCGTCGTTTTCCATCGGGCTATCCCGTTGGGCAGATTGAAAAAATTTCACGAGATCCTGGCGAAGTTTTTGCTAAAGTTGTAATTAAGCCAAGTGCTCAATTAAGTCAGAGTCGTGAAGTGTTAATGGTCTGGCCATATGAAAATACTAACGACACAAAAAGTGAATCTGCAGAGCTTGAAATACAATGATCCCACTTAATGAACCTAAAAAAGGTAATGGGCTTATTGTAACAAGCTTTGTTGTGGCGGTTATGTTAACAGCGTTGCCTTTACCGGATTGGGCGGTTAACTGGCGACCTGCCTGGGTAGCACTTGTATTAATTTATTGGTGCATGGCTGTGCCTGATCGTGTCGGGATTGCAACTGGTTGGTTTCTGGGGCTTATACTGGATGTGCAACAAAGTACCTTGCTCGGCCAGAATGCGTTGGGTCTTGCCTTGGTTGCATTTCTAACCATTAAATCTTATCAACGTATGCGTGTCTATCCATTAGCACAGCAGGCAGTGTTGGTTTGTTTTTATCTTTTATTCTATGAACTCACCATGTTGTGGATAGCAGGATATTTAGGAACGGGTACTCGTGACTGGACTTATTGGATGCCAGCTATGACAAGTATGTTGTTATGGCCATGGTTATTCATCATTTTAAGAGACTTACGTCGTAAGTATCAAATCTCCTGAGGTCAATTTAGGTAAAATAAAATGGTTCAGGAAACTATTCTCAAAGATAACGAGCATGAATCAGGTTTAATAACCAAGCGTGTCTATTTTTCCGGTTTTATCATTCTTTTACTGATTTTAATGATTGTCTCAAGAGTATTTTATTTGACTGTATTGCAACATGAACACTTTACTACGTTGTCGAAATCGAACCGTGTAAAAATAACACCAATACCTCCTATCAGGGGATTAATCTATAGTCGTGATGGAGTTGTTCTGGCAGAAAACAAACCCACTTTTAGTCTTGAAGTGATCCCGGAACAAATAGATGATGTTGATAAATTAATTGATCAATTAAAAGGGATAATCAGTATCGAAGATAGCGACATTAATCGATTTAAAAAATCACTCAAAAAGAAGAGACGGTTTGAAAATGTTGCCTTACGTCTGAATTTAAATGAAGAAGAAGTTGCCTTGTTTGCCGTGAATCGTCATCGCTTTTCTGGTGTTGATGTTGTCGCCGGTTTAAATAGATACTATCCATTAGGCGAAGAGCTAGTGCATACCATTGGTTATGTAGCACGTATCGATGAAGATGATGTGAAACAACTAAATGCCTCTAATTATAGTGGTACGACGCACATAGGAAAGCTTGGAATTGAAAAGTCTTATGAATCGTTATTGCATGGTGATGTAGGTTATCAACAAGTTGAAGTTAACGCACAAGGCAGAGTGATTCGCGTTCTCGAGAGAAGCGCACCTAAGCCGGGAGAAGACCTTCACTTAACAATAGATCTATCTTTACAACGAATTGCAATAGAGGCATTGAAAAATAAACGCGGAGCGATTGTTGCAATGGATCCAGTAAATGGAAACATTTTAACATTTGTGAGTTCTCCCGGTTATGATCCAAATAAATTTGTAAACGGAATTGATAGCAAGTCTTACAAGGCATTGTTGTCGTCAAAAGACAAGCCATTAATAAATCGTATTACACGAGGAAAATATCCACCTGGTTCAACAATAAAACCGTTCCTTGGTCTGGTTGCTTTGGATAATGGTGTTCGGAAATTAAATGATGAATCGTGGTGTCCCGGCTGGTTTTCATTAAAAGGCCACGAACATCGATATCGTGACTGGAAAAAGCAAGGGCATGGTCATACTGATTTGCACAAAGCGATAACGCAATCATGTGATGTTTACTTTTATATGCTTGCCCATGAACTGGGAATTAATCGTATCTATGAAGGTCTATCAAAATTCGGGCTTGGTAAACAAACTGGAATAGATATTGGTGGCGAAGCAAAAGGATTATTGCCTTCGAGGGAATGGAAACGTGAAGCTATAGGTCAAGCATGGTTCCCGGGAGAAACATTAATTATGGGTATAGGACAAGGTTATGCTTTAACTACACCTTTACAGTTAGCCAAAGCTACTGCTTCCCTGGCCAATAGAGGTAAAATTGTGCGTCCTCGCTTAGTTTTCAAGACAAGTAATTCAATTACAAATGAAGTAAAAGCTTTACCTGTATATGCTGAAGATCCAATTACGATAAGTAATAATACTTATTGGGATAACATCATTAAATCAATGAGGGACGTTGTACATGGTGTTGGTGGTACTGCCTGGCGCAGCGGTTTAAACGCAAAATATGAGTTTGCCGGTAAAACGGGAACGGCTCAAGTCATTGGAATCGCCCAGGACAAAGAGTATAAAAAAGATGAGATTGCAGAAGAGTTTCAGGATCATGCTTTGTTTATTGCGTTTACTCCGGTAGAAGCACCAAGAATTGCAGTAGCAATCATAGTTGAAAATGGTGGTGGTGGTTCGAAAACGGCAGCGCCCATAGCTCGTAAAATGTTTGACCAATTCATGAATAGCAAGGGCTTAATAAGTAAAGGATAATTATCTTGGAAGAACAAAGCCTTGGGCAGCGCCTGCATATTGATTTTCCTTTATTGTTCGCTATTTTTGTTTTATGCATTATTGGTTTGATTGTTCTCTATAGTGCTGGTGGTCAGGATATTGATCTGGTTTACCGACAGGCAGTAAAACTGTTAATTGCCCTGGTCGTTATGATTATTGTTGCGCAATTACCGCCGGCAGAGATTAACCATTGGTCAGTCTGGCTATTTGTTTTTGGTATTATCTTATTAGTGTTGGTCATTTTATATGGTGATGTTGGTAAAGGTGCACAACGTTGGCTGGACTTAAAAGTTTTCCGCTTTCAACCTTCAGAATTGATGAAATTGACTGTGCCTATGATGGTAGCTTCTTATCTTGCAGATAAATCATTACCACCAAAATTTTCATGGGTTCTTGTAGTCTGTGTGTTGATAATAATTCCGGTATTGTTAATTGCTAAACAACCTGATTTGGGTACTGCTTTATTAGTGGCAATAGCAGGTTTTTCTGTGCTTTTTATTGCCGGGATTTCATGGCGTCTATTGGCAGCAATGGGAGTATTAGTTGCTGCAAGTGCCCCAATTGTCTGGTATTTCATGCATGATTATCAGAAACAGCGTGTATTAACTTTATTGAATCCAGAACAAGATCCATTGGGCGCGGGTTACCACATAATACAATCAAAGATTGCCATTGGTTCAGGTGGTTTTTATGGCAAAGGTTGGCTAAATGGTACGCAATCGCATCTTGAATTTTTACCTGAACGATCAACAGACTTTATTTTTGCCGTGTTTTGTGAAGAATTCGGAATGTTGGGTGTGTTATTATTATTATGTGTATACCTGTTTATTATTTCACGTGGATTGTATATCGCTATTAATGCACAACATACTTATGGACGTTTATTGGTAAGCAGTTTAACGCTGACCTTCTTTGTCTATATTTTTGTAAATATGGGTATGGTTACCGGGCAGCTTCCCGTCGTCGGGATACCATTACCTTTAATCAGTCATGGCGGTACTTCTATGGTAACATTGATGATAGGTTTCGGAATTATAATGTCGATACATACTCATAGACGTTTTCTCTCATTCTAATTACAAATGCGTAAGTCAAATATCATCTTTTCTATCATTTTTTGCCTGACTTTTAATATTGTTCAGAAAAAAAATGCATATGCGAATAATGAAATTTCTGTTTCGCAAGATGAGTTTATTGCGCAAATGGCAAAACAACATAATTTCGATGCGGAAAAATTAACAAAAGTATTAAAACAAACAATTGTTTCTCAAACTATTCTTGATGCGATATCGAGACCCGCTGAAAAAAAATTAACATGGCATAAGTACCGAAAAATTTTCATAAAGGAAAAAAGAATTAATCAAGGTGTTGCTTTTATGCAGAATAATAAAGCCAAACTAAGTGAAGCTGAGAAAAAGTTTGGTGTTCCTGCTGAAATTATCACTGCTATCATTGGCGTTGAAACGTTTTATGGTCGTATAGCCGGGAGTTATCGTGTTGTTGATGCGTTGAATACACTTGCATTTCATTATCCAAAACGTGCAAATTTTTTTCGTTCTGAATTTGAACAGTTTTTACTTCTTGCGCGGGAACAAGGTTTCGACCCACTGTCATTAAAAGGATCTTATGCAGGAGCCATGGGAATGCCTCAATTTATCTCAAGTAGTTACCGTCATTATGCTATTGATTTTGATGGAGATGAGACTATTGATATCTGGAATAATGCGGATGATGCTATTGGTAGTGTTGCAAACTACTTTGTTGAACACGGTTGGATAGAGGGGAAACCGGTTGTTGTTAAAGTGAAAGTTGAAGGTGACAAGTATAAACAGGCCTTAGATGGAAGTTTGGAACTTGATATAAATGAATCTGACTTAGAACGGCTAGGCATTCACTCCAGTTCGTCTTTTGAGAAAAATGAAAAGTTAAAGTTATTTGAATTTGAGTTGGAAAAAGAAAATGAATACTGGCTTGCGCATAAGAATTTTTACGTGATTACCCGTTATAATCATAGTTCTTTGTATGCAATGGCAGTTTATCAATTAGCTATGGAAATTAAAGGCCGTAATAAATAAGCAGAGCTTATTGAATAATAAAAAATGAATTTCTCAATCAGCATAAAAAAAACAGTAGTCTGTTTATTTGTAATTACTTATGTATTGCTATCAGCATGTGGTGTAACAAAAAAAGCGCCAACATCAAGTGATGCAGCGCCAAATAAACAGATTGATGTATCTAATATTCCAAATGCAATACCAAAAAATGAAGCAAGGAGTCGCTACGGCAATCCAAAATCATATGTCGTGTTTGATAAACGATACTATGTTATGGAAAGCGGCAAGGGCTTTGTAGAGAAAGGTATTGCTTCATGGTACGGCACTAAATTTCATGGTAGACGGACTTCTAGTGGTGAAACTTATGATATGTATGCGATGACAGCAGCACATAAAAATTTACCACTACCCACTTATGTTAAGGTAACAAATCTTGAAAATGGTAAAACTATTATAGTTAAGGTGAATGACCGGGGGCCCTTTCATGAAAATCGGATTATTGATCTTTCTTATACGGCAGCGATCAAGCTTGATATCATAAAAAACGGAACAGGTCTGGTTGAAGTTAGAACAGTTGAACCGGGTCAAAATATACCTGCTAGTTCAGGCGATGGCGCACCTGTTAAAGCAGTTTCAGTCTCGAATTCTAATGATCAGGCTGAGGCTGGATTCTATATTCAAGTAGGTTCTTTTGGTCAATTAGGCAATGCGGAAAGTCTGCGAAAAAAGTTAAGTCCTTTGGGAGAACAGTTGATTAAGATCAGTCAGACTGTAGTCGATGGTAAAACTTTATATAGAGTAAAAATTGGCCCATTAACGGATATTGATCACTCTGATTCTATTATCTCTAAATTAGAAAACTATGGTGTTTCCAATCACCGTATTGTTGTTAATTAATATTTTTGATTAAAAATGATGACTATAAGATTTATTAAAATTACGTTTGTATTTTTGTTTCTTTCTATTAATAGTGGACAGCTCCTTGCGGACACCATGATTATTCCTGCTCCGCCGAAAATTAAAGCATCTTCTTATTTAGTGATGGATTTTAATAGTGGAGAGTTGCTAGTAGAAGAAAATAGTGAGCAAAAATTGCCACCAGCAAGCCTGACTAAAATCATGACGGTTTATGTTGTTTCCAGTGAATTGGCAAATGGAAAAATATCGCTTGAAGATGAAGTTCTGGTTAGTGAAAAAGCCTGGAGAACCCAGGGTTCCCGAATGTTCATTGAAGTAGGCAAGAAAGTTAAACTCGATGATCTATTGCATGGTGTCATTATACAATCAGGTAATGATGCCAGTGTTGCTTTGGCTGAATACATTTCTGGAACGGAAGATGTGTTTGCTGATCTTATGAATAAGCATGCCGAACGTTTGGAAATGCATAATACGCACTTTGTAAATAGTACAGGCTTACCTGATGAGAATCATTATACAACTGCCAGCGATTTGGCAAAGTTAGCACGAGCATTGATTAATGATTTCCCGGAAGTATATTCACTACATAAAGTTAAGGATTTTACCTTTAATAAAATCAAACAGCATAATCGAAATAAGTTACTTTGGCGTGATCGTAGTGTCGACGGAATAAAAACAGGGCATACAGAAGCAGCAGGCTATTGTCTGGTTGCGTCAGCAGTCAAGGATGGTATGAGACTTATTTCCGTGGTTATGGGTACTGATGGTGTCAATGCCAGAGCCAAAGCAAGCCAGGCATTATTAAATTATGGTTATCGTTTTTTTGAAACGCATAAGCTTTATAGTGCCGGAGAGTTGATTACCAATGTAAAAATATGGAAAGCAGATGTTGATGTTTTAAGGCTCGGAGTCGAAAAAGATATTTATGTTACTGTTCCAAGAGGTCAATATGACAAGTTAGAGCCAGTGGTTGAACTTGATAATCAGGTGCTTGCTCCAGTAAATGAGGGTGCTCAAAAAGGAATATTGAATGTCATGCTCGCTAGTGAAAATATTGTTTCTGTTCCTCTGCTAGCTCTGGAAGCTATTTCCGAAGGAAGTATTGTCAACAGATTAAAAGATGAAGTTCGTCTTTTATTTGATTAATTATTGCTATGACGACGGTATATTTAAACGGTGAATTTAAACCACTTGCCGAAGCCTCAATTAACGTGCTCGATCGTGGCTTTACATTCGGTGATGGTGTTTATGAAGTCATCCCTGTTTTTAATCGTAAAGTTTTTCGGTTTGATGAACATATACAGCGTCTTGAGAATAGTTTAAATGCCATCTATATGGTTGATCCTTTAACAAAGGATAACTGGCACGCCATATTTAATCAGTTAATAGATACTTTAGAAGAAGCAGATCAATCAATATATTTGCAAATTACACGCGGTGTGACTGAGCGTGATCACGATATTTCTCTTGCTGAAAATCCTACTATTTTTGCTATGAGCCGTCCTCTAGTAAAAAGAGATTTATCCGCAGGAATTAAAGCAATTACTCACGAAGATATTCGTTGGCAAAATTGTGATATTAAGGCCATTACCCTATTGCCAAGTGTATTACTCAGACATAAGGCTAAAGAGCAGAGCGCAAAAGAAACTATTTTGCTACGAGATGGATATATTACAGAAGGTGCTGCTAGCAACGTTTTTATAGTTGAAGGTGATAAAGTTTATACGCCTCCTAAAGATAAGCATGTTTTACCAGGAATAACCCGCGATTTGGTACTTGAGATTCTTTCAAAGAATAATATTAATACTACAGAAGCAGCAGTTAAACTGGAACAATTGCTTAGAGCGGATGAGATTTGGGTTACCAGTTCTACCTGGGAAATCGTCCCGGTTATTGGCTTGGATAATAAGCCTGTAGGAAAAGGTTGTGCAGGGCCAATGTGGAAAAAAGCGAATCGTTTTTACCAGGAATACAAAAAAGCAATATAATTATTTTTATGGAAATATACAAAGCATTTACCATTGAAGCAGCGCATCGATTACCAAATTTACCTGATGATCATAAATGTAGTCGTTTACATGGACATTCATTCATGATTGAAATACATGTTTCCGGGAATATTGATGAAGCAACTGGCTGGGTAATGGACTTTGCTGATATTAGTAAGGCATTCAAACCGTTATTTGAATGCCTGGATCATCATTACCTTAACGATATTAATGGTTTGGAAAATCCAACAAGTGAAAATCTAGCTAAATGGATTTGGCAAAAACTTGAATCTTCTTTGCCATTATTAACTTCTGTTGTTATTAAGGAGACCTGCACGGCAGGTTGCATCTATACCGGTTAGGGCACCTCTAAAAATGCACTTTTTCCGCGATTCAATGTGCCGTTCCTTATTAATAGTTCATGGTAGCGGCGTCAGTTCTGTGCTCAAATCCTCATGTATTGTCTATACATTGCGGTTTTCGGTAACTGTTCCTGACGTTACTCTATCTCCTGCATCCATGCAGTCGTCCGCGCAGAACTTCCTTGCACTTGCGGAAAAATCACGTGTTTAGAAGCACTCTATAAAGGTTAGGTTTTTATCCCAATGCCTTTATTCAAAAGGTGTAAAGAAATTGCAAATAGAACGGATGTAAATAATATTAGTATTAAAAATGCACTGGTAATGTTGATATCTGATTCTCCTAACATACCGTAACGGAAAGCATTTACCATATATAAAATCGGATTAAATGCTGATACGGTTTGCCAGAATTCAGGCAACATATCGATTGAATAAAATACACCACCTAAATAAATTAAGGGGGTTAATACAAAAGTTGGGATAATGGAAATATCATCAAACTTTTTTGCGAAAATGGCATTTATAAATCCGGCCAATGAAAAAATAATTGATGTCATAAATACAACAGCAATGGTTATGCTCAAGTTATGTATGCTTAGTTCAGTAAAAAAAAGTGCGACTACTGTTACAACTGCACCAACCAAAAGTCCTCTTGCAACTCCGCCGGTAATAAAACCGGCCAGAATGATAAAATTAGGTATGGGGGCAACTAACATCTCTTCAATATGATGCTGAAATTTAGCGCCAAAAAAAGAAGAAACGACGTTAGCATAGGCATTATTAATGATAGACATCATAATAATGCCAGGCGCAATGTAATCTATATAGCTAAAGCCATTCATAGTGCCAATTCGTGGCCCTATTAAGCTGCCAAAAATAACGAAATACAGCGTCATGCTAATTGCAGGCGGCACTATCGTTTGTACCCATATTCGTATGAATCGGGAAATCTCTTTTCTCACTATAGTATTGAAAGCAATTAGCGTTGATTGTTTATACATGCTACTTAATCAGTCTTGTTATTGTTGTCTAACAAATCAAGAAATAGCTTTTCCAGGCGATTAAATTTGTTACGCATACTGCAGACATTAATATTATATGTAGAAAAAAGTTTAAATAGATCATTAATACTTTTATTGCGTCCAACTTCAACCTCTATTGTAGAAGGGTCAATTAATTTACTGGTAAAACCATTTAGTTCCGGTAATGCTTCAATTGGATTAATTAGATCCAGAATAAACATTTCTTTATTTAGATTGGATAATAGTTGTTTCATCGATGTGTTTTCGATTATGTTGCCTTGATCAATAATAGCGATGTTTTTACAAAGATTTTCAGCTTCTTCAAGATAATGAGTCGTCAATACAATGGTGACGCCTTGCTGGTTGATCTCAATAAGAAAATCCCACATAGAGCGTCTTAATTCCACATCAACACCTGCAGTGGGTTCATCCAGAATTAGCATTTTTGGTTCATGGACTAAAGCTCTGGCAATCATTAAACGACGTTTCATACCACCGGATAAATATCGCGATGGTTCATGGCATTTTTCCATAAGGCCGAGTTTGCCGAGGTATTTTTTCGCTCGTTCCAATGCGATACGACGTTTAATTCCGTAGAAGCCGGCTTGATTTACAACTATTTCAAGAGGTGTTTCAAATTGTGAAAAATTAGTTTCTTGCGGAACGATACCGATACAGGTTTTTGCAGCTTCACTATCTGTATCAATATCATGCCCAAAAACCTTAACCGAACCGGAAGTTTTATTAACAAGGCCACAAATAATACCAATAGTTGTCGATTTTCCTGCGCCGTTTGGACCTAGTAAGGCGAAGAAGTCACCCTGTTTTACGACTAGCTCGATGTGATTTAGTGCTGCAAGCTTGTTTGGATATACTTTATTTAAATTTTTTATTTCTAGCGCCGACATGATGAAATGACAGAAAAATTAAAATCAATATGATAGGACATATTTGTCATTATAAGTTGAATTGTTGCTGTCTGGAACAGGGAAGAATAAAGAATTGGCAGAGAACTTATTCAGGTAAACTTAAACTGTATATTAACTAACCTTGAAGTTTTGAAATTTCTTCTTTTTGAGCTTCGCCTGTGTTGTTTAATGCCATCGCTAAAACACTGTCTCGTTTAAGTGCTAATTTGAAATAATCTTTAGCTATTTTTATTAATCGAGTTTCATTGTCAGTTCTAACGTATGCATTTCTTTCGCCACTACCACCGTCCATTAATGCTTGTTCGCCGAAATAATCTCCGGGTTTCAATCTGGCAAGGATGTTGATTTTTCCACCTTCATCGATAATAAATACTTCAACAACACCATCCAGAATGACATACAAATGTTCACCCGATTCAGATTCTTTTATAATAAAGTCACCGGGGCCAACAGTAATGACTTCAGTCCATGTGCGGTAGGAATCCAGTTCAACTTCTGCCAGAGATTTGAAAAGTCGCAATTTCCCAAGCATATCACGCACTTCTTTTTCTTCCATTTTAAATGAAGGAATAGCAGTAATATCCTCTGATTCATCAATACCACTTACATGTAACAACACATGTTTCTTGTCAATACGAAAAAGTTTGCTTGGGTGGAATGCTCGCACACTGGCATTTCTTCTGCCTTCGCCACCGGGTAGTAAAGACTGCTCTCCGAAAAAATCACCTTCACGTAATGTGGCAATTGTTATTTCGCGCCCGCCTGTTCCACTCTTGATAGAAACCTCAACAGTTCCTTCCAAAATGACATACATACAATCGCCAATTTCTTCCTCACGAATGATGCCTTGTTTAGCATCATATTCTTCATAGCCATTATCGGGGGAATTAATGATTTCTTTTAATTCAGCATCACTAATCGAAGTAAAAACAGGTATTTTATTGAGGTGGTTTGGAGTGATGGTCTGGTCTGTCATTTTACTTCCTTCATTAATCTGGCATGGCTTACAGGCTGTTATTTGTATTCGTAATTACAATAAACCAGCTTAAGCCTGTTTCTAAATATGACAACATAGTAAAAAAATAGTGCTACGAAGCAAATTAGAAACTGCAAAATCTGTTACTTTTGTCACACGTTTACAATATTTGATTAACGAATAGAGAACCGCGTCACAGAAAAAATAAGCTGATATACACTTGATGTGCAACGCTTACGATTCTTCGGTGCTTTCCTCTTTTTCTGCTTCTGCTTTTGTTGCTACTTCCTCTGATGTCTTCTCTTTACTTCCAGGCCAGGGACTAAATGGAAAAGGGCGTTCTTCAGATTTAAACGTGATATAGAGTAATATTTGAGAAACATATTTGTTCAAAGCGTCACTGAAATCGAGCAGTTGTTCATTTAAGTTGGTCGTTATGAGCTTCATAAAGAATTGAAAAATAACAATTAACCAAATCAGGATGAAAAGGAAATAAAATATGACAGCGAACACAATAATAAATAAACCTCGGGTCCATACATCAATATTCTTGGCATTTTCTTTTATATCCATAATTCAGTCTCCGGCAAATGATTTTAATACGTAAATAGTTGACCTATTTCACTAGAATTGCAATGGTAAAATAATTAGGCCCTGATAATTATTATCTTTCATAATACTCTTATTTTTCAAGAATATGTTTATATTTGGCATGAACATCGCTTGATGATTCGTAAAATCAGGCCAATTCAGGACAGTATGCCAATAAATGCATCGTTAAAACGAAGCTTAGGCTCGATTTGATCGTGCTTTACAACATCTAGCTGACTAAAATATATGATAATCTTTCACTCAGAATTTAAATAAGAAATCAGAAAGTATGCAAGAGATAGACGAAGATACCATTATGGAATTTCCTTGCCAGTTTCCCATCAAAGCGATGGGGATGGCTGAGGAAGGTTTTGATGTTTTGGTCGTTGGCATTGTCAGAAAACATGCACCTGATTTCTCTGAAAATGCGGTAAAAAGTCGTCTTAGTCAGGAAGGAAAATATGTTTCCATAACAGTGACTGTGGAAGCAGACAGTAAGCAGCAGTTAGATAATATTTATCGCGAATTGACTGCTCACGAAAAGGTGTTGTGGGCGCTATGAGTATACAAATAAAAGATCTGGCTACTCAGGATTATGTAGATACCTATAATGCCATGCGTGAGTTTAATGAGCAGCGCGATTCCAGCACAGAAGATCAAATTTGGTTAGTCGAACACCCGCCTGTATATACTTTAGGTCTGTCAGATAAGACAGAGCATCTTTTAAATACGGCAGGTATTCCGGTTATAAAAACGGATCGTGGCGGCCAAGTTACCTATCATGGTCCTGGTCAATTACTTGCTTATTTGTTAATTGATTTAAAACGCCGACCTTATACTATTAAAAAGCTGGTTTCGTTGATGGAATCATCGGTGATTGAATATCTTGACGATTGTGGCATAACGTCTGAACGCAAAACAGGCGCACCAGGTGTTTATGTCAGCGGGGAGAAAATTGCCGCTTTAGGTGTACGTGTAAGAAAAGGCGGCACTTATCATGGTTTGGCATTAAATATAGATATGGATCTTAAACCGTTTGAAGGCATTAATCCCTGTGGATATAAAGGGCTTGTTTGTACACAGTTAGCAAATTACAAAAAAAATATTTCGGTTGCTGACGTAAAGAAAACTTTTTCAGCTTATTTGCTTAAGTATCTGGATCAAGCAGATGGCATTTTATCTGATGTTGCATAGTTAATAAGGACAGTCATGTATCAAGACAATATTCACAGGCAGCCAGAACAGGATAAACGTGGCAAGCTAAAGACAAATAAAATTCCAATTAAAGTCGTTCCTGTAGAAGGTAAGTTGTTGAGAAAGCCAAAATGGATTAAGGCTAAAGCGCCAACTGATGGAAAGGTATTAGATCTTAAGAAAATAATACGTAAACATAAGTTGCACACTGTCTGCGAAGAAGCCTCTTGCCCTAATTTGGGTGAATGTTTTAGTCATGGAACGGCGACGTTCATGATCATGGGTGATATATGTACACGTCGTTGTCCGTTCTGTGATGTAGCACATGGCAAGCCCCAGGCACTTGACCCCGATGAGCCGGCGAATCTGGCAAATGCAATCAAGATTATGAAATTGAAATATGTTGTGATCACGTCAGTGGATCGAGATGATCAACTTGATAGAGGCGCAAGTCATTTCGTTGCCTGTATCGAGAAAGTAAGAGAAGAATGTCCGGCAACACGTGTTGAAATACTCGTTCCCGATTTTCGATCAAAAATTGATATTGCTCTCGATATATTAAGAAAAGCACCACCCGATGTTTTTAATCATAATCTGGAATCTATACCGCGCTTATATGAAAAAATCAGACCTGGTGCAGACTATGTAGCGTCATTAACATTGATCAAAAAATTCAAACAACAAAATAATTCTGTGATGACTAAATCAGGATTAATGCTAGGCCTTGGTGAGACAATAGAAGAAGTTAAGCAGGTTCTGCGAGATTTAAAAAATCATGATTGCGATATGGTAACAATAGGTCAATATTTACAACCTAGTCGTTACCACTTATCTGTTGATCGTTATGTTCACCCTGATGAGTTTGAAGAACTAGGACAATATGCTGAAAGCCTTGGTTTTATAAATGTTGCCAGTGCGCCGATGGTGCGTTCTTCATATCATGCTGATCTGCAAGCGTCAGGAAAAACGATTAGTTAAGTACTAAATTAAAATGAGTTTATCTTTAGTTGCTTTTATAAAAGCAATCATTCTTCCTCCTACACTAAACTTTGTCTTTATATTAGTAGGTCTATTGATAAGGAAAAAATATATAACTATTTCACGAGTGCTTCTATATTTCAGTTCAATCACATTACTTCTATGTTGTTTTCCCCCATTCTCAAACTTTCTTTTAAATAAACTTGAAAAATACCCCGCTCTTGAATTACCTGTAATTGTAAATAGTGAACAGGCTATTGTTGTACTTTCAGCAGGAGTTAAACCATTCAGTAAAGAGTATGGTCGAGAAATTGGTGGAGCAGCTACTCTACAGCGTAACCTTTATGCTGCTTTTTTATATAAGCAAGTTAACCTTCCTATCTTGGTAACGGGTGGTTTATTCGAATATCGTAAACATTCTGAAGCAGGTGTTATGGCAACCACGTTAGCTAATAGTTTTAATGTAAAAGTTAAATGGCTTGAAGAGCAGTCAAAAAATACAGCAGAGAATGCAATCTATTCTGCTGCTATATTAAAAGAGAATGGCATAGATTCAATTTATCTTGTGACGCATGCCTGGCACATGCCTCGTGCAGTAATGGTATTTGAGCAAGAAGGAATTAATGTGACGCCAGCACCAACAATATTTGTTACAAATAATAATAGCCCCAATTGGGCTTATTACATTCCCAATGTTTCTGCACTTTCAAACACGAAAATAGCATTGCATGAGTTTATCGGAATTCTTTGGTATAAGTTTAAATATTAATACTTAGTCTTGGTTTAAGAAAAGAATCGGATCAACCGTCACATTATTTAGCATCACACTCCAATGAAGGTGCGCACCAGTAACGCGACCGGTTAACCCAACATTGCCGATTATATCACCGGTTTTTACTTGTGTACCTTCTTCAATGCTAATGCTGTCCATATGGCAATACATGGTGATTAATCCTTGACCATGATCGAGAAAAACGGTGTTGCCGTTAAAAAAGTATTCACCGGTATTAATGACCGTGCCATCAGCAGGGGCAACAATGGGCGTTCCTTTTGCTGCGGCAATATCCAGTCCGCTGTGTGGCCTTCGCGGTTGTTTATTAAAGAAACGACGTAGACCAAAAGGACTGCTGTATGGACCTTCTGTTGGTTTTATAAACTCCAAAGACACATTGCCATTGTCGCTCCAATGAGATTTTGCTTTTGAGATTAATTTTTTCTCTTTAATAATACGCGACATATCCTGTTCGTTTGGATTGACCTTGCGTTTATTTTTTATCGTAAGGTATTGTGTTTCGTAATCTTTGTTAGCCACTTCAAATTTATAACTTGTTTCAATACCATTACTCTTTACCTGCAGATTATGTATGCCTGCCTTTGCAGATAAAGGGATACCGACAATGGCTTTCCAATTATTGTTGGAACCCAAAATCATTACTTTATGATCATAAAAATAAGCGTCAGGTTTATCTTCTACCTGAATGGAAATAATTGCTAATCCACCGGGCACGGTTGATTCTGTTGGTAGTTCAAGGGCATAGCTACTACAAGCTACAGTGAACAAATAAACAGGTAATAAAAAATTTAGTAATTTATTTTTCATGGATTCTATCAACAGTCGAATCGATTTCAGACGAAGCTAATCGAATTCTAAGTTTGTCTCCAGATTGAATATGTTTTGAATTAGTTATTATTTTATTTATCTTTTGATCAGTGACGATAGCATAACCTCGTTCCAGAGTTGCGATAGGACTCACCGTATTCAGCATGTGCCCAAAGCTAGTAACTTCGTCTTTAGCTTTTTCAAGTGCACGATTCATTGAATTTTTAAATTGCATTTGCAAAATATTAATTTTTTCAATTTGTCCGGTAATTATATGAGTTGGGTTTAATTTGCTGATCTCTCCTGCCATCTCAGTCAAGGTTACTTTTTTATTCGATATTTGTTTTTCAACTTGATGTTTTAGACGAATTGAATACTCATCAGTTCGTTGAATCAATTCCATTAGTCGTTGTTTCGGGTGAGGCACACGTTTCGATAATAACTCAAGCCGATTTTGAAAGTTGTGTAAACTTTGTTTCTGAGATCGTATCAACTGCTCTTGACGATGTTTTAATTTCGCAATTACCTCAATACTGTCAGGGCTAATTAATTCTGCAGCAGCAGAAGGTGTTGCCGCTCTCTGGTCAGCAACAAAATCAGCAATGGTAAAATCAATCTCGTGGCCTATTCCGCTAACAAGTGGCGTTGTAATCTCAAAGATTGTTCGTGCAACAATTTCTTCATTAAAAGCCCATAAGTCTTCTATTGAACCACCACCTCGCGCAAGAATGAATACATCACATTCTTTACGTTGTTCGGCAAGTTTGATGGTTGCGGCGATTTGCTTAGCTGCTCCTTCTCCCTGAACAAGCGTAGGATAAATAACAATATGAGCAGAAGGATATCGACGTTTTAATATGCTGAGGATATCTCGAACAGCGGCACCTGTTGCCGAAGTGATAATGCCAATGCTTTTTGGAAACGACGGGAAATGTTTTTTATGTTCTTCATCAAATAAACCTTCGGCAGATAGTTTTTGTTTCAAAGCTTCAAACGCGAGTTGCAGCGCGCCAGCGCCAGCGGGTTGCAGAGATTGGATAATGAGTTGGAATTCTCCTCGACCCTCATATAGGCCGACATTTGCCCGAGCCATAATCAGCATGCCATTCTCTGGCTCAAATCGTAATCCCGATTGGCGATTCTTGAACATAGCGCACCTGACTTGAGCGGTATTGTCCTTCAAACTGAAATAAAGGTGACCTGACGCAGGTTTGGCAAGATTTGATATTTCACCCTGTACCCAAATGGTCGGAAATACCTCTTCAAGTACGGTTCGAACTTCACGATTTAAACGGCTGATCGTGTATATATCGTTTGCAGCAGGTGATTTATTGTTTGATACAGGCATATACCCATGATACTTGGAAATGCATCTACTTAGCACGCCCGTTTTCATTCATGGCGGCGTCGCCTAGAGCGCCTACTGTTGGTGCTCCTCTTTGCAGGTGATGGCCATGCGCATCGTCGCGCCTTGCCCTGAATGAAAACGGACACACTCTGAATACGCATTTTCAAGTATCATGGGTATATTTAATCATGTTAAGCCAAAAGAAGTGCCAAACAAAGCATAAGACGGCTTGCCCTAATTCAAGTTATGACTATACTGCGCGGTTACTAAAATCTAAATGGTTCTATCATGGATATTGTAGAAGAAGCCCTGACCTTTGATGATATTTTACTCATTCCAGATTATTCGGATGTCCTGCCTCGGGATGTGTCATTACAAACTCAATTAACGCGTGAAATTAGCATGAATATCCCGCTGGTTTCCGCCGCGATGGATACGGTGACTGAATTTGGTCTCGCGATAGCGTTGGCACAAGAGGGTGGTATAGGCATTATCCATAAGAATATGAGCCCGGAAATGCAAGCTAAATATGTGCGTCGGGTTAAAAAGTATGAAAGCGGGGTCATCAAGGAGCCACATACCGTCGGGCCGCTAACCAGCATTCAAGAAGTCATCGAGCTAACCAGAGCGAGAAATATTTCCGGTGTTCCAGTTGTCGATGGAGATGATTTAGTCGGTATTGTCACCAGTCGTGATCTGCGCTTCGAAAAGAAGCCGGATGATCCTGTTAGAAATATTATGACGCGCAAAGAAAATCTGGTCACTGTTCGGGAGAATGCGAGTAAAGATGAGATTCGTGATTTATTGCATAAACACCGTATCGAGAAGGTGCTTGTGGTCGATGATAAGTTCCATCTTGCCGGTTTGATAACAGTTAAAGATATGCAAAAAGCATCGGAATTCCCCAATTCTTGTACTGATGACCACGAGCGTTTGAGAGTTGGTGCTGCTGTTGGCGTAGGTGAAGCATCAATGACTCGAGTTGAACAGCTAGTGGAATCGGGTGTCGATGTTATTGTCGTAGACACCGCGCATGGACACTCAAAAGGTGTATTGGATATGGTCAAATGGGTCAAGACCACATTCAAGGATACGCAGATTATCGGTGGCAATATTGCAACAGCTGATGCGGCACTGGCATTGGTCGATGCCGGAGCCGATGCTGTAAAGGTGGGTATTGGTCCGGGTTCGATATGTACAACCCGTGTTGTGAGTGGTGTCGGTATGCCTCAGATTTCGGCAGTGGCTAATATTGCAGCAGTACTAAAAAGCAAGGGTGTTCCCCTCATTTCAGATGGTGGCATTCGTTATTCCGGTGATATTGCCAAGGCACAGGCAGCAGGCGCGTATTGCACGATGATAGGTGGTCTGTTTGCTGGAACCGAAGAAGCCCCCGGTGAAGTTGAACTCTATCAAGGCCGTTCCTATAAATCATATCGCGGCATGGGATCGCTTGGTGCTATGTCGCAACAACATGGTTCCTCTGATCGTTATTTTCAGGAAAGTGATGAGATTGAAAAATTGGTACCAGAAGGTATCGAAGGCCGTGTTCCATATAAAGGCCCCGTACAAGCCGTTATTCATCAACTCTGTGGTGGTATCAGAGCAGCGATGGGATATACCGGTTGTTCAAGTTTGAAAGAGATGCGGGAAAAAGCAAAATTTGTTCGTTTGACCAGCGCCGGTTTTAAAGAGAGTCATGTGCATGATGTTACTATTACCAAAGAACCACCAAACTATCGGGCTTGAAAACTCTCATATGGCACAATACTGCGTTAAAAAATGATTCGAAATGCTCACTTACTAATATGTAAGCTCGGCTTTGGCTTCCTGCGTCGCCCTACCTCCTTCATCCATGTAGTCGTGTGCTTTCTCACCACTTTTTGCCTTGTCTTGCACTCATCTGAGAGCTTTCAAGAAAACAAATAAAACAAAAGATTATTGAATGACTAACATACATTCCGAACGCATCCTGATCCTGGATTTTGGATCGCAATACACACAATTGATTGCCAGACGCGTTCGCGAAGCGGGCGTCTATAGTGAAATTCATGCCTATGATATGGACGATCAGGCGATTAAAGGTTTTAAACCCAACGCCATTATTCTTTCCGGTGGGCCGGAATCTGTTACTGAGCTTAACGGTGTCAGAGCATCCGAACTGGTTTTCGACATGGGTTTACCCGTACTGGGTATTTGTTACGGCATGCAAACTATGGCCGAGCAACTCGGTGGTAAAGTAGTTAATTCTGACATACGTGAATTTGGTTATGCGCAAATCCGAGCACGTGGACATTCAGATTTATTAAAAGATATTCAGGATGAAGTGAATGACGAGGGACATGGTTTACTTAATGTCTGGATGAGTCATGGCGATCGAGTAGAAACTTTGCCCGAAGGTTTTAAGGTTATTGCTTCTACAGAGAATGCGCCCATTGCTGGCATAGCTGATGAATCACGAAATTTTTATGGTTTGCAATTCCATCCTGAAGTCACCCACACAGCTCAAGGCCAAGCCATCCTTCAACGTTTCTTACATGACATTGTAGGTTGCCAATCACTCTGGACAACAGAAAACATTGTTGAAGATGCAATTGCACAAGTTAAAGAGCAAGTGGGTAGTGACAAAGTATTGTTAGCGTTATCAGGTGGTGTCGATTCATCCGTTGTTGCTGCATTGTTACATGAAGCAATTGGTGATCAACTTACCTGTGTCTTCGTTGATAATGGTTTATTGCGTTTGAATGAAGGTGAGCAGGTAATGGAAACCTTTGCCGAACATATGGGTATCAATGTTATTCGTGTTGATGCCGAACAACGATTTCTTGATCAGTTAAAAGGAGTCGAAGATCCAGAAGCAAAACGCAAAATCATTGGCAATGAATTCATCAAAATATTTGAAGAACAATCTAATGATTTTGATGACATGAAATGGCTGGCACAAGGCACAATTTATCCTGATGTGATCGAATCCGCGGGTGCTAAAAGTGGTAAGGCGCATGTCATTAAATCGCATCATAATGTCGGTGGATTACCCGATACCATGAAAATGGAATTAGTCGAACCTTTACGTGAATTATTTAAAGACGAAGTTCGACGTTTAGGAGTACAACTTGGCTTACCAAAAGAAATGGTTTATCGACATCCTTTTCCAGGTCCTGGCCTAGGTGTAAGAATTTTAGGCGAAGTAAAAAAAGAATATGCTGATTTACTTCGTCATGCAGATAATATTTTTATAGAAGAACTTCGAAAAAATAATTTATACGACGAAGTCAGTCAGGCCTTTACAGTTTTTCTTCCGGTGAAATCAGTCGGTGTAATGGGTGACAGTCGTAAATACGATTATGTAGTATCACTACGTGCGGTGGTCACGGTTGATTTTATGACGGCACATTGGGCGCACCTGCCGTACGATTTTCTTGGACATGTTTCCAATCGTATTATCAATGAAGTCGATGGCATCTCTCGCGTAACTTATGATATCTCAGGAAAACCACCCGCAACAATCGAATGGGAATAGTTTTTTTGTAAAAAGCTTATGACTCAAGATGCCAAATGGATGCAACGTGCTTTTGAGTTAGCTGATGAAGCAAAATCTCAGGGTGAGGTTCCTGTCGGAGCAATTGTTGTTCATAAAGATAAAATAATCGGTGAAGGCTACAATCAACCGATATCATCCAACGATCCGACAGCGCATGCTGAAATAAATGCGTTACGCGATGCGGGGAATAAGCTCGGCAATTATCGTCTTGCTGATACAACCATGTATGTCACGTTAGAACCTTGTGCTATGTGTGCCGGTGCTATTGTTCATGCGCGTATAACAAAACTTGTCTATGCAGCAGATGATCCTAAAACAGGTGCCTGTGGTAGTGTGTTTAATTTATTGCAATCTAATGAATTAAATCACAAAGTTGAAATAGAGAAAGGTATTATGGAAAAGGAATGCTGTTCTTTGATACAAACATTCTTCAAAGAAAAAAGAGTTAAATCTTTATGACCGACACCGCGACACAACAAGTTGAACAACTTGCAGAATTGTTTTTAAAAACATCGACCAGGCTAGTTACGGCTGAATCGTGTACCGGAGGTGGATTAGCAGAAATATTAACGCGTATCCCCGGTAGCTCTGTCTGGTTCGAGCGCGGTTTTGTTACCTATTCAAATGAATCTAAAAATGAATTGTTGGATGTACAAATGGAAACACTTGAACAGTATGGTGCGGTTAGCGAGGAAACAGCGATTGCCATGGCTGAAGGTGCCTTGAATCATAGTCATGCTGATTACAGTGTTGCTATTACTGGTATCGCTGGGCCTGATGGAGGAACGGAAGATAAACCTGTTGGTACGGTTTGTTTTGCCTGGTCTGAGCGGGGTAAAAGTGGAACCGCTGCGCGAATTTGTTTTGATGGTGATCGTTTAAAGGTTAGAGATCAATCTTGCTTGTTAGCTATGCAAGGTTTGCTGGAACGACTACAAAAAGATGCTGAGTAATATTATTTAAAACCAGGCTGCCTTAATCAAGTTATCAGGAACCTTATCTTTTATTTGTTCGTGTAGTTCCGGTAACTTTGACCAGTGGACACCTTGTTTGTAATGGTGTGCTGTGTGATAGCCCAGGTTGCCCGTCACTAAGTTGAAGAATGGATGTAAGTTATTATTTGATGCTTCAAATTCGTTATCTGTATCAAGTCCTGCATGATGTTCATAAGTTGCCCAGGACGTTAGTAATAGACCGGAGATCATGGGTAGAACAAATAAGAACAATCCTGCTATTGGTTTAAATATAACGAGTGCAGCAACAGCTATAAACGTTAGTGCAGAATAAAATAAAAATTCTTTTTGTTTTTTTGGATGTAACTTTCCTACTTGATATCCGCGATAGTAGGCCGTGCTAGCAACGTTAAATGTGTATTCGAACTCACCCATGTCCGCCCCGTCTTTTCTTTTCCAGCGGCTTTCATCCTTTACTTGATCTAAATAGTTAAGATGATGGCCGAGGACATGATGCAACAACCATAAATTTGTGGTGACGCCGCTATGAAGCGCATAAAAGAATTCAAGTAGGCGATTGAGTGGCTGCGCTTTAAATGTTGCAGTGTGCTGATGGTGATGATTCCATGCACATATTTTTCCTTTAGGAATAATCATGACGATCCAATAGGTAATGAAAATCCAAAGATTCTCAATAATAAAGTAGAGAAAAAAGTCGACACAGGAAACAGACAGAATAATCGCAACTGGAAGTCGATCTTCAGGAAACTTAAACATTAATTTTTATATTTTTTATTAGTCACGATGGGTCTTAGAAACACCTTCCTTGGAACTTAAGGTATGCAAGCGATTTTTGTGCCAGTATAGCAAATTGATGTCTATTAGCGACAAATGTGGGTATGACTCTTTTTAACTAAACGCCCAGGCCGCAAAGGGTTCGATTTCATCTCGATTTAATACGATTAGCTGATATTTATTAGGGTTTAATCCTTGATCGGCAGTGGTGTCGACCGAGAGTTGCTGCAGTAGATAACCAATCAATGCTCGGCGTACTTTAATGGTGATGACATCATCATCACTACCATAATCAATCAGAAGGCTGTGTTGTTTATCTTCATCAAGTTTCGGATGGGGCGTTAATTGTACCGAGATTATTTCTGTCCAATCATCATCGTACTGTGCGCTTGATTCGGCATCAGTGTCCTGACATTCAGCACTGACAAATCGAGAAAGAACGAAATCCCGAAAATCAAAGGTGTCTTCATTGTAAGCTCGGACATGCCAGCGGAAGCCAGTATTGACCAGTGAATGAGGTTCAATAACCCTCTTTTGTTTGCTATCTTTTTCTGAAAGTGAACGATAACTAACATGACATTTCTTATTGTTGTGTATAGCCCGGCTAATTTGTGCGAGTACACTTTTATCGGGTAAACGACTGGGTAGAGCCATGCTTTCTACCGGAATTCCAAATACAGATTCATCCTGATTAGGTCCTCCTATAACAGTTAGATTAGCTTCAAGCATGGGCAAGACTGAGGCTGGGGATAAGTCGGCAAAAACTGCTTCGAACTCAGAACTGGGTACAAAACCAAATACAGCGTGTTTGTAGAGCAAATTTTCAGGCGCAATATCGTTATAATATTTTAGATCCTTGGTTGCCGCAGCATCAGAAATAGCAAAAGCCTTGGCCACATCACTACGTGTCACAAGCCCGGTGTAATAGGCCATCAACTCTATATATTGCAGACGTTGTCGCGTTACCCATTTAATTTCGTTCAACAATGTCACGATAAAATTATGCCCAAAATCTAATCAATAAAGATGAATTATACAAAATCAAGCAATAGCCTGATAAAATATATTATATAGTAAAAACTACTAAGGTAGTAAAAAGTATTGACATTAAGAAAAGTACTGTCTATAGTTTCATCCAGATGGCTATTCAGAGGAATGGCGATATCGAATAACGAATGGTTTATATAGGGAGAAATTAGAATGGCTAAAGCTAATGCAGAAGAAGATAAGAGTAGAGCACTATCAATGGCATTGAGCCAGATTGAGAAGCAATTTGGTAAGGGTTCTGTCATGAAGATGGGAGACCAATCTGTCGCACAGATACCGACGGTAAGTACTGGTTCACTGGGTCTGGATATCGCACTTGGCGCCGGTGGTTTACCTTATGGTCGAGTTGTTGAAATTTATGGGCCAGAGTCTTCCGGTAAAACGACGTTAACCTTATCCGCTATTGCTGAAGCACAAAAAGAGGGTAAGACCTGTGCTTTTATCGATGCAGAGCATGCACTCGACCCTATCTATGCAGAAAAACTGGGTGTCAATATTGATGAATTACTGGTTTCGCAACCGGATACAGGTGAACAGGCTTTGGAAATTTGTGACATGTTGGTTCGTAGTGGCGCTGTAGAAATGATCGTGATTGATTCGGTTGCTGCATTGGTGCCAAGAGCGGAAATCGAAGGTGAGATGGGTGATTCACATATGGGACTCGCGGCTCGCTTAATGTCCCAGGCATTAAGAAAACTGACGGGTAATATTAAACGTGCAAATTGTTGTGTCATTTTTATTAACCAAATCCGTATGAAGATTGGCGTTATGTTCGGTAGCCCTGAAACCACAACCGGTGGTAATGCATTAAAGTTTTATTCATCGGTGCGTCTGGATATTCGTAGAATTGGCGCAATTAAAAAAGGTGATGAAGTTGTTGGCAACGAAACGCGGGTTAAAGTTGTTAAGAACAAGATTGCACCTCCATTTAAACAAGCCGAGTTTGAAATCTTATATGGTGAAGGTATTTCTCGTCTTGGCGAAGTAATAGACCTTGGTGTGAAACTGGAGCTTATCGATAAAGCGGGTGCCTGGTATAGCTACAAAGAAGAACGTATTGGACAAGGTAAGGAAAACGTTCGTAAATTTCTAAAAGAAAATCCTGACATAGCAGCGGATTTAGAGGGACAAATAAGAGAACAACTACTGCCAATTCTCACTGTAGAAGATGTAGAAAAATCTGAAGCTGAAGAAGAGTCCGCAGTAGAAGAGGTCGTCGCCTGAGTACAGAACGCCAGGAAGTCCTGCAACGCGCATGTGACTTCCTCGGCCGACGCGAACACAGTCGCAAGGAGCTGGCTAATAAGCTCTTACGCCGTTGTACAGATGAGCTGTTAATCGAAGATCTATTGGACACACTTAGCCGCGAAGGTTTGCAAAGTGATGAACGATTTGCCGAAAGTTTTGTGCATCATCGTGTTAATAACGGACAAGGTCCGAATAAGATCAATCAGGAATTACGACAGCGTGGGGTTGATCATATTTTGATTGAAACTTTCCTCAGCTCAGATTCATTTGACTGGATGTCTTTGGCAGAGGAGGTTAGGTCAAAAAAGTATGGCGAAAACATCCCCGCTGACTACCAAAAGAAGGCAAAACAATCCCGATTCCTATATAGTCGCGGTTTTAGTAGTGACGTTATTAACCAACTTTTTAAATAAGACTTATTAATGAAAACCAGCAACGATATACGCCAGTCATTTTTGCAATATTTTCAGTCGAAAGGGCATGAAATAGTACCGAGTAGTTCGCTCGTTCCTTCGAACGATCCAACACTCTTATTTACCAATGCCGGTATGGTGCAATTCAAGGATGTCTTTCTTGGTAGAGAAAAACGTGATTACAATCGTGCGACTTCATCGCAACGTTGTGTCCGTGCTGGTGGCAAGCATAATGATCTGGAAAACGTCGGTTATACCGCACGCCATCACACCTTTTTCGAAATGCTGGGCAATTTTAGTTTTGGTGATTATTTTAAACAGGAAGCGATTAGTTTTGCCTGGGAATATTTGACCGAAGTATTAAAAATACCCGAATCCAAATTATGGATAACCGTATTCGAAGATGATGATGAAGCGGCAGATATCTGGTTAAAAGAAATAGGTGTCTCTCCCGACCGTTTTAGTCGTTGTGATGCTGAAAATAATTTTTGGTCGATGGGTGATACCGGCCCTTGCGGCCCTTGTAGTGAAATTTTTTATGATCATGGTGAAGATATTCCGGGTGGGCCACCGGGAACTGAAGATGCTGATCTGGATCGTTATGTTGAGATATGGAATTTAGTGTTTACACAATATGATCGTGATTCCAGCGGCACTTTAAAGCCAATTCCGCATCCATCGGTTGATACGGGTATGGGACTCGAACGTATTACGGCAGTGATGCAAGATGTACATAATAATTTTGAAATTGAACTGTTTGAAAAAATCATTCAGGCAATAAAAGAGCTAGTTGGTAATAATGATATTGATGTTACTTCCAGTCGTGTTGTTGCTGACCATATTCGTTCCTGTTCTTTTTTAATCAATGATGGTGTGATTCCTTCGAATGAAGGAAGAGGTTATGTTCTACGTCGAATTATTCGTCGTGCTATTCGTCATGGAAATAAATTAGGTTTTAAAACATCATTTTTCTATAAGTTGGTTGATATTCTCGAACAACTAATGGGCGAGGCCTATCCAGAGTTAAGGAATTCGAAAGCACATATAAAAAAGGTTTTGTTAAACGAAGAAGAGCGCTTCTCTGAAACTTTAGAACAAGGTTTAAAAGTGTTGGATGATGTTACTGCAAAAATGAAAGGCAATGTGATCGAAGGCGAAGATATTTTTCGTCTCTATGATACGTTTGGTTTTCCGGTTGATCTTACTGCCGATATAGCACGTGAACGAAATTTAAAAATCGATATGGATGGCTTTAATAAAGCTATGGCTGAACAACGCAAACGTGCTCGCGCTGCAAGTAAGTTTGATGTTGGTGTTTCTGTTGATGCAGATGATAGTCTGGTTAGTGCTTTTACCGGTTATGATCGCCTGCAACAAAAGACGACGGTCATTGCGCTTTATCAAGATGGACGCAATGTAAAAACACTAAATCAGGGTGATATTGGTGGTGTTATCTTGTTAGAGACGCCATTTTATGCACAATCAGGCGGTCAAGTTGGCGATAAAGGTGAGCTATTTACTAATGATATTTTCTTTGAAGTAGAAGACACTAAAAAACAAGGGCAATCACATATTCATCTGGGCGTATTACGCTCAGGTTCTTTAAAAGTAGGTGATGTTGTTCGTGCTTCCGTCGATGAAGCGCGTCGTACTGCCATCATGCGAAATCACTCTGCCACTCATTTATTACATGCCGCACTTCGAAAAATATGTGGTGATCATGTTCTGCAAAAAGGATCATTAGTTACTGATGATCATTTACGCTTTGATTTTTCACATAACGAACCATTAACACAAGAACAGTTAGTGGAAATAGAACGTCTGATTAATGCACGAATATTATCTAACGAAGAAACACGCATTCAGCTGATGTCTTTGGAAGAAGCAAAATCATCGGGAGCGATGTCTTTGTTTGGTGAGAAATATGAAGACGTTGTACGCGTGCTCAGTATTGCCGGAGATTTTTCCACGGAACTGTGCGGTGGTACACATGTTGAGTGTGCGGGTGACATTGGTCTATTCAAAATTATTTCTGAGTCGGGTGTTGCTTCGGGCGTTAGAAGAATTGAAGCTGTTTCTGGTATGGGAGCACTAGACTGGATTGAAAATGCAGAAGATAAATTACAGCGTATATCTGAACTTTTAAAAGCAGACATGGAAACTGTCGACTCTAAACTTTCTTTGCAATTAGATAAAACACGTAAGCTGGAAAAAGAGTTGGAACAGCTCAAAAGCAAACTGGCGAGTAGTGCCGGTTCAAATATGCTTGATGAAGCAGAAGATATAGCGGGTATTAAAGTACTGGCAAAATTGCTTGATGGCGCTGATCCAAAAACCTTACGCGATACTGTCGATCAACTTAAAAATAAGCTCGGTACAGCCGCGGTTATTTTAGCAACGGTAAATGATTCCAAAGTGAGCTTAATTGCAGGTGTTACGCAGGATAGTACTGATCGTATAAAAGCAGGTGATTTAGTTAATTTCGTCGCTCAGCAAGTTGGCGGTAAAGGCGGTGGACGACCTGACATGGCTCAAGCAGGAGGTAATGACCCCGCCGCATTGGAAGGTGCCTTGGAAAAAGTGCCTGAATGGGTCCGAAATCAACTGTCTGGTTAAAATTTCATAGGCTGTAATAATTAAGAATTTCGACGTCGTCTAAAAATGACCGAAAACCTTGTAAAACAGGCCTTTTAATTAATCTCGCCTATTTCTATCTCATCACCTTTCAGCTAGAATCGCACGCTTTTTAATACAGATAGAGTGATGGCATTAATAGTCCAGAAATATGGTGGGACTTCCGTTGGTTCAGTTGAACGAATTCAAGCAGTAGCCAACAAAGTTATTGAAACCAAAAAACAGGGTCATCAGGTCGTGGTGGTGGTATCTGCTATGAGCGGTGAAACTGATCGTTTGTT
Source organism: uncultured Enterobacteriaceae bacterium (assembly GCA_964523895.1). Taxonomy (GTDB): domain Bacteria; phylum Pseudomonadota; class Gammaproteobacteria; order Eutrophobiales; family Eutrophobiaceae; genus UBA7359. Next base: position 32,767 of record CAZGBJ010000026.1, read on the forward strand.
ATCGCTTGCAAAAAACATTACGCAAACACCCGCACCAAGAGAACTTGATGTGCTGTTATCAACCGGCGAACAAACAACCATTGCTTTGTTGAGTATGGCGCTGGAAGAAAAAGGCCAGGCTGCCGTTTCCTATACAGGTGGTCAAGTTCATATCCGAACGGATAATGAGCATAATAAAGCGCGGATTGTCGATATAGATGCGGCACGAGTGCATAAGCAGCTGAGAGAAGGTAAAGTCGTTGTTATAGCAGGCTTCCAGGGCATTGATGAAAATGGGAATATTACCACTTTAGGTCGAGGTGGCTCTGATACGACAGCAGTTGCAATGGCGACAGCATTAGAGGCAGACGAATGTCGAATCTATACTGATGTTGATGGTGTCTATACTGCTGACCCACGTATTGTTGAGGATGCTCGACGACTGTCGGTCATTACCTATGAAGAAATGCTGGAAATGGCTAGTCTTGGTTCAAAAGTGTTGCAAATTCGCTCAGTTGAATTTGCCAGAAAATATAATGTTAATTTACGTGTGTTATCGAGTTTCAAAGATGGACCCGGTACGTTGATAACCGAAGAGGATGAAAATATGGAAGCGGCATTAATATCAGGTATTGCTCATAATCGCGATGAGGCAAAACTGACTATCGTCGGTGTGCCCGATATGCCCGGTATTGCATCGCAAATACTCGGTCCAATAGCTGATGCCAACATAGAAGTCGATATGATCGTGCAAAATGTGGGTCTGGATAACAGTACAGACTTCACTTTTACTGTAAACCGTGATGATTATGATAAAGCGTTGCTAATTTTGCAGGAAACAGCAAAAACGATAAAAGCCAAAGATGTATCGGGCGATAATAAAATAGTAAAAATTTCTGTGGTGGGGGTTGGTATGCGCTCACACGCTGGAATAGCCAGTACTATGTTCAAAGCATTGGCAAAAGAAGGGATAAATATACAGATGATCTCTACATCAGAAATTAAGGTTTCTGTCGTAGTGGCCGAAAAGTATTTAGAGCTTGGAGTTCGTACACTACATACGATCTTTGGCCTGGAAAATGGAGCTATTACAGAAAGTAATAAATAGTACCCAGTTGGCTTTTTTGATTAAGCATAACCATAAAAGCCAAAGACAACACATAGAGCAATGTTTGGGGCTATACTTAATTTTAATAAATCATGGAAATTGATGTGATTAAAGAAGGATTAGGAGAATTGAAATGTTGATATTAACTCGACGGGTAGGTGAGTCGTTGATGATTGGAGATGAGGTTAGCGTCACCGTATTAGGAATTCGTGGAAATCAAGTTCGCATTGGCGTTAATGCACCCAAGGAAGTCGCAGTACACCGAGAAGAAATCTATGAACGGATACAGCACGAAAAAATTGATGATGAATCATCATCTGAGGCATCAGAGTAGTCCAGATATTTTTAAGTAGTCTTTACCCTGAAACCTGGCAAGGGTATCCTAGACGGCCTGTAAATCCATGGTCACAAACCTCGTATTAACCTGGAAAGTCATCATATTGTGGTGACTTTTCTGTGTGTGCATTTAGAGTGGTTGGATACAGGATTTGGTCTGTTTTATTTTATGAATAATAATTTGGAGAGGTGGCCGAGTGGCTGAAGGCGCTCCCCTGCTAAGGGAGTATATGGTTTATCCCGTATCGAGGGTTCGAATCCCTCTCTCTCCGCCATAATTATAAAACGCATACGTTAATGATATGTGTGCGTTTTATAATTATTACTGGCTTAGAGTTTAATTGATGAGAACCCATAATTGGGTTGAGAATCCCAATGCACATGGATGTGCAGGTGACGCGAAGGTCATGGATGACCGAGAGCGGCCTCTCTCTCCGCCAATTTAAAAGGATTTAATTAAATACTTTTTCTTATGAAGTCCGGGCTTGCAGCCTAAGATACCACTCTTCATAATACGCGGCTTTTCAAACAACGCGCCCGTAGCTCAGCTGGATAGAGTACCTGGCTACGAACTAGGGGGTCGGAGGTTCGAATCCTTCCGGGC
>CAZGBJ010000027.1:0-33567 GCA_964523895.1 uncultured Enterobacteriaceae bacterium
CCAATGAATACGAATTATGTGTCGCATAAGTGTCAATTATTTCGGGGTAAGATCAGACGCGCGAAAAGCGCGCGCGTCTTAGCCGAACCGTTATGTGTATTAGCAGGCGGAGCGTAATTTCAAGTTTTCAACGAATGGTACGAAATCTTTATCGGTAAATAGCAACGGAATTTTATGCTCGATACAGTATGTTGCAATAATTACATCTGCTGTTTTTCTTATTGTTATTCCTTTTTTTCTAAGTTTTCTAAAATTATTAGCACTCTTTATTGCTATTACTTTTCCAAGCATTTCATGCATGGTCAGCGACGTTAATACATCCTTAGCTACTTTATAATCTTTATCACTTCTGAATCCTTGCAAAACCTCCGCAAGTATAAGGTCACCTATTACAACTTCTTCAAGCCCAAATATTTCATTTAATTTATCAGTTTCGTCATTCTCTGTGCCATTAAAAAAATCTATCCAGACACTCGAATCAACTAATATCATTATTTAGCTCTCATTTCATCCAAGTTGCCTTCCCATTTTAATTTGCCTCTAAGAGATCGAATGGATGCTTGTTTATTTAAATTAATCAATGCTTTAAGTCCTAATTCAACAGCCTCTTTTTTCGTGCTTAAACCCGTTGCTTTAAGTGCATTTGCCATTAAACTATCATCAATTTCAATATTTGTTCTCATAAGGGCCACCAATGTGTATAATAATTAATATGTGTACACATAATAGCAATGAAACACATAACAAGTCAATCAAGCTGGCGGTAAAAAACACCGCACCTTATTTCGAACGCTAACTTCCACTCCTAACCGAACTCAGTCTAATTCGATAACTCAACGAACGGCTGTTCTCGCTTAACTCCTGCCGTATTTTATACTTAACTTAGACGCTGCTTTAAATAGGAAAAGTATTAATAACTACATAAAAAAACCGACCTACAACTAATGCAGGTCGGTTTTAATAACACTTTAAATAAACCCTGCTATGTAACAGAGCATATTAAACAGGTGTTGGAGAGAGAATTACATCATTCCGCCCATACCACCCATGCCGCCGCCCATGCCGCCCATATCAGGCATAGCTGGAGCAGCTTCTTCCTTCGGTAATTCTGCAACCATAACTTCAGTCGTTAACAACAGACTGGCTACAGAAGCAGCGTTTTGAAGCGCTGAACGAGAGACTTTCGCTGGGTCAAGAATACCCATTTCTATCATATCGCCAAACTCACCATTAGCTGCGTTGTAACCGAAGTTACCTTTACCGTCTGCAACCTTATTCAGGATAACTGACGCTTCTTCACCGGCATTGCTTACGATTTGACGCAATGGTTCTTCAAGAGCACGTTTCAAAATGTTAATACCAATTTGTTGCTCATCGTTGCCACCTTTAACCTTGGCTACAGCTGAGATGGAACGCACAAGTACAACACCACCACCAGGAACAACACCTTCTTCAACAGCAGCACGAGTAGAATGCAATGCATCTTCAACGCGTGCTTTCTTTTCTTTCATTTCAATTTCGGTAGCAGCACCCACTTTAATAACCGCAACACCACCAGCAAGTTTTGCAACACGCTCCTGGAGTTTTTCACGATCATAATCAGAAGTTGAATCTTCTATTTGCTGACGAATTTGAGTAACACGACCTTCGATGTCTGCGGTCTTGCCAGAACCATCAATAATGGTAGTGTTTTCTTTGCTGATTTGAACTCGCTTAGCCGAACCTAAGTCATCAAGTGTTGATTTTTCAAGACTCAAACCAATTTCTTCAGAAATAACTGTCGCTGAAGTTAAAATAGCAAGATCTTCTAACATTGCTTTACGACGATCACCAAAACCTGGTGCTTTAACAGCAGCGACTTTAACGATACCGCGCATGTTGTTAACAACTAAAGTTGCTAATGCTTCACCTTCGATGTCTTCCGCAATAATCAATAAAGGCTTACCAGCTTTGGCAACGCCTTCAAGAATTGGAAGTAGATCACGAACATTTGAGATCTTCTTATCGAATAAAAGAATGAATGGGCTTTCTAATTCAACACCCATGGTTTGCTGGTCGTTAATGAAGTAAGGAGAAAGATAACCGCGATCAAACTGCATACCTTCAACAACATCCAGTTCATTATCAAGACCTGAACCTTCTTCTACAGTGATAACGCCTTCTTTACCTACTTTTTCCATTGCTTCTGCAATGATAGTACCGATAGCTTCATCAGAGTTTGCAGAAATGGTACCCACCTGTGCAATTGCTTTGCTGTCTTCACAAGGTTTAGCCAGCTTTTGCAATTCTTCTACTGCAGCTGCTACACCTTTATCGATACCACGTTTGATATCCATAGGGTTGGTACCAGCGGTAACTGCTTTCAAACCTTCGCGTACGATAGCTTGAGCTAATACGGTAGCGGTAGTGGTACCGTCACCTGCTACATCAGAGGTTTTAGAAGCAACTTCTTTCACCATCTGTGCACCCATGTTTTCGAACTTGTCTTCAAGTTCAATTTCTTTTGCTACTGAGACACCATCTTTAGTAACGGTTGGAGCACCAAAGCTCTTGTCCAGAATAACATTGCGACCCTTAGGGCCGAGCGTTTGCTTTACCGCATTCGCCAGGACGTTAACACCTTTCGCCATACGCGTACGGGCATCGTCCGAAAATATAACTTCTTTTGCAGCCATGATTAATTTCTCCTATGACTTAATTTTTGTATTTACTCGATGACGCCCATGATGTCGTCTTCACGAAGTACGAGAAGATCTTCACCACCGACTTTGACTTCAGTACCGGAATACTTGCCAAATAACACTTTGTCACCTTTCTTAAGATCCAGTGCACGTAGTTCACCGTTATCCAGTAATTTACCGTTACCGACGGCAATAATTTCACCTTCGATTGGCTTTTCTGTTGCTGAATCAGGGATTACGATACCGCCTGGTGACAATTTATCTTCTTCCACGCGTTTCACAATCACACGATCATGTAATGGTCGGATATTCATTGAAACTAACCTCCTTAATTCCTAACCTGTTGATTTATAAGCACTAACTAATTTATTAGCACTCCGATGTAGTGAGTGCTAAATATAGTCGAAAATTTACTCATGTCAACATCAGAATCAACAAATTTCTTTCGCTAGTTCACGTATAGATTTATGAGTAATTACATGTAATCACCTAAATAATTTTTGAAATATTGATATCTCTCAGGTTGATCAAAGTATAACTTTAGTTATACTTTTACCTATGAAAACTGCTATATCAATACCTGATCCTGTATTCAAAACAGCCGAAAACCTGGCTCGAAGACTTGGTCTATCTAGAAGTGAGTTATATGTCCGTGCTATTTCCAGTTATGTTGAAACACATAAAAATAAGAAAGTGACTAACTTGCTTAATGAAGTCTATGCGGATGATAAAAATCAGGGATTAGAAAAGGATTTTAAACGCGCTCAAATGAAGTCAATAGACAAGGAAAATTGGTGACTTATGAATTACAAAAAAGGAGATGTCTGGTGGGCAGATCTTGATGAGCCAAGAGGCTCTGAGCCAGGCTATCGTCGACCAGTAGTCATTATCCAATCAGATGACTTTAACAAAAGTAATATAAGCACGATCCTTGCTGCAGTTATTTCATCAAACCTAACATTAGCCAAAGCACCAGGAAATATTAAGTTGGGTATTAATAAAAGTATTGGACTAAAAAAAGAATCTGTAATCAATATATCCCAGGTTATTACACTGGATAAATCTTATTTAATTGAGAAAGCGGGCAAGCTGAATACTACAAAAAATCAGGAATTGGCAGAAGGTTTAAAGTTAATTTTAGATATATAGAGAATTAAAGCTTATTTTTCATTACAACACGTTAAAACTGCTGAAAGATAGCTAACATCATACCTAGCTGCTAGCCCCACGCGAAGCTTCTGCTATAATGCCCCGCTTTTTAATGCTCTAGACTTATATCTCGCGTGTTATTTTCCCTAAATATTGAACGTATTTTTAAGAATGACTGATTACAAGCTGACACACCTGAAACAACTTGAAGCGGAAAGTATCCACATTATTCGTGAAGTTGCGGCAGAGTTCGAAAAACCGGTCATGCTTTATTCTATCGGTAAAGATTCTGCAGTCATGTTGCAACTAGCATTGAAAGCATTTGCACCGGGTAAACCCCCATTTCCACTTTTACATGTGGATACCACATGGAAATTCCGTGAAATGATTACCTTCCGTGATGAGTTGGCGAAAAATCTTGGATTGGATCTCCTTGTTTATACCAATCAGGAAGGTGTGAAAGCTGGTGTGGGTCCTTTTACTCATGGCAGTAAAAAACATACTGATGTGATGAAAACGGATGCACTGAAACAAGCACTAAATAAATATCAATTTGACGCTGCATTTGGCGGAGCACGTCGTGATGAAGAAAAATCACGAGCAAAAGAACGTGTTTATTCTTTCCGTGATAAAAATCACCGATGGGATCCCAAGACTCAACGCCCGGAATTATGGAACATCTACAATGGTAAAGTTGATAAGGGAGAAAGTATTCGGGTTTTCCCTTTATCCAACTGGACCGAACTCGATATTTGGCAATATATCCATCTGGAAAAAATTCCCATTGTACCCCTCTACTTTGCTAAGGAGCGTCCGATAGTAAATCGGGATGGTGTCGACATTATGGTTGATGATGATCGTATGCCATTAGAGCCCGGAGAAAAACCTGAAAACAAAATGGTACGTTTTCGTACTTTAGGTTGTTATCCGCTAACGGGTGCTGTTGAATCATCGGCAACGACGTTACCCGAAATTATTCAGGAAATGTTATTGACTAAAACATCTGAACGTCAGGGTCGTGTTATTGATCACGATCAAGCTGGTTCGATGGAGGAAAAGAAACGCGAGGGCTACTTTTAGATGTCTCATCAATCCGAACTTATTAGTACCGACATTGATGCTTATCTTGAACAGCATGAAAAGAAGGAACTATTGCGCTTATTAACTTGTGGCAGTGTCGATGATGGTAAGAGCACGCTGATCGGTCGTTTATTACATGATTCAAAAATGATCTATGAAGATCAATTGGCAGCGATTACCGCGGACAGTGTTAAGTCCGGAACGACTGGAAACGAAGTTGATTTGGCTTTACTGGTTGATGGATTACAAGCGGAGCGAGAACAAGGAATCACGATTGATGTCGCTTATCGTTATTTCTCTACGGCCAATCGCAAGTTTATTATTGCGGATACTCCGGGTCATGAACAATATACGCGTAACATGGCAACCGGCGCGTCAACTTGCGACCTTGCCATCATTCTAATTGATGCGCGTTATGGCGTACAAACACAAACCCGACGCCATAGCATTATTGCTTCACTATTGGGTATCAAACACATCATCGTTGCCATTAATAAAATGGATTTGGTTAACCACGATGAAATTGTCTACAACAAAATAAAAGACGACTATCTGGATTTCACTGCGAAACTGGAACAAAGTGATACCCGTTTCATTCCTATCTCGGCACTGAATGGTGATAACGTTGTTAACTTAAGTACACAAATGTCCTGGTATGAAGACCAAACCTTGATGGAAATCCTGGAAACGGTCGAAATTAGCTCTGATCAGAACTACAACAATATGCGTTTCCCGGTACAGTACGTCAATCGACCCAATCTGGACTTTCGTGGCTACTGCGGGACAATTGCTGCAGGAGTAGTACATAAAGGTGACAAGGTTACTGTGCTTCCTTCAGGTAAAACCAGCACTATTCAATCTATTGTGACAAATGAAGGTGAATTGGACGAAGCATTTCCACCGATGGCCGTCACCTTAACGCTGACCGATGAGGTTGATGTCAGTCGAGGAGATATGATCACGCGCAACGATGATCTTCCGCAAATCAGTAATAAATTCGGCGCCAAAATTGTCTGGATGACCGAACAAGCCATGACCATAGGCAAGCAATACTACATCAAACTTGGCACTAAAACGGTTAATGGTTCTATCTCAAAAATAAACCACTTGATTGATGTAAATACGCTTGAAGAGTCTGATGCTGAAGAGCTTAACCTGAATGAAATTGGTCACTGCGATGTAACACTCACTGCCTCTGTTCCTTTTGACTCATATAATTTATCTAAGGGCACCGGTGCTTTCATCATTATTGATCGTTTAAATAATGTTACTGTCGCAGCAGGAATGATTGTTGGCGCAGTGGAGAATGAGGAATTACAAACGGTGAGTAAAAATGAACGTATTGCTCGCTACGGTCAACACGCTTTTACCGCATGGTTAACAGGTAAAAATAATACTCAAGTCGCCCGAGAGCTTGAACGCCTGCTATTCGATATGGGACATGCTTGCACTGTTCTCAACCAAAATGAGGTTGAAGGAAATATTGGAGAAATCAGCAAACTACTTAATCAGGCCGGTTTTATCTGCCTATGTAGCACAGACAAGGACTCAATGGATATTACAGAAAACAGTGCTGCCTTCGATTGCGAAAAAGATTCCAGCCATGACATCCTGAATACCATTAGTAACAAGGCACAACTACGATAAGACAATATTTCTTTGATGCTTACTAGCAGAATTCTTATTCTGGGATTAATATAGTGCAATTTAAAGGAGGAAGTTATGTCAGACCCAAAATCGGTTGAAGCTGCAGACCCCGCAAAAAAGACATCAAAAATTACTGGCCCTGTAGACGAGGACGCCACTGTGGTAGCGTCTGAAACAGAAATCATGTGTTATTGGAACGATGAAGAGTTCGGTTCCGGAAACCGCATCTCTTCTGAAGGCAAAAATTACGAATGCAGCAATGGTCTTTGGGTTGAAGTATAAAATTTTCTGAAGCTTTGCCCATCACACCAGAGTTGGAATAAAATCGTAACCGCTTTCTGTTTTTACAACATCTCCAGTATGTAACGAGTAGTTACCTTGTCGTCTATCTTCGAAATACAATTTCAATGTTGCTCGTATCGTTGTAAATGCCAACTCATCCCAGGGAATATCTTCTTCCTTAAACAGCTGTACCTCCAGACTTTCAACACCTGGCGAAAAATCGAGATCCACCAATCTTGAACGAAACATCATATAGACCTGACCAACATAGGGAAGATTAAATACTGCAAAAAGATCATCAACATCAACACGTGCATTAGCTTCTTCCAGAGTTTCACGTATTCCGGCTTCCAAACTAGTCTCACCTAACTCCATAAAACCCGCCGGTAACGTCCAATAGCCAAACCGGGGTTCTATTGCACGTTTACATAATAAAATCTGATCTTCCCAAACGGGGATACAGCCGGCGACAATCTTTGGATTTTGATAATGAATAGTGTCACAACTATTACAAATATAACGATGACGATTATCATCATCGGGAATATCATAAATTAATTCAGCACTGCAATAGCAACAATATTTCATTATTTAATTTTCAATTTTTCGTTAGTAAACTTCGTAAGTCCTGCCAAATATTATCCAGCATCATTGATTGCGCTACTTGTACTGGGTGTATACCATCTGCCTGCATCAATTCAGAATGCTCAGCAATATTTTGTAAAATAAATTTTGACTTTGCCACAGCCATTATCTCTGAGACGCGTTCATAGATAGATGCAAAACGTCGATTATACGTTGCACCATAGTTTGGCGGTAACTGCATGGGTACAAGCAACGTAGTACAACCCGCTTGCTTTATCATGCTAATCATTTCGATAAAATTATTTTCAATTTCATTAAGCGTAAAACCACGCAAACCATCATTTCCCCCTAATTCAATAACAACAAGTTCAGGTTGATATTTTTCCAATAAATCATTCAGACGCATTTTCGCACCCAGAGTTGTTTCGCCACTAATACTGGCATTCACTACGTCATAGGCATAGCCTTGCTTAAGTAGTCGCTGCTCCAATAAAGATACCCAACCCTGCTCTACTGGAATACCATAGGCTGCACTTATACTATCGCCAAGAATTAGTAAGGTCTTGGCCTGTGCGGTGACAGAAAAAGAACACAGCAATATAATGAACAATAAAAATCGATAATACATAATAAATTATGACCCAAACAAATATTGTGCAAGCTGAAGCACTTGGAAAGCAAGTCATTAGTCCTGAAGGAACATTGACTATCCTTAATAATATTAATTTGTCTATTAAACAAGGCGAAAGTTTAGCGGTTGTTGGTGTCTCTGGCTCTGGTAAATCGACTTTACTCGGTTTGCTCGCTGGACTGGATATTCCCTCTGCGGGGAAAGTAATTCTTGATGGAACGGATTTATCGCAACTAAACGAGGATGGTAGAGCCCAAATTCGTGCGAAATCCGTTGGTTTTGTTTTTCAATCGTTTCATCTATTACCCAGTCTAACCGCGCTGGAAAACACATCATTACCACTTGAGTTAGCTGATAATGATCAGGCAAAGAAACAAGCACAACAAAAACTGGAAGAAGTAGGCTTAGCCGAGCGCATTCATCACTATCCAAATCAGTTATCTGGTGGCGAACAACAACGTGTCGCTATCGCACGTGCATTTGCCGGCAATCCAAAAATTCTATTTGCTGATGAACCAACAGGTAATCTTGATCAAAAAACAGCGAGAATTATTATCGATCTATTGTTCAAAATGAATAAAGAAAATGGAACGACATTGATTATGGTAACTCATGACAATGAAATTGCTGATAACTGCGATCGACAAATCATTATTGCTGGCGGGCAACTCACTGAAAAAGAAGCTATTTGATGATAATAAAAGGCACTTCTAAAAATAGTGATTTTTTCGTGAGTGCAAGGAAGCACCGCGCGCAGAACCGCAGTGTATATGTCATACATGAGGATTCGAGCACGGAGCTGACGCAGCTACCTGGAATAACTTATAGGGAACGGCACATTGAATCGCGGAAAAAGTGCATTTTTGAGGTGCCTTAAATGAATACGTTTAAGTTTGCACTGACTTCATTAAAACGAGACTGGCATTCCGGTGAGTTAAGACTAATCGGCATTTCTATTATTATCGCAGTTGCCTGCTTAACTTCAGTCAGCTTTTTCACAGATCGTGTACATCGTGCAACAGAACAACAAGCAACAGAATTACTTGCAGCCGATCTTTTATTAATTTCTTCGTCTAAAATTGAAGATGATATTGTTAAGCATGCTTCCGATTTAAATTTAACTTATTCTCTAAATGAAAGTTTTCGTAGCGTAGTTGTTAAAAATGATAAATTAGAGCTTGCTGAAGTAAAAGCCGTCGATTCAAATTATCCTATTCGTGGTCGTTTAAAAATAAGTAGCAGCTTATTTGGCAAAGAAGAAATAACGAATACCATTCCCGCTTCAGGCAATGTCTGGATAGACAGTCGTTTAATGCAACAACTACAAGTCAATATTGGGGAAACACTCAATCTTGGCTCTAGCGAACTACTTGTTTCAAAAAGACTCACTTATGAACCTGATCGTGGTGGCGATTTATTTAATGTTGCTCCGCGTTTATTAATGAACCGAACTGATCTAGGTGCGACAGGATTAATATTACCAGGCAGCCGAGTTCAGTATAGGTTATTACTCGGAGGTAATAACGAAAAAATTAATTATTTTCGTGAAACTATTAATGAACTTTATGAAAATAAAAACAGTAACCTTCGTGTGCAGGGAATTAGAGATGCGCGCCCTGAAATTAAATCAGCACTTGATCGAGCAGAGCAATTTTTAGGCTTAGCTACATTAGTTAGTATTGCTTTAGCAGGACTGGCCATCGCCATGTCAGCACAACGCTATGCGACTAGACATTATGATGTATGTGCCATTATGCGTTGCCTTGGTTTACGACAAAAAGAAATCTCTCAAATTTATATATTTCAATTACTCATACTTACACTGTTATGTAGTTTTCTTGGTTGCTGTATTGGCTATCTTGCTCAAGAAGGTCTGAACAAATTAATGATGGGAATGACACAGGTGGCGTTGCCGAAACCTTCATTATTACCTCTGTTTTCAGGAATGTTCGCCGGTTTAATTACAGTAATGGCTTTTGCTTTACCACAGTTAATGAGTTTAAGACGTATATCGCCATTACGTGTTTTACGACGCGATTTAAACCCGACTCCGATCAATAGTTATGTTATCTATCTAATCGCAATATTTGCGTTAATATTTTTAAGTCCATGGCAATCAGGCAGTATTAAAATAACGTTTCACGCTTTATCAGGATTGTTTATTACTGCATTTGTTTTGGCTGTCTCGGCAAAGTTTATGTTGCGCTTACTCAAACGCTTACAACCTAAATTAAAAATGGCCGCCCGTTATGGTTTAGCTAACGTCACTCGTCGAGAAAGTCAAAGTACGGTACAGATTATTGGTATTGGCATTGGTATTACCGTGATGTTATTACTGACCCTGATACGTACTGATTTACTCGAAAACTGGAAAGATCGTTTACCTGAAAACGCGCCTAATTATTTCATAATCAACATTCAGCCCAATCAAGTTGATAAACTTAAATCATTACTGTCCACTTCGTTAAATGAAGATATTTCACTTCACCCAATGATAAGAGGTCGATTGATAAAAATTAATAATGAACCTGTTAGCGCTGAAGACTATAGAGAACCACGCACGAAACGATTAGCAACACGCGAATTCAATCTTTCTTATACCAAAACCATGCAAGCAGATAATCGATTGACATCAGGTTCATGGTGGCCAGATAAAATTGAAGACGAAAATTACTTTTCTGTAGAAGAAGGTATCGCAAAAAAGTTAGGCATAAAAATGGATGATATCTTGACTTATACTGTAGCTGGTCAAAAGATAGAAGGAAAGGTAACAAGTCTTCGTTGGCTTGAGTGGGATTCGTTCAATGTAAATTTTTTTGTTGTTTCTAATCCGGAAGCACTTCAATCACAGCCAAGTACTTACATTACCAGCTTTTATATCCCACCATCAAAACGACCTTTACTTGTTGAACTGGTTAAGCGTTTCCCAAGTATTACTATACTTGATATGGATGCTATTCTGACGCAAGTGAAAACAATTATGCAGCAAATTATACGCGCTGTTGAATTTGTTTTTATTTTTACATTATTTGCCGGGCTTACTGTTTTATTTGCGGCAATTCAGAGCACACATGATGAACGAACAAATGAAGCTGCATTAATGAGCGCATTAGGTGCGAGCCGTAAACAGATTTTATCCGGATTAATTGCTGAATTTCTTTTTCTGGCTTTAATAACTGGAATACTTTCAGCCATTGCAGCTTCTATTATTGAGGTAATGTTAGCGGAGTATGTCTTTAAAATCGATATCGTAATCAATCCATTAATCTGGATTATCGCACCTGCTACATGTTGCCTAATCATAGTGTCAACAGGACTATATGGCACACGAAAAGCCTTATTCACACCACCAATGACCGTATTAAGAAAAATTGGGTCTTCAGCAGAATCTGTGGGTTAACAAGAAAAGTATTTTTTGAAAACTTAAACAAATAGAATAAGTTAGGTGTTAAATGGGCTGTTTTATTTCTGTACTCGTATTTAACGGACAATTAAAAAGTTCCGTCATTCCGGGCTTGACCCGGAATCCAGTTAAACAAGCAGTACGTCCACATTATGTTGATAATAACGTATTGAATTTTAGAGGATGTTTTATCTATTTAAAACTTTACCTAAAGATGTTATCCACTGGATTCCGGGTCAAGCCCGGAATGACGGGGTATTATTTCATAATATCTACCCACAGATTCTGCTGAAGAGCCGAAAAATTTAACATCTTGAATTTAGTTTATTAGCTACAATCTAGATAAGAGTTTTACGTAGTTTATGTTTTTCACAGGAGTTCACACATGTTACGAATATTGCTTTTCTTAGGAACCAACATCGCAATCATGCTCGTCTTGAGCATTAGCATGAGCTTACTCGGCGTCGATATGATGCTGGAACAACAAGGCGGTGGTTTAAACTTAACTGCCTTAATCATCATGTCTGGTGCTTTTGGTATGGGCGGCTCATTGATTTCTCTTGCTCTTTCCAAGTGGATGGCAAAAAGGTCGATGGGTGTTCAATTAATTGAGATACCAAAGACCCAACAAGAAGAATGGCTACTATCAACGGTCGAAATGCAAGCAAGAGAAGCTGGGATTGGTATGCCTGAAGTTGGTATATTTAATTCTCCTCAACCTAATGCCTTTGCAACAGGTATGAGTAAAAATTCGGCTTTAGTCGCTGTTAGTACTGGTCTCTTGGCAAACATGACTCAAGGCGAAGTCGAAGCAGTATTGGGACATGAGGTTAGTCATGTTGCTAATGGCGATATGGTAACGCTAACGTTGATACAAGGTGTTGTTAATACCTTTGTTATTTTCTTTTCACGCATTATTGGTCACTTACTCGATCGTGTCGTTTTCAAAATACAACGAGGGCATGGGCCAGGTTATTGGATTGGCATTATTTTCGTGCAAATGATCTTGTCCGTATTGGCTAGCACAATAGTAATGTGGTTCTCCCGTCGACGAGAATTTAAAGCTGATTCGGGTGGTGCTTATCTAGCCGGCCGTGAAAAGATGATTGCTGCCTTACGTCGATTACAACAAGGTAGCAATCCAGAACCGTTGCCAGATGAGATGGCAGCATTTGGTATCTCTGGTGGAAGCCCAAGTGGTTTCAAACGTTTATTCATGAGCCACCCTCCATTAGAAGAACGAATCGCAGCGCTTGAGAATAGTCTGGAATGATATAGGCGTATGAGAAAAATATACTTTGGTGATTTCCGGGTGTATGTTTTGGGGCACATTAAAGAAATTGAGAAAGTTGAAATTGAATCTTACACAACAGAGTGGTTCCTGATTCGATATTTAAAAAAAATAACCAGGCTCACTGAAGGCACGGCAGAGTCTTCACATATTGAAGGTCCTATTCGTTCATTGATTCGGTTCTACGTCGATAATATCGAAGAGAAATCAGATTTAGGCGAACGTTGTAAAAAGATCCATAACGAATACCGAACATTATTACGTAAGAAACAGTCTTCAAAATATTCCTGATTCAAAATCTCTTGTTAATCAATACGTGTATCACCTGAATCACTCCAAGGGGGATTCACTATTGCGATAAAACATAAAGGTTCTTGTGCATTGTTCTCTATCCATTGAATAGATGTTGCTTCTATATAAATGGCATCGCCTGCTTTCACATTTTTCTCTTCATCATCAACGTGCATACAACCCTGACCCGAAGTAATCAGATAAATTTCTGTCTGTTCCAGCTTGTGCTTGTAGCTTTGTTGACCAACATCAACAGTAGCCATAGCGACAGAGTATGGCAATTCAATCGGATCATTTTTCGGATGTAGCCATTCTTTAATCTGGCACCCATCATTAGCAGTAAATTCGAAACAATCATTAATACTTTTTACAAACACGCTCAGCTCCTATATAAAGTAATTCATGGCGAAGTATAAAGGCAATCCAGAATATAAGCATGACAGTCCATCCTCTACAGGTATCCTGATCACCAATCTGGGAACGCCGGATGCGCCGACGCCTGCGGCATTACGTACATACCTTGCAGAATTTCTTTCTGATCCTCGTGTAATAGAAGTTCCCAAATTATTATGGTGGTTTGCGCTGCACGGGTTAATTTTAAGAACTCGCCCAAAGCGTTCAGCTAAACTCTATAAAAAAGTGTGGACTGACGAAGGTTCCCCTTTACTCAGTATTTCTAAAAAACAATCTAAAGGGATTCAAACATTATTAGACGAACAATTCTCTGGAAATGTAAAAATTGAACTGGCTATGCGTTATGGCAATCCTTCAATTGAATCCGGTCTTGAAAAATTACTCGCAGCTAATGTCAGGCGTTTGTTGATATTCCCACTCTATCCTCAATATTCTGCGACAACAACGGCATCCACTTTTGACGCTGTCGCCGATCAACTTAAACAATGGCGTTGGTTGCCAGAAATGAGAATGATCAACCATTATCATGATGACGATGGTTACATTACAGCTATAACGAACAGCGTTGAGCAACACTGGCAAAACAATTCAAAAGCTGAAAAATTATTATTTTCTTTTCATGGCTTACCTAAAGATTATGCTGATGCTGGCGACCCTTATTTTGATGAATGCCATGAAACAGCCAGGCTTGTTGCTAAAAAATTAAACCTGAATAAAGAAGAGTGGCTCATCACCTTCCAATCTCGTTTTGGTCCAAGGGAATGGTTAAAGCCCTATACCGATAAAACTTTAAAGTCATTGGCAACAGAGGGAATAAAAAGCGTCAATGTTGTTTGTCCTGGTTTTTCTGCTGATTGTCTGGAAACACTGGAAGAAATCAATATACAAAATAGAAACTTTTTCATTGAAGCAGGTGGTGAAACATTTTCCTATATCCCTGCGCTTAATGACTCTGATGAACACATTGATGCTCTAAGTACTATTATTCAGACACATTGTCAGGGCTGGGAGACTAAATAGAAAGAGCAACTAAATTAGGTGCTAAACAGTAGCAGTATTAAGCCTGTCTGGCTTGAATCGCGTTATCTATCAGGATTTTTGCTATTCGCTTCGCTGTATTAGCAGCTTCCTCACTTTGTTCAGAAACTTGTGCAGTTACAATTGAACCTTCGAATAACAAAGCAAACTCACTTGCCAGACTATCGGGATCTTTAAACCCCATCTGATCCGTAAGACTTTTCATATAACTACGCATGAGTCGTTTAAACTCTTTGCACATTCCGCGGATAGCGGTGCCTTCTTCTGAATATTCACTAATGGCATTAATAAACATACAACCGTAGAAATTATTTTGTGAAAACCACATTTTAGCGACATCAAAAATAGCAAGTAACCTTTCCTCTGGAGTGTGCGCCATTGCTTCTACATCTTTCATAAAATGATTGCGGAACTGACCATCATACTGTCTCAGGACAGCAAGAATAAGCTCATCTTTTGACCGGAAATGATTATAAAGTGTTTTTTTTGCTATACCTGAGTGAGCCAGGATTGCGTCAATTCCAGTTGCATGGAAACCATCTTTAGCGAAGAGCTCAAGTGCGCTTTCGATCAATTTTTCTCGTTTAGATGACATTATCTTGCAGGATATACCAATTTGTCTCTTTATTCTAGCTATAATATAGAAATAATATTAAATATATTAATTAAATATAATATATTATTTAATAAAAACAAATATTTAATAGATTTTAAAAGCAATATAATTAAATTTGACAAAAGAGACTAATCAGTCTACTATTTACTTATTGGAGACAGATCTGTCTCCTTTATTTTAAAACATTAATAATTTAAGGAGAATAGAATCATGAAACGCATTAAAGCTTTATTTGCATTATTACTAATAACGGGTCTTTCATTTGTATCACTTTCTGCATCTGCAGCTAGTTATACACACAGCGTTACAGGAATTAGCGGTTATGACCTTGTTTCTTATCACAATGCCAAGAAACCACTTAGAGGCAATGGTAATTATCTTGCTGTTCACGATGGCGTAACTTATTTGTTTGCTAATGCTGAGAACCAGAAATCATTCGAAGCCAATCCGGGAAAATATGTTCCTGCTTACGGTGGTTACTGTGCTTTTGGTGCATCAGTTGGTAAAAAGTTTGTTGGTGATCCTGAAGTATGGAGAATCGTGGATGGAAGATTGTATCTGAATCTTGATGCTGGTATTCAGGTCGATTGGTTAAAAGACGTACCTGGACGTATAAAAACTGCAGATGCAAAATGGTCACAGATTCGAGACAAAGCGCCTTCTGAGTTGTAATAAGATAAGGGCCTGTTGCATAAACAGGTCCTTTATATTTACCCAAAGCATTATGCCAAATAATCTATTAAACGAAATTCGAAAATGTACAGTATGTAGAGATTTCCTACCTTATCCTCCTAAACCTGTACTTAATTTTTTAACACAATCACGTATTGTCATTATTGGTCAAGCACCTGGCATTAAAGTACAAAAAAGTGGCATCCCCTGGAATGATGCTAGTGGAGAAAGATTGAGAGAATGGTTAGGTGTAAGCGTTGATGAATTTTATGACCCGACTAACTTTGCCATTGTTCCTATGGGGTTTTGTTATCCCGGCAATAACGGTAAAGGAGATCTACCACCACGACCTGAATGCGCTGAGCTCTGGATGCAAAAAACCCTAAAGACAATAAAAAATCAAGAACTTGTTCTATTGATTGGGCAGTATTCGCAAAATTACTTTTTAAAAGACACGAAAAAGAAAACATTAACCGAAACAGTAAAACATTATCAGGATTACTTGCCTTATTATTTTGTATTACCGCATCCTTCTCCCAGAAATAATATCTGGCTAAAAAAGAACCCTTGGTTTATAAAAAAGAACTTGCCAGATTTACAAAAAACGATTCATTCAATATTAGATTAATAATCTCTATTCTATAACTTTAACGCCTTTCCAAAACGCCACATAATCTTTGATGTTTTCTGCTCTTGATTTCGGTTTAGGATAATACCAGGCTGCATCCTGATTAGTTTCACCATCCACTTCTATATGGTAATAACTGGCCTTACCTTTCCAAAAACAAGTTGATTGTGTATTACTTTCTTTGAAAAATTCTCGGTTAATTGATTCAGGTGGGAAATAAATATTACCTTCTACTGTTTCAAAAGTATCACTTTCTGCTATTACCACGTTATTCCACATTGCCTTAGCCATTATTATTTATTCTCCATGTAACGTTACAATAACCTTACGACTATGCGAATGGGTTCTATGTTCCCATAAATAAATTCCCTGCCATGTTCCAAGTTGACAAAATGATGAAGAAACCGGAATAGTTAAACTGACATTAGTTATCAACGTTCGAATATGTGCTGGCATATCATCTGCGCCTTCTGTTGAATGACAAAACATGGGGTCACCATCAGGTGCGATACTTTGCATGAATGTTTCCAGATCAATTCGCACATCTGGATCAGCATTTTCACAGAGCATTAATGAGGCACTGGTATGTTGAATAAACAAATGACACAGTCCTCTTTCAATTCCACTGCCAAGAACAAGACCTTGCACTTCTTTTGTAATCTCATGCGCTTTGCGAGGCGTAGTTTTAAAACTTAATGTTTCTTGAATTATTGTCATAAATAAATTATTCAGACTTGAATCAGCATACGTACTCCAACAATCATAAGTAACACGGCAAAAATACGTTTCAGCGTCGACACCGAAAGATAGTGTGCCAATCGCGCACCTAGTGGTGCAGAGAAAACAGTCATAGCAATAATAATTAACGCTGCTGGCCAATATAAATAACTTATTGAAGTTGCAGGAACATCTGAATTATTCCAACCGGCAATTATCAATGCCGTGGTCCCTGCAATCGCAATAGGAAAACCACATGCAGAAGAAACGGCAACCGCATTTCGTATATTCACATTACACCACAATAAAAATGGCACTGTCAGGCTGCCGCCGCCAATACCCAATATCGTTGAAAATAAACCAATGCCAACACCGGAACCAAGCAAACCAGGCGTTCCTGGTAATTTAGTTTTCGCTTTAGGTTTTAGCTCAAAACCTATTTGAATCGCAACCAATATTTCAAACACCCCAAACACAATTTGTAGAACATTACTGGAAAGAGAATCTGCCAGAACTGCACCAAGTCCTGCTCCCAATAAAATTCCCGGCGCTAAAAGATTAACGACAGGCCATAAAACAGCACCTTTTCGATAATGTGTATAAGTTGCAGATAGAGATGTAATAATAATCGTTGCTAATGATGTGGTAACGGCCAAATGCATGAGTATCGATGGAGAAAACCCTTGCTGAATAAATAAAAAATACAACACTGGCACAATAATAACGCCACCGCCTAAGCCCAGCATTCCGCCTATTAATCCGGCAAAAATACCCGTCAGCGCATAAATTGCAATGATTTGCAGTGATATTTCAGAAAGCATGGCACATATTACCGTGATTCTCTCAAAAGGCACGGCATGTTATACCTTGAATCACTCATTAGGAACGGCATGTTATACCGCAAATGATTTACTGCTTGTCTACGTTATCGCCCTTTTGAGAAATAAATGTTGCGGAAGATGGGACAAATAAGGACAATCCCTAAACTTTTTCAATTAATTTGATTCATGCAATTAGCAGTTGACTCTGAAAAATCCAACGCATTTTCCAAAATGATAGACAAGCAGCAACGTACTCTATTTCTGTTTTTATTATTTATTTCTGCATTAGCTGCAACATTGGCCACAACACCTGTTTTTGCGAATTCTATTGAATCACAACGCAAGGATTATCTCGCAGCAAAAAAAGCATTGGACACAAAGCAATATAAAACCTTTGGTAAAATTGCCAATACGTTGAAAGATTATCCGCTCTACCCTTATCTACGCTACAACTATATTCTGAAACGTCTTTGGAAAATAGATGATGCAGAAGTGATCGATTTCCTGAAACGATATAGCGATTTACCTGTAGCAAACTATTTACGCTCTTCCTGGTTGAAGCTTTTAATAAAGCGCGGTCATTGGCAAACCTTTCTTGATAATTATATTCCGCAATCCAATATCACAATGCAGTGTCACCAATTGCAGGCCCGAATAAAAACGAATAATGAAGTTTTTTTTCTTGAGGACACACGTTCAATCTGGCTAACAGGAAAATCATTACCGCCACAATGTGACCCGGCATTCGCACTTTTATACAAAAGTGATCTAATGACAAATGATTTAGTCTGGGAACGCATTCGTTTATCCATGCAAAACAATAAGCTTAGCCTGGTTAATTATTTATCTAATCGTCTTGATCCAGAGTACAAAACGCTTGCAAAAAAATGGGTACAGATTCATCACAATCCTTATAAATATACAAACAAACCAAAATTTGAAGACACAGCAATTACTAGAGAAATTCTGGTGCATGGAATTTTACGCCTGGCTAGACAGGATATCGCTAAAGCAGTTAAACGACTCGATGCTTTAAAAGATAGTTATTCATTTACTCCAGGTGAAATTGCAGAAGTTGATCGTACACTTGCTGTACGCGCTGCTAAAAGCAAAAGTAAACTGGCCTCACAACTTCTTGACCAGATCGATAATTACCATGTTGATGATCAGGTATTCCATTACCGCCTACGCACTGCACTGGCAAATCAGGATTGGCCTCTATTAAAAAAATGGACTAGCGGACAGGCGCCCATCATTGATATTGATCTTCGCTGGCGCTATTGGCATGCACGTGCTTTGGAAGAAACAGGAGAAGTAGATAAAGCAAATGAGATATTCGCTGAGTTAGCAAAGGAACGTGATTACTACGGGTTTCTTGCTGCTGATAAAGTTAACGTTCCTTATCACATGAATCATTACCCCTTGCCAGAAAATAAGGAAGAGTTTGCTCGTATCGAATCATCTCCGGCAATTAAACGAGCCTATGAATTTTTTAAACTTGGTTCAGGCTATTCAGCAAGACGCGAGTGGTATCATGCCCTGAGTAGAATGACCACGTATCAAATGCAAATGGCAGCTGCATTGGTTGCTCAATGGGGCTGGCATGACAGAGCCATCTTTACTATGGCTCGCGCTAAAGCCTACGATAACCTGGAATTACGCTTTCCTATTCTTTTTGATGATCTGTTTGATAAGTATGCAAAAAAACGAAATATTGATAGAAGCTGGATATATGGCTTAGCTCGTGCGGAAAGCGCTTTTATTGAAGATGTAAAATCCCCTGCAGGCGCATTAGGTTTAATGCAAGTTATGCCAAAAACTGGCGCAATGACAGCAAAGCGTATTGGCTTAAAAGGATTCAGGACCAGCAAACTCACGCAAGCAAAAACTAACATCCCGATAGGCACAGCCTACATGAAACAAATGCTGGGTAAATTTAATGGCAATATGGTTTTAGCAACGGCAGCTTATAATGCCGGGCCACATCGTGTTTTAAAATGGTTGCCCAAACAAGGTTGCGAAGAACCCGATGTATGGATAGAACAAATCCCTTTTAATGAAACCCGCAAATATGTACGCCGCGTACTTTATTTTGCCAATATTTATGATTGGCGCTTAGGCGGTGAAATTAAACCTATAAAAGAACGCATGGCACTTGTCACATCCAAAAAAAAGCAGAAGGTTGCCAATCTAAGCTGTACCGCAATTAAAATTTCGGATAACCGGCATATTAATTGATAAATAAATTTGTTGTTCATTTCTAACACGGGCATCATGCTTCTGTTTTTCTTTATAAGATAAATCACATGCAAACATATCTGGTTGGTGGTGCTGTTCGTGACAAACTACTCGGTATTCCGGTTAAGGATCGGGATTGGGTAGTCGTCGGCGCAACACCGGAAGAGATGCTGGATAAAGGCTTCAAAGCAGTAGGCAAGGACTTCCCCGTTTTTCTTCATCCTGAAACAAAAGAAGAATACGCACTCGCACGCACCGAACGCAAATCAGGTAAAGGTTATAAAGGTTTTACTTTCCATACTTCACCTGATGTCACTCTTGAAGATGATCTGCAACGTCGGGATTTATCCATTAATGCCATTGCCGAAGATGAAGATGGCAAACTTATCGATCCTTATGGTGGCGAAGCAGATTTAAAACAGGGAATACTACGTCATGTTTCAGCCGCATTTATCGAAGACCCATTACGAGTTCTACGTATTGCACGTTTTGCAGCAAGTCTTGGTTTTAAAATTGCTCCAGAAACGACACGTCTGTTAAAAGAAATTTCTGAATCAGATGAACTCGATGCTTTGGTTCCCGAACGTGTCTGGACTGAAACGGAAAAAGCATTGTTGGGAAAATACCCGGCGCGTTTTATATTGGTATTGCGTTCATGTAATGCACTGGAAAAACTATTTCCTGAGATTGATGCGCTGTTTGGTGTACCACAACCAAAGGAATATCATCCTGAAATTGATACCGGGCTACACACTATTATGAGTCTAAACCAGTCTGTGCGTCTGTCAGATGATCCAATGATACGTTTTGCTGTATTGGTTCATGACCTGGGTAAAGCAACCTCACCTGAAAAGGAATTACCCCATCACCGTGGTCATGAAGCTCGCGGCGTAAAAATCATCAATAAACTATGTAAACGTTACCGTATCCCAAATAAGTATCACGAACTTGCCAGTAGTGTTTCAAAATTTCATCTTGATTGTCATCGCATTCGGGAAATGAAACCTGAAACGATATTAAAAAAACTGGAACAACTTGATGCCTTTAGAAGACCGGAACGTTTTGAACAATTCCTTATCGCTTGTGAAGCCGATGCACGAGGACGAGCCGGTTTTGAAGATAGAGATTATCCTCAAGCAAAATACTTTATGAATGCGCTGAAAGCCGCTAATGAAGTTGACACCAAATCGCTACAAGAAAAAGGTATTGAAGGAAAAGCATTGGGCGAAGAAATCAAAAAACAACGCGTTGAAAATATTAAACAGCTGGCGCAACAGTCATCTTAAAAAGATCCAGAACGACTATGGCTGGCGTAAGTCCCATGCTCGAGCGAAAATAAAATCTCATCAGAACCAGGGAAATCTCTGATTAAATAAATATTAAAATCAAGATTACACCCAATACCACTCGGTAAATTACAAATGGCAACATGCCAATTTTATCCAGAAATTTTAAAAAGAAATGGATAGAAACAAATGCGCTTATTGCTGAAAGCAATGCCGTAATAAAAAAATTATTTATATCTACGGCAGCATCCATTTGCACCAGTTTCAATGATTCATAGCCTGCTGCAGCCAATATGACTGGAACAGCCATCAGAAATGAAAATCGTGCAGCACTCTTTCTGTCTAGTCCTAACATTAATGCAACCGTCATCGTTATTCCTGAACGCGACGTGCCAGGGACTAATGCCAAAGCTTGTGCCAAGCCAATCATTATTGCATCGCGCATATTAATTGAATTTACTTGCCTGATTCGTTTTCCGGTTGCATCCGCATACCAGAGTAACAAACCAAAACCAATAGATGCTGCTGCTATGATTAACGGATCACGTAAGTATGTCGAGACGATATCTCGCAATAGAAAACCAGATGCTAGAACGGGAATACTGGCAATAACCAGACACCAGAATAATTTGCTATCGGGCTTACTAATCTCTTTATTAATAATTGAATTTACACCCGCAAACAAAATACGTGAGATGTCTTTTCTAAAATAAAATACAACAGCAAACAAACTACCTAAATGCGCAGCAACGTCGATAGCCAAACCTTGATCCTGCCATTCTGTTAATAAAGGCAACAAAATCAAATGTGCTGAACTCGAAATCGGCAGAAATTCAGTGATGCCTTGTATCAGCGAAAGAATGATAAGTTGTATTAAATCCAATATTTATTCCTGATAATTTAATATATCTATATAGGGAGAAAGACTGCTGTCGCCATCTTCTGAATCACCGTCTTCACCGTTCGATTATTTTTCCCTGCCATAATTGCCGTAATATTATCTTGTGTACCAATAAGCTTACCAAATAATCGCTCATAACTTATGTTAGTCACTTCTTCACCAGGCAGTGAATTGCTATACAAAAACAGTTCGCCGTTTGCACCCTTATTATTACTTAGTTTCCAAACTGCTATTTCTATATTTCGGGCACAGTTATATAACTTTTGTGGCTCAACTGTATCAAACATATAAAATTCAGATTTATAATTATAGGACTTCATGATCATTGACATGAGACCAGCAATGAAAGAAAAGACACGGTCGCCCTGGTAATCTTTATTAAATGTTAAGTTGATTAAATCCACATCATATTTTCCTTCCAGTTCTGGAAAGTCCCATGTGTGCTCAAGATCAAACAATCTAACGAGATGTTCTTCCGCTAATTTAAGTTCTGACTTTTTCAGTTCACGAGGATTACGCTTATAGAGTTTGGTCATCAATTCGCGTAATAATTTTTGTGACTCTTGAATGTGTACATCCAGTACATTGTCGATATCCGATTTTACAATTTGAGAAACGCCTGTTCCCTCCTCTACCGGCTTATTCTCTCTAACAATTTCATTGTTACAAGCGCACTGTATCAAGAGGACACATAAAATTGATACCTGTTTAATGACCGTCATTTATAATCTGGCCCGTTGATCCATTATTGAAAATCCAATCAAAGTCTGATCATAATCTTTTGTCAATGCTATAACTTTAAAACGTTCACCCATCTCTTCTGGCATGGTTAATTTTCGTATTTGTTGTGCTATTTCCGTTTGTGATTTGATATCTAGCGACTCCATATCGGCAAGAAAATTTTCAAGACCACAGCCAAAAAGAAAATAAGCCTGATTTGTATAACCGTTAATATGTAAACCTATGGCATCGGCACATTCAGCAACGGCAGTAAAATTTACTGATGCCGTAATATCTTGCAGACCAGGATAAAAAAATGGATCAGCATGGACTCGATGTCGATAATGGCATAATAAACTTCCATCACTTCTATCTGGATGATAATAGTCTGAAGTTGAATAACCATAATCAATAAATAGCATGACACCACGTTGCAATATCTTTTCTAATCCTCTTATCCACTTTGCAAGATCCGTATTTATTTCAGAGATATAATTTTCAGGAAAAGATTCTGATAATTTATTTTCAAGTTGCATTAATTTTTTTTCTAATTCTGTATCTGCATCATCCTCAACCCAGGTAAACTCATCATTAACAAAATCTACTTTCATTTCCTTAAATGACTCTGATGTTTTTTTAAAACGTTTTACTGCCAAAGCATCGAGTATTTCATTCGCCAATATTAAACCAGCAAAAGGTTTTTCAGGTAAGGAATTTAACCAAAAAACTCGTTCCATCAGATGAGGAATAGTTTGGCCTAATAATTCCTGTTGCCGTTGTTTTAGATCAGCACTAACTTCAAGTATGAAATAGGACTCGGGCAATAAACCAATTTTTTCCAATTCGAGCAATAAATCACTAGCCATTACTCCTGTACCTGCACCCAGCTCCAGAATAGAGCCTGAACCAAGTTCATCTAGAACCTGACCGCACTGATAAGCCAAACATTGTGAAAAAAGAGGCGAAATTTCCGGAGCTGTAACAAAATCGCCTTCGGCACCGAATTTACGACTACCTGCACTGTAATAACCCAGTCCCGGTTCATATAAAACAGTCGACATATATTGGTCAAAACCAATCATCCCACCCTGTTTCTTTATTAGGTCTTTAATGCGTGCTATCAGTTCTTCACTTTGCAATAGTGCATCTTGATCCGGAACAGGTAATGCTGAGTCAATATTTAATGGTTTCGATTGTGTCATAACGCTCCCATGTTATTCTGTTTTACGAATCATTCAATACAACATTTAGCTGGAATGAATATTGTGATTAATAAAACGGCGTTAATAACCGGTGCAGCAAAACGTATTGGGGCTGCGATAGCAGAACACCTGCACAAAGCCGGGATGAATATTATTGTCCACTATAATACTTCTACAGAAGAAGCATCTGAACTGGTTCGTAAATTAAACGTAGACAGGCCTGACTCCGCTATTTCTGTACAAGCAAATCTTGAACATAAAGAATGTTATGCGACTCTAATTGATGCTGCTCTGGAATTTAAAGACGGCATAGATGTATTAATCAACAATGCATCAGCCTTCTTCCCGACACCTGTTGACATTTTAAATGATGAACAATGGAATGAAATAATTAACATTAACCTGAAAGCGCCTCTGTTTCTTTCTAAACTTGCGACAGAATCACTGCATAATAATAAAGGCTGCATTATTAATATTGCCGATATTCATGCAAACCGACCATTAACAGATCATTCCATTTATAGTATTTCAAAAACAGGGCTTATCATGCTAACTCAATCTCTGGCTAAAGAACTGGCTCCTGCTATTCGTGTCAATGCGATATCGCCGGGAGCTATAACCTGGCCGGGAGAAATGGATGATGAAACAAAGCAGACGATCCTGAATCACACTGCCATGAAAAGAACGGGGAACATGAAAGATATAACTAATGCGGTGCTGTTTTTAGTTAAGGATGCAGACTACATAACCGGCCAAGTACTTAATGTTGATGGTGGTAGAACGTTATATTCGTAATGTCTTACTCAAATTTGGGGAACTCACCATCAATATACCACTGTTTGTTAGGTTCGTTGTACCACCAATTTTGATCGAGTTTTAGCTTTTTAATATTACCTTGCGTCTTTAAATAGTAGCTTACAATTGCTTTTACATTTGCTTCTGTATGTTCTTCGTTGATGGTTTTTTCTATCACCTCCAATCCAGTGACACTAACTTCCTGAAGTCCTGCTAGATCAGCGGGTGGTTGAGTTCCATTTGGTGAAACATAGTAACCATACAGAGTTTGGTGCTCAGCCCATCGTAAAGCGACACCATAACTGGTAAGAGTGGATTCCAAACTGTTCCCTTTCTTCTTAAGCTGATAGGAATTACACGCAGATAATGAACTTATTAATACGATCAGGAATACTTTAGAAACGATGTTGAAATTCATTTTTATCAGGACTCCAATAATTATAGATCCCATTATTACAGTCTTGGGAAAAATTTCCATCTTATGATACGTATTTATAGTTCAATTTGCTTCAATGAAGTATAAATGATGTCAGCGTAATCGTGATTCGCTTCTATTGATAAATGAATTTGGTCGGCTGATACAAAATTATTGATGTCAATATCCCGTATTGACATTTGCAACGGTATATCAATTAAATCTGTTTTTAATTCATTTGCAATCTTACGAATCTCATTGTTATACGGGGCGATATTCTCATTATAGGTTTTGCCATTGCCCTGCTTACCATCAACTTCACCAATGCTGTGATTTAATATAAATACAGGGAGACTATTATTGTCTCTAGCTATTCGATGGAATTCTTTCAAGTTCTTCTTGAACTCGGCTAAACCTACGCGAGGAACTATTGAAAAGTCCTTAACGTTAGCATCGTTAAAACCAAACTGAATGATTAATACACTTGGCAATAAAGGTAATACATCCGAAGCAAATCGATCAAAACCTTGTGCGCTTGTATTACCACCGATACCACGATTATGTACTGCAAAAACATCAGGCTTGGATATATCGAGTTTCTTTTGTAACAATGTTGTCCAGCGAACGTTAACCGGGAACTCAGCACCTTCCGTAATGGAGTCCCCAAAACAAATGATATTTATCATGGATTAAATACTTGGGGTATTTGTTTTACTTCTTGATTAGCTGCATCAAAATTATTCCATAGTTCTTTTATGGTTTTATTTTCAACAGGATGAATCAAATCAGGAACGAGATCGCAAAGCGGCTTTAATACAAAAGCATATTTAATAATATCAACTCTGGGAAGTTCATGCTTATCACAAACTAAATCACCAAATAACAACAGATCAATATCGAGGGTTCGTGGACAATAACTTGAATCACTTTGCTTTCGTCCTGACTGAAGTTCAATATGTTTTACCTGTGCTTCTATTTTATCGATGTCTAATTCTGTTTCAAAACCAACAACTAAATTGAAAAAATCATCGCCGTCAAAGCCAAAGGCCTCGCTTTCGTAAACAGGCGAAATTTGGAGATCTCCGTAAAGTGACTTAAGTTCGGCTAGACCAGTGTGAATACTTGTTTCTCGATCGATATTGCTACCGAGACCAAGGTAAACCTGAGGCATTATTTACTACCGCGTTCGATAATAACGCCGACATCTCTAACACCTCGAACAGCTCCTTTTTTATTTAATGACAAACGTAACCAGGGCACTTTAAATTCTGTCATGATAATTTCGGCTATTTTCTCGGCCAGTGTTTCGACTAATTCAAATTCACTATCACCAACATAGCTCATCAAGCGTTTCGCTACTGCTTTATAATTTAGCGTATCTTCTATGTTATCGCTGTTCGCTGCCTTGCGTATATCCGTCCCCATTTCCAAATCAAGAATAATGGTTTGCTTCATACGACGTTCCCAGTCGTATATACCAATAATTGTATCGATCCTGAGATCTCTGAGATAAATAATGTCCATAACGCCTTACTTTTAAATTATTTTCAAGTATCTTGGGTATTAGTATACCTTTTTGAAACGAAACAACTTAGCAAGAATTCTAATATCCTGGCGTCTGAGCTTATAATCGATAATTGAATATGGAAACTATTAATATTACATATTACGCAATAGCCACTAGCCTCATTACCATTGCTTATCTATCAGGTTCAATTGCTTCAGCCATTCTGGTTTGTCGATTGTTTGGTCTGTCCGATCCACGCAGTGAGGGTTCAGGTAATCCTGGCGCGACCAATGTCATGCGACTACATGGAAAAAAAGCAGCAATCCTGACTTTGGCAGGCGATGTCTTAAAAGGCGTGATTCCGGTACTAATTGCTAAAGCAATTATTGGCTCCGAATTAATCGTTGCCCTATGTGGTCTTGCAGCTTTCCTCGGACATCTATTCCCCATCTTTTTTAAATTCAAAGGCGGGAAAGGCGTCGCTACTTTGGTCGGCGTGCTATTCGCAACTCACTGGTTATTGGGATTGGCTTTTGTCACTACCTGGACTATAAGCGCTTTAATATTCCGTTATTCTTCTCTGTCAGCACTAATAGCAGCTGTACTAACACCTTTATATTCCTGGTTTATTTTGCACAATATAAGCTTTTTGATTTGCCACAGCATAATGGCGATTCTTCTTATCTGGCGACATCGTTCAAACATACAAAACCTAATTGCTGGCACTGAAGACAAACTTGGTAAGAAAGAAGCCTAGAACACGCCCCAAAATAATTCTAAACCAACCCTATTTCATCCAACGGCCAGCGGGGTTTCGCCTGAAAATTTAATGATTCAGTTTGTCCGGCTATGAGCCTCAAATAACCCGCATAAGCGATCATTGCGCCATTATCAGTACAAAACTCGGCTCTCGGAAAATAAACTTTGCCATTAACCTCGTTCATCAAAGCATTCAATCCTTCTCGCAATTGCTTATTGGCGCTAACACCACCAGCGACAACAAGCTCATTTATTCCCGTCTCCTTTATTGCTCGACGACATTTAATAACGAAGGTATCAACCACAGCATCGACAAATGCGCGTGCGATATCAGCTCGTGTTTGTTCATCATCAGCTTCTTCATTCACCGTATTTAAAGCAAACGTTTTCAAACCACTAAAACTAAAATCTAGCCCGGGACGATTAACCATAGGCCGAGGAAAATGAAAGCGCTTACTATTCCCTTTTTCAGCTAAAGCCGACAACACTGGACCACCTGGGTAAGATAAACCCAATAACTTAGCGGTCTTATCAAACGCTTCGCCGGCAGCATCATCCACCGATTCACCGAGTATTTTGTAATTGCCCGGCTCGCTAACATGAACGATTTGCGTGTGTCCGCCGGATACCAATAAGGCCAGAAAAGGATATTGTGGCACATCATTTTCGAGCATCGGTGCTAATAAATGCGCTTCCATATGATGTACAGCTATCGCCGGAATCGATAAGGAATAAGCCAGACTCCGACCCATTGCGCTACCAACAAGTAATGCGCCCATTAAACCGGGACCTGCTGTATAAGCAACTGCGTCCAGGGATTTGAGATCAGAATTTGCTTCTAGCAGTGTCTTTTTAATTAATGGCAATAAGCGACGAACATGGTCGCGAGAGGCCAATTCAGGCACCACACCCCCATATTCTTTATGTAAATCAATCTGACTATGAAGCTGATGTGCGAGCAGTCCTACCTCAGAGTCATATATCGCTATTCCCGTCTCATCACACGAAGTTTCTATTCCCAATACCTGCATTTATCTTAATGTTTTCCTGATATATTTGTTATTTGCATTGCAATTTCGACCATTCTCACTAAAATACCCGCCTTTTCTCAATCAAGTAAAGAAGTTAAGGAACAGTGCAACTATGCCCTCAGTTAAGGTAAGAGACAACGAACCATTTGATATCGCAATGCGTCGCTTCAAGCGTTCCTGTGAAAAAGCAGGTACTCTGGCTGACGTCCATCGCCGTGAATTTTACGAAAAACCGACTCAGGTACGTAAACGCAAAGCAGCAGCAGCAGTCAAACGTTCACAAAAGCAGGCATCTAGAAACGTCCTGCATCGTATACGTCCATTCTAAGCCTCATTTCGAGTTCTTATTAATCAGCGCGATGGCTGATATCAAAAACAAAATTAGCGACGATGTGAAGGCTGCTATGCGCAGCAAGGAAAAGAAAGTCCTTGGCGCCCTGCGACTAATTCAGGCCGCATTCAAACAAAAAGAAGTCGATGAACGTATTGAGCTGAATGATGAGCAAGTTATCGTCATTTTGGACAAAATGGCGAAACAGCACCGCGATTCTATAGCGCAATTTAAACAGGCCAAGCGTGATGATTTGGTAGAAATAGAAGAATTTGAGCTTGATATCATTACAGCTTATTTGCCTGCTCAATTATCCGATGAAGAAATAAATTCCCTAATCGACAATGCTATTTCTAAAACCGGCGCTGAATCGATTAAGGACATGGGCAAAATCATGGGTTTGTTAAAAGGCGAACTTCAAGGTCGTGCTGATATGGGAAAAGTCAGCGGTTTAATCAAAGCCAAGCTTAATTCGTAATTCCAAAACCTCGTTTTATAAGCGACTAGCTATCGCTGTTTTCCATCTCCATTTATACTTTCCGCATGGCTGGACTGATCCCACAACACTTTATTGATGAATTACTCTCTCGAACAGATGTCGTCGACATCGTTGATGCTTACGTGCCGCTTAAGAAAGCAGGGAAAAATCATCAAGCCTGTTGTCCTTTCCATGATGAAAAGACACCTTCTTTTACGGTAAGCCAACAAAAACAGTTCTACCATTGCTTCGGCTGCGGCGCAAACGGCTCAGCAATTAGCTTCCTGATGGAATACCTGCACATGAATTTTGTTGAGGCAATTGAAGAGCTCGCATCTCGTGCAGGCATGGAAATACCGCGCGAAGCTATTCAACTATCACAATCTAGCAACCAATCCAGTGAGTTATATGAACTCATGGAAATGACCACATCATTTTATGCTAAACAACTGAGAAAACATCCTCAGGCAGATAGCGTTATTAATTATCTCAAAGGACGTGGCATTAGTGGTGAAATTGCAGCTGAATTTGAATTAGGCTTCGCACCGCCAGGCTGGGACAGTCTAATAAATGAACTTGGTGGTTCTGATGACGCATCAAAACGACTACTCAAAATTGGCGCCATTATTGAAAATGATCGCGGCGGCTATTATGACCGCTTCAGAAATCGACTGACATTCCCCATTCGTGATCAACGTGGTCGAGCCATTGGCATGGGCGGACGAGTATTGGGTGATGACAAACCAAAATATCTAAATTCACCAGAAACACCTATTTTTCATAAAGGTCGTGAATTGTATGGCTTATATCAGGCCAGAAAAACACTAAAAGATATCGATAGGCTTTTCGTTGTTGAAGGCTATATGGACGTCATTGCGTTGGCTCAGTTTGATATTCGGAATGTGGTTGCCAGTTTAGGCACCGCAGCGACTCCGGAACACATGGAAAAAATGTTTCGCATAACGAACAAAGTGGTATTTTGCTTTGATGGTGATGAGGCCGGGGAAAAAGCAGCCTGGCGTGGTTTGGAAAATTCATTACCCTTATTAAAAGACGATAAGCAAGTCTATTTCATGTTCCTGCCCGAAGGAGAGGATCCGGATAGCTTTGTTCGAGATAAAGGTAAAGATGCTTTTCTCGATACCAGTCTACAAATACCTTTATCGGAATTCCTGTTTAATTCTGTCAGTGAGGGAATTGATCTAGGCACATCCGAAGGCCAGGCATCAATGACAAAAATCACCTTGCCATTTATCAGTAAACTTTTGTCGAACGCGCCTAACCTGACATCAATTTTGCTGAGAAAATTAAGTGGCATCACTAAAATCCCTAACGAAGAACTTATGTTGCAATTAGAAGAAGTTAAAAAAACGGGTTCTGTCAATACCGCATTACGTAGTAAACAAAACATTGAGAAAAAAAATCATGGTCAACAAAGCCTATTAACTGAATCAATAAAATTATTACTTAGAAAACCTGATCTTGCTCTGGATGACTCGCTAGATAAAAAACTTTCAGAAATAAATATTAAGGGAATCGAGTTTCTAATAGAAATCGTTAAATACATACAGAGTAATCCAAATACGACCATAGCTGGCATTACTGAAAACTACCGTGACAGGGAGAAGGTCAGAAAGAGATTAATAGAATTGGCGCCATCAGAATCCCAGTATGGGTCGGACGATGATTTTTCCGATACAGCAATCCATGACAGCTTTATTGATTCTCTGAAAAAACTAAAGGAAATGACTAATCAGTCGAAACTACGTCAGTTCAGAAATGTAAATAGCATGGAAGAACTAAGCGAAGAAAAGAAAAAAGAATTGCGATCATTAGTTGAGATGAAGAAGAATTCAGGAAACGAGAGTACTGAGACCTAGCGAATTCACGCCCCATGTGTTAGAATTGATCGTTTTAGCCCGGACAAATGTCTGTATATTAATCAAGTAGTTACAAGCTATTAAACCATACTATTTTAACTAATTTTAAAGCAATTTTCGAGCCACAATCTATGGAACAAGCAGAACAAAAAGAAGCGCCAACAAAAGAAGAAGATAAGTCTCTACTCAAAGTGCTTATTGCCAAAGGCAAGGAACAAGGCTTTCTGACCTATGGCGAAGTCAATGATCATCTTCCAAACGACATCGTAGAACCGGAACAAATTGAAGATATTGTCAATATGATCAATGACATGGGGATTACTGTATATGAATCTCCGCCTGATCTTGATGGGCAAATAACAGATAACACAAATGCGCCTGATGAAGATGCAGCTGCAGAAGCTGCGGCTGCACTAGCAAGCCTTGAAAACGAATTCGGCCGTACTACGGATCCTGTCAGAATGTATATGCGTGAGATGGGCACCGTTGATCTTCTGACTCGTAAAGGCGAAATCAAAATTGCCAAACGTATTGAAGAAGGAATTGGCCAGGTACTAAGCGCATTAGCAAGTTATCCAGGAACGATAAAAACAGTACTTAAAGCATTTGACATGATTGTAAATGAAGAAATGAAACTCACCGATGCGTTTGTTGGTTTTAATGACACCTCACATTACCCAGACGAAGGCATACAAGTTATCAATCCTACTCAAGTTCAGGATTCTGATGATGACGAAGAGGAAGAAGAAGTCGTTCCTCTTGTTGTTGAAGATTTTAGAGAGCATGTTGAAAAACTGGAAAAACTCCATATTAAATACGTTAAAGCTGTTAAACGTTATGGAAAAAATGACAATAAAACCAAGGTGCATGAGCTGGAACTGTCACAGTGGTTTCTTGAACTTAAGCTTGCTCCAAAATTTATCCTTTTATTGACAGATAACTTGCGAGATTTGATTGATCGCATTCGTTTTACTGAACGACGCGTCATGGAACTATGTGTGAAAGAAGCAAGAATGCCACGCAAGGAATTCATAACTGATTTTCCTGGTAATGAAATCAATTTTAAGTGGCTGAAAGAAGTTGTGAAAAAGAAACCTGTCTATGCAGAAAAACTTAAAGAACAGGAAGAAGAAGTCCTTAAAGTTCAGGGAAAATTAGCGGTCATTTTTGAAGAAGCATTATTAAACATATCTGAAATTAAAGAGATTAACCGAACCATTTCTATTGGTGAAGCGAAAGCACGTAGAGCTAAAAAGGAAATGGTTGAAGCAAACCTTAGACTCGTTATTTCTATTGCGAAAAAATATACCAACCGCGGTTTACTTTTCCTTGATCTTATTCAGGAAGGTAATATCGGCTTAATGAAAGCAGTTGATAAATTTGAATATCGTCGAGGCTACAAATTTTCTACTTATGCTACATGGTGGATTCGTCAGGCCATTACCCGATCAATTGCTGATCAAGCTAGAACCATTCGTATTCCGGTACACATGATCGAAACGATTAATAAACTTAATCGTATTTCCAGACAAGTTCTGCAGGAGATGGGGCGTGAACCTACTCCGGAAGAACTGGCAGAACGCATGGAAATGCCAGAAGAAAAAGTTCGTAAAGTTCTGAAGATTGCAAAAGAACCCATATCGATGGAAACGCCGATTGGTGATGATGAAGACTCACATCTAGGTGATTTTATTGAAGACGCTAATATACAAGCGCCGGGTGACTCAGCTGGCTTTGAAGGTTTGCGTCGAACTACGCGAGATGCTCTGGAAGGACTTACGCCACGTGAAGCAAAGGTACTAAGAATGCGTTTTGGTATTGATATGAATACTGACCATACTCTTGAAGAAGTGGGCAAACAATTTGATGTTACCCGTGAACGTATTCGTCAGATTGAGGCCAAAGCATTGCGAAAACTTCGTCATCCTTCTCGTTCGGATGAGCTTAAGACTTTTCTTGATACATAAATTAATTTTTATTTTATAATTCCAAGTCTTACAGGGCCCGTAGCTCAGTTGGTTAGAGCATCCGACTCATAATCGGCAGGTCGAGTGTTCGAGTCACTCCGGGCCCACCAT
>CAZGBJ010000028.1:0-33335 GCA_964523895.1 uncultured Enterobacteriaceae bacterium
CCTATGTACTTGTATTAATGTGTTACCGATGTGGGTGTATCGTACCGTGGCCTTTTTCTTCGTTAGTTCTTTTTGGCCATGCAAAAAGAAGTGACTCGCCATCAGGCGAAACTAATAAAAATAATTATTAACGCAAAATTACTTGTGTTTCTTCAATAGTTCATTATGAACTTCTTTCCAACCTTTAGTCTTCATTTTTCCTGCCTCATACAAAGCTAGTCGTCTATCTAGTTCCTTTTTTTGCCATTCTGGCAAAAGCAATTCTGAATTGACTTTCATTACTTTAAATATTACTCATGTCCACTATCAACCCATACACACTTCCCGCCACTCTTCTCTCTTAATAACTCCAAATACTTTTCATGTGCAGCGAGTTCTTCTGCTGTTGGCTCAATAATCGGCAATGGCTTGCGATTTTCATCGTTTAATCTCACGGCATTTTGTTCTGCGGCTTCTTGTTCTTCATGGGCGTCAAAACCTAATGTTTCCTGGCCGCCGGTCATGGCCAGATAAACGTCAAGCAATATTTGTGCATCAAGTAATGCACCATGTAAGTCACGTTTTGAATTATCTATTTCATATCGTTTGCACAAAGCATCGAGACTATTTTTTTGTCCGGGATGTTTTTCGCGCGCCATGGTTAAGGTATCAATAACAGTACAGTAGTGTTCTGTTTTGCCCCACTTTCTTCCAAGCTTTTTTAATTCAGTATCGATAAAGCCAACATCAAAAGGTGCATTGTGAATAATGATTTCGCTATCACGAATAAAGTCGATGAATTCCTGTGCAACATCAGCAAAACGTGGTTTATCAGAAAGAAACTCTGTGCTGATACCGTGCACATTAAACGCACCATCATCTATTTCACGTTCAGGATTAATATATTGATGATAATGTTGGTCAGTTTTACGTCGATTAATTAATTCGACACAACCGATTTCAATAATGCGATGACCTTGCTTAGGTTCAAGTCCAGTTGTTTCTGTATCGAGTATTATTTGTCTCATTCGTAACCCTTAACTTTGTAACTCATCGATGGCTTTATTAGCGAGTGCGTCAACACGTTCATTCTCATCATGGCCGCTATGGCCTTTCACCCATTGCCACTCTATTTGATGTGATTGGCAAGCTTCATCCAAACGTTGCCAGAGATCCTGATTTTTTACCGATTTTTTTGCTGCTGTTTTCCAGTTTCGTTTTTTCCAGCCTTCCATCCATTCGGTAATTCCTTTCATGACATATTGCGAATCAGTAGTAAGAACAACGTCACAATTTCGTGTTAAAGACTCAAGCCCCATAATAGCGCCCATGAGTTCCATACGATTATTAGTCGTCTCTTCCTCGGCACCATACAGTTCTTTTTCTGTGCCATTGTATTTTAACAGGGTTCCCCATCCGCCCGGGCCCGGGTTTCCACGGCAAGCGCCGTCGGAATAGATATGTATTTTTTCAGTCATTATTATTTTTAACTACGAGTTGTCGGTTCTGCTACACCCGATCCAATCATATTTCGTTTTGCTCGCCACTGCATCTTGATCGGGTTTACAGGCACGACACGCTTTTTCGCAACAACAACATACAAACCACCAAATATTGGCCAGCAATATCGACCGAAACGTTCTAATGGCATTAATTTTTTTAGAAACTTTTGATTTCGTAGTGGTGGCGAGAAGAAAAAGCATTTTGTTTTCTCAACTTCAAAATCCAGCAAGGATAACCAGTCTTTTATTTTCGGAATTGATATTAGTCGTCCACTCCACGGCATCTCGCCCCACCAACAAAGAAATAAATGCCACACTCCCCAAAAACTGAGTGGATTAATACCAATAATAACAACACGGCCATCTCCAATAAGTACGCGTTCCATTTCACGTAATAATTTATGTACGTCTTTTGAATATTCGAGAATATGCGGCAAAACAATCACATCAATACTATCTGCGGCTACCGGTAAGTCTTCGGCACTGGTATGAACTGCCTTTAAATCTTTTTGTACTTCAGCATTATCAAGAAAGAGAATGGTTTTATCGGCAATACGTGATGACCTTAAGTAATTTGATTCTGCCGAATAACCATATTGCAAAATATGATAGCCAAACATATCAGGCAAGATCTCTTGCATCTGTTCTTCTTCTGCTGCAAACACGCGTTGTCCTAACGGGCTGGCAAACCAGCCTGAGAATTTTT
This sequence comes from uncultured Enterobacteriaceae bacterium, assembly GCA_964523895.1. Classification (GTDB taxonomy): domain Bacteria; phylum Pseudomonadota; class Gammaproteobacteria; order Eutrophobiales; family Eutrophobiaceae; genus UBA7359. Next base: position 2,188 of record CAZGBJ010000028.1, read on the forward strand.
CTCTTAAGGTTTTATTATCAGTACTCATATTTTTAGCATATTGACTCTGGTAGCATTAAAGCATGCTAGAGATCATACCCCTACCTGCACTAAAGGATAACTATATCTGGTTGCTGAAAAACAAGGCAAGCAATCATGTCGCAATTGTCGACCCGAGTGAGGCTAAACCTGTTTTAGAATTAATTGAATCAGAAGGTTTAATCCCGATTGCACTTCTTATTACACACCATCATTGGGATCATGTTGGCGGCATTACTGAAATCACAGAAAAACACGATATCCCCGTTTATACACCAAAAACGGAATCCGTCGCAGGCAGCACTAATCCGGTCGGTGAAGCTGATATTGTTTTTTTATCGGAACTGGATTTAGAGCTAAGTATTCTGGATGTCCCCGGGCATACTTCCGGTGCCGTCGCTTATTATACTGAAGGCATGGTATTTAGCGGCGATACACTGTTTACAGCCGGTTGTGGTCGCATGTTTGAAGGGACACCACCACAGATGCATACTTCATTATCGAAATTCAAGTCCTTGCCTGACGATACGCTGCTGTATTGTGGACATGAATATACCGTGTCAAATTTGCTATTTGCAGCGGCTGTTGAGCCAGAAAACAAGGCCATTCAGCAACGTTTAATTGAGGCAAAACAGCTTAGAAACAAAAATCTGCCTACTGTACCGGCAACACTGGAAATAGAGAAAGAAACCAATCCTTTTCTTCGCTGTGAGCAAGTGAGTGTTATTACTGCAGCAAGCCAACATTCAGGCAAAAAACAGAATGAACCTCACAAAGTTTTTGCTGAAATAAGGCACTGGAAAGACAACTTCTAACATTAGCAATAAATTACTTGACCAGAAGACGTCTGATCCCTAGGATTCCGCCATGCATATGACTCGTAAAGCAATTATTTGCTTTGTGCCACTAGTAATAAGTGGCTGTAATTTAACCTCCACACGACCAGCTCAAGTCGAAGCGACTCCGACCGTAGAACACCAGCAACTTGCGCTCAGTTCACAACTGTCGAAACCGACTCCAGGCATTGATGTTGCCGATGATCTTAATAAAGTCGCGAAACAGGAAAACTATGCCGATATTTGGCCTTTATTAAGAGATAGTCTGGAGCTTGACAGACATACGAATAAACGTAGCGTAAAACAAAAAATAGCCTGGTTTGCCCGTAACCAGGAATACATTAATCGCGTTGCTGAGCGTGCTGAACCTTATCTGTATCACATCATCACGAAACTAAAAGAACGTAATATGCCACTTGATATCGCGTTATTACCTGTTGTTGAAAGTGCCTATCAACCCTTTGCCTATTCACCGGCACGTGCTTCCGGTATCTGGCAGTTTATTCCCGCTACAGGCAAACGTTTTGGTTTAAAACAAAACTGGTGGTATGACGGTCGGCGCGACATTGTTGCCGCAACCGATGCAGCTTTGGATTATCTTGAAAACTTGCACAAACGATTTAACGGCAATTGGTTTCATGCACTTGCTGCTTACAACTCTGGCGAAGGTAATGTTGAACGTGCGATTAGAAAGAATAAAGCTAAAGGCAAGAAAACGGATTTTTGGTCTTTACGTTTACCTCGCGAAACTCGAAACTACGTGCCTAGTTTATTAGCCATTGCTGAAGTACTGAAACATAGCGATAAACATAAAATAAAATTCAAAACGATTGCCAATAAACCTTATTTCGAAAGTATTGATATTGGGAGCCAGATTGATTTATCTACAGTCTCGAAATTATCCGGTTTATCGATTGACGAGGTTTATACCCTGAATCCCGGCTTTAATCGTTGGGCAACTGATCCTAAGGGACCACATCGAATACTTATGCCTGTGGCTAAAGCGGCAGACTTTAAACAAAAAATTGCAGCATTACCTAAATCTGAACGTATCAAATGGCAAAAGCATGTAATACGTAAGGGTGAATCATTAGGTGTTATTGCCAATCGCTATCTTACGAGTGTATCTGCACTAAAAGAAGTCAATCGTTTAAAGAGTAGCAGAATTCGAGCAGGTCGTTCTTTGCTTATCCCAACCGCAAAAGAATCGAAAAAATATTATTCCTTAAGTGCAGATGCAAGAAAATTTAAAGGTCTTAAAACGACAGGTGATGGCAAACGTTATATCTATAGCGTAAAACGTGGTGATAATCTTTGGGATATCGGTCGTCATTATGGCATTAGTGTCAGTCAACTTACCCGATGGAATGGCATCTCAAAAAGAAGTTTATTACGACCGGGGCAAAAATTAACTGTCTGGGTTAAAGATGATGAAAATAATAATAAAGCTACTCTTATAAAAACCGTTGCTAAAGACACGTCAACAAAAGCGGGGGCTTATATTGTTCAACAAGGAGATTCACTCTGGCTGATCGCCAGAAAATTTGATATCCATGTTAAAGATTTACTTAAATGGAACAATCTAAAGAAGAGCAAACATTTACAACCAGGGCAAAGTTTAATCGTTCAGCAAACCATAGCGGGAGCCTGATACCAATATAACAGCAGGAAATTGTCTGTACTAATCGTTAGAAATTCAAGAATCTAACGAATTCTTTTCCATATTTACGTACAATGGCATCCATGGTCTATCTACTAAAATTATTTCTTCGTCTATTGCTTCGTCTGTTATATGGCGTCGAAGTCAGCGGCATGGAAAACTACCAAAAGGCCGGTGATCGCGTCTTAATCATTGCCAACCATACCTCACTACTGGATGGTGTTCTGCTGTATGCCTGGCTACCGGAAACACCTACTTTCGCAATCAACACTCAAATAGCAGCTATAAAGATATTTAAACCCTTATTATCTTTTGTAGAACTATTTGAAATGGATCCAGGCAATCCCCTTTCGGTCAAGGCCATGATCAAATTTCTCAAACAAGATAGAAAGGCCGTCATTTTCCCTGAAGGACGAATAACTATAACCGGCTCCTTGATGAAAGTTTATGAGGGACCCGGATTAATAGCAGATAAAAGTGATGCCATGATACTGCCGATATCAATAGAAGGTGCACAGTATAGTCGCCTCTCGTATATGAAAGGTCGTGAGATAGTATTCTGGTTCCCAAAAGTAACCATGACTGTGCTTCCTCCAGAAAAATTAAATATTCCTTCCCATCATAGCGGTCATGAACGCAGGAAAACGGCGGCGACACAACTGCAAGAATTGATGTATAAAATAATTTATTCCAGTGTTAACCAGCATTCAACATTGTACCTGGCATTGATCGAGTCCAGTCATCGTTTTGGCAAGAAAAAAGAAATTATTGAAGATATCAATCGGGAAAAACTGGCTTATAAGGATTTAATTCTACGTAGTATCTTGCTCAGCCGCCTGATAAAAAAACAGACACAGGCCGGAGAACATGTTGGCATCATGCTACCCAATGTTAATGCTACACCTACGGTCTTTTTTGCACTGCAATTTATTGGTCGCATTCCGGCAATGTTGAATTTTTCTGCTGGCACACTTGCAATGACTCGTGCTTGTGAAACAGCGCAGATTAAAATCATCTACACATCAAGACGCTTTATAGAAAATGCTCATTTGGAAGAATTGGCAAACGATCTTGAAAAAAATTATACCGTCATTTATCTGGAAGATCTGAAACAGGATATAAGCATAATAAATAAGCTCAATGCATTGTATATGTCCAGAAATCCGGCAAAGTATTATGCCCGTCAAAATTTAAATACAAATCCAGATACCCCGGCGATTATCTTATTTACCTCAGGCTCTGAAGGTCATCCAAAAGGTGTTGTTCTCTCACATAGAAACCTGTTATCAAATTTTGCCCAGACACTTTGCCATATCAATTTCAAACCATCTGATTGTATATTTAACTGCTTACCTTTGTTTCATTCATTCGGTCTCAACGCTGGATGCTTAATGCCCTTGTATGCTGGAGGTAAGATCTTTCTCTATCCAAGCCCACTACACTATCGTGTTATTCCAGATCTGGTTTATCAATTGGGTGCGACCATATTGTTCGGTACTAATACATTTATAAAAGCTTATGCGCGTTATGCTCACCCCTATGACTTTATTTCATTGCGATATATCGTGGCAGGCGCTGAAAAATTACATGATGACACAGTCAACACCTGGATAAACAAATTTGGTCTTCGTGTTCTGCAAGGTTACGGCGTTACTGAAACCAGCCCGGTTATTTCGGTAAATAATGAGTTGATATACAAACCTGGCACCGTTGGTCGAATCATAACTGATATGGAATGTTATATTAAACCGGTTGATGGTATTGATCGTGGGGGCAATCTGATCGTTAGCGGTCCTAATATCATGCTAGGCTATTTACTACACGATCAACCTGGACAACTACAACCACCATCCACTGAACGTGGTGCTGGTTGGTACGATACCGGCGATATTGCCGACATTGATGATGAAGGCTATATCACTATTCTGGGTCGCGCTAAACGTTTTGCGAAGATCGGTGGTGAAATGGTCTCCCTCACTGCGGTAGAAGAGCTGGCGATGCTCACCTGGCCAAATATTAATCATGCTGCTGTTGCTATATTCGATGAACGTAAAGGTGAAAAAATCATTCTTGTCACTGAAAACAAAGCCGCTGAACGGAAAGAATTACAAATAACCTGCAAGAGCAAACAAATGGGTGAATTAACTATCCCGAAAAAAATAATGATAGTCGATAGTATCCCTGTATTAGGTACGGGAAAAACTGATTATATTAATTTGACCAAGCTGGTTGAATCAGAATTCGTAGATAATGGCTGGATGAATAAACTCGGTAATCTGGTTAGTCACGAGTCCACATAAAGAAAATTGTAACTACTGAGCAACGCCATTCTCAATGGCAGCAATAATTGTATTCTCAACTTCCCATAAAATCTCTTCAGCAGCACTGCCTTCCGCGGTCAGTGTTAATTTTTTAAACAAAACCGTACTTTGCCCTTCTTTATACATCACCGTAATTGTCAATGGGCATAACGCCATCAATTTCGGTGCAAGATTCATTACCTGATTGGCATAATAAGCATTACATACCACCATCGTTTTAACCATTTCGAACTTATTCTTGTTATATTCATCGCCCCAACGTTCAGCATTACGCGCCAGATTTTTACCTATATTCGCTTCGAATATGACATAAAAACGCGATTCTTCCAGAGACTTGTATACCGACTGATAAACTTCTTCACCCGGTTTTTCAACGCTAATAGAAAAAATATCCTGCAACTCTTCTGCAGCATTAACTACAGAAGCTGTAAAAAGAATTAACAAAAACAGTATTTGTTTAATCATTTAATGACTTCTCCTAATTTTTATATTCAATATTAGTAACAAATAAAGCGTGTTTTGTTCCCAATTTTTCAAGAATGATTTCATCATCACACATTTTACCTAATAGCAGTTTAGCCAACGGTGAATCAACCGTAATGAATTGTTCATCTTGATCAAATTCATCGGCACCAACAATACGATGGAGCGATTCCTTTCCCTCTTTATCTTCCAGCGTCACCCATGCGCCAAAAAAAATACGTTGTTTATCCTCGACTTCTATAACAACAGTTAAGTTCGGCATTCTTCGTTGTAAATAGCCAAGACGAGAATCAATTTCGCGTAATTGTTTTTTACGATAGATATATTCAGCATTCTCTGAACGATCACCCTCCGCTGCTGCTGCTGTCACTGCTTTCGCGACTTCATTGCGTTTAGTCCAAAGCTCTGCCGTTTCCTGCTCAAGTTTCTTATAACCTTCCGGCGTAATATACGGCGCAGATTTTGGTGCAGGTGCTCGCCAACGTCCCATATTAATCCACCGACAGTGCTAAAATCATACTGATCTGACAATAAGCTCTGCCGCTTTCAGCATGCCATTCATTCATACAATTTTGAACATGTTGTTTCTGTTTTTTATTCTTAGGCACTTCGTCTATTGCTCCCCAAGCCATCATCGCTCTAATGACATCTCCCGTTAATAAAAAAGAATCTTTTTTAACCCGTCGTAAAAAATAAGGACCAGAAGCACCGCCTAATTGTTTAAATTGTTTTTTTAAGACATCCCAAAAGGCAACAATATTATCAGAAGGCCATTCAGCAAGTATATTGACAAAACCATCCTGCTCTACATTCATGTCATATATCGCCTGCGCGTTATAGCGCACACTTTGTATCTTGCCCCAGTGACGAACGATTCGTTTTTCATTCATTAAAGCTTCCAACTGTTCATTGCTCATCATACGCACAACGTCGACATCAAATTGATGAAACACTTCTTCAAAAGCAGGCCATTTATTATCAATCATTTTACGATTTAAACCTGCCTGAAAAATACGGCAAGTCATATTCGACAAGCAAAAAGCATCGCTTAGTTTCTTAAGTTGTTTAATAGTGCGTGATTTAGGTAAAATATTCTCAACTGCTTTCTCTCCATCACAACGGTCAACTGCTTTTTCGTATATTGATTCAAATGATTTCATGATTTTTTAGATTTAAGTCCAGAACATTATAAAATCTCAATATTCCTTATTGTTTCACAAGCCGTTATTATAGAGACAAATCAGACGGAGACCTATATGGAACACCTGGAAGCTTATATTCGAAACATCCCCGATTTTCCTGAGCCTGGTATACAGTTCAAAGACATTACGCCGCTGGTTAAAGATGCGGCCATGTTAAAACTTTCGGTAAATCGATTGATTCAACCTTTCATGGCAGAAAATATTACCGCTGTTGCCGGAATGGAAGCACGCGGCTTTATCTTCGGTAGTTTAGCCGCATGGGAACTGGGTATCGGTTTCATCCCTTTACGCAAACCAGGGAAACTCCCCTACGATGTTGAATCCATGTCTTATGATCTCGAATACGGTTCCACATCACTAGAAGTACATATTGATGCGCTGGAAAAAGGCGATCGCGTTTTATTAGTCGATGATTTATTAGCCACTGGCGGCACTGCTGCGGCAAGTTGTGAATTAGTTGAAAAGTTGGGGGCTGAAGTTGTAGCCTGTGCGTTTGTTATAGAACTGGACTTTCTTAACGGCAGAGAAAAACTATCGCAATACAATATTCATTCTTTATTACATTATTAGAAAGGCAGTAGAATTGATTAAATAGAAGTTTATCCACTCATACTACTTTTGAGTTCTTTCATTACAGTTCGGGTATTTTGAGCCAGTTCGCGCATCTCCTTGGCAATGATTCCGAAGGCTTGACCATGCTTTCCCGCATTTGCCGCCTCTACAGCAGCATTCATAGAAAGGATGTCACTTTGAAAAGTAATATTATCAATAACCTCTATCGCGCCATTCATTTCAGTCACTTTTTGTGTGTCTTCCTGACTATTTAGATATTCTGTTGCCCACCACCATTCTCCGGCAGAGCCAATAAACTTTCCGCCATCGTCAAACAGTGGGTTTATTGTCACATGAAATTTCTCATCACCAACATCAACAAATTTAGCATAGGGTAATTTTTCTGGGTCTTTCAACCTTGCAATCTTATCGTCAGGAATAATACCCATCTCTTCTAAATTCATTCCGACAACATGTTCAGGATTCATTCCTGGATAAATAGAAGAAAAGGCCTTTGTATATTCCTTAAGAAAATTAGCTGAAGCAGTATTGAGATAAGCTATCTCAAGCTCTGGGGTCATTATAAAGATTGCTGTAGCTGTATTATTAAGTGTACAGCTTATTCGCGCTGATTCTTCGTCTCTTAACTTATAATTCATTTCGTCCATAATTTAAATTCCAACAGAAGGTAAATGTTAATCAGATTTATAGCTAATATCGTGCCAAAACGTTCATGTAGACTTATCCTAATATACGATTACCCTAGACACAGAAGATACTTTTATTAAGTTATTGATTTATAATAAATTTATTATATGTCTGGTTCACTTAAGCACGTATGTATTTATCTATTGCCTGAAAACTGAGGATAGTTGCCGATGTTAGAAAAATAGAGGCAAATTAATTCCTTTGTATGATTGTGAATAGTAGAACTTACTATTCAGCCCTGCTCGTTGAAATGGAGGAAAGAAAATTAAGGATAAAACAACGTCTGTGTCCAGATATTCTTCCATATCTACCCCCCATAGATATGGAATCTATTCATCAATTTATATAGCACGCATAACTTCCAGTCAAATTGATCTGGATCAATTATCTCGATCTTGCCTACTAAACGAGTCCCCCATTAATCTTAATCGTCTCACCGGTTAAATAGGACGATTCGTCGGAAGCAAGAAAAACTACTGCTGTAGCAACATCTTCCGGTTTTCCAAAACGTCCTAAAGGAATTTCATTAATGCGTGCCTGAAAATAGTCATCATCCATGTGTTCTTCAGCAAAGGCAGTTGTAATCCAGCCGGGTGAAACCATATTCGCTCGAATTTCAGGCCCGACGGTCTTTGCGAACGAACGAGTAAACCCTAATATACCGGCCTTTGTAGCCGCAAATATCTGTGGATTTATTCCCTGAAAACCATGCGTAGCCAGATCCCAACTCATATTGACAATGACACCATGGCCTTGATCTTTCATTATTGGAGAAATCGACCAACATGCGTTGATGGTTCCCTTAAGATCAATCTCGATAAGCTGTTCCAGCTTTTCATCAATTGCTGCGTCTGCACCGGAACCGGTAAGAATATCCGCGCCGGCATTGTTAACCCAGACATCAATACAACCGAACTCATCCATCGTCGTCTTGATTAATCGATTGATATCTTCTTGCTTCGCCATATCTGCCTGTACAGCGATAGCACTACTTCCTGATTCTGTTATCTCTTGAACGAGGGCATCTGCCCGATCTTTAGATTGCATATAGTTCACGACAACATCCGCCCCTTCCTGAGCAAACGCCTGAGCAATACCCCGACCAATACCATTGCTGGCACCGGTAATGACTGCAATTTTATCTTTAAGTCGTTTCATTTATTTTACGAGTCGTTTATCTTGAGCAGTCTATTCTAACGGTAAACCTGAAAATTTGGCATGTTTGATATTGCAGTAATCATTCCCAGCTATAATAGAGCAGACCTTCTGCAACGCGCTCTTGAATCGGTACTGGCTCAATCTTTGGCGGCAAATGAAATTATTGTTGTTGATGATGGTTCCACTGATGATACGCAAAATATAATCGAAAACCGTTACCCACAAGTAACATATATTTATCAAAGCAATAGCGGCGTCAGTGCCGCAAGAAATACAGGAATTAAACAGGCAAAAAGCAGCTGGCTTGCATTACTGGATTCTGACGATAGTTGGCAAACTGATAAATTGGCACTGCAAGCAGAGGCACTACAGGCAAAGCCGGAATATTTGATTTGTCATACTAATGAAATCTGGTTTCGTGATGGCATTGTATTAAATCAGCACAAGAAGCATCAAAAACAGGGTGGCTTTATCTTCCAACACTGTTTACCACTTTGTGCAATATCACCTTCTTCCGTCATCATTAAAAAAGAATTGTTTGATGAGATTGGTCTGTTTGATGAAAATCTGCCGGCTTGTGAAGATTATGATATGTGGTTACGAATATGTTCAAGATATCCGCTGTTATATCTTGAAAAGCCACTGACAAATAAATATGGCGGACATGACGATCAATTATCACAAAAACATTGGGGTATGGATCGTTTTCGTATTACTGCTTTGCAAAATATTATTGAAGCCGATTGCTTGAATGAAACCGACCGGCAAGCAGCTATTAATATGTTATTGAAAAAAATTGCGATTTTTTTAAAAGGCGCAGAAAAACACGGCAACAATATCTATTGTGAGAAATTTGAGGCCTTAACAAAACAGTATGCTTGAAACACTACACAACTATCGCCAGATATCAGACAAGATTCACAGTTCGGGTCAACCAACGGTTGATGATTTTAAATTAATTCATCAAGCGGGTATTAAAACGATTATTAATCTGGCAAGAACGGACTCGCCGAATGCCATTAGTAATGAAGCAGAAATCGCTCATGAAAAAAATTTGGACTATATCCATATCCCTGTGGATTTCAAAAAACCGAATACACCTGAGCTGGAACTTTTTTTCAATACAATGGAGCAACATAATAGTAAAACAATATTAGTTCATTGCGCCTATAATTGGCGCGTGGCCTGTTTTGTTTATTTATATCGCATCATTAAACAGGATTGTAATAACGAGATTGCCACGCAAGATATGTTGTCCGTATGGACACCTGATAAAACATGGCAAACTTTTATAAATAAAGTCTTACAAATAAAGAATAACTAAAATAAATCATTATGATTCATCTTTTTTGCGCCCTTCCTTGTGAAGCCTATCCCCTCATTCAACATTTCAATTTATTGGAATTAAAACAACACAATTTATTTCGCCTCTATCAATCGAAAGATGAGAAAATAAGTTTAACTATAACAGGTGTAAGTAAGATTAATGCGGCTGCGGCTATTAGTTATCATCACGCCTGTCTTAACACCGCCCCAGATGATATCTGGTTAAATATTGGAGTTGCTGGACATGCAAACATTCCTATTGGTGAAGCACGATTAATTAATAAAATAACCGATGATCAAAACAATGCTTGCTGGTATCCACAAATATTATTTAAATCATCATGTCATAGCACAGCCTTAATTACTTTAGATAAGCCCTCCACTGATTATCAATCATCACTATTTGATATGGAGGCATCCGGCTTCTATCAAATGGCAATACGTCTTGGCACGGCAGAACTTATTCACTGTCTAAAAATAATTTCAGATAATTCGGAACAACCCGCAACAACGATAAATGCGGAGAGTGTCAAACAACTAATTGGTGCTCACACGAAAACCATTGACTCTATTCTGGATTCACTTCAGCCCCTGGCAATTGAAATAGCTTCAATTAATGCTGAGCCGAAACACTATCAAACAATTATTAAGAAATGGCATTTCACACAGTCTGAACAGAATCAATTATTACGATTACTACGACAATGGCTAGTACGTTTTCCCGATCAAGATGCCATAGATTTCAGCTCTGAGCTTAAAACTGGAAAACTGGTTTTGAATGCATTGGAAGATAACTTAAATAACTCTGAGTTTGTTATTTATGATTAGCACCATATATATCGAAGAAGAAATTGCAGAACATCCTCGTACCTTAGCCATTCTTGAGCGGTTTCCGGAGGCGGCAAAAATATCATGCGGCCGTTACGGTGAAATATTTAATCGTAAAGCACAAAACTTTAGATTACAGAAACAACAAGCTGCGTTAATCCTAGCCAGAAAACATAAAGGTCTGGTATTGGAGACACCCAAACAATATAGCATCGGTGCAGAACATAATTATTATTTTTCACATATGCTGAATTGCCTGTATGACTGTCGCTATTGTTTTCTGCAAGGTATGTTTCAGTCAGCACATTATGTCTTGTTTGTTAACTACGAAGACTTTATCGATGATATGAAATCGTTAGTCAGCAAACACAAAAATGAAGCCGTTCATTTTTTTTCTGGTTATGATTGCGATAGTCTAGCACTGGACCCCGTTACAAATTTCACACAAGATTTTTTGCCTTTCTTTGAAAAGAATCCGCAAGCATTACTCGAATTACGCACCAAGAGCACACAAATACGAAGCTTATTAAAACGAGACCCTATTCAGAACTGTGTAATTGCTTTTAGTTTCACACCCGACAAAATTGCAAAGACACTGGAACATAAAGCACCGAATGTAGATAAACGATTGCAGTCCATTATTGATTTACAACAAGCAGGCTGGAACATCGGTTTGCGTTTTGACCCACTCATCTACACAAAGGATTACAACAATGAATACACTGAATTATTCAATAATGTCTTTGCAAAAATAAACCCTGATTTATTACATTCCGTTAGTCTGGGCAGCTTTCGCTTACCGAAATCTTATTTTCGTAAACTTGAAAAGCTTTATCCTGATGAAAAACTTTTTTCATCGCCGCTTACTGAAGAAAATAATAGCATCGGCTATCCGGCTGAAATTCGTGATGACATGCTTGAGTTTTGCAAAGACATTATTACGCAATATATTCCATCTAAAAAATTCTTTCCTTGTCATGAAACGATCTAGAAAAATACCACAGAGGGCACAGAGGAAAAACTTAAGAATACAGCTCTACAGTAAAACAAATAATTACTTTTATATTTATTCTCTGTGTGCTCTGTGAACTCTGTGGCTGATTGATAGTGATTATTTAAACAATGACAAACCAAACCATTATTTTCATTACCTTTGCCTGTTATTTACTTATTATTTTTGCAATAGGATGGACTGCCTGGCGTAACACACACAATTTCTCCGATTATATTCTTGGTGGCCGAAGACTGGGAAGTTGGACTACTGCGATCAGTGCTGGTGCTTCTGATATGAGTGGCTGGTTATTATTAGGATTACCCGGCTATGCCTATCTTGCAGGCTTCGAAGCAATCTGGATTGCCGTTGGCTTGTTTGTTGGCACTTGTCTCAATTGGTATTTAGTTGCGCCGCGACTTCGTATTGATTCTGAATCATTAAATAACGCATTAACCTTACCTGAATATCTGGAATATCGATTTAAAGATAATAGTCATTCACTTCGAATGATCTCAGCAATATTTATCCTGATATTTTATTTGTTCTATACCAGTTCCGGTTTAGTTGCTGGTGGAAAACTATTCGAGTCTGTATTCGGACTACCTTACACATGGGCAGTCATCATTGGTGGAATAACCATTCTCATCTATACCTGTGTTGGTGGCTTTCTCGCTGTTTCATGGACCGATCTTATTCAAGGTCTGTTGATGGCTTTGGCATTATCTTATGTCGCCATTATTTCTATTTACAGCATTCATGGTTTTGATGCTTTATTTTCATCTATGTCGACTATCAATCCTGAACTAAATAATGTCTTTACATTAATATCAGGTGAATCACTCGGCATCATTGGAATAATCTCTTTACTAGCTTGGGGGCTGGGTTATTTTGGGCAACCTCATATCCTCATTCGCTTTATGGCAATACAATCGCCTCAGCTTATTCCCTCTGCCCGTCGCATAGCACTCACATGGACATTGCTTGCCCTTGCATGTGCATTGATCATTGGTTTTTGCGGAATCGTGTTATTAGAAAATCAATTACATGCCAGTGACAGCGAAAAAGTGTTTATTGAGTTACTTCACTTACTATTACATCCCATACCAGCAGGGATATGTCTTGCTGCCATTCTTGCAGCAATTATGAGTACTGCAGACTCACAGTTATTAGTTGCCTCATCAGCATTAACTGAAGACATCTATAAATTGTATAAGAGTGAAGAAAATTTAATTAACATTGGTCGAGTAGCTGTAATAATAATCACTCTTTGTGCTCTCGTACTTGCCTTGCAATCTGACGACAATGTACTCGATTTAGTTGCCTATGCTTGGGCAGGCTTCGGTGCGACCTTTGGTCCGGTTATTCTTTTATCCTTGTTTTGGAAATCGATGACTAAAAGTTCAGCGATAATTGGAATGATCACTGGAGGACTAACTGTCATCATCTGGAAGAATATTGATTCAAGCTATGCGTTGTTTGATTTATATGAACTCGTGCCCGGTTTTTTCATGGCCGTTGTTTGTATTGTAATAAATCAAACGCTAAACCAGTTAATCGGGGACAGACCACGGTTTTAGTACCGTTTAAGATATCGCTTTCCTCTAGTCGTTTCTTGGCCGACCAGACTTACCCGGTCTTGCTCGTCGTTTTAGCATCATTTCTATTTCTTGTTTGAATTTTTCATTACCTAACACAAAATTGCCATTGGTTGCTTTCTGTATGTCATTAATTATTTTGTCTTCTAGATGCGCTTGAAATAACTCTCGATACGCAGCTTGCCTTTCTTCTTTATTATGTCCCAAACCATTATAGAGAAAGTGTGGTGTCAATAACGTGTTTTCTTCATCTAAAGCATTAGTTCGATAACTAGACCACGGGAATTCAGAAGGATCTTTTACCATCGCTGCACGAACCGGATTAAGTTCAATATAACGATGACATGCCAACACGTACTCGCTTTCTTGCATTAAACAAGAACGGAAACGTCCTTCCCATAATGTGCCACTACGATGATAGGTTTTATTAATATATTGTACGTAACGTTGCCCAAGGTGTTTCATCAATAATGATGCACTTTCTGCTTTTAGGGGTGTGAGTAATAAATGAACATGATTCGTCATCAATACATAAGCATGGATTTCACAGTGGTGTTTTATGGCCTGTTCTTTTAACCTGGCTAGATAATAACGATAATCATCGTCAGTGTAGAAACAAGCCGTGCGATTATTTCCACGTTGAATGATGTGCCAGGGAATGCCTGCAATAGCCAATCGAGCTCGACGTGGCATAATAAACCTCCTTGTTTGAAAGATGCTCAATCCATATGAGCTGACGAAAGTGTATCACATCATAGAAAACCGTGGTCTGTCCCCGATTAGAGTTTGTTATATATGTCACCACCCTTTTCCTTAAACTCCTTCGACATTTCATCCATTCCTTTTTTAATTGCATCGTCCATGTTTTCCATACCTTGCTCATCTGCATAATCACGGACATCTTGTGAAATTTTCATCGAACAAAAGTTTGGACCACACATCGAACAGAAATGAGCAATTTTATGACCTTCTTTTGGTAAAGTTTCATCATGGAAATCTTTTGCCCGATCCGGATCAAGTCCAAGATTAAATTGATCTTCCCAACGAAATTCAAATCGTGCTTTTGATAAAGCATTATCTCTGATTTGTGCTGTAGGATGACCTTTGGCTAAGTCAGCTGCATGTGCTGCTATCTTGTAAGTAATAATCCCTTCTTTAACATCATCTTTATTGGGCAAGCCTAAATGCTCTTTCGGTGTGACATAACATAACATCGCCGTGCCATACCACCCGATCATCGCCGCACCAATGGCAGAGGTAATATGATCATAACCCGGTGCAATGTCTGTTGTTAGTGGACCTAATGTATAGAAAGGTGCTTCATGACATTCATCTATTTCTTTATCAATATTCTCCTTGATCATATGCATCGGCACATGACCCGGACCTTCGATCATTACTTGTACATCATGTTTCCAGGCTATTTTAGTTAGCTCACCCAAGGTTTCTAATTCTGAAAATTGCGCTTCATCATTTGCATCAGCTAAAGAACCAGGTCGCAAGCCATCTCCTAATGAAAATGCGACATCATACTGCTTCATTAATTTGCAGATGTCTTCGAAATGCGTATAGAGAAAGTTTTCTTTATGATGCGATAGACACCATTTAGCCAGTATTGAACCACCACGAGAAACGATACCGGTAACACGTTTTGCTGTTAACGGGATATACGCCAAACGAACACCGGCATGAATAGTAAAATAATCGACACCTTGCTCTGCTTGTTCGATCAAAGTATCTCTATAAATTTCCCAAGTTAAATCTTCTGCTTTACCATTAACCTTTTCCAGTGCCTGATAAATTGGCACAGTACCAATAGGAACGGGTGAATTTCTAACTATCCATTCACGCGTTTCATGGATGTTTTTTCCTGTAGAGAGATCCATCACCGTATCGGCGCCATGACGAATTGACCAGGTCATTTTTTCTACTTCTTCTTCTATTGTTGAACCAAGAGCTGAATTACCAATATTGGCATTAATTTTTACTAAAAAATTACGCCCAATAATCATCGGTTCAGATTCTGGGTGGTTTATATTATTTGGAATGATGGCTCGACCTGCTGCCACTTCATCTCGAACAAATTCAGGCGTGACTTGTTCTGGTAAATTACTTTGCCATGGAACACCGGCATGCCGCTTTAATAAAGCTTCATCCTTATATTCATTCAGGCGTTGATTCTCACGAATTGCGATAAATTCCATTTCCGGAGTAATAAGCCCTTTTTTCGCATAGTGCATTTGTGAAACATTGGCAGCTGTTTTGGCTACGCGTGGTTTTGGTGGCTGTGCATAACGTAATTTCTGTAATTCAGGGTTATTCAGACGTTCAACGCCGTAATCAGAGCTTGGCCCATCAAGTTCAACCGTGTCATTTCGTTCAACAATCCATTCTGCCCTTAAAGGCTGTAAACCTTTGCGGATGTCAATTTTTGCTTCAGGGTCAGTATAAGGACCGGATGTGTCATAAACAGTGATTGATGTATTTTCTTCGAGACCAGTTTGAGTTTGTGTTGGCGAGCAAGAAATTTCGCGCATAGGCACCCGAATATCAGATCTTGAGCCGATAACGTGTATTTTTTTGGAATTTGGTATCGCTTCGACGGCTTTTTTATCGACTGTTGCCGTATTACTCAATATGGAATCAGGTTGTGCACTCATCAAAATAGCCTCTTTTAGAGTAAAAGAATTATATTATGAGCGCCCATGTTTATGATCATGGCAAGATGCTTGCTTCCCTACGCTGGTACTAACCAGATCAGGTTCAAGGGTCAATCTCAGCCTACAAAGGCGCCCCTAGCTTGATGACATGCTATATAATACGATTAATAACTACAACCACATTTAATGCATCTAGAGAGATTAAGCATATGGATATAGAACAAGCCCGATCAAACATGATTGAACAGCAGATCCGCACATGGGAAGTCCTCGATATGGACGTTCTGGATCTTTTGAATGAAATTCATCGTGAAGAATTTATCCCTGATTCCTATCAAGAACTTTCATTTGCTGACACACGCATTCCACTTGGCCATGAACAAACAACCATGACTCCTAAAGTTGAAGCACGCCTTTTACAATCCCTTGCGTTAAAAGCTAATGAGACTGTATTGGAAGTGGGCACAGGTTGTGGCTACTTAACTACCCTGCTGGCAAAATCTGCAAAACACGTTAAGAGTATTGATATATTTCCCGACTTTATTAATACGGCTAATGACAAAATATTAAAAGCCGGCTTGAGCAATATCGAACTCGAAAGCACTAACGTATATGATTTATTTGGTCAAATCGAAAAATACGATGTGCTTGTATTAACCGCCTCATTAGCAAAAATGGATGAGCGCTTTTTAAACTTACTTAATGATGGTGGACGAATGTTTGTCATTATTGGCCAGTCGCCGGCAATGGATGCTTGTGTACTAACAAAACAAAGTGATTCGGATTACTCAACAAAAAGTTTATTTGAAATAGATTTGCCTGCATTGATTGGTTCAGAGCAAGAAGAAACATTTGAATTCTAAACTCCATGCAAACAATAACGCCTAAAGAACTTAAAATAAAACTTGATGCTGGCGAAAACCCTGTGCTATTAGATGTACGTGAAGCATGGGAATATGAGATAGGTCATATTAAAGGCTCGACTAATATTAGCATGTCTAATGTTCAGAGAATGCTGGACTCATTTAAGTCTGACGATGAGATAGTCATTATTTGTCACCACGGAATACGTAGTCTTCAAATCGCCAACTTTCTGGAAAATAATGGCTACAAACAAATTATAAATCTTGATGGCGGCGTTGATGCATGGGCTGAATCAGTTGATACTGATATGGCTCAGTATTAAATGGCATAACTTGTAAATATAAATATAATTATAATTATAATAAACTCGTTTTTATGAACATTAATCATTTCAATACACTTGTTGTCAGTCTGGCATCAGCTTTCTTGCTTTCAGTAAATTGTTTGGCTGCAGATTTATTTAGTGTCTATCAACTCGCAGAAAAAAATGATCCTGTGTTTTTACAGGCAATAGCGTCACATCGTGCTACGCTTGAATCACGTCCCCAGGCTTTATCCCAATTACTTCCATCTGTAAACCTAAATGCCAACAGCACTCGACTTGATCAAGATATTTCTTCAGCCAGTACATTTGGTTCTAGTGGTGAAGTAAATTTTAATACTCGCGGTTACACCTTAAGCGTTTCTCAACCCTTGTTTAGGCGCGATCGTTTTATCGCCCTGGATCAGGCCGATAGTGAAATTAAACAAGCGGAAGCAGAACTTGTCGAAGCGCAACAGGATTTAATCGTTCGTATTGCTGAACGATATTTTGATGTATTAGCCAGTATGGACAATCTTGAATTTGCACAAACAGAGGTAATGTCACTTAGCCGGCAACTGGAACAAGCTAATCAACGCTTTGAAGTTGGATTAAGTGCTATAACTGATGTACAAGAGGCACAGGCTGGTTATGACCTTGCTGTAGCTCAGGAAATTCAGGCAATCAACGCAATTGATAATGCGCAAGAAGCTACACGCGAATTAACCGGCGATTATGTAACTGCATTTGATGTCCTGGGTGACAATATGTCGCTGGTACGTCCCGACCCGGAAACAATTGATAGTTGGACACAGTTATCTCTGGATCAAAACCTGGGAGTGATTGCAGCTAACCACGCCACAAAAACGGCTAGAGAAGAAATTAAGCGCCAATCGGCCGGACATTATCCAACACTTGATTTAGTTGCATCACAGGATTATGACTCTTCGGGTGGACGTTTTGGCTCAACCAAAATCCACTCAACATCTGTAGGGCTGGAATTAAATATTCCCATTTATTCTGGTGGATTAGTCAATTCACAAACACGAGAAGCACATGAAAATTATAATATAGCAATGCTCTCTCTTGAGCAGGCCAGACGTTCTGCGCAGCGCCTTACTCGAGAAGCTTATCTAGGTGTTATTTCTGGAATAAGCCAGGTAACGGCATTAAATCAAGCTGTCGTTTCAAGTGAAACAGCATTAGAAGCAACTGAAGCCGGCTTTGAGGTAGGAACACGTACTGCTGTCGATGTGGTTGCTTCGCAACGGGCAACATCCGAAGCACGCCGCAATCATAGTAAGGCCAAATACGATTACATATTAAACACACTTAAGCTAAAACAAGCTGCAGGCACATTATCTACGGATGATCTTAAACTCATAAATGCCTGGCTAATTTAGTAATGAGTGGACATACGAACAATCCCTCAATATGTGATGTAAATAATAGTTGTCTGATTATTATTGATGTCCAGGCAAAATTAAGTTCTGCCATTCCTGAAAAAGCAATATCACGTTTAAGAAAAAACACCACCATATTATTAAATGCGGCAAATCAATTGAATGTCCCGGTTATTGCCACAGCACAATATCCCAAAGGCCTGGGGCCGATTGAAGAATTCATTGCGGATAAACTTACTGATTCATCAAAAAAATTTGATAAAACCCGATTTTCCTGTCTTGGTGCAGACAAACTTCCCGAACATCTGAATCAAATTAACAAAAAGCAAATTATACTGACAGGTATTGAAGCACATATTTGTGTATTACAAAGTGCGATAGAGTTAATGGCCGAAGGATATGATGTATTCGTTGTAACTGATGCAATTGCCTCTCGCCTATCGACAAGCTATGAAATGACAGTGTTAAGGTTAAATCAGGCAGGATGTGTATTACTAAATACTGAATCCGTATTGTTTGAATGGTTACGAGATGCTTCGCATCCAGAATTTAAATCATTATCAAAACTTATTGTTTAATTTACGCCAGACCGTACCAAAAACCGCCAATATCTACTAAATAATCCAGCCTGATTAATTGCTAAACCAACGCAGGCACTTAATAAAGCGGCGATAAAAAATGCTTTTGAATCTAATGATGTGCTACTGGTATATAAGAGAATCATCATCGTAATCACAGCGCCAATAAGACCCGTTACTTTTTCACTGATAGACTTCTTAATCTTATTAATAACTCTGGTCTGGTAAAAAAAACCTGGCGTTAAAATAGAGATGAGAATAATTAGCAACAGACCTGAATAAATTGAATGATCTATAGACTCTAGTGGAATAATAGTTGTTGTGTCTTTGTACAATAAAACACCCAGGTAAATGGACACTACTAATGCCAGACATTCCAAACCTAAAATAAAAAGAAAAAATGGGGTAATTCTAAATCCAAATAATTTTACCATGTGAATTTGACTCTCTAGACCTTATGTTTCCATGATCTATCGCAATCGCTGTGCCAGAGTAAATCAGATAAATTACATGTCGAATTTCTCCTAGAGAAATTTGTCTTTATTGATTAGATAACAAATACTTAGAATGAAGAATACAACACAACATTAAGTTGACTGGAATAACTCAACCAACGTAATAATACGATTTTAGTGTAATTTCGTCGTTGTCGTACGACGGTTTTGAGAACTTCTAGCTCAGCTCTTCAATCGTTTGCAGCAACGTCGCCTTTTTGATTGGTTTACTAAGATGTGTATCACAGCCTGCGGCGATACATTTATCGACTTCTTCTTTGATAGCATGTGCTGTTAATGAAACAATGACTGTACGCTTCTTGTGTTGTTCTACTTCCCATGCCCGTATTAGTTTTGTTGCTTCATGTCCATCCATCACTGGCATTTGAACATCCATAAAAACTAAATCATAACTACCCTGTTTATACATATCGACTGCAATAGCACCATTTTCTGCCTCATCTAGCTTATGTGGTGTTTTCTTTAGGTACGCCTTTATTAATAATCTATTGTCGGGATTGTCTTCAACCAACAAGATATGCTTCGGTGTAATCTTCTCATCTTGAGCTGCATCTTCGATAAGTTCTTTCTTCTTTTGATCACCAGGCTTGAGTATCTGATTTATATAGCGAAATAATTCCCTGCATTTAACCGGTTTAAGCAACATCCGGTCAATTCCATTTTCTTTAGCCGTTCTTGAATGCCTGCTCATATCTTTCGGGTTTACTAATAAAATAAGTATATTTTTTTGTTTCACTTCAGATACAAAATTGCTGAGCTCATCTTCCATAAAGGCTAAACGGCTCTCGATCATAATAATATCGGGATTCACTCCCTGTTCCAGGATAGTGTTTGCTTCATCGGTATTAATCACTTTATGACATATTGCACCTGATATAATGAGTTGCTTTGCAATACTGTCACAAACACTTATTCTTGAATCAAGGATTAATATATTTTTGTTAGTAAGGTCTTGTCTAATGATTGCCCCTTGGGTTTGATCAATTTGTTCTGGCAATTCAATCTTGACATAAAAACGACTGCCTTTGTTCTCTTCACTTTCTACCCAAATTTCACCATTCATCATTCCAACTAAATGCCTTGAAATAGTCAAACCTAAACCTGTGCCACCATATTTACGCGTGGTTGATGTGTCTGCTTGTGAAAAACTGGCAAAGATAGCTTCCAATTTATCTTTTGCTATACCAATACCAGTATCTTTAACACAGATTATTAAATAACTTTCTTTGCCTTCTTCAATTTCTGCCGCCAGACTGATTACTATTTCGCCTTCATCGGTAAACTTCAAGGCATTACTTATCAAGTTGAGTATGATTTGTTTTAGCCTGCCAGGATCACCGACACGATTAACATTAACACTCGTACTTATCTCAGTAATAATTTCAATTCCCTTATCAGCCGCATTGAGTGCATATATTTCGGCAGTTTCCTCTATCACATCCATGAGATTAAAAGGAATTTTTTCCAGCACAAGTTGCTCTGCTTCCATCTTGGAAAGATCAAGTATATCGTTTACCAATCCTAATAGCGCATCACCTGCTTTCCTGAATACACTGACATATCTGTTTTGTTCGTCTGTCAGTGATGTTTCTGACATAAGATCGCTCATGCCTATAATTGCATTCAGCGGCGTTCTGATTTCATGACTCATGCTTGCAAGAAATTCAGATTTCATGCGGACAGCTTCGATTGCCTCATCTCTTGCAATAGCAAGTTCCTTGGTTTGCTCCTCAACTTTTTGTTCAATAACTGTATTTCTATGCTTTAACTCTTCTTCCTGTTGCACTTTCGCACGAACCAAACCATACAACATCATTATAATTCCGACACTGATCAACAGGGCAACAAGTAATAGATGATATTCAAGATCTGAAAAATAAAGATTCTTTTCGATAATTATTTTTATGGAATAGGGAGGAAGCTGAATTAGCTTTTCTTCAGTGAGCGTGTCGACCTTCCATGTCTTCTCGACATCTTTCTTATTAGGGTCATTAAAATATAATAATTGCCGACCATATATATTTGATGTATCACTAAACATCGTAATAGTCAGACTGTTATTCAAACCTTTTTTGCCTAAAAGTTTAGTTGGCGACACTAATATTGAAACCATACCTGTAACCACACCGGAATATTTTTTTTTCTTTATCGCTGAAGGGTTTTGACTATAAATTGCCTTGAATAGCCAATATTTTCTGTCTATATTATTTTCCACTTCCGGCGGAGCAGGCACAACAGAGCCAGTTGTTATTGATGTGTCTATTGCATCTCTATATTTTGGTTCAAAGTAAATATCTTCACCAATATATATACCAGTATCATTTCGTGCACGTTCATAAATTAATGGGAACTCATTAACCCTGTCATTACCAGCAAACGTATAATAATTAATTGCTTCAATATGCTTATATCGCTCAAGAATATCATCCGCAAAAATTTCAAATTGGTTTATTGAGATATCATCATTCGAAGATATAAAGGCGGCAACATTATTAGTAACATCATTGCCTGTCAGGACATTAGTAGCCACGGATTGTTGAATTGACAAAATTTCAAAATGAAAATCTTTTTGTTTACGTTCAATCGCAGTTTTCCATGTGCTTTGCATTAATGTAATGCTAAATGCAAGTCCAAGTAAAAATGTTATCAGGTAGGTAGACTTGGTAGAAACACCTTCGTTATTATCGTTTTTCAAAATAACACCTTTTTTATTCAGGCGTATTTAACTTCTACATTTTTGAGATAATCGTCTAATCGATTAATATTTTCCTGTATCATATCAGTATTATTTTCTTTTGCTGCAGTTTCAATGTTTGCGCCAAGCTCAGACATGAGTTCAAATCCATATCCTCCACCAACACCTTTAATGCTATGACCTATTGAACGAATATTTTCAAAATCATTTTTATCTAATTCAGCACGTAATTTTTCAACTTCTAAACTACGGTTCTCAAGAAACCCTGGGATCAAGTCCTCCAAATCAGGGTCTACCTGTACAATAATTTTTTCATCCGACATAGTCTATTCCTTTAGTTTGTTTCCTTTGCAACAGGCTTTTTATCACGAAACGTTGCTGGCTCAATATTATACTGGTTCAATAGTTTATAAAATTCAGTACGATTACGCCCGGCAATTTTAGCTGCATTAGCCACATGGCCATGTGTGATACGTAATACACTCAATAAATAACCTCGTTCGAACGCCTGTTTCGATTCCTTAAGTGTCTGCATGTGAACCGGATCATCATGCACTGCCGTTTTAACCAGACTTAAAGGTATATTTTTGTTTTTTGATAACGTAGCACACAAATCAATCACATTAATCAATTGGCGAACATTCCCAGGCCAGGGCATGGAAACGAGGTATTTTATTGCATCCGGTGAAAATTTCTTTTTATTTTGATGATGTTTTTTGGAGAACTCCGTCAAAAAATGCTCTGCCAATACTGAAATATCATCTTGCCGTTGAGCAAGGTTAGGAATGTCTAATGGGACGACCTTTAAACGATAATAAAGATCTTCTCTAAATTCGCCATTTTTTACAGCGTCTTCCAGATTTTTATGTGTTGCAGAAATTAACCTGACATCAATAGGATAAGTCTTTGTTGAACCTACCGGTCGTACTTCGAAATCCTGTAAAACCCGTAACAACTTAACCTGTAACGCAAGTGGCATATCGCCGACTTCATCAAGAAAGATGGTGCCTCCATTTGCAGCTTGAAACAGTCCTTCATGTTTAACATTAGCACCAGTAAAAGCCCCTTTTTCATGACCAAACAATTCTGATTCAAGCAATTGCTCCGGGATAGCACCACAATTTATCGCAATAAAGCGACGACCAGATCTTGAGCTTGCCTCATGAATCGCTTTAGCAATAACTTCTTTGCCTGAGCCAGTAGAACCTGAAATAAAAACCGAGACATCATTATCGGCAACCAGGCTTGCCATATCGATAATGTCCGACATTTCCTTGCTCTTATAAATAATGTTATTTGCAAATCCGTTTAATGCTGTTTTATCTCTTAAATTTGGGCTGACTTTTTTGACCGTTTCAAGAAGCTCATTCTGATTGACTGGCTTTGTTAAAAATGCCGATGTTCCCAGGTGCATAGCTTTGATGGCATCAGGGATTTGAGCCTGTCCACTTAACATAATAACCGGGAGTAAGGGATTATCATTATGTAACTCGGTTAATAATGTCATACCGTCCATACCGTCCATGTAAAGATCAGTAATAACCAGATCAGGCGCATAGATACCGACCTGACCTAATGCCTCCAAACCTGACGTAGCCCTTTTGACATCGTATTTTTCTTTAGTCAGCCAGTTTTCAAGCAAATTAAGGACATCATCCTCATCATCAACAATCAATACCTTCACTTTTAATTCTGAATTTTTAGTTATCATAGATAATTCACTTCCTTAATATTGCCCTGACTCATACATAGTAAGGCTAAAATAGAATATAAACGACTATAGACGCACTATGAATATAAGATAAATAACAGTAGTTTATATAAAATTGTCACTCAACTGTGACAGATTTTGCAAGATTACGAGGCTGATCTATATCTGCACCTTTAATAACAGCAACATAGTAAGCTAATAACTGCAAAGGTATTGTATAAAGAATAGGCGCCATAAAGTCATAAATAGTATTGATTTTAATAACATAGACGCCTTCCGTAGATTCAACTTCACTCGTTTTATCAGCAAATAAGTAAAGTTTTCCACCTCGCGCCTGCACTTCATGTAAATTTGATTTCAATTTTTCCAATAAATTGTTGTTAGGCGCAACAGCAACAACAGGCATGTCATCATCAACCAGTGCCAGTGGACCATGTTTCAGTTCTCCCGCGGCATAGGCTTCAGCATGAATATAGGATATTTCCTTTAACTTTAGTGCACCTTCCATAGCGACAGGCAAAAAACTGCCGCGACCAAGAAATAACGCATGGTGTTTATCTGCGAAATCTTTTGCCATTGTTGCAATATCATCCTTGTATTGAAGCAATTGATTCACTCGCCCAGGCAAACTTTCAAGTTGCTTAACAAATGTTGCTTCCTGCTCATTTGAAAGACCATTGTGTTTAGCTATGGCAATAACAAGTAAAAACAAACCGACAAGTTGTGTTGTAAATGCCTTGGTAGACGCAACACCTATTTCAGGTCCTGCATGCGTTAAAAATACAAGTTCAGCTTCTCTGGTTAATGAACTCTCAGCAACATTACAAATAGCCAATGTACTTAAATACTTCGACTTTTTTGCTAACTGTAATGCCGCAAGTGTATCCGCTGTTTCGCCTGATTGAGATATCGATACAAACAACGTGTTGTCAACAACCACCGATTTTCTATATCGGTATTCACTTGCTATTTCAACCTGACAAGGTATTTGGGCAATTTCTTCCATCCAGCAAGCGGCAATCAAACCGGCATGATAACTGGTACCACACGCGGCAATTTTAACTGCTTTCACCTGTTGAAATATTGATTCCGCATTTTGACCAAATTCGTTGGTAACAACCTGACCATCTTCTATACGATTTTCCAATGACTCAGCAATCGCATTTGGTTGGGAAAATATTTCTTTCAACATATAGTGTCGATAACCAGACTTATCAGCAACATCAGCACTTAATTCTGAAACATTAACAGTTCGTTCAACAACGTTCTGATTCGAGTCATATATAATCAACTCATCACGTTTAATATCGGCAACATCACCGTCTTCCAAAAAGATAAACCGCTGAGTTACAGGTAATAGTGCAAATACATCTGAAGCAATAAAGTATTCCCCTATTCCAACCCCAATTACTAATGGACTTCCTTTTCTTGCAGCAATTAATCTTTCTGGATCAGCATTATTTATAACACCAAGTGCATAAGCACCTTCCAGTTGTTTTATTGTAGTAAATACGGCTTGCAGGAGATCGGAGTTATCCTGCAATGCTTCATAGACAGCATTAACCACGACTTCAGTGTCTGTATCGGAACTGAACTCAAAGCCAGATGACATTTGCTGTTGACGAAGCTGCTCGTGATTTTCAATGATTCCATTATGTACAAGAGCAACCTGATCGCGACATATATGCGGATGTGCATTATTGATATTAGGCTTGCCGTGTGTCGCCCATCGAGTATGCGCGATACCCGTACCGCCTATTAATGGTGAAGCTTGATGTTCTTGCTTAAGTTCATTTACCTTTCCTTGTACACGAATTCTTTCTATTGCCTTTTCATGACTAATCACAGCTAGTCCTGCGGAATCATAACCCCGATATTCAAGCCGCTTTAGCCCTTCCAGCAAAACAGGAGAAACATCACGTTGGGCAACTGCACCTACAATTCCACACATAATAATTATTTTTTATCTATATAAGTATCGTGACTCATGAAACGTTTTGTTTCATCCAGAATAAATTCATTTGCTTCAATTTTCGCATGCATCTGTTGATTAGGTGATAAATTACCTGAGGCAGCTATCGCTGTAATTTGTCGTTCGGCTTTTTTATTTCCTTGCTGAGATGCTGCAAAATACCATTTATACGCTTGATAATTATCTTTTTTAACACCTCGTCCAAAATTAATCATATCGCCATAATTTCTTTGGGCATCAGCATGTCCGGCCTTGGCAGCGCGTTCATACCACTTGAGCGTTTGTTTATAGTCTCTTGTAACACCTAAACCTAAATAATAAACAATACCAAGATAATTCTGTGCATCTGTATCGCCATTTTCAGCTAATGGTAACCATAAGTTAATTGCAGTTTCATAATCACCATTATCAAATGCTTTTTTTGGATCAGTCTCTTTAGCACATGCAGAAATCTGAAGGCATGTGAATATAAAAAGTATATTTAAGAATTTATTTATCATTGATTTTAAAAAAGGCTTTTTAATAGTGGTCGGGGCGAGAGGATTTGAACCTCCGACCCCCTGCACCCCATGCAGGTGCGCTACCAAGCTGCGCTACGCCCCGTTTAATATATTTTCGTAATAACTTGGGAATATAACTAAAGATAGGAGTTTCAGCCACTACTTAAATCCAATAGCGGAAACGACAAAAACAGAATGAAAAAAATTGCGAGTGCGCCGAATTAACGTCTTAAAATATCCAGAACGTCTTCAAGCTCATTTCTTAACTGTTTAATAATCTGTTGGCTCTGGTTCGAGTCATCTTTAGCTTCATCACCAGAAAGACGTAATCGAGCGCCACCAATGGTGAAGCCTTGCTCATAAAGTAAGCTTCTGATTTGTCTGATAAGAAGGACATCATGACGTTGATAATATCGACGATTGCCACGACGTTTAAGTGGTTTAAGTTGTGGAAATTCCTGTTCCCAATAACGTAATACGTGCGGTTTTACAGCGCAAAGATCACTGACCTCACCTATTGTAAAATACCGTTTACCCGGTATCGCCGGTAATTCACTATTGTTCGACGCTTCCAGCATATGCCTCTACCCGTGCCTTTAATTTTTGGCCTGGACGAAATGTCACTACGCGACGAGCGCTAATAGGAATTTCTTCACCCGTTTTAGGGTTTCGTCCAGGACGTTGATTTTTATCTCTCAAATCAAAATTCCCAAAACCGGAAAGTTTGACCTGATTTCCCGTTTCTAATGCGGAACGAATTTCTTCAAAAAACATCTCTACGATTTCCTTGGCCTCACGTTTGTTTAAGCCAAGTTCTTCGTATAGTTTTTCCGCCATTTCAGCCTTAGTCAGTGCCGCCATATTATTCTCTCAGTTTTGCACCGAATTTATTATATAGACCATCTATTATGTTCCCCATGATGGTTTCAACCTCTTCATCCGTAAGAGTGCTAGAAGTTACTTGAAAGGTCAAGCCTAAAGTAAGACTTTTTTTGCCTTTTTCAATGCCTTCGCCCTGGTATACGTCAAATAACTCTAGCTTAGATAGCGCCTTAGGAGCATCCTTTTCTACATTAGACAACACTTCTGCTAGAGGTATAACTTCATCAATTAGTAATGAAATATCCCGTTTAATTGACGGGAATCTGGATATCGGCTGAAACTTGATCGCTTCTTTTTTATTTAGATCTTTTAAATTAAAATCAAATAGATAGATACTATTATTCAATCCAAGTTTTGAACTTATTTTAGGATGTAACTGACCATAACAACCTATTTCTTCGCCATCGATTAATACGTCCACTGCTTGTCCGGGATGCAGCATGTCTAGTTTACTTTGCATAAACTTAACTCTTCCAGACTCAGCTATGGAGCGAAGAATTGCTTCAACATCACATTTCAAATCATAGAAATCAGATGAGGTACCTATGTTATCCCATTGTTTTTCATTTATATTTCCATGTATTAAGCCACCAATATGATAATCTTGTTTAAGGTTCTCAGAACCTTTAAAAACCAGACCTGTTTCAAAAATTCTAACTCTTTCTCGTTGGCGTTTAATATTGTATTGCAATGAATTAAGTAAACCAGGTACAAGACTGCTACGCATTTCTGATAATTCAGGCGCAATGGGATTAGCCAAAATTAAGGTTTTATCCTTGTTATTCAATAACTTATTTATATCTGGGTCAATAAAACTATAAGTGATGACTTCCTGATAATCTCGGTTAATCAAAATCTCTTTCATTTGCTTAACGGATAAATACGTACTGTTAAGACTTCGCATCTTTAAATGACTAAGCGGTGTAGCCGCTGAAATTGCATCATAACTATAGATCCGAGCTAATTCTTCAATCAGATCAACTTCGAGTTTAATATCGAAACGGTGTGAGGGAGGCACTATAGTCCATTGATTATCCTTATATTTACATTCCATTCCTAATCTAACAAAGGTATCTGTAACAAATTGCTCATCTAAAGCTATGCCCAATACGCGACTAATTTGTGATTTTCTAAGTATTACCTGAGTGTTTTTTGGTACATCCTTTTTGCTGGCTGCTTCAATAACAGGCCCTGCTTGCCCACCACATAACTGAATAATCAATTCACTCGCACGATTAATGGCACTTTTTTGAAGTTGTGGGTCAACACCGCGCTCAAAACGATGGGATGATTCAGTATGCAAACCGTATTGGCGAGCTTCTCCTATAATGACCTCCGGCGCGAAAAAAGCACTTTCCAGAAATATATTTTTAGAATCAGTAGTTACCGCACTATCAAAACCACCCATTAAACCCGCCATTGCCAATGGCGCAGAATCATCTGCAATCAGAAGTGTCTCAGGCTTGAGCTGATGTTCTGACTCATCGAGAAGTTTCAGTTTTTCATCCTTTTTTGTATATCGAACTTCAATATCGCCCTTCAAGTAATCATTATCAAACGCATGCATCGGCTGACCCAATTCAAGCATGACAAAATTAGTGATATCGACAACAATATTGATACTGCGAATTCCTGAACGACGTAATTTTTCAGATAACCAAAGTGGCGATTTAACGTTAGCATCCACATTCTCAATCACTCTACCAATATAATGTGGGCAATCTGCTTTAGCTGATAATTTAACCTTACGACTAACTTTAGAGGTAACTTCTACAGGGTTAATTTTTAATTCGGCTAGTTCAATATTATTAAATACAGCGACTTCACGTGCGATTCCTAGAATACTGAGACAATCACCACGATTCGGAGTCAACGATAATTCGATAATAGTGTCATCAATATCGATTATTTCTTCTAAAGGCTTACCTATAGCCTCATTTGCAGATAATTCAATAATTCCATCACTGTCTTCACTCTGGCCAACTTCACCTAGACCAATCTCAACAGCAGAACAGAGCATTCCATAAGAAGTCACACCTTTTAGTGCAACAGCTTCTAATTTTGGTTTATCCGCCAACGTAGCGCCGACTTTGGCCAAGATAGTGCGTAATCCTTCTCGGACGTTAGCAGCACCACAAACAATGGTTAATAATTCTTTTTCACCACAGTCCACTTCACAAATATGTAATTTATCTGCATCAGGATGCTTCACTACAGACTTTACTTCAGCTACGACCAAACCATTAAATTGCGGACAAGCTGGACTATCGCCATCAACCTCAAGACCCGCCATAGTCAATTGATGCATTAATGTTTCAGAATCTATTGCCGGGTTAACAAGCTCTCGCAACCATTTTTCACTGAATTTCATTATCTATATCCTTACTCAGTGAAATTGCTCTAGGAAACGTAAATCATTGTCGAAAAATAGTCTTAAATCATCAACACCGTAGTAAAGCATCGCTAAACGCTCTACCCCCATGCCAAAAGCCAGGCCGGTATATTTCTCTGGATCGAGTCCTACATTTTTTAAAACGTTAGGATGTACCATGCCACAACCTAAAACCTCTAACCAACCGCGATCACCCATAATGTCAACTTCTGCAGAAGGTTCAGTGAAAGGAAAATATGAAGGACGAAAACGTATTTCTAATTCTTTTTCAAAGAAAATTTCCAGAAAATCAATTAATAATCCTTTTAACTCTGCAAAGGTTACCGTTTCATCAACAATAAGCCCTTCAACTTGATGAAACATCGGTGTGTGTGTCATATCTGAATCACAACGATAAACTCGACCCGGCGCTATAAAACGAAATGGCGGTTTATCATTTTGCATCACTCTAATCTGGACCGATGAAGTATGCGTTCTTAATAGCCGTCCATCAGGAAAATAAAACGTATCGTGCATCGCGCGCGCAGGATGATGCTCCGGAATGTTTAGCGCTTCAAAATTATGGTAATCGTCTTCTACTTCAGGCCCTTCAACAACATCAAAACCAACTTGTTGAAAAAGTGATTCAATACGCTGCAAGGTTAATGTGATGGGATGTAAACCAGCGCGTTTGCCGCCTCTACCGGGCAAAGTGATGTCCAGACGCCCTTGCTTGATTTGTTCATTCAATAGCTCATCTTCAAGTGAAGTTCTTCGAGATTCTATTGCTTCTTGAACAGCAACCTTGGCAAGGTTAATCACTTGACCTGCCTGCGGACGTTCTTCAGCAGGCAATTTGCCCAATAATTTTAATTGTTGTGTGAGCAGGCCTTTTTTACCAAGATAATTGACCCTAATCTGATCCAGAAGATTTAGATCATTAGCAGCTTCGATTTCTGCTATCGCCTGAGTTTGTAGTTTCTCGGTATCGTTCATGTTTATTATTGTAACCGCT
>CAZGBJ010000029.1:0-31176 GCA_964523895.1 uncultured Enterobacteriaceae bacterium
CTAACGGATTACATTTAAACAAGGCAGTTACACAGAATTAATTACAGGCTCAGATAGAATTCAGGTAACCAACACAATCAGTTGTGAACTTTTTGATTTAGCGTCACAATTAAAATCCAAGATCGATCATTTTAAAATATAAAGCATTGATGACAATCTGACTTTAATATTTTTTTAGTAAAACCTTTTATTATTTAGATCCCTATACAGGGAATAAGGTCTGCTTTTTGTATCAAGCAGATATCTAAATTTATTCGGTTTTTTTATATACAATTAATTTTGTTTTAGAAAGATGGTCGTGCAAAGCTTTGTTCCTTTTATCAAATAAGGCCCAGACAAAACCCAAGCCAAATACAATCAATGATAATAATGAAGCAACATATCTAAGCGATGCCTGTTTCCAGTTAAGCTTTGTATTTGATTCACCAACAACAAGAACATGCCAGCTTCGCATGCCCAATGTTTGTCCACTCCTCACCCAATGCCAACAAAAATAAAGATAGGCGAGTAATAATAAAAAAACGTCATAGAGTAAATTGCCGCTTTCAATAGCGCCATCTCCAATAAACGAAATCAATATAAATGTGGCGCAGAAAAATACCGAGCCAAGTAACAAGCTGTCATAAAACATAGCAGCCAGACGGCGTAAAAAAGAACAGGTATTTTGAGATTCGCTTTTCAATTTATATGATTATTTTATTCATGGTGCTCCCTAGGGGACTCGAACCCCTGTTTTCGCCGTGAGAGGGCAACGTCCTGGGCCACTAGACGAAGGGAGCAAAGGTGTTTGAACTACGCTATTATAGGAGTCTACATGGTGTCCACAATATATTATTTTTAAATAACAGTGCCAGATAAGCCCTCAAATATTACTCAATTAAGGGTCGAGCCAACGATTATTCCGCGCGACCAACATACGATTTCCCGTACGTCTATTAGTGAAAGTGCTTTGAAGGTGTTGTATCGCTTAAAGAATGCAGAATATAAGGCATATCTCGTTGGTGGCGGTGTTCGGGATATTTTATTAGGTAGAGAGCCTAAAGATTTTGATGTGGTCACTGATGCCAAGCCAGAGCAAATTCGCGAATTGTTTCGTAATTGTCGTTTGATCGGACGGCGTTTCAGATTGGCGCATATTCGTTTTGGCGATGAAATTATTGAAGTGTCCACTTTTCGGGCACCACATCATGTATCTGATCAGGGCGAGGGTCATGTCGAAGGTGGTCGGATTATACGTGACAATGTCTATGGTGATATTGATGATGATGTTTGGCGACGTGATTTCACTATCAATGCCTTGTTTTACAATATAAAAGACTTTTCTATTGTTGATTATGTTGGTGGAGTCAAAGATCTTGAAGCGGGCCAGTTAAAGTTAATTGGTGAACCATCACAACGTTATATTGAAGACCCAGTGCGCATGCTTCGCGCGGTTCGTTTCTCATCAAAATTAGGTTTGAGAATTCATCCCGAGGCAGAGAAACCTATTGGTCAATATGCAAAATTATTAGAAGACATTCCGCCTGCTCGTTTATTTGAAGAAATGCTGAAATTATTTATGGGTGGTTGCGCATTACAAACATTCGAGTCATTACGACATTACAATTTATTTAAGTATCTCTTTCCGCAGACGGATCAGATATTGGATACACACGAGAAAGATTATCCGCATACGTTCATCATGCAGGCATTAAAAAATACAGATCAACGCTTGAGTGAAGGAAATTCAGTAACGCCGGCTTTTTTAATAGCGGCATTTTTGTGGGAGCCGATGCGAACCATTGCTGATGATCATATTGGAAATGGGATGTCTGAAATGGAAGCTGTGCAACTTGCGGGAGACACAGTTATTTCAAAACAAATATCAAGTCTTTCCATGCCAAGACGATTTACTCATATGGCGCGTGATATCTGGTCTTTACAAGTCAGATTAAAACGAACCAGGAAGCGTTCATTTCGAGTTCTAATGCATCCAAAGTTTCGAGCCGCTTATGACTTTTTATTGTTACGTGCTGAAGCAGGCGAGCCATTAAAAGAATTGGTTGATTATTGGACTCAGGAACAAATAGATGAACCTTTAGCGGGTAAAGACAAAATAAAATCCGGTTATCATAAACCCCGCTCTCGTCGCAGACCTCGAAATCGCAGAAATAAAAATTCTACTGATTCATGACCATCGCAACTATTGGCCTGGGCAGTAACATGGGAAGCGCTACCGAATCACCCAGGCAACATATAACAACTGCCATCCACTCGCTTGGCAAGATACAATCTACACGTATGATAAGCGCATCTTCATTGTATAAAAGTAAGCCGCTAGGACCACAAGATCAGGATGATTATATTAATGCCGTGGTTCAAATAGAGACTGAACTGGAAGCGCTTGAATTACTGGATGCGTTACAAGTAATTGAAAACGAACATGGCCGTGTACGTAATGAACATTGGGGGCCAAGAACACTGGATCTGGATATATTAATGTTTGGAGAAGAAGTAATTCAAAATGATCGTTTAACTATTCCTCATGCGGAAATGATGAACCGTTCATTTGTTCTGGTTCCATTAGCTGAAATTAATAGCGACTGCGTTATTCCCGGAAAGGGGATAATCAGTGATTTATTAGACATTGATCGAGATGGTTTGACTATTTGTCATGAGTAAAGACCATCCGGATTATATCGTTGTTGAAGGGCCAATAGGCGTTGGTAAAACAACCCTGGCCAAACGTTTGGCCAAGACATTTAATACCGAATTAATGTTGGAGCTTGCAGCAGAGAATCCTTTTCTTCCCCGTTTTTATTCCGATCCAAAATCGGTTGCCTTGCCAACACAGTTATATTTTTTATTTCAACGTGCCAGGCAAATTGAAGCATTGCGGCAAACGGATATGTTTAAGCCAGTTCAGGTTTCAGACTTTTTAATCGAGAAGGATAAATTATTTGCTTCAGTTACTTTAGATGATGATGAACTCTCTCTCTATCATCAGGTATACGACAGGTTGACTCTGGATGCGCCAGTGCCGGATTTGGTCATTTATCTACAAGCGCCTATAGATACATTAATGCAACGAATTATCGAACGGGGGCATGATTACGAACGACTAATAAATCGTAGTTATCTTAAAAAAATATCGGAAGCTTACATTGAGTTCTTTTATTATTATTCAACATCCCCTCTACTTATTGTAAACACAAATGACTTTGACCTGTCCGGCAATGACAGAGACTATAGTTTATTACTTGAACACATCAAGCGACTTGCGCCAGGCAAGCATTACTTCAACCCGAAACAGTCATGACTGAAAAAATTACAGTTAACACATTAAAGCAAATGAAATCATCAGGCGAAAAGATTGCCTGTTTGACTTCCTATGACGCGAGTTTTGCCAGGCTTCAGGATGAAGCAGGTGTTGATTTATTATTAGTTGGTGATTCGCTTGGTATGGTTTTGCATGGTGAAGAAACAACTTTGAACGTAACCATGACAGACATGGTTTATCATACTCGCCTGGTTAGTAGTGCATGCCAACGCGCTATTGTTGTTAGTGATATGCCAGTAAATAGTTACACATCACCAGCGCTAGGACTGGAAAATGCCACACGTCTTATTGATGAAGGTGGTGCTGATGTTGTCAAGTTAGAAGGTGGTGAAGAAATCTGTGAAACAGTTGCACTAATAACAGAAAAAGGTGCTCCTGTATGTGGTCACCTTGGGCTTATGCCGCAATCTATCAATACGATTGGTGGTTATCATGTTCAGGCAAAAACGGAAGAAGCAGTTAATAAACTAAAACAGGATGCTTTAGCATTACAAAAAGCCGGTGCTGTTTGTTTGGTGCTTGAATGTATCCCTGCAACAGTCGCCGCTGACGTAACTCAACTACTGGATATTCCTGTGATTGGAATAGGTGCCGGTTCTGATTGTGATGCACAGGTATTGGTTGTCTACGACATGCTTGGTTTAACCGATAAACAATTGAAATTTTCTAAAAACTTTCTTGTCGGAAACGATTCAATTGCAGATGCAATAAAAGCGTATGTAACGGAAGTTAAAAATAAGTCGTTTCCCTCATCTGAACATTCATTCACGTAATGGAACAAATTTCAAAAATAAAGATGTTGCGAGAGCAACTCGCTTCTGTCCGACATTTAAAAAAAAGAATTGCCCTTGTTCCTACTATGGGCAACTTACACGAGGGACATTTATCGTTAGTCAAGCAAGTACAAGCGTGCGCTGATTATGTTGTTGTTAGTCTTTTTGTTAACCCAACTCAATTTGTTGAAGGTGAAGATTTTGATAGTTATCCGCGGACGCTAGAGTCTGATTTGCAGCGACTAGATGACCTGGGTGTTGATTTACTTTTTATGCCGGATGTTAATGAAATCTATCCAGCCGGAAATAAAGTCACTGCTGAGGTTATCGTACCTGAACTGGATTCTATTTATTGTGGAGCGTATCGTCCGGGACATTTCAAAGGTGTCGCTACTATTGTCACCAAGTTATTTAATATAGTGCAACCGGAGTTGGCGATATTTGGTAATAAAGATTATCAGCAGTTATTAGTGATTCGTAGTCTGGTTAAAAATCTGTGTCTGCCCATAGAAATTATAGGTTCATCTACAGTAAGAGAAGCCGATGGTCTGGCGATGAGTTCGCGTAATCAATACTTGAGCGAGAGCGAACGGCAGCAGGCACCGATACTCTATAAATGTATCAGTCAGATCGCGCTAGCTATCAAAAATGGTGATACAGATTACGAAAAACTCGAACAAGAGGGGTTTTCAACATTAATAAAAGCTGGCTTCAAACCCGAATATTTAAATATATGTGATGCTGATACGCTAAAAAAACCTATAAATCAAAGACTTGTAGTAATAGCAGCTGCCTGGTTAGGTAAAGCCCGTTTGATCGACAATGTTGCAACGCATTCTGATGATTGACCTCTGCTCGATGTCAGGTAATATCCACATTTTAGAACTCTGAAAGCTTACAAATACTATGGAAATTACGGTTTTAAAAGCAAAATTTCATCAGGCATGTATTACACACGCTGAAATTGATTACGATGGATCTTGTGCTATAGATGGTGCTCTGCTAGATAAAGCAGGGATACATGAATATGAGCAGATCGACATTTATAATATTACCAATGGCGAGCGTTTTACGACATACGCGATTCGCGCAGAAGAACACTCACGTATTTTTTCTGTAAATGGAGCTGCTGCTCATAAAGCTAATCCCGGTGACCGCGTCATAATTTGTGCTTATGGCAGAATAAATGAGAATGAGATTAGTAAGTTCAAACCAACTTTGGTTTATCTAGACGAAGAAAATAATATCACCCGTATAAAAGATCATATCCCGGTACAGGCAGCCTAAATATACTTATCTTTACTAAGCCAATGAAACATCTCTCTCATTGGTTAAGTTATGAAGCACTTCTTTCCTTGATGTCATAATTGCAATTGCCTGTATAGACTAGCAACAGCAACATTTTGAATAATCACAATAAACAGAAAACTGCTGGCGTTATTATTATTGGCAATGAAATATTATCCGGCCGCACACAAGATCTAAATATTTCATACATTGGTAAAAACCTTGAGAAGCTAGGCATCGTTTTAGCTGAAGTTATCGTCATTGCAGATATCGAATCAACAATCATCGAGAAGGTTAAAGCCTATTCTGAAAATTATGATTATGTTTTTACTACTGGCGGTATCGGGCCAACGCACGATGACATAACAACAGCATCAATAGCCAAAGCCTTTAATACGAAGTTACTTCGTAACCCCGATGCGGTAGCTTGTATGGAGCGATACTATGATCCCGGAACATTAACAGAAGCGCGTTTGAAAATGGCAGATATACCGGAAGGCGCCTCACTCATTGATAATCCTGTCAGCGGTGCTCCTGCTTATCAGATCAATAATGTTTTTGTCTTGGCTGGTGTGCCTATCATCATGCAAGCTATGTTTGATAATCTAATTGATCGATTGGTTGGCGGTCCGCCAATATTAACTGCCAGTGTTTGTACCAATTTAACTGAAAGTAAATTGGCTAAAGGTATGACTGAGATTCAAAATACATGCGAAGATGTCAGCATTGGTAGTTACCCTTATTTTAAACGCGGCAAGTTAGGCGTGAACATTGTTTTGCGTTCGATAGAAAAAGCATTACTTTTGCAGCAGACAAAATTAATAGAAAAGTTAATTAATGAAGTTGGCGGAAAAATTCTAGAAACTAAACTTCCAGATTAATCATTCTAACAGGGGCGTTACTTATTTTTCACCAAGATAAATTTAACTTTTTTCCTCAGATGTAATGGCGTAGTGTAAGTGCCCAATGAATTCATTATTCCATTTATTTTTTCTCGACTGATGCACAATGTACTACGGTGAAAAGCTAAATAGCATTACCCATTTGGTTGGCGCTGTTCTGGCTCTGGTAGGCTTTGGTGCACTTCTAACCATCAGCATCCAGGAACATAACCTTCTGCTCATCGTGAGCTTTACTATTTTTGGTTGTACGTTAATTCTGCTGTATACCATGTCCACCTTGTATCATAGTTTTCATTCGCCCAAACTTAAAAGAATATTTCAGAAACTCGATCATGTTTCTATTTACCTGTTAATAGCAGGAACCTATACACCTTATATGCTGGTTTCGCTACGTGAGAGTAACGGCCTGATCATGCTGGTGCTGATATGGGTAATGGCCGTTATCGGTTTATTACTGGATATTTTTATTAAAAAACGTATTGAATGGTTACAGGTGTTGATCTACCTGGTTATGGGCTGGGTTTGTATGCTGAATTATTCTGAGTTGCAGGCAGCCATCCCTTCTTCCGGTGTAGTTTGGTTGACGCTAGGAGGAATTGCCTACACGGTCGGCATCATTTTTTATGTGCTGGATAACCTGAAAAAACTTCGTCATGCTCATGGTATCTGGCATTTGTTTGTCTTATCTGGCTCCATCTGTCATTTTATTTCTATCGTTGCATACGTTCGATAATTTTGCATGAAGCGGACAGATGACAAATGAGTGGTGCCGAGGGCGAGAATCGAACTCGCACTTCCGAAGAAACCGGATTTTGAATCCGGCGCGTCTACCAATTCCGCCACCCCGGCAATTTATAACTACTTATACTTTTTACTTTCAAGCTAATTTCTAAATGCGCTGGTTCAGCGCGAGTGCTCTAACTATAATGTGTCTACCCGCCGTTCACGCCATCTTGGCTGCCTCGGCATTCGGGCTCCTCGACTCTGTCTCCTGATTCGTTCTACCTCCTGCATCCATGCAGTCGTGCACATCGTCTACCAATTCCGCCTCGAAAACTTGTTCCAGACGTTTTCTGCGACCTATATCCATATAGGCCACCCCGGCTATGAGCAAAGCAGGCGGCAAGTATAGGGAAACTATGCTTGGGGTCAAACTTTGAGGCATTTTTCTGCTAACATCGCGCGGCATGAAAACCAGTGATTTTTCTTATGTTCTCCCCGAAGAGCTAATAGCACAATATCCGAATGAGGATCGCGACAGTAGTCGCTTGTTATGTCTTGAGTCTGAGAACAGAATTACGGATACCACATTCATACAAATTGAAGACTATTTAAAACCGGGTGATTTGATCGTATTAAACGATACTCGTGTTATTCCTGCACGTTTATTTGCGAAGAAGCAAACGGGTGGCAAGGTTGAAATAATGCTTGAGCGTATTCGTGATGAGAAAACCTTATTAGTTCAATTGCGCGCTAGTAAATCACCAAAGCCGGGAACGCAGTTGTTGCTTGATGAAAATACAAGCTTTGAAGTGGTGGGTCGTAAAGGCGATATGTTTTTACTGAATTATGGTGGCGAGGAACAACTTGCTGACATAATTGATCGTTTCGGACATATGCCATTACCGCCTTATATAGATCGAGCAGACGAAGTTACAGACAAAGAACGTTATCAAACCGTTTTTTCCGATAAGCTAGGTGCTGTTGCTGCACCAACAGCAGGCTTGCACTTTACAACGCAATTATTAGATGAACTAAAAAATAAAGATATCGATAATACAAAGCTAACATTGCATGTCGGTGCCGGAACATTTCAGCCCGTTCGTGTTGATGATGTTGATGAACATCAAATGCATAGTGAATATATGCGAGTGCCGTTGGAAGTCGTAGAAAAGATTAACGAAACAAAACGAAACGGCGGGCGTGTTCTTGCGGTAGGTACGACGGTGGTAAGAAGTCTGGAAACAGCAGCGAGAAATGGTGAGTTTAGTAGTTTTGAAGGCGAGACTGATATCTTTATTTACCCTGGCTTTAAATTTAAAGTAGTTGATTTGTTGCTAACTAACTTTCATTTATCGGAGTCAACATTATTAATGTTGGTATGTGCTTTTGCTGGACAAGAAAATATAATGAATGCTTATCAACATGCTATAAAAGAGAAATACCGGTTTTATAGTTATGGCGATGCAATGCTAATAAATAAAAATGCACTGGCTATTGCTCCTGCATAGCCAGTATTTCCGCCATCCATGGCGGTCAAGTTTTATTGAAAATAAATTATGAAATTTAAACTTAATAATAATGATAAAAATGCACGGCGCGGGCAGATAGGTTTTCCGCGTGGCACCATAGAAACACCTGCGTTCATGCCTGTAGGGACTTACGGCACGGTGAAGGCGATGACGCCGGAAGAGTTAGTTGGTATTGGCGCAGAGATTATTTTGGGTAATACGTTTCATCTCATGTTACGTCCCGGCACCGAAGTGATTAAAGAGTTTGGTGGTTTACATTCATTCATGCATTGGGACAAACCTATCTTGACAGACTCTGGTGGTTATCAGGTTTTTAGTCTGGCTGAATCAAGAAAGATTACTGAAGAAGGCGCACATTTTCGTTCGCCGGTTGACGGTTCCAAAGTATTCTTGGGGCCGGAAGAAGCAATACAAATACAACATACACTAGGCGCAGACATTGTTATGATCTTTGATGAATGCACGCCCTATCCTGCAACAGAAGAAGAAGCTGCGGACTCCATGCGTTTATCTTTGCGTTGGGCAAAGCGATCAAAAGAGGCACACAGCCAAATAGATGGCAACAATGAAAACGCATTATTTGGTATTGTTCAGGGCGGTATGTATAGGTCATTGCGTGAAGAATCTCTAAATGGACTTAAAGATATAGGTTTTGATGGGTACGCTATTGGTGGTTTATCTGTTGGTGAGCCGATTGAATTAATGATGGAAGTTCTTGATAACCTCATGTCTGGAATGCCTGAAGATAAACCACGTTATTTAATGGGTGTCGGCACACCTGAAAACCTGGTTGAATCAGTTCGTCGCGGCATTGATATGTTTGATTGTGTTATGCCCACGCGAAATGCACGAAATGGTCATTTGTTTACTGAAGCAGGCGATATCCGTATTCGTAATGCAACACATCGACACGATCAGTCAGCTATTGATGAAAACTGTGCTTGTTATACTTGTGAAAATTACTCTCGCGCATATTTGCACCATCTCGATAAAACTAATGAAATTTTGGGTGCACGATTAAATACCATACATAATCTTTATTATTATCAGTACTTAATGAAAGGTTTACGTAACGCTATTGCAGATAATGAGTTGGATGAATTCATTGCCAATTTTTATGAAAAACGCGGTACTAAATTAATTCTTTAATTATTTTTTTAGGGTGTTTTCAAAAATAGTAATATTTATGAGAGAGCGAGAAAGTACCGCGCGCAGAACCGCAGTGTATAAGTTGATACATGAGGATTTGAGCACGGAACTGACGATGCTATCGCATAAATAGTGCATTTTAGGAAATACCCGTAGTTTATGTCTTGATGCTTTTACTCAAGCATAGAACAATAGCTAAATGAATTCTTCCATTCAACAACTTCCCACTTTAGGTGTAGGCGCGAGTCTAAGCCTGTCTTCCGAGCCGGACCCGGTTGCTTTAGTTCGTGCCAAAGGTGGTCCAAGTTTTGTCGAATATTCGGGTCTGATTGATGTTGATGAAGTGATTGATGAAATCGAGAATATTAAAGCAGCAGGTGCGCCTGTCTTATTTCATCCTTCCTATATTAATTTTTGTGGTTCTTATCCAAATTCCAATGCATGGCTTGAAGCAACATCGAAACATATTGAGACAGTAGGCTCTTCCTGGTTTGCACAAGATGTGGCTTATTGTTTTTGGGAAGAAGGTCCGGGTTATTCCACACAATTAGGTTATTTTATTCCGCCACCGTTTAACCAAGCTTCTTTGCAACTCGCAGTTGAAAGGGTAAAAGAAGTGCAAGCGAAAGTGTCGGTGCCGGTCGCTGTTGAGCCGCCGCCAGTTACCTTTATTACAGGTACGTTACCTTTGTTCTCATTCTTTGGCAGTCTGGCGAAACAAGCAGACTGCGCAATTCTGCTTGATATGGGACATTTGGTTTCTTATGAAATGGCGAGTGGTCGTAGTGTATTAGAAGCTATAGATGAATTGCCATGTGAGCGTGTTGTTGAAGTACATATTGCTGGTGGCCGTTTGAAAGAAGGTGATACCGGGCCAATTTACGTTGATGCACATGAATGTGCGATTGTTGACCAAACATGGCAGATGCTGGAATCAATGTTGCCCCGACTCCCCAATGTAAAAGCGGTTTGTTATGAATGCGAAGGTGTTAATGAAAGCAGTGTCTTAACAACACTTGAACGCATACGAAAAATCGTGCGGGATAAAAGTAGCAGTATATCGCTGGTAGAAAGTCTGGATAAAATCGGATGAGTTATCAAGAACAAGAACGAGCATTATTCGATTTATTGTTTGATAACACTGTGCGTGAGAATTTCTGTAAAGATTCAATAGCTGCACTTTATCAATATGAATTAAGTGATAAAGAACGCAATGACTTTACTGTGGTTCGTCCTGATGCATTGGAACTTGACGCAAAAATTAGAGCAGATCTTTTATTGTCTCATTTTTGTCGCACCTTCCCGGTTAGTTTCAGTATTGTTTCATCTTTGGATGATGGTCTTGATGTATTGAAAGGATTGGTTGATGTAGAAACAATGAGAACTGTTATAGTGGATCGTGCAACATTTTTTGGCAGGCGCTTAGGTGAATCTTTAAATACATTTTCTTTTGCTGCCGAAGATGAACAAGCTAAAGTTTCAGCGATACTTGAAGCAGAATTGGGTATGGCCTGGACCAGCGCCTCTTTAAAACGTGAAGTATTGGAAAATGGTGAGCTTTATATCAAATCGCCACAGCTTGATCAGGACTGGTCAGAGAAGAATATCAAATTGGCACCTTATGTTTGTGCGGCAATCATTCCTGCTTCATACGAAGAATTAAAGCGCTCATTTTGTCCTGAATCAGATTGCGACCTTTGGCGAAATATAAGTAAAAAACCAATATTGGCCTCGCGGCGCAGGAAAATACTAGAGAATGACGATCCGAGATTATTCGTAGCTCGCGCCCATGTCAGTCATATGTCACGTTGCGAACCGACAGTTGAGCAGAAGACTGCCGAACTTAGTGAGGGTTTTGCCTCATTGTTTCAGCACGTTAATGGCAGCGCCAGTGTTGAGTATATATTGGCGCAACTTAGGCAAATTGGTGCTCAAGAGCAAATGCTCGAGAGCATAAAATCTACATTTCAACAATTACTGCAAAGTGAGATGTTGGAATTCTCCTAGCTCAGCCAGATAGATATCTTGAAATTTTGGCTAGTCACCCCAACTAAATTTATTAGTATTTCTTAAAAAAGCACATTTTTAGGAATACTTCAGAGTTATCAGTGCTGAATTGGTATAGTTTTGTGGCATAATGCCGCGTTTTTAAAATCAGAGTATTCAACAATGTTAGATTTTTTCATTAATAGTGCCTGGGCGGCACCTGCCCAACAAGAACCTGGCTTGGCCAGTTTCCTGCCGCTAATTATATTATTTGCGGTTTTTTACTTTCTACTGATTCGGCCGCAAATAAAGCAGGCGAAGCAACATAAGCAGCTAGTGAGTGAATTAGGCAAGGGTGACGAGGTCGCAACAACGGGTGGTTTGCTCGGAAAAATTAGAGAAGTCGGTGATAACTTTGTGCTATTAGAGATAGCAAAAGATATTGAAGTGAAAATACAGAAAAACGCTGTTTCTACCGTGCTGCCCAAGGGCACGTTGAAAACACTCTAAAAGTTACACTAATAAATTAATAATTAAGTAGGCTAAGTTCATGAATCGTTATTCCCTCTGGAGATATAGTTTAATCCTGTTTCTG
Organism: uncultured Enterobacteriaceae bacterium; assembly: GCA_964523895.1. Classification (GTDB taxonomy): domain Bacteria; phylum Pseudomonadota; class Gammaproteobacteria; order Eutrophobiales; family Eutrophobiaceae; genus UBA7359. The sequence continues at coordinate 12,264 of CAZGBJ010000029.1, forward strand.
ATAGCTGTTGGTTTCTTATTTGCGTTACCCAACATCTACGATAAAGAGCCCGCATTACAAGTATCAAGCACACGTTCAGAAGTGAGCGAATTAACCGAGTTTCAAGTCAGCAATGCCTTAGAAGAGGCAAACATAGCTTATTCTGGTATGGAGGTTGGCGTTGACAATTTAATAATCCGATTTAGTGATATTGAGACACAATTAAAAGCACAATCGGTGGTAGAAGAATCATTAGGCAGGAATTATGCCGTCGCCTTGAATCTGGTTCCTGCGACACCGAAGTGGTTACAAAAGTTTGGCGCGGAGCCGATGTTTCTCGGTCTTGATCTTCGCGGTGGTGTTCACTTCCTGATGGAAGTCGATATGGAGGCGGCAATTGTCAAAGCTGATGAAGCCTACATGTCTGATATGCGTAGCCAGATGCGTGAAAATAAAATTCGTTACAAAACAATTACCCATAATAAAACAAATGCTGGTTTATTGATTCGTTTTAAAGATGAGAATGAACGTGATAGTGGCCAAAAGTTAATTGAAAAAAACTTTTCTGCTCTTGATGTGACGATTCCAGAATCGGGTAGTGATGAAGCGCAATTAGTTGTCGCCATGAGAGAAGAAGTGGTACTTGAAACTCAAAAGCTGGCCCTGCAACAAAACATTACGACTCTTAGAAAACGTGTTAACGAATTGGGTGTTGCTGAACCTGTAATACAACAACAAGGACTCAATCGAGTTGTTGTGCAATTGCCAGGTGTCCAGGATACAGCGAAAGCAAAAGAAATTTTGGGTGCAACAGCAACACTGGAATTTAGACTAGTTGATGAAGATCATGACGTACAAGATGCTGTTGATGGTCGTGTCCCTGCAGGTTCAAAACTTTATACAGAACGAAGTGGTTTTCCTATTCTGCTAAGAAAACAGGTAATGTTAACCGGTGAATCCATTATTGATGCAGCTTCAGGTATAGATACGTTGAGTGGTGGTCCCGATGTCACAATTACATTAGACGGTCGTGGTGCAAAAAGAATGAGCCATGGTACACGTGACAATGTCGGTAAACGACTTGCGGTAGTGTTCATTGAAAATAAAATTGAGACGGTTAAGAAAGATGGCGAATTGATCCAGCAAAAAGTGATTGTCGAAGAAGTTATTAACTCGGCCGTTATTCAGGAACAGCTAGGTAAACGTTTTCATATTACTGGTCTTGATTCAACCAAGGAAGCACGTACTTTAGCCCTGTTATTACGTGCCGGTGCTTTGGCCGCACCAATTTATATTATTGAAGAACGTACCGTTGGTCCAAGTTTGGGAAAAGATAATATTGCTAAAGGTTTTGATTCTGTAAAAATAGGTTTCTTATTTGTACTTATTTTTATGGCAATTTATTACAAGGTTTTTGGTCTGGTTGCAAACGTCGCGCTAGCGTTAAATCTGGTTTTGATAGTTGCGATGTTATCACTATTACAAGCAACGCTAACCTTGCCAGGTATTGCCGGTATTGTATTAACAGTCGGTATGGCCGTTGACGCGAACGTATTAATCTTTGAACGCATAAGAGAAGAAATACGAAATGGTAATTCTCCTCAAGCCAGTATTCATGCGGGTTATGAAAAAGCATTTTCAACCATTGCCGATTCAAATATTACAACTTTGATTGCAGCATTGGTGTTATTCAGTTTTGGTACCGGCCCAGTTAAAGGTTTCGCTGTGACATTATCACTTGGCATTATTTCTTCGATGTTTACTGCCATTATGGTAACACGCGGCCTTGTAAACCTTATCTATGGCGGACGTCGCCTCGAGAAACTAAAGATCTAAAAATTTATAAATGCTTTAAGCAGAGATAACTATTATGGAAATGCCACAAACAAAATTTAATTTCGACATTATGGGTAAGCGCAAGGTGACTATCGTCATCTCAAGTATTTTACTTATTTTGTCTATCGCTTCATTGGCAACTCAAGGTTTAAATCTTGGTATTGATTTTACCGGTGGAACGTTAGTTGAAGTGGGTTATTCAGAGGCAGTTGACCTGAATCAAGTACGTGAGGCATTGATTAACTCAGAGTTTAGTAACGCAGTAGTTCAATACTTTGGTTCCGCGAATGATGTGTTAATTCGTATTCCGCCTAGTGATGGACTAAACACCGCAGATATTAGTATTAAGACCTTAAATGTACTTGAGTCTACGGGTCAGAATATTGAGATGCGCCGTATAGAGTTTGTTGGTCCACAGGTAGGCGAAGAATTAAAAAATGATGGTGGCCTGGCAATGATATACGCCTTGATGGGCATTTTGATTTATGTGGCGATGCGTTTCCAGTTACGTTTCTCGGTTGGTGCAATTATGGCACTGGTTCATGATGTATTAATTACGCTGGGTATTTTTTCTGTTACGCAGTTTGATTTCGACCTGACGGTTTTGGCTGCTTTATTAGCTGTTATCGGTTATTCCCTGAACGATACCATTGTTGTTTTTGATCGTGTACGTGAAAATTTTCGAAAGATTCGTGAAGCGACGCCGGTTGAAGTATTCAATTTTTCTCTAAACCAGACACTTAGCAGAACGATTATGACATCATTAACAACATTATTAGTGTTGGTAGCGTTATTTATCTTTGGCGGCGAAATCATTCATAGTTTTGCGACGGCATTAATTATTGGTGTTTTGATCGGTACTTATTCTTCATTATTCGTCGCAAGTCCGGTAACGATTGCATTGGGGATTTCGAAAGAAGATTTGATGCCAGTGCAGAAGGAAGGCGCAGAATTAGATAACATGCCTTAAGGCATGTTTTCATGTCTTCGCTATCAATAGTTGCTGATCAGCAAATCCTTTTAGCTAAGGATGCATTTTCAAAATTCGGTGATGTTCAATTAGTTGATGGTCGTACTATCGACCAGCAAATGCTTAAAAACGTTGATGTCCTTTTGGTCCGATCAGTGACCAAGGTTAATGAGTCGCTATTAAAAGGTTCCAAAATTAAATTCGTCGGTTCTGCTACCAGTGGCATCGATCACATCGATATTGAATACCTGCAAAAATCCAATATCGCTTTTTCTTACGCCTTGGGTAGCAATGCCCGTTCTGTTGCCGAGTATGTATTGAGTAGTTTATTTGTAGCGGCTGAACAGCAGGACTTTTCTTTAACAGAAAAAACAGTCGGCATTATCGGTTGTGGTCAGGTGGGCTCCAGAGTTAAACGTTTTATGGAGACTCTCGGCATTAAGACTTTATTAAATGATCCGCTTCTTGCCAAACAGACCTCGGATCATTCTTATGTTGAGCTTGAAGAGATTTTGCAAGCCAATATCATTACGCTGCATGTGCCGTTAACGTCAGATGGTGAGTTTCCCACTAATAAACTGGTCAATAAAGAATTTCTGCAAGGATTAAAGTCGGATGTGATTCTTGTAAATACATCACGTGGAGAAGTTATTGATGAAGCAGAATTATTGGCGTTCAAACAAGCAAATGCCAGTGCTATATTGATTCTTGATGTCTGGTGTAATGAGCCTGAAATAAATATTAATTTATTACAACAGTCGTTTATCGCGACGCCACATATTGCAGGTTATAGTTTTGACGGAAAGCTTAAAGCGACAGAAATGTTGCTTGATGCGCTTAACGACTATACAAATAATGAGTCGCTAGAGGCTATTTTAAGAAAACCTGAACAGGAGATTATTGCTATTGATGAGGATGATATTCAACTAGCGGTAATGCAGAGTTATGATGTCAGGAGTGATGCTATTGCACTGATGAATTTAAACAACATAGATGATGTTAAACGTGCGGCATATTTCGATAGTTTGAGAAAGAACTACCCGGTAAGACGTGAATTTAAAAATAAAATTATTCAAACGAATACGATGAGCCATGAAACAAAACAACAATTACAGCAGCTGGGATTTATAGTAGAGACGGGATGAATAAGTTAGCTATTTTAGTTTCCGGGCGCGGCAGTAATATGATGGCTATTATCAACGCCTGTGAACAAGGTTCTTTGTCAGCGGGAGTTGAGTTGGTTATTAGTAATAATCCTGATTCTCAGGCTTTGGTTTTAGCTAAAGAAAAAAATATTAGCATGGCATCTCTTAATTCTCGTACCCATTCTGATGAGGATTTACTTGATGTAGCAATGAAGGATTCATTAGATAGTCACCATGTCGATTTTGTTTTATTGGCTGGTTTTATGAAAAAGATAGGCCCGAAAACATTGTCGGCTTATAAAGGTAGAATAATTAATATTCATCCGTCCTTGTTGCCGAAATTTGGGGGACAGGGCATGTTTGGCATGAACGTGCATAAAGCTGTTATTGATGCTGGCGAAAAAGAAACGGGTGTAACGATTCATCTGGTTGACGGAGAGTATGATAAAGGTGCGATATTGGCACAACGAACAGTTACTGTAGCGGCTGGGGATACTCCAAAAACGTTGGCAGCAAAGGTTTTAAAGCTTGAACACGTTTTATTTTCAGAAACAATACAAAAAATTATAGATGGCAGTATTATATTGCCTGTTGATTAATCGCGACGAGGAAGTCTAATGCGAGTTTTGCATACCATGTTGAGAGTCGGTAATCTGGAAAAATCGCTTCATTTTTATACGGATATTATGGGGATGAGGTTGTTGAGAAGGGAAGAATACCCCGAGCATGAATTTACTTTAGCGTTTGTAGGTTATGGCGATGAGTCTGATACAGCGGTACTTGAATTAACTCATAATTGGGATACTGAATCTTATGATTTAGGTAATGCATATGGACATGTCGCTATTGGTGTTGACGACGTATATAAAACATGTGACAAAATAAAAGAAATGGGCGGTAATGTTGTTCGGGAAGCCGGACCAATGCAAGGTGGGGACACGGTGATTGCCTTTGTTGAAGATCCGGATGGTTATAAGGTTGAGTTGTTGGAAGGTTAGGTAATTTATCAATAGTAGTTTATCGATTCTATTTACTAGTAATATTTTAATGCAGATGTAACTTGGTTCTGCTTGATTGTTTAATTAAAAAAATAATAAAGTGATAAATCTAATAAAAAACTTTTACATTGCGGCTGTTTTAAAAAGACCGATAGTCGTTTGCATTTTAATGGCAACTGTATTGGCTTTTTTTACTGTCCATACGAAAGATTTTAAACTTGATGCATCTGCAGATTCCCTATTACTAGATGATGATAAAGATCTGGAGTTATTTCGTGAAATTGTGGAACGTTACGCTACCAGAGATTTTCTTTTTATTACCTTCACGCCAAATGATGATTTATTTTCTTCAGTTTCGCTGGAACAAATAACAAATTTACGTAATGAGTTACGACAATTAGATCCGGTTGAATCGGTCATTAGTTTGGTTGATGTGCCTTTGGTAATGCAAGTTGAAGGCTCTATATCAGATATTGCTGATAATGTTCGTACTATTGAGGGCGGTGATGTCGATCTGGCAAAAGCTAAACAAGAAATGTTGAACAGCCCAATATACAGGGAATTAAACATTAGCGAAGACGGCACGACAACAGCGATTCAGGTAAATTTGAAAGATTATCCGGCGTTTCGCGAATTACAAAAAGAAAGAAACGAACTTTTGTTTAAGGATAAGGATCAAGGCCTGACAATAGAAGAACAAGATAAACTTGAAGAAATATTAGTTGAATATAGCGCACAGAAAAATGAAATTGATAAAACTAATCACGAGAATATTGAGACGGTAAGACAATTACTTAAAAAGTATAGTGTCTACGGAGATTTCAACTTAGGTGGCGTGTCTATGATTACTGATGACATGATTACTTATATTAAGAATGATTTGATTATTTTTGGTGTTGGCGTGTTCCTTTTCCTCATAGGTATGTTGACGATTATTTTTCGTAAGTTTAGATGGGTCATGCTACCTTTATTAAGTTGTTTTTATGCCGGTTTATTGATGCTCGGCTTACTTGGGATGGTCGGTTGGAATGTAACTGTAATCTCTTCAAATTTTATCTCGCTGATGCTGATCATCACCATGTCTATGAACGTGCATTTAATTGTTCGTTATCGACAGTTAAGAAATGATTTCCCTGATTACACGCAGCATGAATTAGTATTAACGACCGCCTGTAAAATGGTTTGGCCATGTTTTTATACTGCATTAACAACGATTATGGCGTTCAGTTCATTAGTAGTGAGTGGTATAAAACCGGTTATTGATTTTGGCTGGATGATGACTATAGGATTAACGGTTACCTTTCTGACATCATTTATTCTGTTTCCTGCCTTATTAATATTAATGTCAAAAACATCTGAGCAGCTCAGAGCCAGAGATGAGTTCCAGTTTACGCCTAAACTCGCCGACCTAACGGAGCGGCATGGGAACAAGGTTTTGATCTTGACGTTTATTCTTGCCGTAGTCAGTGTGTTTGGTATCACTCGTTTGGAAGTAGAAAATAGTTTTATTAATTATTTTAGTAAAGATACTGATATTTATCAGGGCTTACGCTTGATAGACGAAAAATTAGGCGGCACAACGCCTCTGGACATTGTGTTGAATCTTGAAGATGTGGGGGAGGATGAATCTGAAGAGAGTGAAGATGACTTTGAAGATTTGGATGCCTTGTTTGGTGGCTTTGAAGAAGAACAGCCGCAGGCATGGTTGACACCCGAGCGAGTAGATACGATAAAACACGTTCACGATTATCTTGATTCCCTACCTGCTGTTGGAAAAGTGTTATCGCTTGCATCAATTATCCGTGTTGGCGAAGAAATTAATGATGGTGAGTTTGATGCCTTTGAACTAGCCCTTGTTAGTAAACGAATGCCAGAAGAATTGAAAGAAAGCATGATCACGCCGTATATTTCTGAAGAGAATAACGAAGCTCGAATTAGTATACGAATTTTAGATTCAATGAAAGATTTAAGACGTAAGGAGTTAATCGAACAGATAAAAAGAGATTTGGTCGAAAAGGTTGGGATTGCAGAAGACAAGGTACAGGTTACCGGTATTCTTGTTCTTTATAACAACATGTTGCAGAGTCTGTTCAAGTCGCAAATTTTGACTCTGGGTGTGGTTATGGCCGGTATTGCCTTTATGCTGGTGATTCTTTTCCGCTCTATTCCCCTTGCCATAATAGGCATTGTCCCAAATGTACTTGCTGCGGCTATTATCCTTGGCTTAATGGGCTTACTGAGAATCCCATTGGATATGATGACGATTACAATCGCTGCGATAACAATAGGGATTGCGGTTGATAATAGTATCCATTACATCTATCGATTTCGTGAAGAATTTCCGCAGACAAACGATTACGTTAAAACGATGCATTATTGTCATGCTAATATAGGCAAAGCAGTTTTCTATACTGCTATTACTATTATTATTGGTTTTTCAATTCTGGTGTTATCCAATTTTATTCCTACGATTTACTTTGGCTTGTTAACTGCTCTGGCCATGTTCATTGCCCTGTTCGCGGCACTGACTTTATTGCCAAAATTGATTCTAATTTGGAAACCTTTTGGTTAAAACTTCTTCTAAACAATATCTTGTGGCCAATTTCTCAAGTAAAACAATCGCTAGAAATGATTTAAACATTTAAATATTGTCTAGGAAGTCACAAGATAAGTGCTTTCTATCGGCAAATATTGTTATTACAATAGCTGCCTCCAGAATACTGTGCTTTTATTAATAAATAAGAATAACTTTAAAAAGCAGAATTGAGCAGTTTGTTCTGAACTACTAAACCCGATAATGGGTCGATAATACAAACAACCTTCAGAGGTATATTTAATGGAAGCTAGAGTCATGACATCGCTGTTTTTGGTCTTAAGCTTGATGACAGGCATTAGTCAAGCTGCAGCTAATTCACCAGTATCAGTAGTTAAGGAAACATCAAATGGGGTTATTGAGCGAATTGAGAGTCAGCGTTCAGTTCTGGAAGCAAACCCATCGCAAGTTTATGATTTGGTGAATGAACTCGTTATTCCTCATTTTGATTTTATCAGCATGTCAAAATGGGTACTTGGAAAGAACTGGAAGAGTGCTAATGAGGCACAACGTGGTGAATTTATCGAGCAGTTTAAGACATTGTTGGTTCGTACTTATGCTCGCGCATTGTTAGAGTACTCTGGTCAGGAAGTGAAGTATTTTCCGGTTGAACAAAACCCGAATTCGAATCTTGCTGTAGTAAAGACAGAATTAACCAGTTCAGGAACACAACCTTTTCCAGTAGCTTATCGAATGCATCAGAAGAACGAAAAATGGAAAGTCGTTGATATCGCTGTTGATGGTGTTAGTTTGGTATCAACTTATAGAGGTTCATTCGCGAGCCAAATCAAAAAGAATGGCTTTGATTCACTTATTCAGAAATTGTCTGACAAAAATGAAAAACTAGCTAAAAATTTGTCAAAATAATTAAATTTCATGACGAGATAACAGCAACCGGGCAATGCCCGGTTGTTTACTTTGTGCAACCTAAAAAATCACCACTTAACTATACTTTCCTTTATCATAGTGTGTAATGTGAGAACTAGGTAAGAATTATGAATCCAGAAACAATTAAACAACTAATTACATCAGGTTTGCCCGATGCTGACATCCTGGTAGAAGGTGATGATGGCACACATTTTCAGGCAAGAATAGTGAGTGCATCATTTGATAATATGACCATGGTGCAACAACATCAAATGGTCTATAAAACATTGGGTGATAAAATGGGGTCAGATATTCATGCATTATCCATACAGACATATACTCCGGAAGAATGGGAAAAACAGACGTAACTCTGGAATATTGTGAATCAATTTAAAGGTAAAAATAAATAAAATGGATAAATTAATTATCCAGGGCGGTAGTCCATTAACGGGTGATATCTCAATTTCTGGTGCAAAGAATGCGGCTTTACCTATTCTTTCTGCAACGTTACTTACCGACCAGTCCGTAACAATAGGTAACGTCCCCCATCTGCACGATATAACTACAACAATAGAGTTGTTGGGACGTATGGGTGCGCAGATTACAGTCGATGAACGTATGCGTATCGAGATCGATAATAGTCAGATTAATAATTTCTTTGCGCCGTATGAACTTGTTAAAACCATGCGAGCATCAATTCTTGTTCTGGGACCATTACTTGCCCGTTATGGAAAAGCGGATGTATCTTTACCGGGCGGTTGTGCTATTGGTTCACGACCCGTGAACTTACATCTACAAGGTTTATCTGCAATGGGTGCTGATATTGTCGTCGAAGGGGGTTACATTCGCGCTACAGCAGATCGTTTAAAAGGTGCGCACCTGACCCTGGATATTGTTACCGTCACCGGTACAGAGAATTTGATGATGGCAGCGACACTTGCTGATGGTTTAACTGTGATTGAAAATGCAGCAAGAGAACCGGAAGTTACGGATCTGGCCTTGTGCCTGAATAAAATGGGTGCAAAAGTGTCCGGTGCGGGGACTGACCGTATTGAAATTGAAGGCGTGGAGACATTACACGGTACGGAATATTATATCTTGCCAGATCGTATAGAGACAGGTACCTATCTTGTCGCGGCCGCAATGACGGGTGGCAATATACGCTTAAGGAACACCCAGCCAAAATTACTTGAAGCAGTATTGGCGAAATTATCTGAAGCCGGGGCAAAAATTGAAATAGAAGATAATGCTATTTCGTTAGAAATGAATGGTAATAAACCAAAGGCGGTTGATGTACATACTTCACCATTTCCTGGATTTCCAACCGATATGCAAGCTCAGTTTACAGCGATGAACTGTATAGCAAAAGGAGGCGGAGTAATCACCGAGACGGTATTTGAAAATCGATTTATGCATGTTCATGAATTGCAGCGTATGGGTGCCGATCTTAAACTGGAGGGTAATACCACGATAACCGAAGGTGTTGAACATTTGACCTGTGCACCCGTTATGGCAACAGATTTAAGAGCATCAGCCAGCCTCGTCCTGGCGGGACTAGTTGCAGAAGGTGAAACAGTAGTTGAACGTATTTACCATATTGATCGTGGCTATGAAACGATTGAAGAGAAGCTCTCCCAACTAGGGGCGAATATTAAAAGAGTGCCCAACTAATAGGGTCTTTTAAAAATGCACTTTTTTCGCGATTACGGCGTCAGAACCGTGCTCAAATCCTCATGTATTAATATACATTCCGGTTTTCCGCGCGGTTCTTCCTTGTACTCACAAAAAAATCACTATTTTTAAATAGACCCTAATAATATTTAAAGAAACTTTTCCAGTTATTTTGTTTCTATTGTATTCTATTCAATTTTATTTTTACCCAAGCTATTAACGTAGACTGACATTATGCCGGACAAAATTACCATTGCTGTTTCTAAAGGTAGAATTTACGACGAAGCGATTCCATTGCTTGCCAAGCTGGATATTGTTCCTGTAGATGATCCAAATAAAACTCGTAAACTGGTTTTGGAAACGAACCAGGCCCATATTCAGTTGCTTGTTATTCGTGCTACCGACGTGCCGACTTATGTCGAGCGTGGTGCTGCAGAATTAGGTATTTCCGGAAAAGATGTTTTGATGGAGTATTCTGGCGATGGTCTCTATGAGCCTATCGATCTGGGAATTGCAAAATGCCGGATGATGTTAGCAGGTCTTAAAGATGCAAAGCCAATTACAGACCGACCACGTGTGGTAACAAAGTACACAAATATTACGCAAAATTATTTTGCTGATCGTGGACAACAAGTTGAAATAATCAAACTCTATGGCTCAATGGAACTGGGTCCAGTGTTGGGGTTGTCTGACTGGATTGTTGACCTCGTTGACACCGGTAATACTTTAAAGGCAAATGGACTGGTCACACTTGAACACATTGCTGATATAAGCTCTCGATTAGTGGTTAACAAAGCGGCGATGAAAATGAAGAACGCAACGATAAAACCTATCCTGGATCAATTATCAGACATCGTTAGTTATACCCGTGATACCTGAAAATGCCTATTTATAGCACGCCTATTTTCATCCATTGCGGCGTTGCTCCTCTTTGCAGGGAGCGACCATGCGCATCGTCGCGCCTTGCCTGCATGGACGCAGGTACTTAGCTTGCGTCTGGAACAAGCAAGCTGTGCCCTGAATAAAAATAGGCGCACTCTAAAACACGCATTTTCAAGTATCACGGGTATAGACCATGCTTAAACGTCTCGATACAACTTTAGAAGATTTTGATTCTTCATTTCAGTCCTTACTCTCTTCATCAGATGAACCGGATCAATTAGTTGTTGAAACGGTTTCACAGATTATTGCTGCCGTTCGAACGCGTGGTGATGATGCTTTACTTGAATACACAAATCGTTTTGACCGTCGCTCGATTAAAACTGACGCGCTCGAAATTACAAAACAAGATTTAGAGTCTGCCTTAGACCGAATCTCTGGTTCACTACGCAGTAGTCTGGAACACGCAGCAAAACGCATTCGTGAATTTCATGAAAAGCAAAAGCAAAGTACTTGGACTTATGAAGATGATGAAGGAAATACTCTTGGCCAAAAGATCACGCCATTAGATCGCGTCGGTGTTTATGTTCCGGGAGGGAAAGCAGCGTATCCCTCTTCGGTATTGATGAATGTGATTCCTGCACATGTTGCCGGTGTTGAAGAGATTATCATGGTAGTACCAACACCAGATGATAATCGTAACGATTTGGTTTTGGCCGCTGCAGCCATTGCTGGTGTGACACGTGTATTTTCTATCGGTGGAGCACAAGCTGTTGCTGCATTGGCATATGGGACTGAGTTAGTTCCAAAAGTGGATAAAATTGTTGGGCCAGGAAATATTTATGTGGCAACAGCCAAACGCCAAGTGTTTGGTGTCGTAGGTATCGATATGATTGCCGGTCCGTCAGAAGTTGTGATTATCAGTGATAGCAGTGCTAATCCTGATTGGGTTGCAATAGATATGTTTGCTCAGGCAGAACATGATGAAGAAGCCAGTGCAATATTGATTTCAGCGGATGCTGATTTTATTACGCAAGTTGAAAACAGTATAGAAAAGCTCTTGCCTGAAATGGAACGTGCCGAAATTATCAAGGCATCATTAACAAATAATGGTGCGTTAATAAAAGTAGACGATCTGAAACAAGCTATCGATCTTGTTAATATTATTGCGCCTGAACATCTAGAACTTGCAGTTTCTAATCCGGAAGCGCTATTGGATGACATAAGTCATGCCGGTGCAATCTTTATGGGACATTATTCAGCTGAATCACTGGGTGATTATTGTGCTGGACCAAACCATGTTTTACCTACTGCAAGAACGGCACGTTTTTCATCGCCGCTAGGTGTCTATGATTTTCAAAAGCAATCCTCATTGATTAAATGTACTAGTGATTCAGTGACGGATATTGCTGAAACAGCTTCTGTCTTAGCGCGTGGTGAAGGTTTGACTGCGCATGCGAGGTCAGCCGAGTATCGTCGCGATTCAAAATAATAGTTGTAATTGAAGATGATCGAAGATCAAATCAAAAAGATCATCAAGCCCGCTGTTCTTGAAGCAAAGGCTTATCATGTGCCTGATTCTGATGGCTTAATTAAGCTGGATGCGATGGAAAACCCCTATGTTTGGTCTGGCGAAATTAAATCAGCATGGTCTGATTATCTGGAAAAAGCTGAACTTAATCGTTATCCGGATGCGAGTGCGAGTGAATTAAGAAAAAATTTAAGCGCAGCGCTTAGTTTGCCTGACAATACAGCAATGATGTTTGGCAATGGTTCCGATGAACTTATTCAGATTATTTTGCTGTCATTAAATAAAACATCGAACGTCATTATGGCTCCCGAGCCGGGATTTGTTATGTATCGTTTATTGAGTTCATTACTGGAACTTGATTATGTTGGTGTGCCGTTAAACGAAGATTTCTCACTTAATCTTTCTGCCATGTTGGAGTCAATAGAAAAAAAACAACCTGCCGTTATTTTTATCGCCTGGCCGAATAATCCAACAGGAAATCTATTTGAACAAGACTCTATTGAAACAATTATAAAAGCGGCTCCGGGTCTTGTTGTTATTGATGAGGCTTATCATGTCTTCGCGCAAAAGAGCATGATGTCTTGTTTGCAACAATACCCAAATGTTTTGTTAATGAGAACTTTATCTAAATTGGGTTTGGCCGGTCTTAGATTAGGCATATTGTTTGGTGCGTCTGAATGGATTTCAGAATTTGAAAAATTAAGATTGCCATACAATATCGGCACACTTAATCAGCTCAGTGCTAATTTTATTATGCAGAACATTAGTTTGCTTGAGCAGCAAGCAGGACAGATTCGAAATGATAGAGACAGCTTGTTTAATGACCTTTCAAATATAGAAGGGGTTGAAGCATGGGCTAGCGAAGCAAATTTTATTTTATTTAGAGTATCGGAAAAGAGTGCCGACTACGTTCATGCGGAATTGTTGAAACATAAAATATTAATAAAGAAATTACATGGTGCCCATCCATTACTGGAAAATTGCTTGCGAGTCACTATAGGTACAGAAGCAGAGAATCAGTCCTTTTTGTCAAAACTGAACGAGATAATGAAGTCATAATTTTTAGAAATACTTTCTCACGACGTTACGAATGAAAAATAATAGTGTGCGACCGGCATGGATGCCGGAAGTGCAGATTTTGTCTGGAACAAAAATCTGCCAGTAGTCGTGAGAAGCTATTATTGAGGCATTTGTGCAGCAGGCCGCTGTGCAATTCTCGTAATTAATTCCTGCTGTTCCCAACCTCGCAGTATATTTATTTTTACTTCGCTACCCGGGACAAGCTCAGTGATAGTTTCAATTGCCTGATCTGGCGAATTTACATCTTTACCATCTATAGCGATCATGATATCTCCAGGTATCAACCCGGCATTTTCAGCTGGACCATTGCGCATGATAGCAGTGACTAATACGCCACCTGTTTCAAGATTTGCCGATTTGATGATATCAGCACTTAATGTTTGTGCTTCAATACCTAGCCAACCGCGAACCACTCTGCCATTTTTGATAATTTGATTCAATACATCCAGTGCCTGATTGACTGGCGTGGCAAGACCGATGCCTTCAGAACCACCACTACTCGTGACAATGGCCGTATTAATACCAATCAATTCTCCTGCAGCATTGATTAAAGCACCTCCGGAATTGCCCAGATTAATATCAGCATCAGTCTGAATAAAGTCATCGAAAAAAGAGATCCCACGACGTTTCCTGCTCGTCGCACTGACGATACCCTGAGTGACTGTTTGGCCGAAATTGTACGGATTGCCTATCGCCAAAACGATGTCACCAATCTTCAGTTCTGCTGAATTACCAATTGGTATCTGAGGCAAATTTTGCATTGGAATCTTTATCACAGCCAAATCAGTATCAGCATCGAAACCAATTAATTGGGCTTGAGTCTGTCGGCCATCATTAAGGGTAATGCGAATTTCATTTGCACCCTGAATAACATGTGCGTTGGTGAGGATATAACCAGCCGTATTCATGATAACGCCAGAGCCAATCGAGCTATCCCGGCGTTTTTTTGGCATGGTTGGTGCATCTCCAAAAAAGTGTCGAAATAAGGGATCCTGGAATAATGGATGGCTTCTTTCTTGGTATACTTTACTGGCGTAAACGTTAACAACAGCCGGAGCAGTAGATGCTACTGCATCATTGAAAGAATACCGAGTTGATTCTGAGGATGATAAAAAGGAAAGATTAGACAATAAATTGTTAGACGTTAATAATAAAAACAGGAATGCTATCGCTAATCCGTAGGCAGAATACTGAAGCATGAAGATTAAATTCTTTTTGAATTGCATAATGATTGGAAAATGCTTTAATTCAGTTCTTAAGTGATTATTGATAGATATCTTGTTTATCCGATAATAAGTTTAACTTAATATATACTAAGAATTAATAATACTGGTATTTAACCCAAACAGTTATCTTACAGAGGCTAAAATGGATAATAGTAATGTTGACAAGAGTCGACGCCGATTTCTGACTGCTGCTGCAACAGTAGTGGGTGGAGTAGGCACCGTAGCTGGCGCAGTACCGTTTATTGCGACTATGGCTCCCAGTGAAAAAACCAAGGCGGTAGGGGCTCCAGTTGAAATAGACATCAGTAAACTACAGCCAGGCGAACGAATAATTGAAGAATGGCAAGGTAAGCCAGTCTGGGTTCTCAGACGTACTAAAGAAATGTTGGAAGATATTTCCACGCAGGCGGATGTGGTCAGTGATCCCGCTTCAGATTCCAGCGCTCAGCCAGAATACGCAAAGAATGAGTATCGAGCTCGGAAAGGTGAATATCTTGTTGTACTAGGTGTTTGTACCCATTTAGGTTGCGCACCTAAATTTATACAAAAAGGCATGGATGATAGTGTTTCTGCTGAAAAAGGGGGCTTTTCCTGTCCCTGCCACGGTTCCCGTTTTGATTTAGCCGGTCGTGTTTTCAAGGGTGTCCCGGCACCAACCAACCTGGTCGTACCTCCCTATAAATTTCTTTCACCCAGCCGTTTGTTAGTTGGCGACGATAGCGAGGCAGTATAATGGCCAATATCGAAAAACAAGTCGTAGAAGGGCTAACGGGCTTACGCGATTGGGTCGATGCGCGTTTCCCGTTAGTGAAAAGCTGGAATGAACATCTGGCTAAATATTATGCGCCGAAGAATTTTAATTTCTGGTATTTCTTTGGTTCTTTGGCCTTATTAGTTCTGGTTATACAGATATTGACCGGTATCTGGTTAACTATGAATTATAAACCATCAGCCGAAGGTGCTTTTGCCTCAGTCGAATACATTATGCGTGATGTGGAATGGGGCTGGTTTATTCGATATATGCATTCAACCGGTGCTTCGGCATTTTTTGTTGTTATCTTTTTGCACATGTTTCGTACTTTGCTCTATGGCTCTTATAAGAAACCGCGTGAGTTATTATGGTTATCCGGTATGGCACTTTATTTGGTCATTATGGGCGAAGCTTTCTTTGGTTATTTATTACCTTGGGGGCAAATGTCATATTGGGGAGCAAAAGTCATTATTTCGCTATTTGGCGCCTTACCCATCATTGGTCCGGATTTAGCGGA
This sequence comes from uncultured Enterobacteriaceae bacterium, assembly GCA_964523895.1. Lineage (GTDB taxonomy): Bacteria > Pseudomonadota > Gammaproteobacteria > Eutrophobiales > Eutrophobiaceae > UBA7359. The sequence continues at coordinate 28,307 of CAZGBJ010000029.1, forward strand.
ATGGATTCGCGGTGATTTTGTTGTTTCCGATGTCACCTTAAATCGTTTTTTCGCGTTACATGTTATTGCCTTCCCATTACTCATTCTTGGTTTGGTCGGATTTCATATTCTGGCCTTACATGAAGTGGGTTCGAATAACCCGGATGGCGTCGAAATCAAAAAGAATAAAAATGCAGAAGGTATTCCTTTAGATGGCATTCCATTTCATCCGTATTACACGGTAAAAGATATTTTTGGTGTCGTGGTCTTTCTAATCTTTTTCTTTGCAGTAGTGTTTTTTACGCCGGAAATGGGTGGCTATTTTCTAGAACATGCTAATTTTACACCGGCTGATCCATTTACTACGCCGGCACATATTGCACCCGTTTGGTATTTCACCCCGTTTTACGCCATTTTGCGTGCGGTTCCGGATAAATTGGGTGGTGTTATCGCAATGGGATTGGCAGTTAATATATTCCTGTTGTTGCCATGGCTGGATCGCAGTCCGGTTAAATCTATCCGATATCGTGGAATGAATTACCGTATTGCTTTGACGGCGTTTGTTATCAGCTTTGTCTCATTAGGCTGGTTAGGTATGCAGGGAGTGACGCCACTCTATACCTGGATGGCGCGCTTTTTCTCCGTTGTCTATTTCAGTTTTTTCCTCTTAATGCCATTTTATACTGCATTTGATAATGATAAAGCGGTACCAGACAGGGTGACAGACAAATGAATGGATACAATAAACTGCAGAGGATGATACTCGTTATTTTGATGATGGTTTCTGTCAGCGTTTCAGCGGCAGGCGGTTCAAAACTAATGCATATGGATGTTGATCTTTCTAATCAGACATCGTTGCAACGCGGTGCAAAAACATTTGTGAATTATTGTTTGAGCTGTCACTCAGCGGCTTTTATGCGTTATAACCGCATGGGTAAGGATCTGGGCATTAGTGATGATGTGCTGAAAGCCAATTTTATGTTTGGTACGGATAAAGCAGGTGACACCATGACGATTGCAATGCGACAGTCAGATTCAAATAAATTTTTCGGGGTTACTCCGCCGGATTTATCTGTTGTTGCTCGTTCTCGTGGCGCAGATTGGCTCTATAGTTACTTCAAAACATTTTATGTTGATGAATCGCGACCTTTTGGTGTAAATAATTTGACATTTAAAGATGTAGGTATGCCGCATGTTTTGTGGCAGCTTCAGGGCATGCAACGCTTAACAAAGAGTGATCATGACGATGCAATACATCACATCCCCACTTTTGAAGATCTGGAGTTGATTAGCCCCGGTACTCAAAGTGAAAAAGAATACGATCGCACAATACGTGACCTGGTCAATTTTATGGTCTATCTAGGTGAGCCAATTAAGCTGAAGCGTACCAAGATTGGAGTCTGGGTCATGGTGTATCTCTTTATTCTATTGATCATTACTTATCTGCTTAAAAAAGAATATTGGCGTGACGTACATTAAGTTCGTACGGATCCCCCTTATTTTCGAATCTGTAGTATAATCCCGCGCTTTCTTAACAGGCTGGAGATTTAATAATGGCAAGTGTCGCCAATCGTCGCTCATTAATGGTTCTTTATTCGGACAGTGTTAGTCCAATCGGACATGCTGTACGTATTGTGTTGGCAGAAAAAGATGTCAATGTTGAAATTAATTATATTAATGGTGATGATGACAGACCAGAAGAGTTAAATGATCTAAATCCTTACAACTCAATTCTGACTCTAATCGACAGGGATCTGGTGCTTTATGATGCGCATATTATTATGGAGTATCTGGATGAACGTTTCCCTCATCCGCCATTAATGCCTGTTGATCCAGTGAACCGAGCAAGAAATCGCCAATTACGTTATAGAGTAATGCGTGATTTATATTCGGTTGTTGAAGATCTTGAGGGTGATAACGAAATAGCTGTAGCGAATGCAAAAAAAGTGTTGCGTGATAATTTGACCGCTATTGCCCCTGCTTTTGCGCAAATGCCTTATTTTATGGCTGAAGAGTACTCGTTAATTGATTGTTGTGTGGGGCCATTGATGTGGCGTTTATCTCAATACGGAATAAAGTTGCCGATGTCTGCTAAACCATTACAGGAATATGCAGACAAGTTATTTGAGCGTGAGGCCTTTCAAATGAGTTTGTCAGCTGTAGAGAAAGAATATAACGAGGAATTAGTTAGCCCGTTATAAAATTTATCTTTGGCTAACAATGTTATGAAATCAAATCGGCCATACTTGTTACGCGCGCTTTACGACTGGATTTGCAATAATCACTTAACTCCTTATTTGTTAGTTGATGCCAGCGGCGATGATTTAAGTATTCCCTTTGACTTCGTTGAAGATAACAAAATTGTTTTAAATATTTCTCCGAGTGCTGTGCGTGATCTTGATTTAAGTAATGACTATATTAACTTCAAGGCACGTTTCTCTGGACAAAGTATGAATGTCTATTTCCCAATTGAAGCGGTATTGGCAATCTACGCTAATGAGAATGGCCGCGGTATGATCTTTCAGGATGAAGAACAGGAAGTTAAAACAGCCAAAGAAACAGTTTCAAATTCTGAAGCAAAAGATCCTAAAGAAAAGAAAGAAGTGAAGAAGAAAGATCGTTCGCACCTGAAGATTGTTAAATAAACAAGCGCCGCGTCATTCCCGTGAAAACGGGAATCCAGTCAAACAATAAACTTCATTATTCTTTTTTAAATTCTATTTCGCTTTACGCGAGTCTACTGCTCTTTCGCATCCATGCGATCGCAGTATAAGTACATCCATGTAAAAAACTTTTCTTTGCGTGGCCAAAAAGAAGCTGACCAAGAAAAAGGCCAGGTACGATACACCCACATCGGTAACACATTAATACAAGTACATAGGTAACAGTTT
>CAZGBJ010000030.1:0-28179 GCA_964523895.1 uncultured Enterobacteriaceae bacterium
TTTGGAGATTGTGCTGCTTGTCCTATGGAAGGGACAGATGAGATCGTGCCTCCACGAGCACAAGCCGCTAATCAACAAGCAACCATGTTAACTAAATCAATTATTAATCGATTAAAGAATAAACCATTACCTAGCTACACTTATGTTGATTACGGATCGCTTATTAATTTAAGTAGTCATACGACTATCGGCAATATGATGGGCAACTTGATGGGGAAGAAAGCAGGCAGCATTATGATCGAAGGCCTACTGGCTCGCTTTGTTTACATGTCCTTATACAAAATGCATCAAGTTGTTATACAAGGAATTATTCGTGTTACCTTAACTACCGTTGCAAACTTTCTAACACAAAAAATCAAACCAAGGATGAAATTACACTAAAATGCTTTTTTATCCACATTGAAAACAAATCAATATTAAGTCTACTTTCACTGCAATAGACATTCAAAGGAAACAATTATAATTAATCTAAAAATTAATTTAGCAATTATCTTTAGTTTTCACTGCTATTTATTTTTCTAATGAGATAAAGTGGAATTGCGAAACCTATTAGTCCAGCTATTAACGTAAATAGTTTGAAGAAATAATTATCTGGCTTACTGTATTCATCAGGGAAACGATCACCGCTAATGCCTGGAATACTGGGTAAATGTCCACTGCCCGCACCAACAATCACTTCTGCTTTCATTCCTTTTTCCATATGTTGGGGAATATCACAATGAACCAGATAAGTTTGATCAGCGGAAGGCACAATAAATGTCCCACTCATTGTTTGGCCACCCTGCGCTTCAAGATGAAACATGCCGCCGGGATAAAGATAACGAGGTAATCCATGTAGCATCCATTGGTGGCGTACTGCATCGTCATTGATCAAGGTAACCGTTATACGTGAACAAGGTTTTACTTCTAATGATGAACTTTCATAACCAAAGGTCTTGCCGGTTAGTGCATATTCGCTGCCAGTATGTATCGTGAAGTTGTAATCCTTAGAGATGACTGGACAATCTTTGGGTAAGTTTGAATTATTTTCTCCCATTACCATGCCTTTAGTATCACCGCTACCACAGCGACCTTCGCCGCATTTCATCTCTGTTAGTTTGCTAACACTTTGGTTCGCAGCAGTAAGTGTTTTTAATGAAAAGGGATTGTCTTTAGCCTGACTTGAATCAACGATAGAAGCACTCAATAAAACCGGTAATAACAATCCAATATTACGTTTCTTCTGATGTATCATTTCATTAACGTTACACGCGTCTAATCACAATGATTAAACATGCAAGTGAAATTCCAAAAAAGAAAATACTCAACGGAGCACTAAAGGAATAATTCATACGTTCTTCAGGTTCTCCAAAAAGATCCGGTGCCATCAAGCCAAACACCGATCGTTGACCGCTATAAATTTCTGGGTCAAAAAATAATCCAAGCTCACCTTCTGTTTTTGGTTTACCTGTTTCATCCAGATACTCATCATAGGCGATCATACTGATATCACCACCTGGATTGATACCATTACTAGTAACTGCCTCGCTTTTATGATTGTGCATAAACCAGGCGCCCGATCCATAACTATGTAGTCCATCATTAGTCGTATCAAGTGTCAGATCAGCCCTTTGCGCCGCACTTAAAAAAACAACATCGCGAGTAATACTTGCATCTTCTGCGATGGCAACACCATCCCAATGGGTCACGGTCACTTTGTGTCCATGAGTATGTAGAGCCACGTCACTTGCGCCTGCATTAACAACACGGAGTTTAATGCGTTCATCAGGTTCGACCACGATCAGTGAATCACGCAAGGTATAAGGAAAAGATTTGCCATTTAACAAAAAATAATCCGGTTTACGTTGTGTGACGTTATAAACCTGATTCATACGCTTCGCAATCAAGCGAGGATCATTCGCCTGTTGAACAATTCTGTGCAATTTACTATCCACATCCTGATAATGCAGGTCGTATTCTCGTTGATATTGTTCTTTAATCGCTTGCGAGCGATGACGAACCTGCCCCGCCCCAATATTAAATGTTTGTACCCAATTATTCTTACGGTTTTCTTCGACAATAAAAAAACCGCTAAGTCCCATTAGTAAATGCGACTGTGGTTGAACATGGCAATGATAAAACATCGTGCCGGCCTGACGAGGTGTAAGATCATAAGTCCTACTTGAACCCGGCATCAACATCATCTCACTCACCATCGGCACGCCATCATTTCCTTCCCCATTAGCATCGCGAAAAGGATGATCAACGCCATGCAGATGAATCGTATGCGGCAAGTAGTGTGTATTCTCAAGCGTGACTTTTATAGTGTCGCCCTGTTCAACTCGGATAGGTACGGAAGGCATTCGCAACATTGCTTGTGCTTTTAGTGTCAGCGCATTTGCCGTGGCCATACCTTTTGATTTAGGGGAAAACACCCAAAATCCCGGTTTAATTCCAGGTCCTATTTCATATTGCATCACTAATTCAGAGTGCTCAGGCGAATAACCGTTTAGCTCATTAACTTCCAGACGAATATGAATTTCATCCGGATCACCATCATTATCTCGATCATTGGTTTTGATGACACTATCGGCAGATAACATTGTTTGCATCAAGGTTTCACGACTCACATTGTTTGTACCAAGCACGGATGCCGCCACTTCAAAAGGATTATCGGGCTGACACAGTGATGATGCATCAATCATGACGCCTTCAATCTCAGTGGCTAGTCTCCACGAAGCTTGTGCGGACTCAGGGCAAAATTGATTTTCAATGCTGGCTTCGGTGTTTTTGCTAGATGGTAAAGGTCGATATGCTGGTTCACCAAGAATACCGTAGCGATATTCAAGCAGTGTCTCTGGCAACCAAAAATGAGGGGCTATAAGCCAGGCAATGAGTAGACTGATAATACATGCACTAGCGGGATAAAATATCCTGACTTTCATCATATTATTATATTTTCAATTTAAACCGCATTTCTCATAAGAGTATAACCATGATACTAAAACAAAGCCTTATTATTTAATGATTTAGCCTATATATTTTCTCAGAAAAACTAAATCGAGTTGACTATACTTGGAGGATAGTTTTTGGCAAATTTCAGCTGGAGCGTACTTAAATAAACAACTAGCATGCTTATTGCTTTGTTTAACATAAAATCATTCTTTAATTAGATAGGGAAAAACGCTAAGTATTTACTCAATAAGGAGAGTTACGTAGTGGGATCATTTCTTAGTCATTTACGAATAAGGCATCAATTGGTGATCGTCTTAGTATTGCCAATTGCCCTTCTAATTCTATTAATGGGAAACAATATTCTTTCAAGTGTAGATAACTACGCTACCGATCAAACCACCAGTAACATATATAAATCTGCGGCCAAAATGGCCCACGCTGTATATGAACTCCAACTGGAACGTGAATATTCAAACAGTCTCCTTGCCTCCCATACCAATATTCTAAGGTCGCGCTTATTTGCTCAACGTGAAAAGACAAATACAGCCTTGTCCGTTCTGACTGAAATGGACAGAAATCCCCTACTACGCGGCTTGTTTCCAGAGGTGAGTAACAGAATATATTTCGATGAAGAGTTATTTGAAAATGTAAATCAAATTAGAACGGATGTCGATGCCAGAAAGGACGAACGTTATTTCTCACAATATTCAACCATCATAGAGGGGATACTCCGTCTATTTAGTGCGAAGTCGATGATGACCGATAAACCTGGGGTCAACAGTCATATTATTGCACTATCAAAATTTCTTTGGTTACAGGAATATGCAGGCAGAGAACGTTCTATAACGTATACATTATTGTCAGCCCATAGCAGGAAAAACATGATGCTGTTACAAGAGCATGCCTATAATTCAAAACAGCAAATCAGCCTGTCAAAAGACATCGTCGCACTTTCTGGTGTCGATGAAATTCAAGAGTCGTTTAGGAAAATGCAGAGAAGTATTTTCTTTGTCACTGTGAATAAAGTAAGACACGCAATATCACTGTACAGTGAAGAGTATGCAGCAGATAAACAAAAAAACTTCAGTTATGACTTTGGAGGGAATAATGAAGCTGCTGACTGGTTAGAACTATCATCTGAAAGATTACTCAAGATTCATGAGATCGCCAAACTGGTCATCGATAAAATTATTAGTTTGACCGAAAAAGATAAAGAAGCATCACTCTATAAAATAGTTATTTTTTCAGTTGGGGCTATCCTGTCAGTTCTAATCACCATTTTGCTTGGGTTTATTATTACCGGCAGACTAATTTTCAATATCGAAGCCGTAACGCAAAGTATTAATAATATTAAATCAGGCGAACAGTTAACCTCAAGTATGAAACTCACAGGGCATGATGAAATATCGGTACTTAGCAATAATTTCTACGATCTAACGCACGAGAAGCAACTGGCAGAAAAGGATCTGGCGCTTGCAGCAAAAGTATTTAGTCATACGACAGATGCAGTCATGATACTGAACAATTCTTATCGTGTTATTAGTGTTAATAATGCGTTTAGTGAACTAACTGGTATAGAAGAAAAAAGCATTGTAAATAGAAAAATTCAAAATATTTATGTCACTGATAGGGACAAGGATTTCTTTCGTGTGCTCTGGCCCAGCCTTGAAAAACACAGCGGTTGGCAAGGTGAATTTATATTAGACAAGAGAGATGGGGCATCCCTAACCACTTGGACAAATGTCACTGTTGTCATAAATAAAAACGGTGAAGTTGAAAACTATATTTTCGTCTACACCGATATTTCCGTACTACAAGAAACACAAAAACAAATTAAATTCATGGCACATCATGACCTGCTAACGGGCCTGGCCAATCGTTCACAGCTTGAATTTTATATTGAAAAAGCAATCGCAAGAGTAAAACGAAACCAATCGCAAATAGCCATGTTGTTCATGGATCTGAATAAATTTAAGAATATCAACGACAATCTTGGTCATGATATTGGCGATAAAGTACTACAGGAAGTCGCTAACCGTATTAGCAATTGTTTACGTGAAGAAGATTTTATTGCCAGACAAGGTGGAGATGAGTTTATTGCAATCATAGAAGGTTTCTCACATAAACATGACATCATCAATATTATCAATAAAATAATCCATTCTGTTGAATCTCAAATATCAATTGACAATAGAGAAATGTATGTCGGCATCAGTATCGGTGTCAGTGTGTATCCAAATGATGCTGATTCTATGGAACAGATGGCATCACATTCTGATATGGCGATGTATAGGGCAAAGGAAGAGTCAAACTCCAGTTTTCACTTCTTTACTCAAGTACTAGATGACGTGATAAAAGAAAAATTTAAAATAGAAAATGAATTAAGAAATGCAATAAAGCATAATGAATTTGAGGTCTATTATCAGCCCATTGTTAATATGATTAATGGCACTATTATCGGAGCTGAATCCTTGATTCGATGGGATCATCCGGAACATGGATATATTTCTCCAGTATCATTTATTCCTGTGGCGGAAGAGAGTGGTTTGATCGTTGATATTGGGGACTTTGTTATTGATCAAACATTCTTACTGCTAAATAAAAACAGTCAGATTTTTGGCAGTGAATTCAAGGCTTCAATAAATGTTTCACCAGTACAATTCAAGTCTGGTAATCTTTCTGAAAATATTTTAGCCAGTTTGAAGCATTACAATATTTCACCTACTACTATCCAAATCGAAATTACAGAAAATTTATTGGTGGAATCTGCAGGATCTGAAATTCAAGCACTCAAAATACTGCATGATGCTGGCATAACGATTGCCATCGATGATTTTGGCACAGGCTATTCTTCACTAAAATATTTGAAAGATTTTCCTATTGATGTTGTAAAAATTGATGGCTCTTTTATCAGCGGTATAGGGATAAGTAAAGAAAATGAGACGCTGGTCACGACAATTATTAATATGGTTCACGGCATAGGAAAAAAACTCGTTGCAGAGGGCGTTGAAACTGCAAAACAGAAACAATTTCTAATACAAAACAAATGTGATATTGCGCAAGGATTTCTTTACAGTAAAGCTGTAGCCGCGAATGATTTTATTAATTTTTTCGACTCTACAAATAACGTAGTCTCTATTAAAAAAATTAGTTAAGTATATTTCTGAGTTTTTAAGAAGTCTCTGAATTCTTTCAGAGACTTCTTTATTTTTAACTGAAGCACAAGGATGATATGGAAACACAAAACGATAATAATAATGCAGTATCAAACCCAGGTCTGAAAAAAGCTAAATACTATCTATTGCACGGACCACGTTTAGCCTTATGCATGGCAATTACCCTCGCTATATACCTGTTTGCCATTTGGTATCAGTTTTCGTATGCACACCTATACGGTCTGGATGCACACGATCCGGTTTTTGACACCTACTGGATGACCTGGTTTTACACCGAAATTACACTTGAAATATTAGTCGCGACCTGTTTGTGGGGATATCTCTGGATTACACGTGACAGAAATATCAATGATATTACTCCTAATGAAGAAATAAGAAGGTATTTCTCTTTTGCACTTTATTTGGCAATGTATGCATGGACGCTCTATTGGGGTGTTAGCTATTTCACAGAACAAGATGGTGCATGGCATCAGGTTGTCACCAGAGACACCAGTTTTACACCCAGCCACATCATGATTTTTTACTTGAGTTTCCCTATGTATATTATTACCGGTGTTGCTACCTTGTTATATGCGCATACTCGCCTACCATTGTATCAGCAAGAAGGCATATCACTCTCTCATGTTATTTTAGTCACAGGTCCTTTTATGATCTTGCCCAACGTCGGTTTAAATGAATGGGGACACGCTTTCTGGTTTATGGAAGAATTTTTCGCTGCACCATTGCATTGGGGGTTTGTCATTTTAGGCTGGTGTGGTTTGGCATTGTGTGGTGTTCATTTGCAAATAGTACGACGAGTCGTTGCAATACTGAATGACATGGAAGAAAAAAATGAAAAGAAAGTTTCCAATGAATAATAATCAACAAACAACGGAAACTTCTGTAAGCACTGAAAAACTCCAACGAATGTTGGAATTAATATTAATCCCAACACTTTTTTTTACCATAATTGGTTCTTTCCATATCCATTTTATGCTCACTGCAGGTGATTGGGATTTTTGGCTCGATTGGAAGGACCGCGAATGGTGGATAACCATCTCTCCGGTAATGGCGATTACCTTTTGTTCAGCTCTGCAGTTCTTTTTCTGGAAAAATTTCCGTTTACCTATAGGTGCTACATTTGCCATCATGGCATTACTATTAGGCGAATGGGTCGTTCGCATTAGCGGATTTCATCTATGGTCTAATTATCCAATCAACTTGGTTACTCCGGCAACATTTTTGGCAGGAGCGCTTGTACTCGACGCTATACTCCTTCTCACTCGCAGCATGTTACTAACCGCAATTTTTGGCGGCTCTTTATTTGCACTGACATTTTTCCCTTCAAACTGGGCGTGGTTAGCGGCTTATCATGTGCCGATAGAATTTCATGGCCAGGTGATGACGGCAGCTGACTTAATTGGCTTTGAATATATTCGAACTGGTACGCCAGAATATATCCGTATTATCGAACGCGGTACTCTACGTACATTTGGTCAACATTCAGTAGCCGTTTCTTCTTTCTTTTCAGCCTTCCTCTGTATATTGGTATACGCAATGTGGTGGTTTGTTGGCAAAGCCTTCGCGACAGTGGCCTACATCAAGGAAAGAATATGAATAAGCGATTATTTATTATCCCAGGAGCACGGAGCATCTCAATCAAAAGCTTCATCATGAAAATAATGATTAGCATTTTGACCTGTTTGTCTTTAAGTCAAACCGTGTTGGCTCATGGAGAACGTTCCCAAGAACCATTCTTACGTATGCGTACCATCCAGTGGTATGACGTAAACTGGTCAAAAGATAAACTTGAAGTGAATGACGAGTTTGTTGTGAGTGGGAAATTTCGGGTTTCACCTTACTGGCCTGATGCAGCGGCAAAACCTGATGTCGCTTTTCTTAATATATCTGTCCCCGGTCCTGTCTTTGTGCGTACTGGTTCATTTATTAATGGTGTCAATATGGCCAATTCCACATCATTTGAATTAGGTCGTGATTATGAATGGGAAGTACATTTGAAGGCGCGCGTTCCTGGTCGTTGGCATGTACACACCATGTTAAATGTCAAAGACGCAGGACCAATAATCGGCCCGGGGAAATTTGTTGAGATAACAGGCAATGGTGAAAATTTTATCAATGAGGTAAAAACCATTACGGGTGACACCATAAACCTGGATGACTATAGTTTGTTGAATAATTATTTTTGGCATGGCCTGTGGGCAATATTTGGAATAGCCTGGTTGTTTTACTGGTTTCGCCGACCGGTGTTTTTTCATCGCTATCGTGAAATCAGTGCTGGCAGGGTCGATAGCTTAATCACGCGTTCTGACCGATACGTGGCAAGCGCTGTGTTAGTCTTGAGTCTCACCGTAACCTTCACCGGCTATCATATAGCAGAATATAAATGGCCAATAACATTAGCTCTACAATCTGCAAGGGCAAACGTTAAAGCTTTACCCATTTCTGAACAACAAGTGAAAGTAGAATTAGTTAGGGGATTTTACCGGATACCCGGTAGAGCCATGACCTTAAGATTAGAAGTCACTAATAATACCGAGAGTCCTATCAGACTGGGAGAATTCACCACAGCAACAGTCCGCTTTATAAACCATTCTGTTGGTATGATGGATGAAAGCGCAAGAAACTATCCGGAACATTTAATGGCAGAAGCAGGATTGGAAGTTGATAATGAAGCACCTATCGCTGTGGGCGAAACAAGATTAATCAAGATTGTTGCTCAAGATGCTGCCTGGGAAACGGAACGCCTGGCTTCGCTTGTTTATGATCCGGACAGTCGCTTTGGTGGTCTGTTGTTTTTTTATGATGAATCTGGAAAGCGCTATATAACTGATATAGGAGGTGTACTTATTCCCAAGTTTATTTAGGGGATGAAGTGCTTATCATATAGTGCAGTGGAAAATTTCTTCTAAACACTGTTGCCTCTTTTTTGTTGCCATACTCTATAGCGGCTCTATTTCCGCACATGGTGGTGTAGAAATTATTGGTAATCAATGCATATTGACCGTTGGCCCATTTCAGATGCTGTTCACCGGTTATCAACCAACAATCTCCAATGAAGCATTTTGTGATGATATCCCCTCCCAAGGTGACACTATTATAGCTCTGGATTTTATTGATAAAGTATTGCGTACAATGTCGACAGATTATCGAGTAATCAAAGACATAAAAGGTCTTGGACTAAATGCAACAATAGACACTATTGGCGATGCTGAAGAGATAAAAAACTCAACCGTATTGTATATACCTCCACAAAGCTATATTCATGGAACCTTTTCTATTGAACATCACTTTCCCAATGGAAAATATATTGGTATCGTTACCGTAATAGATAAGCAAACCAGCCGTTCGTATTACTCAGTCTTTCCCTTTACCGTTGGCCAAGCAAAGCTATCTCTGGTTTTTATTGGCGGAGTAATATTTCTAATATTGCTTGCGACAAGCTTAATATTTAATATAAAAAAATATAATGGCCACTAATGTTAGATTACTAAAATTTAAAAACTGATACGGAACTCCTGCTTCGAATTACAAACTACAATCAACTCTAAATATTATATTTAACCACCATACATTTTTTTAATATTATCCAAACCTGTTTGAAATATTCCTGTAATAACTTCAATGGCCTCGTTCTCTGCTGCACCTTCTGCGCTAAATTCGCTAGACCATTCAACAGTAGCTTTGCCTTCACCTTGATCAATGACTTTAATTTCAGCTCTGTAATTAGAAACGGGTAACGGACTATCTGTAATGGTGTAAGAATAGGTTCGTTCATTATCATCATGCTTTTCCAGTTTTTCTACAATTTCACCACCGCCAGCAAGGCTTAATATACGTGTACTACCCTCTTCCTGTAATTCACTATTTTCTACTGCTGGATGCCAGTCAGGTAAAGCATTAAAGCCACCGATTAAACTCCAGAGTTTATCTGCTGCAACATCAATATCGGTTGTTATGTTTACCTTTGCCATATTCATCTCCCCTTTACGGGTAAATTGAAAATGCACTTTTTCCGCGATAGCGTCGTTAGCTCCGTGCTCGAATCCTCATGTATTAACTATACATTCCGGTTCTGTGCGCGATGCTTCCTCGCTCTCACGAAAAAATTACTATTTTCAGCATCACCCTATTATAAATCGTATTTTTTTATTCGATAGCGTAATGCCATTCGTGTAATGCCTAACTCTCTTGCTGCTTTTGACACATTACGGTTGGTTCGTTCAAGTGCTTGCTTGATTAAATGTAATTCTGCTTCACCTAAAGTCAAATCATCATTCATATCACTTTCATCTGATTTCAGTTCCTGTTTTTTATCCAGGCTCAATATATTCGCGTCAAGTATACCGCCACTACTTAACAAGACAGCGCGTTCTAATAAATGCTTCATTTCGCGAACATTGCCTGGCCAGAAATAATCTAATAAGGCATCTCCTGCTTCATCTGAAAAACCATCAAACTGTAAGCCATAACGTCTTGCAGTCTGTGTTGCAAAATGATTGGCTAATAACAAAATATCTTTGCCGCGTTCACGTAATGCGGGCATGGAAAGTGACATCACATTCAGCCGATAATATAAATCTGATCGAAATTCGCCGCTTTCTGCTAATGATTCAATATCTCTATTTGTTGCCGCTATAATCCATGCAGCGACAGGACGTTCTTGTGTTGTGCCGACGCGTCTTAATGTTCTTCTTTCTAATACAGCTAGTAATTTCGATTGCAAATCAAGTGGCAATTCACCAATCTCATCAAGGAAAAGTACGCCATCTTCAGCCGCTTCAATCAAACCTGTACGCGCAACATGCGCATTAGTGAATGCGCCTTTTTCATGACCGAATAATTCAGATTCAATTAAGTCTTTTGGCAAGGAGGCACAGTCAACATGTACAAAGGGTTTTTGATTCCGGCTGCTGTTTTCATGAAGTAATCTTGCTACAACATCTTTACCTGTTCCTGTTTCGCCTAGTATTAATACTGTGGGAGGAATAACAGAAGTTGATTGAGCTAATTGTGAAATACGTTCGACTTGTTGACGCACTGATTTTATTTCCTGACATTGCCCCAGGAAATCAACTGTCTCAGCGGCGTGTTGTTCTCGTTTAGCCGAATTTGTTAATTTCTGTGTTAGCTCACTTTTATCGAGTACTTTTTTTACGTTAATCAATAATTCTTCAAGATCGATTGGTTTTTTTAAATAATCTGATGCACCTAACTTCATTGCTGAAACAGCATCTTCCAATTCACCGTAGGCAGACATAACAAGAACAGAGGTGTTTGTTATGGATGATTTTATTTCGGAAAGAAAATCAATTCCGGAGCCATCTGGCAACCGCATATCCAGTAAAATCAAATCTGGTACATTATTTTTATATTCTTCTCTTGCTGTCGCCAAATCTTCTGCCAGGTTGACTTTATATCCTGCACGTTGCAAATGTTTCTTTACTGCTTTGGCAAAAACATTTTCATCTTCGACCAGAAGAATTCGTTTTTCTAACACAGGTACTTCAGCAGATGTAATTAATGAGTCCTGCATCAGGCACCAACCTCTTTTAATTTGTGAATGGGTGCTGCAATAATGGCTTCAGTTCCCTGACCATCGATCACATTAAAACTTAAATTCCAACCATGTTTCTGACAAATCTTGAATGCAATTGGAATCCCTAAGCCTGTTCCAAACTTTTTTGTAGAGGGACCTGGTTCCAGATCTCCAAGTTTGGGTTCAAATGGTAATCCGGGGCCGCTATCCAGAATATGTATTTCAATATAATCTTCTGGATTAGATAGGCTGATTTTTATTGCGCTTGACGCTGGCGAAGCATCAACGGCATTCGCTAACAAACTGTAGAGTGCTTGTTCCATTAAATCCGGGTCAACAGTTAATGCCTGAGATATTTCCCAACCTTCTTTAGTTATCTTGATTTTCTTTTCACTAATTTTATTACTGAGTAATCCTAAAGCAGCATCAATTAAATCCGGCGCATTAACATTGGCAAAGTTTGGTTTTAACGGGTGAAGATAAGAAACTAATGAACTTACCCAACGCTCTAAACGGTCGGTCGTTTCGATAATAACATGACTCGATTCATTAATTTCTTGCTGGTTCTCAGCATGTTCAAGTAATTGAGCGGTAGCACGAATACTAGCCAGTGGATTCCGAATATTATGTGCGACAACCGGAACCAATGAACCGAGAGCAGCTTGTCTTTCATTTTCGAGCAAGGCATCTCTACTTTCTGACAGTTCCTTTGCCATCGAATTTATACCGCTTGCGAGTTCGGATACCTCTTCTACACCTTGTTCTTCAATATGATAATTCAGTTTGCCATGACTAATCTCTCCGGCACCTTCAATAATATTTGCTAACGGTTTAATAAAGCTGGCACGCATGACATGCCGTGTGTAAAAAACAATGATAAAGGCAATGACCAATGGGATAGGAATAATGAATGGCGCAAATTTTGTCCACAATGCCAAAACTTCATCCAGCTTTTTATGCTGATCAGACAACACTTGTTTAAATGAAAAATAACGACTCTCAAATTTACCCACCATTTGTTGTGCAAATGCCGGATTTAGAATTTGTATTTGTGATAAACGACGATTATTAATATAAGGACTTTCAAAAAGATTATTCATGTCACCTTGAATCTCCCGGTAAGAACGATTTAATTCCTGAATAGAGATGTCTTCCTCACGCGAATTTGAGCGTCTTCTTAGTTCATTAAATCGTTCAGAAATACTGCGCGAATATTCCGGGTAAGCTTTTAAAGCAAGTTCATCTTCAAGCACTCGAGCTCGTATCATCTCCTGAATTTGGGCATAGAGTTCACCTCTAATCTGCTCGGTAAGATAAAACATGGAATTGATGCGGACTGATTCAGCTGAATTATGCTGCCAAAAATAGGCGGAAAGTCCGCCAAGTAAACCTGTGACCGCGACCAGAAACAAAATCGCGATTTCATGACGAAATATCAGGTTTTTTAGTGACTCAGGTCGTCTTAATGACATCGATGCAGTATAGCCTAGAAATGGTTCTAATGAACCAAATAAATGGATAATATTAACCAAAATAGTCGTAAAAAATGAATATTAATTTTGCTAAAAAAATTATATCTATTTGATTTTATTAAATTTTATAGTCTTTCCGCTACTTGGCATGAATGATGAATTAGTAGACTTGCACACAAAACATAGGTGTTCCGGATTTATCCGGGTTCTTTTAATAATAAAATATTGAGGAGAGTTAGCATGAAATGGGAAACTCCAGAATACAGTGACATTCGTTTTGGCTTCGAAGTCACCATGTACATCAACAACAAGTAATTGTTGACATAGCTGAAGTATAAAAGGGAGTCCTCGGACTCCCTTTTTTACGTACAGGATGTACGGTATGTCGCGAGAGGACAGGAGTCCGAAGCGACTTTCTCGGCCTCCTCCGCAGCCTAAACCGAAGCGACTTTCTCAGCCTTCTCCAAACTCCAAAGGCTTCAAGAGAGCGATAAACCCTGTTTACTTACCTAAACCACATCCTCTTAAACAACTCTGGCTGCTTCTTGCGTAAATGATAAACCACGCCAGAAATATGCAATATAAGTAATGCGATTAAACAAAATGCACTGATTTCGTGAATCTCTGTAAATAATTTGTTTAGTTCTGGTTGTTTCGAGCCCCAATGAGGTAAAGGGATTCCCCAAAATTTTGTTTTATAGCCGCTAAATGAAGATGAGATATAGCCTGAAACCGGCTGAATAAACATCAGCAAATACAATAAGTGATGTGTTGCAGTCGCCATTTTCCTTTGTAATGGTACAACATAATCCGGTAACGTCGGCGATTCAGAACAGATTTTCCAGACTAAGCGCATGATAGCCAAAAGAGCCAATGTCAGACCAATTGACTTGTGTAGGGCAAAAAACCAACTTCGCTCATCACTACCCTTCTCTAACCCAGTCATATAGAGCCCCAGACCAATCATAGCAATGATCATAATAGCCATAAGCCAGTGAATAATAATTGCTGTAGTGTTGTATCGCTGTATTTCCATAAACTTTTATATGCCTCAATTCTCTGGATTCATTGGTGAATGAACAAACTCACTGGCTTTCAGCCTTCTTTCTTAGGATAATACTATTTCATGTTGATTTTTGGCAGTTTATTACCGATACATTTCCAAATTAGGAAAACCTCATAAAATGCCTAAGTGTTTCACTTTAAACTCTTTGCTCTTAATTTTGTTGCTATTAACAATGCCGTTGGCACAAGCCAGCGAGTATCAGATTCTGATTTCGAAAAAAAATAATGAGTTAATTGTAAAAAAAGCAGGTGAAGTCGTTAAAAAATATCATATAGCAAGTGGCAAAGGTGGCAAGGGAACAAAACGTAAGCAAGGCGATAGTAAGACACCATTAGGGGTCTATCGTATCTCGCAATTTAAAAAAAGCAGCCGTTTCCATTATTTCATACAACTGGATTACCCCAACCTTATCGATGCCTGGTACGGCTACAAAAATAAAACCATTGATGCTAAAGATTTTAAACGTATTGCTTCTGCCTACAAAAAGCGCGAAGCACCTCCGCAAGATACCAAGCTGGGAGGTTTTATAGGAATCCATGGGCTTGGTGAACAAACTGATAAAAAGCTAACTATCCATCAGGAAATAAACTGGACGGAAGGTTGCATTGCCTTAACCAATGAAGAAATAAATGATCTGAGAAAATTTGTAGATGTCGGCACCTCTGTCATTATCAAGGAATGAACTATGTGCTGTTCAACAATTCAAAAGACCTAATGGCATAAAAATAAGCTAATAATATTATTTCTCATGAACAAGAACACAACATACTTCATCCAATTTGCAGGTTTATATTTATTGTTATCGCTTATGGCATGCACAAATGAATCGAATCAAATATATGAAAAAAATACAAAAAAAGCATTTGCCGATGTAATTCAGGATAGTGAATTTGTCATTACTGAAAATAATTTTCGCATAACTAATCGCCTGCATATTGGCGATGCCATACAAAAACGTGGTAGCACTGATTTTCCTAAGAATGAAGTTATTTTGTTTTGCAATCTTACTCTGGGTGAAGAAATGCTGAAAATTGAACCTCGCTATATTAATTACTGCCCCTATAAAATTACGGCAACTGAAATAAATGGAGAAATCATGATAGGGACACGTCTTTTGCCGATAAAAACAGGTAACCAACAAATGGATAATATCGCTAAAAAAATTAATAAATCATTGCGCTCAATGGTAGAATACGCAGCATCTGAAGACCCGTTTATTCTTGACAAAAACTAATCAAAATGTGGAAAACACAAAGGGATATCTAGAATAATGAAGGAACAGCCGGAACATAGCTTATTTCTTAGATGGCTTATTTTAACTGGCCTAATCGTTTTTTCACTTATCATTGCATGGAATGAAGGTATTATTTCCTCATTATTTAGCATCGACAAAAGTCGTATTTCCTGGCTAATCGTATTAATTTACCTACTTGTTACTTTGCATTGTGCCAAACTAATTTACTCTGTTTCTTTACAAACTAATCTATCCAGAAAAGTAGATCATATGATTAAGAATGAAGGGAAATTAGAGTTAAAAGTTGATAATGAAGATATTTTTATCAATAACAAAGTCAAATTGCCTGCTTGTTTCATGACAGACTATATTGGCGATCTATATTACAGAAGTAAAAACATGTCGAATTCTGAAGAAACAACTCCAGCTTCGGATCTGATCGATGTTTATGAATCACGTTTAAAAGGACCTCAGGAAATTGGTTGGTTTGTTTCTGACATGATGTTAAAACTCGGTTTACTCGGCACAATTATCGGGTTTATTTTAATGCTGGGTTCGGTCGCCAATATCGCTAATTTTGATGTTAGTAATATGCAGAAAATTTTACAACACATGAGTAATGGTATGGGTACCGCTCTCTATACCACTCTTGCAGGCTTAACTTGCAGTATGTTATCAGCCATGCAATATCACATGATAGATAGACACGTAGACGAATTAATCGAATTAACCCAACATTTGACACAAATACATGTCATACCAAACATTAATAATTCTAAATGAAAATACGCGTTAAAAATCGCTTTCGCTCTGATCCATTCACTGATCTGCTATTTAATGCACTTCTTGGTTTTACCTTTTTATTTCTAGTAGCCATTATGTTTATGAATCCTGAATCAAAGTCAGGAATTATAGATCCAAAAGCAGAGTATATTTTGACGGTTACCTGGGAAGATAACAGTCCTGATGACATAGATGTTTTGGTAGAAGATCCTGAAGGACAAATAGTCTGGTTTAGAACACCTGAGGCAGGCTTACTGCATCTGGATCGCGATGACCGCGGATTAGTTAATGACACAATTACAATGAATGGCGAAGAAGTGCAAAACCCGCTTAATCAGGAAGTCGTCACTCTAAGGGGTGTTGTTAAGGGTGAATATATTGTCAATTTGCACTATTACGCATCTGAAACAGATAGGCCAGTTGATGTTCATGTCAGGCTGGCAAAAGTAAACCCTAAACTGGAAATCGTCTACTACGGAACAGTCATTCTGCAAGAAAAAGGCGATGAAGAAACAGCAGTCCGATTTTCTATAGGACGTGAAGGCAATGTTTTTGGGTTAAATTTCCTACCAAAATCTCTAATAGATCTTGGTTAAATGAGACCTTTGCACGAGCAGTAATTTTGTTCTCTGGCAAGGCAAAAATGCACGGAATGAGAGAGTTTATAAATATAAATGACCGATTGAGTACATTTATACCAACAGTAGGCGCTTTAGGCGACGCCGCCAGAGGACAAAAGAACAATCGTGCAATGGTCGATAAGATAATAACAATGGAGAAATTATTGTGACACTGGGCATAACCGGAATTATTACAGCTTATATTTTACTTGGGCTGTTACTACTTAGCATTAATCTTTATTCAAAATGGTCATGGCCAGTTAAAGCAGCGACAATCATTATTACATCTGCTTTTTACCTCGTAACCTATTATTCTTTTCCTCCCTTACTTGGCTGGCCAACATCTCAATATCCGCCTGCACAATTTCGTCTGATTGCAGCTCATGTTGTTCAGCCTAGTAAAGAAACAGGTGAAGAAGGCACTATTTATCTTTGGCTAACAGAGATAGAGAACATGACCGATTTAGCAGAACCTAGAGCCTATGAACTACAATATACTAATGGTTTACATGAGAAAATTATTAACGTGAAAGCAAAAATGGATAAAGATATTGCTCAATTAGGTGAGTTTAAGGAGCCTGACGATGCTTTCAATCAAGTTGTCGAACAAAAACGCGGGGTAAAATCAGTGGAAATTGAATTCTACGATTTACCTGATCCATTATTTCCGGATAAAGGTTAACTAAAAGATAATTTTTATGAATAAAAAGATATTCTCAAGATTCTTATTTTTATGCCTGATTTTATTATCAGGACAACTATTTGCGTGGGAAACATTAACCAATGAACTAGATATAAATTGTCAGCAAGCAGATAAAACACTTGCTTGTAAATACAGGATGTTATCTGAGGAATCATCGCCTTTAATTAATGCAAGCTCAAATAAAATAAAGCTGCAAGTTATCGAAGACAATAAAAGTTCTGAAAACGTCGATACAACAGCAATATTATTTCTGGTAGATACAAGTGATCCAGCCAGACAGAGTGTTATTGAAAAAAATAAAATACACATAAAGAAATTATTAACAACTCTAAAACCTCATCAAAAAGTTGGGCTGGCATCATTTGATAAATCTCTACAGCTTAAATCTCCCATTGGAACATCTATTTTTCTATTATCTAAATCATTGGATTCCATAAAAGCTACTGGGAAAACAACCGAACTATATCGAAATTTGTTAACGGCAATAGACCATCTAAATTCATTTGAGGCACAACAAAAAGTCATTGTTTTATTATCTGATGGACAAGCTGAAGACAAAGCTTATTTTCATTCAGATATTATCAAAGCTGCCAGAAAATATGGAATAATAATAAATTCAATCGGCTACCCTCGCTCCGTATCCTTATCCGTTGCATTGCAAACAATAAGAAGATTGAGTGAAGAAACCGGCGGCAGCTATATTGAAACGGACGCAACTTACAATTTGCCAGATAATTATTTCAAACAGGCTTTTAACAATATTGATAATACAGGTGGCTTCTCCATTGCATTAAATGAATTATACAAGAGCAATAACGCAGCAACTTTAATTAAATTAAATTTTAAAACTAATACAAGCAGCAAAAACATTAATGTTCCTGTAACTATAAAAGTCACAAACAACATTATTCATAAGCAAATCCCCGCCCCTGAGACAAAAATAGCAAGCGTGGCTCAACCAGCTGCAATTAAAGGCGCGCCAGGTAATTTGCCAATTCAAATAGTAACCAAACAAGCTGCAACAAAGCCTATTAACTTATGGCTTTGGTATGGATTACCTGCAGCGTTCATAATTATTATTGTTTTTATATTGCTTACTTTATTTCTGCTATGGGATAGAAAGCCAAAATCTCAATCAAATGACTCGAAAAGCGATTACCGCCCCTATGCTTATTTAATTGCAAGCGATGATAATGAAACACGCTATCCGATAACACGTACCATATGGAGAATTGGTCGAAGTAAAGATAATGAATTAAATCTTGATGACACATCTATATCCAGACGTCATGCCGAAATACACAGAAATAATAATGGAAGCTTTGATATCATTGATATGAATTCAATGAATGGTGTTTACATCAACAACGAAAAGGTTGGCAAGGCAGAGTTACACGAGGGTGATGTTGTTGAAATAGGTGATTTTTATCTACACTTTACCCAACTTGCCGCTGATTATTCACTAGAAGAATCAACGGTAATGCAAAAAACAAGAGTTCCAAGTACACACTAGTCTTATCGTTTTTCAGACCGTAGGTCTGGTTAACTTCAAATATTCATCTATTAAATCCGTCATAGCTGATTCTGCTAATAGCGGTCTATCATCTCCAAACCATTGATCTTCATTTTCAATAATGTGTTGTGCTATTTTGTTAGTAACTACTCTGCCTTTATTATTTTTACACAAGTCTGGCGCATTAACTAATAATGATGTTGCAGCGCCTAAAATAATTTCCCTGTGCTTTTGATATCTCATATCTTGCTCTCCATCGCCTTGAACAGGATTAGAAATTATTTCTGATGGCTTTATTGTCTGAGCAACAAATGTCATTAAAGTGCTAAATTCTGCAGGCATAGATATTCTGCTAATCGTTGCCCAACAATATAGATCAAGCGGCCTGACTTCCCATTCTGTTTCAGGCTTATCCATATTTACAACAGACAACAATTTTTTCTGCACACATTCTTGTGCATGCTCCCACAAACTTTCTATTTTATTTGACACTTCATCATCCGCTGATTCTCTGAAACCCGGTTCTACACCAAATAATAACGGGATTCCTTCATCATAAAGTAACCATTTATCTTTACACGACCATTTTTCATACAATTTTTGTAATGTTAGTTTGCCTTCCCCATATACTTTTTCTTCTCTCTCGTACATTGAAATTTCAGGAGTACTAACAGGGTCGACAGATTTATTTTTTTTACCTGGAAAAAGCAATGTCCTTATTCTGTTAAAAATATTCATAAATATGTTTTTATTATCTAAATAGCAGCAAGATAATCAAGTTCCGCTTGACTAAAACCAGCCTTCAATCTTGCTTTACTATTTATTTTTTTCGTTTTAGCTGAAGGAAAAAAATCATTTATAATTTGTTTAAATTTATCTTCTGGCTCCATATCCAATTGCGCACACATATAGCGATACCATTTTGTTCCTACTAGCACATGACCAATTTCTTCTTCCAGAATTAATTCAAGTATAGAAACAGTTTTATCATCTTTTATTTGTCGAAATCGTTCAATTAAATTCGGTGTCACATCAAGACCGCGAGCTTCCATCATGCGCGGAACTACTGCCAGGCGCAGTAACAGATCATGCTCTGTTTGTTTAGCTATGGTCCAAAGACCATCGTGCGCAGGGAAATCACCATAATCGTATCCCATCCCATTTAAATTTTCACGCAACAACTTAAAATGTTTAGTTTCTTCGGCAGCAACTCGTGTCCAATCAATATAAAACTCATCAGGCATATCTTGGAAACGACAAATTAGATCCCACACAAGGTTTATAGCATTGAATTCTATATGTGCAAAAGAATGAACCATTGCAGATCTGCCTTCATTAGTTTGAATGTTCCGCCTGGGTACATCTTTTGGCGTAATTAACACAGGTTTCTCTGGGCGACCCGGTTTTATTAATTCGACATCAATGGAACAAGGTACAATATTAATATCACCATCCAGTATTTTTTTTGCTGCATCTGAAGACAATAATAATTTATTATCGAGATTTGACTCAACAAGACACTGATGCGCGAGATAAAACAGTTCTTCCATTATTGCTGAACGACATTTTCATAACCAGACCAATGAATATCCCAGGATGATTCATTTTTATCTGCAGAATAGTTTTCATCTATACAAAAACCAGGAATAACGGCTAAGTCACCGTTAATGTAAATCAGCGGAATTCTATCTCTTAACCACGGCAATACAGATTCTTCCTGAAATAATTGTTTCACTGTCTTCGAATGAGATAGATTGTCAGGACGAATTTTTTCACCTCCTTGTCTATAGCGAACAACAAAATCAGCATTCTCTGTCTTAAGTTTTGAAATCCCTTTGCCATATTCTGATATAGCAATAAGTGTTTCATCTGAAATATTTAAAACATTTTCAGGCTTCCACGTATATTCAATATTAACATTATGTTCCGATATCATTTCAGAAGCATATAGTAGATTTTTATATCGTCTTACTTCAACACTTTCCCAATTTACGCAAGGTGATTTATCCGTAGCTGAATAAATGATATCAGAAACAATCTGATCAATATTTTTCGAACCGGGAGAGTTTAAATTCATTTCTTTTAACCATACAAAAATAAGATTTTTTTGTCTTTCTGTACTCAGTTTTTGAACAACATCAAGATCCAGACTTCTCGTGTTTTTATGCTGAGCAAGTTTAATGTCATCCTTTGCTATTTCATCAAGCAATATTCTAGATTCATTTTGATTTTTAATCAGACGACTAATCGTTTCTTTATAGGCAGGCCACCTTTGTTCAATAACAGGTATCAATTTATGTCTGAAATAATTTCTATCATAACGTACATCTAAATTGCTTTTATCATTCTGCCAAATTATATTATTTTCTTCGGCATAATGCTTTAAGTCACTACGTGAATATTTTAAGAGTGGTCTAGCATGAAGAGCTTTCGCATATTTTTTAACTAATGGCATAGACGCTAAGCCTCGAGGACCAGCACCTCTTAATGCTTGAAGAAAAAAAGTTTCAACTTGATCGTCCTGATGGTGTGCAGTAAAAAGTACATCATTTTTATTCATGACATCTTCAATAAGCGAATAACGCTTTTCTCTGGCCCAAGCCTCAACACTCGAACCTTTTGGGCAACCCTCAGTTACTTGTAGCTGTATAAAAGGAATATCGTATTGTAGGCTCTGTTTTTCACAAAACACGGCCCAATCATTGGCTTCTTCCTGTAAACCATGATTAACATAAATTACTTCAATATCCTGATTAATTTTATTCTTACTTGAATAAAACAGATGTAATAAAACACTGGAATCCATGCCACCACTACAGGCAATCCAGAATTTTTCTGAAGTCGAAAATTGATTTAAATCAGATAAAAAACTCTCTTTACTCAAGGATGTTGTTGCTGCAGATTTCTTCATATACTTAAATAGGCTTCTCTATTTTTTTAGAAAGCCCTGACATTTTGTAAACTAATTCTGTTTGAACTCACCAAACTGTCTTAGCTTTTCTTGTCTTTGCGTTACAATTTCACTAATTGAGAGTTGCTTTAACGGCATTAGTTCTTCAATTAATATTTGCCTGATCTGTTTTGCCGCTTCATCAAAATTTCGATGAGCACCACCTAGTGGCTCATCAACAATACGGTCGATCAGTCCAAGTTCATTTAATCTTGGGGCTGTGATACCCATAATTTCAGCGGCTTCTTTTGCTTTATCTGCGCTTTTCCAAAGAATAGAAGCGCAGCCTTCAGGCGAAATAACTGAATAGGTACTGTATTGCAACATCAACAAACGATCTGCAACACCAATTGCCAAAGCACCACCAGAACCACCCTCGCCAATCACTGTGGCAATAATAGGCGTTTTTAATTCAGACATGGCTAATAAATTTCTGGCAATAGCCTCACTTTGACCACGTTCCTCAGCATCAATACCAGGATAAGCACCCGGCGTATCAATAAATGTCAGTACTGGCATATTAAATCGTTCTGCCAACTGCATAATTCTCAATGCCTTACGATAACCTTCCGGTTTAGGCATACCATAATTACGCATTATCCTGTCTTTAGTATCTCGACCTTTTTGATGGCCGATGACAGCAACCGGCATATTATCAAGTCTTGCTATACCTGTAATAATAGCCGAATCATCCGCGAAATATCTTTCTCCATGTAATTCCTCAAAATCGGTAAATATTCGATCAATATAATCTTGCGTATAAGGACGTTGTGGATGTCTGGCAATTTGAGAGACTTGCCAGGGACTCAGGGATGAAAAAATTGACGCGGTAAGTTCAGAACTACGTTTTTCCAGCCGTGAAATTTCTTCATTAACATTTATTTCTTTATCATTACCGACATAACGTAACTCTTCAATTTTAGCTTCGAGTTCAGCAATAGGTTGTTCAAAATCAAGAAAATTCATATTTAAATCAAATCGTTATTATTAGCCTTAGGATTATACTCGATTTCAACCTGTTTTATATCAAGTAAATTCGTTAATTCATCTATCAAATCATCACTAATTCTGACGGTCCATTCTTTGCCAAATGGCACCAAAACCACGGCATCTGTTTTAACATATTTAACTATTACACTTGATATATCATGTTTATATTTAAGTAATATATTTTTAATACTATTAATCATGTCATTGTTCATTTGTGATTCAAATAAAGTTATCTTTAATGAGCTAACAAGATCAAATGGATTGTTCTGCTTACGTATATCATCAATAGAAAATATACTTTCCGCTATTATTTTTATTCCACCTTCATAATAGTCATCAGTCTTGGCATTACCTTTCACTATTATCAAATGATCTTTAATTAAATAATGTCGATGTTTTTCATAATCATCAGCTTTTACAACCACTACTTTACGAGAAGTATTGTCATCAATTTTAACGTCATATTCTTCTCTCATTCCTGATTTGCGAATACTCATAATATATCCAGCAACTTTTACAGCACCAACTTTTATTCCAAAAAGATTGCGTGATATTTTTGATAGTTCTTGTTTATATCTATTGATAGGATGTCCCGACAAATAAAAACCCAGGGTGTCTTTTTCATATATAACGCGTTGTTTATCATCCCAATCCTTAACCACATCATAGGCAGAAGAAAAATCAACTTCATCATTTGATTTGGATGAAACTTCAAGTCCAAACATATCATTTTGTCCGCTATCAGTATTTTTATTATGCTGTTCAGCTAAAGATGTTGCTTTCGCCAGATTTTCATTCAAGGTACTCCTGCCAGCACCAAGTGTATCCATCGCACCCGATTTTATTAATGCATCAAGTACTCTCTTATTTGCTTTTCTAAGATCTATTCGCTTACATAAATCAAATAAATTTTCATAAGGTCCATTTTCCTCTCTCTCAATAACAAGATTATCAATCGCAGCTGCGCCTACTCCTTTTATTGCACCTAATCCATACTGAATGCTTTTATCATTTATGACGGTGAAACTGTAAAAACTGGCATTAACTGAAGGTGGTATGACTTCTATCTTCATTCTGCGCGTTTCTTCAAACAGCATGACAACTTTATCCGTATTATCCATATCTGAAGATAACACTGCCGCCATAAATGCAGCGGGATAATGTGCTTTTAACCAAGCAGTCTGATAAGCAACTAATGCATACGCGGCAGAGTGCGATTTATTAAAGCCATAACCAGCAAATTTTTCCATTAAGTCAAAAATCATTCTGGCTTGTCTTTCATCAATTCCACGATTGACTGAGCCTTCAGTAAATATGGTTCTTTGCTTGGCCATTTCTTCCGGCTTTTTCTTCCCCATTGCACGACGTAGTAAATCAGCAGCGCCTAGCGTAAAACCGGCTAAAACCTGGGCAATTTGCATGACCTGTTCTTGATAAAGGATTACGCCATAGGTTGGTTTTAAAACAGGTTCCAGATCATCATGCATATACTGTACACGCGCTCTACCATGTTTTCTTTCAACAAAATCATCGACCATACCTGATTGCAAAGGACCAGGTCTGAACAAGGCAACAAGTGCAATAAGATCATCAAACACATCAGGCTTGAGACGACTTACCAATTTTTTCATCCCGTCCGATTCCAATTGAAATACAGCTGTCGTATCCATACGTTGAATCAAAGCATAGGTGGCCGGATCATCAAGAGGTATTTTGCGGATATTAATTTCATCTTCGTTTTGTTGTTTTTTTATTCGATTAATATCTCGTAATGCCCAGTCAATAATGGTTAATGTTCTCAAGCCAAGAAAATCAAATTTAACCAGACCGATATCTTCAACATCACCCATATCAAATTGGGTAACCGTTGCTTGAGAGCCCTGTTCACAATACAGTGGCATATAGTCAAACAAGGGTTTTGGTGCAATAACAAGACCGCCCGCATGTCGTCCTGCATTTCGAGATAGTCCTTCAAGTTTTTTTGCTAAATCTATTAGAGACTTTACATCTTCTTCTGATTTATAACGCTGTCTGAGTACTTTCTCTTCATCCATCGCCCTATCGAGTGTCATATTTAAATCAAAAGGAATGAGTTTCGCTATTTGATCGACAAAACCATATGGAAAACCTAATGCCCTGCCAACATCTCTTATCACAGCTTTTGCTGCCATAGTGCCGTAAGTAATAATTTGCGACACATGATCGCGGCCGTATTTCGTCGCAACATAGTCGATAACTTCATCCCGGCGTTCCATGCAAAAATCAATATCAAAATCAGGCAAGGATACACGCTCCGGGTTTAAAAATCGTTCGAATAAAAGATCATATTCAAGTGGATCAAGTTCGGTAATATCCAGTGCATAAGCAACTAGCGAACCGGCACCGGAACCTCGACCAGGTCCCACAGGAATTCCGTTCTCTTTTGCCCATCGAATAAAGTCAGCAACAATAAGAAAATAACCCGAAAAACCCATTTTTGTAATGACGTCAATTTCTACATCTAATCTTGAGAAATATTCTTCAGTATTCGACTCAGTGATTCGTTCGTCATCATTAATTATTTTTAATAATCCCGCTTTTGCATCATCTATTAATCGTTGATCCTGAGTTTCATTTTCATTCACCGGGAAATACGGCAAAAAATGTTCTCCTAAACAAAACTCGATATTGCAACGTTGTGCTATTTTAACTGTATTTTCCAGTGCTTCAGGAATATCAGAAAACAACTCCTGCATTTCCTCAACTGTACGAACATACTGTTGAGGAGAATATTGTTTAGGTCGTCTGGCATCATTCAAGGTATAGCCTTGATAAATGCATACACGTGCTTCATGAGCATCAAAATCATCTTCATCAAGAAAGCGAACGTTATTACTAGCGACAACAGGAATATTAAATTTACCAGAATATTCTATCGCCTTATTTACATGATTATTTTGTCCCTTAGAACCTGTTCTCTGTAATTCAAAATAATATTTATTTGGGAAAAGTGAAGACCAGCTTTCTATGCTTCTTTCTATTTTAGATTCATCCTGATGTAAAATTAAATTTGAAAAACAGCCATTATCCGCACAATCAATAGCGATAAGTCCTTCATTATTTTCTTTTAGCCACTCGTAATTCACAAAGGGGATGCCTCGATGTTGCCCTTCTATATAACTTTTTGTTATCAATCTGGATAGATTTTGATATCCCTCAAAATGCTGGCAAAGCAATATAATATTAGACGAGTCATTTGAATTATTATTAACGACTTTTATTTCAGATCCGATTAATGGTTTAACACCGTAATTTTGCATCGCACGATAGAATTTTACAGCCGAAAAAGTGTGGCATTGTTCTGTAACAGCAATTGCAGGCATAAAGTGTTCCGCTGCCTTTGCCGCCAACTGGTCAATTTTTATCATCCCATCAATTAGTGAGAATTCAGTATGAAGATGTAAATGAACAAAACTCATGCAGGGTCAACTATGATAGATATTTGGCGACAGGAGCAAAACTTCGACGGTGAATTTCTGTTATACCCAGTTTTTCTAATGATTCAATATGTTGCTTCGTCGGATAACCTTTATGAGATGAAAAGCCATATCCAGGATAAACTTCATCAAACCTTATCATTTCATCATCTCGCGCCACTTTAGCAATAATTGATGCTGCGCTAATTGCAGGAACCAGGTTATCACCTTTAATAATTGCAATTTTTTCATAATCAATATCTGGTGTATATTGACCATCAACCACAACCATCTTTGGATCAATCTTCAATAATTCAACAGCACGTTTCATCGCTAACAAACTCGCTTTGAGAATATTTAATTCGTCAATCTCTTCTACTTCTGCACGTCCCAGTGACCAGGCTAATGCATTGGCTTTAATTTCAATTGACAATTGTTCACGCTTTTTTTGATTTATTTTTTTTGAATCATTCAGGCCTTCGATTAGCTTTTCAGGATTCAGAATTACCGCAGCTGCAACCACAGGGCCTGCCAGCGGTCCTCTTCCAACTTCATCAACACCCGCCAATAATTCGACATGATTTAAAAACGAAAGATCAGGCACTAGCTTCACCTTGAATCAATTCAATTACTGCTTTTGCTGCCTGTTTATCTGCGCCTTTTCTAAGCTGTTTTGATAACTTGGCAAGCTCCATTTTCATCTGTTCCACTAGTTCATCTGAATTCAATAATTTATTTAATTCAGATGATAAATTCTCTGCTGTACATTCATATTGCAAATATTCTGGAACAATTATTTTTCCAGCCAAAATATTGGGTAATGATGCATAAGGAATTTTTGCTAACAACTTAACAATAAAATGCGTTAGCCAGGAAAGACGGTAAGCAACAATCATCGGCTTTTTAAACAGCGTCGCTTCAAGTGTTGCTGTGCCTGACGCAAGTATAATAATATCTGCCGCTTCCATTACACGGTGAGTCTTATCAAGATAAGTATCAACATCCAGTGCAGGAGCGATCTCATTTTTTATCTCTTCAAAACAACTTAACGTTTCCTCATTTATTAACCCGCTTATGAAATGAAGGTTATTATTTGTATTTTTTGAAATTTCAGCAGCTTCTAAAAGTGGTGCGGCAATTTTTTCTATTTCTGCTAAACGACTGCCTGGCAAGAGTGCAACCACTGTTTTTTCAAGTGGCAAACTCAATTCCTCTCTTGCTTGTTTAACATCAACTTCACCACTAATTTTATCGGCTAGCGGATGACCTACATATCGATTTTCAACACCATGCTTGTTATATATTTCAGATTCAAACGGAAATAGACTTAACATTAAATTTGTTGATTTACGTATTTTTTTTACTCTGTATTCTCGCCAGGCATAAACTGAAGGACTAACGTAATGTACCGTTTTAATTCCCGCCTTTCGTAATTCTTTTTCCAGACCAAAATTAAAATCAGGCGCATCAATACCAATGAATATATCGGGAGGATGTTTAATAAAATGTTCTATAAGATTATCTCTAATTCCCTTTAACTCTCTATACCTGCTTAATACTTCGGTAAAACCCATGACTGACAATCGCTCCATTGGAAACAACATGGTCATGCCTGAATTAGCAAGTTTTTCCCCGCCTATTCCTTCAATTGAAATATTTTCAATATTCTTGGCTAATTCACTTATTAATCCCGCACCCAGCATGTCGCCTGATGCTTCACCTGCGACAAGACCTATACGTATCATTA
>CAZGBJ010000031.1:0-26805 GCA_964523895.1 uncultured Enterobacteriaceae bacterium
CTCAATTGAAACAATGGGTTAAAGAGGAAATGGGCTAGTTATCTGGGACAGCCCCAAAAGTTTTTATTGAGCTTGTCCCACCATGTAATCAACAGCGGCTTTAACTTCATCATCAGTCAGAGCCGGGTTACTACCTCTGGCTGGCATCATACCCATATCGCCCGTAAAACCATTAATTGCATTTTCATATAAGGTATCGATACCTTTTTCTATACGACCCCCCCATGCAGCAGCGTCGCCCGTTTGTGGAATCATTGATGCCATAGCAGCAATGCCATGACAGTTTACGCAAAGACCTTTATAAACTGTTTCCCCAAGATCACCACTAGCTCCACTGTTAGCCGCCGCAGCGTCTCCACCTTCTGATGAAACCTGACTAATAATGTAATCAACCGCTGATTTTACTTCGTCATCGCTTAATGCTGGGTTACTGCCTTTAGCCGGCATCATTCCCATATCGCCTGTAAAGCCATTTATTGCATGGTCATATAAAGTATCAGTACCTTTAGAAATACGTGTTTCCCAAGCGGCAGCATCGCCTGTTTGTGGAATCATAGACGCCATTGCAGGAATACCATGGCAATTTACGCAAAGTCCGTCATAAACAGTTTTACCATCAGTGCCTCCAGAAGAGGCATCGGTAACAGCTTCTTCCTCTACTTCTTCGCCAACAGCGGTGACTTCACCAACCGGAGCGGTTACTTCAGCAACTTGTGATGCGCGCATTTTTGCTTCTGTTTCATTGTCTGGCGTTACAATATGTGCCACAACGAAGAACACCACCATCATGGCGGCAATAAATCCGAGTGCTAATGAAAAATTCCTAAAAAATATTTTATCTTGTTCAATACTCATAACTCATCCCCAAGGTTAGTAGCAGTAGTGTCCTGAATTACCGGATTATTATATTTAAGGACTGAAGTATACCTTTTGTCCCTATCTGTGGAAACTCCGGGTATTTGTAATATTAGACAGCTTCTTTTAACTGTGATGCAGGAAATAATGATAAGGCTTCATCATAGAGCAATGCGGCTTCAGAACGAACATAATCGAAATCTAGATAATCCATATTTGATTGTTTAAGTGCCTCAAAATCAAGCATATTTGGAAATTCTTTCTCATCCGGATGACATCGGCCGGCACAATAAATAATAGCCGCCTCCTGTTTATATTCATCTGCCATCTCAGGACAGTTTTGATAGCGGACGCCGGAGACAATGGATTTGGGAATAGACCAGCTTTCAAGTAAATCTGCACCAAGTTCGCCAGATTCAAATCCAAAGGTTGAGCGTTCAAACAGATAGAGCGGATAATCGGTTTTTTGGTGTTGAGATAACACTTTCCGCATTAATTTCGGCGCACGGATGCTCATTACCATATGACCAATATTAGATAATAGTCCAAGGGTAAATAATCTGTCGGGCTCGGGAATTTTCAGTTGAATAGCGCAGGACTTTGCTACTACCGCCTGCATAACAGAGTTTTGCCAGAATGCAGCAACATCATAATTTACGCTGGAAAGGGAGCGAAATGCCTGTGAAACAGATGCGCTCAATACTGTGTCATGAACTGTATTTGAGCCTAGTATAGAAACGGCCCTTCTTATTGTGTCAATTTTTGATACCTGGCCATAAAAAGAACTATTTGCAACTTTTAACAGTCTGCTTGAAATCGCAGGGTCAAATGAAACGATATCAGCTAGTTCCCCCATACTAACATCAGGATCTTCAGTCGCTTCTTTAACTGCAATATAAATATCTGGCAGAGTAATTAAATTTGCTACATCAATCAGGTATTCTTGGGTATTAGACACAGTGATACGCCTCCATCTTGATAGTATCGACCGATCCTGAAATATATTTAGCTATACAGGAATTGCGCCAATTATTTTGTACTATATAAGTCATATGGTAAGTATCATTAAAAAATGAACACTAAACGTATTCTTGTTTTTCAACATCTTGCTATCGAACATCCGGGTATTTTTCGAGATTTTTTTAAAGAAGATGGATTTGAATTGTTTACGGTTGAGCTTGATGAAGGTGAGTTGATACCGGACTTAATTGACTTTGATGCCTTGTGGGTGATGGGCGGGCCGATGGATGTTTGGCAGGAAGATAGACATCCCTGGTTAGTCGAAGAAAAAGCGGCGATTAGAAAAGCAGTAAACGAATTAAAGATGCCCTATGTCGGCATTTGTCTCGGTCATCAGTTATTAGCAGATGCATTAGGCGGTGAAGTTGGCCCAGGTGATAAAACGGAAGTTGGTATTATGCAAATTAAAAAAACAGCCGCAGGTAAGCAGAGCCCTTTTTTGAATAACATACCGGACACAATGAATTGTTTGCAATGGCATGGTGCTGAAGTTAAAACAGAACCGGCAGGCATGGATGTTTTATCATCTTCTGATGTTTGTGGTATCCAGTCTTTGTCGCTAGGAAGACAAGTGTTTTCAGCGCAGTATCATCAGGAGATTATTGCTTCAACCGTTTCCGATTGGAGTGACATTCCCGCCTATAAAAAAGCCCTGGAAAAAGCGATGGGTGATGACGCGACAGAAAAATTTGAAAAGCAGGCGCTTGAATATATGGGTGACTTCAATAAAGCGGCCAGGCAATTTTATGATAACTGGAAGTCAATTGTTTTCTAAAACACACATTTCCAGGTATCACGGGTATATGCAAAGCCAAAATGACTAATGATATGAATCGCATCCCATCACCTTGTGTGAGGAACTGTTGTCTAGATGAAAACGATATTTGTTTAGGCTGTTTTCGAAGCGTGTCAGAAATTGTTGCCTGGGGACAAGCCAGCAATAAAAAACGAAAGACAATTTTGTTTAATTCCAGAAATCGAGCTAAAAACAGTAAGCATAGTTTTTCGCAGAATCAGTTTTTGTCAAAACTGCGTTAGAATTATTTTTTTAATGTTTTATTTAAAGACTTATCTTTATTACGTGATCCGATAGCAAGTTCTTTTTTATAGTCGATCAATTTACTCATTATTTTTGCATTACTCGTTGCTAATATTTCAACCGCTAATAGCCCTGCGTTTTTGCCAGCGCCGATAGCAACAGTTGCGACAGGAACGCCACCAGGCATTTGCACAATTGATAATAATGAATCCATGCCATTTAATGCGTCAGTTTTAACAGGAACACCGATGACAGGTAAAGGTGTCTGGCTAGCGACCATGCCTGGTAAATGTGCAGCGCCACCAGCTGCTGCAATAATTACTTTTAAACCTTTTTTATAGGCATTTTTTGCATAGCGGGACATATCGTCCGGGGTACGATGTGCGGAAACAACATGCACTTCATAAGGAACAAAAAAGTCGCTGCAAATATTTGCTGCTGCTTCTAATGTTGGCCAGTCAGAATCACTGCCCATGATAATGCCTACTAATGGCTTTTTTTGAGATTTCATTTTTGTGCTCCGAAACGAATGCATTTAGCTGCGCTATTTGCAATTTCTTCTGCTTCCTCGATTGTCTCACCTAATGCGGTGATGTGTCCCATTTTACGTCCAATATTTGTTATTGCCTTTCCATAGACGTGAATATGTGCGCCGTCTACTTCCAATGCTTCAGCAATTCCGACTGGATAGCCGCTGCCCTGTTCTTCACCTAACATATTAATCATGACTGCTGCAGGGGCAACCATTTTTGTAGAACCCAATGGCATGCCTAATATAGCGCGAACATGATTTTCAAATTGTGAACATTCACAAGATTCAATCGTATAGTGACCTGAATTATGTACTCTCGGCGCCATTTCATTAAGAATAATATGATTGTCCTCAGTGAGAAACATTTCAACACCAATGGAGCCAACACCATTGATAGTTGTAACAGCTTTACGTGCCAGCGCTGTTGCCTCATGAACAATTTCATTATTAATACGAGCAGGTGCGCGAACAATGTGACATATATGATCTTTCTGTACAGATTCTACGACAGGGTAGTTGACCATTTCGCCATCCGTCCCTCGAGTTACCATTACTGCTAATTCACCGGTGAAATTACAAAAACCTTCAACATATAGTTCTCGATTATTGCCATCCAGTTTTGCCCATGCACTATCAATATCAGTTGCTGAATGGAGTGTGGCATTACCTTTGCCATCATAACCATTACGTCTGGCTTTTAAGACCAGAGGCCACCCCAGTTTTTCTGCTTGTAGTTCGATTTCTTTCGGTGAAGTAACTGCGGCGAAGGGCGTTACTGTTATTCCCGCATCACTCAACGCTTGTTTCTGAATTAGTTTATCCTGAACTATGCCGATAGTGGCAGAACTCGGATATAAATGGTGCCCAGCATCTTCAACCGCTTTTAAGGCGTGTGCGTCGACAAATTCATTTTCCAGAGAAACAACATCAACTTTGTCGGCAAGCTTAAGTAAGTTAGCTGAATCATCCCAGTCACCATAGAAAATATCCGCAGCAAGGCAAGACGCAGGTGTGTTCTCAGTTTTTTCCAGAATGACAACTTCGCAACCAAGTTCCATCGCAGGGAGCGCCGTCATTTTTGCGAGCTGGCCACCACCGACAATTCCTATTCGATGTCCACTGGCGATATGCTTGTTTCCGGCTTTATTTTGAGTGTTTGCCATGCGTGATTATATTAGCATTTGTAAAAAAGTCGGCGAATTTAGCATAAACACAGGCTTAAATCTGTAGTTACGTCATAAGCAATTAAAAATAATATTCGTATAATAAGCATGAATCATATCTAGTATGAATATTGGTTTGTGCATATAGATTGGTTATTAGCAACCAAATAATTGGTTTTTAACAGCCACATATCCAATAAATTGAGCTTAGGGGAAACCGCGATTAATCCGTAACATACTGATTTAAATAATAATAATAATTTTTATAGAGATTGGCACGTGACCTGCACTATTGATATCAGTAATAAAATTTAACCCTAACAAATTAATTAATATGAGGATTACGACAATGAAATGGGAAACACCTGAATATAGCGACATCCGTTTTGGTTTTGAAGTCACAATGTACATTAACAACAAATAAGACTTTTTAAATCAGTAATAACAATTAACTTAATACGAGGATTACGACAATGAAATGGGAAACTCCTGAATATAACGACATCCGTTTTGGTTTTGAAGTCACGATGTACATCAACAACAAGTAAGACTTCCTTCTCGAAATGATAAAAAGGGACCGTAAGGTCCCTTTTTTTATTTACAGGGACGTAATGTATACCGGTTTTGCAGGAGCAAAAAACCGGTGATTTACAGGATGTACTGTCAGAAATCATGTTCCTTACGATTTCTAAGTATCTGCATCCATGCAGGCAATGTCGCGAGCGCATGGGCAAGGGTTGTTCCCGACAATCCTATTGCATTTCCTCCATCCATGGAGGTCATGCACAAGAGCGACGTTTTTCGGATCTGCAATCCAGTAAGCAATAGCAGGTACTTTGGGTTACATCTGTAATAGGTTTGTGAGCGACAGCTTACATTAGGTGCAATTGGTCTTCACTAATACAACAATTACGGCCACTGTCTTTCGCTTTATACAGTGCTCTATCTGCCCTTTTAAATACCGTGTCCAGATTATCTTTGCCCTTGACCTCAGCAAGACCGCAGGAAATAGTGATACCCACGTTTTGCTCTCCATATTGAAAACTACAATGTTCGATGCTTTCCCTTATTGTTTCAGCGACAGTAATCGCTGCAGACAAATCTGTTTCCGGTAATATTAAAGCAAATTCTTCTCCACCATAACGACAAAAGAAGTCGCTTTTTCTTACCTTTGACGCACACTTCTCAGCGACGGTTCGCAACACAATATCTCCCGCCTTATGGCCATAAGTGTCATTTACATTTTTGAATTTATCAATATCAACCAGACAAACGGTTAACTTGTTATTGTAGCGTTGCCAACGTTTAAACTCTTGATCCATGCGTTCATCAAACGCCATGCGATTTGGTATGCCTGTCAGAGCATCGTTGTATGCCTTCTTTCTTTCTGTTTCAATGCATTGTCTGAGCTTCTCTGTCTCGCCTTCCATATCGCTAAGACGTTCAACCAGTTCTTTATGGTGGTTGTCCGACTGTTTTTTTCGGCTCTGCTCAACATTGATGAATTGATCCATATTATTTTGTAATACCTCAATCCGGGTATCGATTGTTTTCTTAATATCTTCAATCGTTTCGGCATCATCAACGCCTGTTTTGATTAATTCTATTTGTTTTTCCATCTCGGAGTTTAACGTTACAGAGTTAGAAAACGACTCGTTTTCAATAATTTCAATATCTGCTATCTGTAACGTTATTTCGTTTAACTGGTTAGTTACTTTTTTCAAAAAACTTTCAGTCTCTTTTAATTCAGACTGAATTTCCATGTAAGCATTACTTATTGTTAGTGCTATGCGGCGTAATAAATTACCGGTGTCTGTGCCCTCTTCACGTTCTTCTAGTTGTTGTTTTAGCGTGTCGAGTTTAGCTTGTGACTTTCCTGGGATCGTTATCCAGTCAAGCAAGGTAAGCAGATTTTCTACATTAGGTTCATTTTCGGAATTAACTATAGATGGTGTAGATTTATTGCTGTCGGAGGTGCCCGCTTGGGTATTTATACTTTCAATACATAACTTAATCGTTTTTAATTTTTCCTGTTCGCTGTTTAGAGCAATTGATTTTTTGCACAATGCAGCAAGCGATGGGTCTGTATTCGGGTTCTCGGAAAGTTTTTTAAGGAAGACCTTGAACGCATCAGGTTTTTGTTTATCTTTAGCTGATGATTTATTTATGTTTGCGATAATCTCGTTAATTGACTTCAATTGGGAAGCTGGTTTAACGGACTCATCTTTTAAGTCATTACTAATTTCACGTGCCGCACCTGAGTACTGATTAAATTGGTTATTATCGGATAATAGTTGAACCACATTAGTGATTAGAAAATTGGTTCTTGATGAATCGGTATCTTTTTCTTTTTTATGCTGCAGTATGGCCTGAAATAACTGATCAATTTCCTTTTGTGGTATGTTATCACTGGACTGTTTTAGAGCTTCTTTAAGATCAAGTAGCTTCTTGTCAAGAATGTCGTTCGAACCTTGAAAGGCAAAGGTGAGTTTTAATATCGCTTTTAATATATCTTGCTGTTGCTGTCCCCAATCCTTTTCTTTTATGTCTAACTCTTTTAAGGTTTGAACGTATTGTTTCTTCCAGTCTGTTTCTGAATTAGAAGTATTCTCTTGTGGCAGCATCGATTACGCACCTGGTAATTAAAAATCATGGTGCAGGCACTGCGATTATGGTGTTACTCCTGTCAAATTTATTGGCAGGAGTAACTGATGATTGAATCTCTTAAGAGCCTTCTTGTTCGTTTGCAGCGCTTGCTCTCTCTTTATCGACGAGAGAGTCAATTACCTTTAGTACATTTTCAAAACTACCAGCAGTAGAACCACTGACCATATATTTGCCGTTAACAATGATTGCCGGGACACCAGTGACTTTATAGCGCTGTCCCATAACAAAGGCTTGTTTAGTTTTGGTTTCAGTTTCTTCAGAGTTGTATATTTTTTTAAATTCGCTCTTATCTACACCGTGTTTTAGGAAGAATTTCTTGATTGAGGCATCATCATGAATCTTCTTTTTATCTCTATGGATAGCATTGAATAGAGGAGTATGGATATCGTCAAGAATGCCTAATTTTTCCGCTGTGAAGAATGCTTTGGCATGTGGGATCCAGCCCTTTCGAAAAATACCCGGCATGCGTCTAAAAGTAACGTCTTCAGGCTTGTTATTAAGCCATTCATGTATATATGGCTCAAAATCATAACAATGGGGACAGGCATACCAGAATATCTCCAGTACTTCGATTTTATCGCCGGTTTGGGTAGGTTGCGCGGGGCTGATTATTGTATAGCCATCGCCGGCATACGCCATGTTGCCAAGTAATAGGAATAGTGAAAGCGAGATGTAACGAATTATTTTATTCATGTTTGTCCTTACAATTAATAAATAGCTAGAATGATTCAGGTTAACCCTTGCAGGGTTAGACACTCAAATCCGGGTTTTACGTCAATTAAAGTGATATTTTTTTAGTGTAAACCCTGAATATATTCAGAAACGGCCTCTATTTGGGCATTGGTCATCGGACCGGTTATTGAACGCATCACATTATTTTCGTCATTATTACGTTCTTCTGATTTAAACGCTTTTAGCTGGGTTGCTGTATATGCGGCATGTTGCCCTGCGACCGAAGGATAATGCGCTCCCGGGTTCCCTGCCCCTGCTGGCCCATGGCATGCCATACAGGCAGGTATGCCGGCCTGACTGTCTCCCGCTCGGTAAATTTGTTGTCCTGACTCGATTAATTCAGGTTTGGCAGATCCTGTCTTAATCTTTTGGCTGGCGTAATAAGCAGCCAAATCTGCCATGTCTTGATCACTAAGCGAGGCAACCATTGCTGTCATCTGAGCGTTAATGCGTTTACCTTGCTTGAAGTCTTGCAGTTGTTTGACAAGATAGTCAGCATGTTGTCCAGCAAGCTTTGGCCAAATCGGGCTTACGCTATTTCCATCGACATTATGGCAAGCAACGCAGGTTTGTGAGAGTGTTTTGCCTTTTGCTGGATCACCCGCATAACTGTAATTAGAAACAAGTATAAACAGGCTGATGATAGTTAAATGATATATTTTCATAATTCCAGTTCCTTAGATAACATGTTACCGAGTCAGACTATAAACTCATAGTATGATTATTTTTCAGGTCTATGTCCTGTAACTTTTATAAGAGTAATTCATAAGACCATAATCTTCAAAAACATAAACAGACTATTTTATGCAAAATGAATACCTGAAATGGATGGAGAATCCGTTATAAATACAGATCAAAAATTGGCAAATGGTTGGTATAGTCGCCTTGAATTCAAGCTAGGCGTTGCTTCTATAAAACAGCTTCCTGATGACAATGGCGCAGAAGTCGCGTTTTCAGGTCGGTCTAATGTAGGCAAATCAAGCGTCATAAATAAAATAACAAATCGGCGTGGCCTGGCAAGAATTAGCAAATCACCAGGCAGAACCAGAGAGTTGAATTATTTTTCTTATGATGAAAATACACATATCGTTGATTTACCCGGCTATGGTTATGCCAAGGTTAACGATGCCATGCGTGATACCTGGGCAAAATTGCTTGAGCGCTATCTGGATGAGAGGCAGTCCTTGCGCGGGGTCTTCCTGATTATGGATGTGCGTCACCCAATGGGAAAGTTTGACCAGTTAATGCTGGACTATTGTCAGACCTGTAATTTGCCAATACATGTTCTTTTGAACAAATCGGATAAGTTATCCAAAAATGCGGCGAATAAAGTGATGGCAGAAATTAAGCGGGAATTGGCGGATAGTGATGCGAGTTTACAGTTGTTTTCTGCTTTAAAAGGGTCAGGTCTGGATGAGGCTCGCCAAAAGCTTGCTGACTGGTTATACCCTAAGCCCTGAGACCACGTTTTAAGGTAATTAATTGGCTATAAATGACGCTGTAAAAAAGTGGCTCCGGGTGATTTTGAGGAAATTTAATTGCATCCGGAGCCAAAATATCCGGCTGGGGAGAGCCGGCTAACTTTTTCTGCCAAGGGAGGGAGGCAAGAAAAAAGCACTACAAAAGCTTAGAACGCAGGCGGCAGCTGGAGTTCCCCGATTTTAAATATTGTCAACAAAAAATTGTTGCTTATACACAGTTAATATTTAGACAGATATTGCCCTATTGGGACAACTTTAAATATTGTCCAAAGACAAATAAGGACGGTGTAAGTTATTGAATTTTAATATGAATTATTCAACTGGTTAATTTTTATCAGTTTTATCACATATGAGATAGTGGCGCTATTTCTGGCCCACTGTACGCACTTTTTCAACAGAGTTATCCACAGAAAATGTGGATAAGAAATGAAGTTTAAATAGAGCAAATAGTTATCCGAGAAAGCTAGACTTGATATGAGGTTTTGCTATTCAACAAGCTTTAATAGCTCTCCTTTTTTAGGCTCACCATCAGGGTATTTTGCATTTAATAAACGTAATTGGGACTCTGCCTGACTTTCCAATGGTGATTGCTTGGCAAGATTTGAGAAACGCGTCTCATCGTCGGCCTGAACTACTTTAATGCGTAGCGGTTTTGCTAGTATTTCTTCATTCTTTGTTAGCGCGTGGAAGCTTTTAGCCGTATCTAGAATAGCGTGATCATATTTACCTAATTCATTCGCAACTTTAGCTATTCCGGCCACAATATAAGCACGCTGTTCAAAATAGATCACGATAAAGCGCGTCGGTTGCGGCCCCTGCCCTCTATTGATAACGGATATGCCTGTATGAGCATTAAGGCCGTTTATATTCAAGCTAGATTCATCGTCCAGGTTATTTAATCCCATACGCTGAATCATAAAATTTCTGGGAGAGAGCTTCTTATTAATATCTTCGGCACTAATCTGGATTAATGCACCTCCGCCAGGAGCAGTTAATAGAATTCGGTCCGGGCGGTTAGTAACATTCCATTTTTTCGGGAAACTCATGGAAAACCCAAGTTCCTCATGAAAGAATCGGCGGCCACGTAAAATACCCTCACGTGGGCTGTCACCATAAATAAGCTTGTCCATGTACGATATATATTCTTCATAGCCAACATAATTGGCAGAAGCCGTCGCTTCACTGAGTGTTTGTGCTGTTTCAACCACTTCCTGAAGTCGTGTATCGTTATCGGGGTGCGTGGAAAAAACACCATGATAAATTCTGGCTTCTCTGCCTTCGGCTTGAGCTAACTCTTTCTCAAAAACCTCCTGATTTTTTAATACGCTGATCACATCAAGCATTGCTTTTGGGTTGTAGCCCGTGCGGGCAAGATATTCAGCACCGAGCCGATCTGCTTCAAGTTCATGCTCACGTCCATAGCCACGTAGCAAAGCTGCACCAAATAATTGTGCTAACTGGCTAGATGCCTGATTCATACCTGGAATAAATATCGAGCCGAGCGCGATTCCAAAATTTGTAAGTTGATTGGCACTATATTGTTGAACAGAGTGTCGAGCGGTGACATGCCCTATCTCATGACCTATAACAGCAGCTAATTCCGCCTCTGATTTTAAATAGGCCATTAAACCGCGTGTAATGTATATGTACCCGCCGGGCAGGGCAAAGGCATTAACTTCTTTGCTATCAAGTACAGTGAAACGATAAATTAAATTATTTCGGTGGCTATTACGAGCGACCTTATCTCCCACGTTCTGAACATATTTTTGTAAAGCCGGGTTTTCATAAACACTATATTGTTGCAGAACTTCCTGATTCGTTTTACGGCCTAATGCAATTTCATCAGCTTCAGATAATAGAACGAGATCTTGTTTCCCCGTTACAGGGTTAACTGCGCATGCGCTAATAAGCAAAAAAAGTAACAGGTAGACAGGAGTCAGGTATTTTATATTCATTATTTTAAGACTGT
Organism: uncultured Enterobacteriaceae bacterium; assembly: GCA_964523895.1. Taxonomy (GTDB): domain Bacteria; phylum Pseudomonadota; class Gammaproteobacteria; order Eutrophobiales; family Eutrophobiaceae; genus UBA7359. The sequence goes on from CAZGBJ010000031.1 coordinate 11,459, forward strand.
CCCATGAATGGATCAGTTCCTTGTTAATTAATTTAGTCTATTTAAATCCAGTTTGTGTCTAATACGCATACGTAATTGTTTATTACGGCGATATAACCAGCCACTCGCTTCAATCGTTTTTCCAAGTAAGGACATTAAATCATTTTTATTGAAATTGTTTAAATCCTCTTTATGGATGCGTAGTGCAACATTATTGCCTAGATTAATCCATATTGATGAGCGACTCTCTGTCACTTGTTCTACCTTGCCTGAAATAAAATAAAAACCTTTTTCAGATCCGGATAAAGAAAAGACATGATGGGTTTTATACCGGGATGAAGCCCAGAGGCCACGTTTTTCTTTTTTTGCAATAAGTGAAATAGCAGAATAGCAATCCATTAGTGCCAGGTTTGGTGCTATCCTGAGCGGCATGGCTAAGCCTTGCCTGAGCATTTCAGCCTGAATATTTAATCCATTTTTTAGATAAATATGAGCCAGCGTTCGCCCATGCTTATCCAGCCGTTCTTTTCCGTATAGAAGCTGAACTTGTTGCTGATTCTTTAGCAGTTGCATGAGTGATTTTCGTGCCAGTTCAGCGCCAGCCTCTGAAGGTTTATTATCACTATGGCTTATTTCGGGTGTATTAATACCGATTAAGCGAACATGTCTATTATCCGTCAATATAACCGTATCTCCATCAATGACGTATTTTATAACTACCTTTCCATCGAAGTGGGTACTTACACAAACAGATGGTTGGTTCGAAATAGAATAGCTATAAGGGCTTATGAAAGAAAGAATCGTGAGCATAAAAAAACGCCCTATGAGGACGTTTTTTTGGAATAAATAATTCAAAATCAGCTCATTATGATGACATGCCGTATTTCTTACGAAACTTATCAACTCGACCTGCGGTATCCAGCATTTTTTGTTTGCCAGTATAAAATGGATGGCACTCAGAGCACACGTCGAGATGGAGTTCGCCACCATGCGTAGAACGGGTTTTGAAGGTATTGCCACAACTGCATTGAACGGCAATTTCTTCATATGTTGGATGTGTATCTGCTTTCATTTTACTTGCTCAAAACGTCTATTGGTCAATAAGGGCGGGGAGTTTATGCCAAAGTGGGGCGCTGCGCAATGCCGTAATGAGTCAGGAATCAGTTTTTTCCTTATCTCCGTTAGCTCTAATATTGACTACAGTCGCTGATTCTTTAACTTTATTAAGTTTTGGTACTTGTTCAGGGTCAGTTAATTGGCGCATATGGTCAAGCAAGCCATCGTCACCGAGTACGTTGTCCCACATCATTTGAGATATTTTCAGACAAGATTGCATGGGATTTGCTGAAGTAGAACGAACCTGGTCTATTTGCCATTGCAGGCCTTCCATACGGCGTCTGACTTCTGGTGACGTGTTATCAATAATTTCCTGTATCATTTTCTCACGCTTATTTTCATAGGCATCGGGATCTTCCTTGGCAAGTTTGACCATCTCATCAAAATTAAAATCTGTGTATACACTAGGCATAGTTCTATGGGATTCAGGGTTAATAACTAGTTGTCGTGAATGAGTCAGAAATCTTTAGTGATTTATAACGTTAACGCTAAAGTTTAAATTCTGCAACTACGGGTGTGTGGTCAGAAGGGCGCTCAAGTTTCCGAGGCGCTTTATCGATATAACATGCGCAACAGGAATCAGATAGTGTATTTGAGGCAAGAATATGGTCTATCCTCATGCCGCGACCACGCCGGAATGCTGCCGCACGATAGTCCCACCATGAAAAAATTTTTTCCTCCTGGTCAAACAAACGAAAGCAATCTTTTAAGCCATGAGATAATAACTTTTTAAATTCGTCCCGTTCAGCCTGGCTGACAAGTATGCTTCCTTCCCACTCTTTTGGGTCATGTACATCTTCATCTTCAGGCGCAATATTAAAATCACCTAAAATAATGAGTCGATCATTATTAGTTTGTAGCTGTTTAATAAAGGGATGTAGTTTAGAAAACCATTCGAGTTTATATCGATACTTATCAGAATCAACTTCTGAACCATTGGGAACATATAAATTTAATATGGTTACGTTTGAATTATTAATTGCTAATACGCGGCGCTGCACATCATCGTAATCAGGCAGGTTTGTAGCAAGCGTCTCGATAGTAGACTTACAAAGTGTAGCGACGCCATTGTATGTTTTTTGACCTATGTAACTAACCTGGTAGCCTGCTTCGTTAATTGCTTCGATCGGAAAATTTTCGTCAATTGATTTTGTTTCCTGTAATGCCAGCACATCAGGGCTTTCTGTTTCCAGCCATTGCAATACATGCGGCAGTCTTACTTTTAGAGAATTAACATTCCAGGTTGCTATTTTGAACACAATTTAAAAGAGTTTTAAATAATAGAAAACCACATTAATTAAATTCTGAAACCGCCATGTCTGCGACGACCCAGGTAGTCAAGAATAAAAGCACCTGCTGCCATTCCAACGATAAGAATAACAATAAAAGCTGTAATAAATTGTTTCCAGCCATTCATTGAAGGGAATTCGCTATTTACTGAGCTTACTTCTGTCTGAGCTTCCATGCCGGATGCTTCCAGTTGTGAGATTAACTGTTTATTATCATGTTTAAGTTGTTCTATATCGGCAAGGAACTGATCGGAATTATCGATATTAGCAATTTTTGCTTTGAGATCAGCTAGTTTTGCTTGCAACTCGCCACTCTTTAGCCGCTCTGATATTAATTGTTGTTCAAGTTGTTTATATGCATCTGTGTCATTGTTTGCTGATGTGTTCGTCGTTGTTGATTTAAGAAGTTCAATTTCTTTTTCCAGTTCATTGACTCGAGCTTTACCCGGTTTATTCGTCACTACATATTTATTATTTATCCAGCCGCGGACACCTTCAGGTTCCTGAACGTGTATAAGATCATCGCTACGTTCGATGACGGATAACGCTGTGCCACTGAGAACAAGTTTCATGATAGGACTATCAACGGTAGGGCTCTCATGTAAGCCAATTTTTAATTCATCGATGACATAGATTGTTTCTGCTTGCGCTACGGTAGTAAATAGCCAAAGCATGCCGATAAACATGATTTTAATATTGTGCATCATTTATCCTTAAGCAGTGATTCCTGAATGTCTTAATAAGGGCTCAATACTTGGTTTGCGTCCACGAAATTCAACAAACAAGTCCATCGGCTCACGACTACCACCTTGTTCAAGAATGGCCTGTAAAAATTCATTTCCGGTTGTTTTGTCAAAGATACCCTTTTCTTCGAACTTGGAAAAGGCATCAGCAGATAATACTTCAGCCCATTTATAGCTATAGTAACCGGCTGCATAACCGCCGGCAAAGATATGAGAGAAGCTGTGCTGAAAACGATTGAATTCAGGCGCTGTCACAACAGCGATTTGCTGACGCACTTCATTTAGTAAATCTTGAATATTGAGGGACTCATTTGACGCAAATTCCAGATGTAGTCGGAAATCAAACAGGGAAAATTCTAGCTGTCTGATCATTTGCATGCCGGCCTGAAATGTTCTCGCTCTGGTCATTCTTTCGTATAAGTCATCATCAAGGGCTTTGCCTGATTCAATGTGTCGGGCAAATAAATCCAATGCTTCTTTTTCCCAACACCAGTTTTCCATAAATTGGCTAGGTAGCTCAACAGCATCCCAGGGCACGCCATTTATTCCGGAAACGCCACTATATTCTACGCGCGTCATCATGTGATGTAGCCCATGACCAAATTCGTGAAATAAGGTTGTTACTTCGTCGTGCGTTAACAAAGCTGCTTTGTCGCCTATAGGCGGGGTAAAATTACAAGTAAGATAGGCAACCGGATCTTGTATATTTGTATCGGATTTTTTTCTTACGACACATTCATCCATCCATGCGCCACCGCGTTTGTGCTGACGCGCATACAGATCAAGATAAAAACTGCCTCTTATATTTTCCTTCGCATCGAAAATATCAAAGAACATGACATCTTTATGCCAGACTTGAATTCCCTCTCGTTGTTTTATTGTAACGTCATAGAGTTTATTGGTAATGGCAAACAGACCTTCAATAACCTGGTTAACCGGAAAATAGGGGCGTAGTATTTCTTGTGAAATATCAAATTTTTTCTGTCTTAATTTTTCAGAATAATAAGCGACATCCCACGCCTCAAGTGAATCGGCGTTTTCAATTTCATTTGCAAACTGTTTTAATTCTGCAAATTCCTGTTTCGCATATTCCCGTGTGCGTTCAGCAAGATCGTTTAAAAAATCCATGACTTCTTTTGGATCATCTGCCATTTTTGTTGCCAGAGAATAATGTGCGTAACTTTCAAAGCCGAGTAACTTCGCTTTTTCTGTTCGGTATTTGAGAATATCTAACATGACTTCGCTATTGTCCCAGTCACCTTTAGCGTCTGAAGCACGAGTAACATAAGCTTTATAGAATTCTTTCCTTAATTCGGCATTGTTAGCGTATTGCATGATGGGCATGTAAGAGGGAAAGTCCAGAGTAAATAACCAACCCTGTTTGTCTTTGTTTTTTGCAGTTTGAGCAGCCAATGCAATTGCTGACTCAGGTAAGCCGGATAGCTCATCTTTGTTAGTGATTAACTTTTCCCAGGCATGTGTTGCGTCCAGTAAGTTTTCTTCGAATTTTGTTTGTAATTTAGAAAGTTTTTGCTGAATTATTTTATAACGCTCTTTTTTATCCTCATCGAGATCGATGCCGGACAAACGAAAATCACGTAAGGCATTCTTGATAATTTTCTGTTGAGCTGTGTTTAGTGACGCGTAGTCCTCGCTGTTAGCAATAGTTTCGTAGGCATGAAATAAATTTTCATTTTGTCCCATTTCGGTTGAGTAATCGGATAGCTTTGATAAGCAAGCGTTATAAGCTTCGCGTAATTGATCATTGTCTGCGACAGAGTGAAGATGACTGGCAGGAGACCATGCTTTATTAAGCTGATCATCCATGTCCTCAAATTTTTGTAACAAGTTATCCCAGTTGTAATTCTTTGTTGTGTTTAATAAAGATTCAATGGCGGTTCGATTTTCTGATAGCAAATGATCGATTGCTGGCTCAATGTGAGATGCCTGAATAGATTCAAAAGCAGGCAGTCCTTCTTTCTGTAAAAGTGGATTATTCATAGTGTCGATATGGGTTTAATATTTTCTAATTCAAGTTATTGATGGAAACTTAAATTGCTAGTCGTGCGCTGATTAGCAAGGTAGACAGACTACCGCAAAGTATGAAAGCAGTAATCGATAGTATTGAATAAATATGCAAGCGACGAGTTAAATCGTCTTGCGCGATGGCAGATAAAATATAAGGGCGACGTTTATCATTTGTTTTATTCATTAAATGAACGGGCGGCAATGTTTTTTGTTCACCGTGTTTTTCCATGACATGTTTGTATGCTTCTTCCCTGACGTTTTGCCACTCGTTTAAATCAATTTCTCCATCGTTATTGGTGTCAAATTTTTTCATTAATGTTTCAGTATCTGCTTTCCATTCACGTACTAGCTCGCGCACATCTTCATTAACATTAAAGCTGGCACCGGCACCGCCTACTGTTTTGTAGAGCCCTATTGCATAAAGACTTTCTCCGGAATGCAACAACTTCTCGGTATAGCGATACTTATTGCTGACGACGATACCAGTAAAAAAACCACGTTTTTTACTTGTTGATAATGGACCCCGTTCAGGACTAGGTAGAGCACCATACCAGACATCTTTGCTTGCAACGCTAACGTGAGCGCCTTCCGGGTCGATGATACATTGGCCGGTTTCATCCTTGATTAAAAATAACTCATCACTTATTCCTTTTCTAATGGTTTTCCATTCTGAATTTTTGCCAGTCTGGCGTCGTTCTTCAACTTTGAACTCATACCATGTGCAGGTCGTCCCCGTTAATGGTGAGACGATGGGTTGCCCTTCCATGAGATGTCCATGGCCAATTAATTCGAGATAACCTTGTGCTGCAGATCGTATTTTTGAAGTTGGCGTGTCTTCTATAATGCGTTTACGTTGCATGTATGTGAAGGCAAGAAAGAAACCTGCAACAGTGGCTACCGATAAAATAATAGCCCATATCCAAAAGTCATCAGCGGGACTAACTTTAGCCCAATGTTTCAGGGCAGCTAAAAGATCAGTCATTCTGGCTTAACCAAATAAGGCTTTTACATCGACGTCTTTTTTCTCTTCGTCACTGAATTCAAGTAAATCTCGTGCCGTAAACGCGAGCATTCGGGCGATGATCACATCAGGGAATTGTTCAATGCGGACATTATTTGTATTAACGGACTCATTATAAAACTCTCGTCGGTCAGCAATGGCATCTTCAAGACCGGATATCCGTGCTTGTAAATGTTTGAAGCTTTCATTTGCTTTCAAGTCTGGATAGGCTTCAGCAACGGCAAACAGGTTACCCAAGCCCATTCTAAGTTGAGTTTCAGCAGGACCCAATGATGAAACATCTCCCTTTTCTCTTGCAGAGGCGACAGCTGAGCGAGCCAACATCACTTTTTCAAGTGTCTCTTGTTCGAAACCCATGTATTGCTTACAGGTCTCAACTAATTTGGGTAATTCATCGTGACGTTGTTTTAACAACACATCAATATTCGACCAGGCTTTGGAGACACTGTGTTTTATTGAGACGAGATTGTTATAAAGGGTGACGGCATACATAACGAATGCGGCAAGAATACCCAAAAATATAATCGTAGAAACGTCCATCAATCTTCTCCTTTGCGTGATTAAGTTGATAATTTGAGTTTTATTATAAGCAATTTTTATGCTCATAAGTAATGTAAATGGCAATAATTATCATATAAAATCAATAACTTAAATTTTATAGCCTGATTTTTTAGCATGCATTTCTTTAATAAAAAGGAATCCCTAGTGCCCTTATTGATAATAATTCTCATTAACACTATAATTACTATTAATGTTTATATTGAAAGTTGTTTATAGAACTGAGTTCAGTTGACCCCATCACCTTCTACTTAGATTTCAGTAACAAAAACAAAGTAAACGAATAAATACGCAATTGGGATGTAAGTAATTCTGATTGTATTTTTTTAAGTATGTATACGGGAGAAGTAAGAAAATGTCGTGCGCCAATATTTTTAAACGAGGATTTATAGGTTTAGTTTTAATGGTTAGTTGTCTATCTGCAGCTAATGCAGCAGCGCCAGATCCTGAGGAGATGTGGAAGATTATTCAACAGCAACAAAAAATGATCGAGCAGTTACAACAGAAGCTGGAACAAACAGAACAAAAAGTCGAAGTCGCTGAACAGAAAGTTGAAGAAACAGCAGAAGAAGTTGAGGCTGCTGCGGAAGCAATTGAAATAGCATCAACATCAACTTCAGGTAATGGCTGGTGGGATAAAACCTCCGTCGGTGGCTATGGAGAACTGCATTACAATAGTAAAGACGGTAATGATGAAATCGATTTTCATCGCTTTGTTTTATATTTCGGACATGAGTTTAATGATAATGTCCGATTTTTTTCTGAATTAGAGCTTGAGCATGCTCTAGCAGGAGAAGGTAAAGGTGGAGAAGTCGAACTTGAGCAAGCATGGATTGAAATGGATATTAATGATAATCATCGAGTTCGTGCCGGCTTGGATATATTGCCTATCGGTATTATTAATGTAACGCATGAACCAAATACATTTTATGGTGTAGAACGTTCAGAAGTTGAAAAAAGAATTATACCGGCAACATGGTGGGAAGCAGGGATTGGTTTAAATGGTGAATTAGCACCGGGCTGGAATTATGATGTTGTTCTTCATTCGGGTTTGAGTACAACAAGTAATATTCGTAGTGGTCGACAAAAGGTTGCTCAAGCCAATGCTGACCACCCAGCAACAACAGCGCGTTTGCGTTATACCGGGGTACCCGGCTTAGAACTCAGCGGTTCTTTTCAATATCAAAGCGATATAACAGCAGGCGCAACAACAGATGCTAACTCCGCCACTTTATTTGAAGGTCACGTTGATTATAAACACAACAGCGGTTTAGGCTTGCGTGCGCTTTATGCGCAATGGGATTTAGATAATCAACTCTCCATTGCTGGCGACGATAGACAATACGGTTATTACATCGAACCAGCATATCGTTTCCCTGTTAATTTTATTCCAGGCGATATGGGTATTTTTGCTCGCTGGAGTGAGCTTGATTACGGAAATACAAAAGAAGAGGAACGTATTGGTGCAGGATTTAATTATTGGCCGACATCTAAAGTGGCTTTTAAGTTTGACTATACAAATATAGATGATGTCGATGCGAATACAACAACGAGCACACTGAATCTGGGTTTGGGTTATCAATTTTAGAATAAGAATATTATAGATGTTTAAAATATCATTCTTTGCGGTGTTTTCAATTCTTGCTTTGCAATGGAGCACGTTGTCTATTGCAAAAGGCGTTTATCTGGAACCTGAATTATTTATTGAACAGGTCTTTTCTAATAATCCTCCCAAGCCAGATAAGGTTTGGATTACGAAAAAGATAAAAGCAGACGTTTATAAAATTCTTGGACATGATCTTGGCGTCATTAGGCTCCGTTATTGGAATGATGATTCAAAACGAGCATGGATATTAGAAGAGATAGGACGAGATAAACCGATTACCGTTGGCCTGGTTACTGCTAATGGAAAGATAAAACAGATTAATGTACTCATCTTTCGAGAATCACGCGGCTGGGAAGTGAAATACCCTTTTTTTACTGATCAATATAAACAGGCAAGTTTAGTTGAAGGTAATCAACTGGATCGAAATATCGATGGTATTTCCGGCGCGACTTTATCGGTGAACGCAATGACCAAGTTAGCACGGCTTGCATTATATTTAGATGCACATGTAAGCAAACAATAGTTAATGACTATAAGTTATGTTCTCAATAATTCATAAATGGCATAAACGATTTGGCGTATTTGTAGCTGTCTTTGTAATCTTACTGGTCATAAGCGGTATTGCTCTGAATCATAGCCAACAAATAAAACTTAACACGAATTACATTCAAGCTGAATGGATACTTGATCTCTATCAAATTAATCCGAGTAAAGAGCCGCTAGGATTTAAAACATCCGATACCTGGGTATCACAAGTAGGCGAACGTGTTTACTTTAATGAAAGTGAAATAGCGAAAGGGGTAAATGAATTAATCGGAAGTATATTTATTAACGAGTTTTATGTTGTCGCTTTTGATGGTCAATTAACCTTGTTAACTCAGGCAGGTGAAAAAGTAGAGCATCTGACAGGTGTAGAAGGTGTGCCGGCAGGGATGAAGAGTATTGGTTATGATGAGCAAGATAATATCATCATTAAAGCTGCCCATGGTTTCTATCAGGTCAATCTGGATGTTCTGGAATGGAATGAATACGACTATCTCGATGCCAACTGGATAACAGCATCTCCAATTCCGGCACAATTAAAAAGCAATCTGTTAAAACAGTATCGTGGTAGTGGCTTAACGATTGAAAGAGTCTTGCTCGATTTACATAGTGGACGAATTGTCGGTTCATGGGGTGTGTATGTTGTCGATTTGGCAGCCATTATATTTTTGATGCTGGCGTTAACCGGTGTCTGGATGTGGTGGAAAAGAAGATGAAAAAAATAATATTAATACTTGTCTTGGTGCTGATACAGCAAACGTCATTCGCTACTGAGGTAAACGTCTATTCAGCACGTAAAGAGGCGTTAATTAAACCACTGTTGGATCAGTTCACAGATAAAACCGGTATTGAGGTCAATCTGGTAACGGGTAAGGCAGACACCTTATTAAAACGACTCGAGATAGAAGGAAAAAATTCCCCTGCTGATTTATTACTGACTGTTGATGTTGCACGATTAATTCGTGGTAAGCAGTCTGGTTTATTTCAAAAGATAAATTCTGAATTACTGGAAAAGACCATCCCTGAATATTACCGAGACAATGCAAATGAATGGTTTGGTTTATCATTACGTTCAAGAGTGATTGTTTATGCGCCTGATCGTGTCAGTGTAGAGGAGTTGGGTAGCTACAAAAGTTTGACTGACAAAAAGTGGAAAAATCGTTTATGTGTTCGTTCATCATCGAATGTCTACAATCAATCACTAGTCGCTGCCATGATTGCCAATGAGGGCGTTGAAAAAACAGAACAATGGGCTGTTGGTTTGGTAGAAAATTTTGCCAGAAAACCAAAAGGCGGTGATCGTGATCAAATCAAGGCGGTTGCAGTGGGTGTATGTGATATTGCTTTAGTCAATACGTATTATCTTGCCGGCATGCTTGAATCGAGTCAGAAAGCTCAGGTTGCAGCAGCAAAAAAAATAAAATTGTTTTGGCCGGATCAACAAGGACGCGGTGCACATATGAATATTAGCGGTGCTGGAATCTTAAAGGCGGCAAAACATAGACAGGCTGCGATTCAATTACTTGAATTCCTTGTGAGTGATCATGCGCAGCAATGGTATGCAAAGACCAATCATGAATATTCGATCAATCCAAATATTGAGAGTAGTGAAATCCTGGAGAGTTGGGGCGAGTTCAAAGCAGATAAGCTCAGTCTTGGTTTATTAGGGGAATACAATGCCGAAGCCGTCATGTTGATGGATCGGGCTGGCTGGAAATAATAATGCGGTCTGCATTTAAAACAAGAAACATCATGTTGGTGTTTCTTGCGTCATTATTTTCCATTCCATTATTTGTTGTTCTGGGGTCAGTCTTGTTTCCGGAAAAGCAAATCTGGGCGCATCTTTATGACACTGTCTTATTTGACTATGTTGGTAATTCATTAAGTTTAGTCATCGGTGTTGGCGTGATTAGTTTGTTGCTCGGCGTTATCCCGGCGTGGTTGGTTACGATGTATCGTTTCCCTCTCAGTAAACAGCTTGAATGGGCATTGTTACTTCCTATGGCGATGCCAGCCTATATTATTGCTTACAGCTATACTGGTGTACTCGATGTGGCTGGGCCAATACAAACATCATTACGAGAAATTATGGATTGGCAATATCGAGATTACTGGTTCCCGGAAGTACGTTCTTTGGGTGGCGCAATCACGATGTTGTCTCTGGTTTTGTATCCTTATATCTACTTGCTTGCGCGAGCCGCATTTATCGAACAGTCAGTTTGTGTACTGGAAGTTTCGAGAACGTTGGGTTGTAATGCAGTTGATGCCTTTAGAAGAGTGGCTTTGCCCTTAGCGCGACCCGCCATCATGGTTGGTTTATCTCTGGTAGTTATGGAAACGTTGGCGGACTATGGCACGGTTCAATACTTTGGTGTCTCTGTCTTTACCACCGGAATATTCAGAACCTGGTTTGGTTTAGGTAACAGTTTAGCTGCAGCGCAATTATCAGCATTGTTGCTAGTATTTGTTGTGATGTTTTTATACTTGGAAAAACGATCTCGCAGGCAAGCACGTTTTCATCATACCAGTAGTCGTTACAGCGCCTTGATGCAAAAACAATTACATGGTGGAAAAGCATTGATAGCGTTAGTGCTTTGTGCGGCGCCTTTGACCCTTGGTTTTATCATTCCTGTAATGTTTTTGTGTGACTGGGCATTAGAAACATATTTAGTCGTATTAGATAAAGATTTTTACTTATTATTGTTTCACAGTTTATTGCTCGCTTTTGTCACAGCCCTCTTGGCTATGCTTCTTGCTTTGTTTATGGCGTATTCAAACAGGAATGATGGTTCATTAATTAATCGTTTTCTGGTGCGTTTTGTTAGTATGGGTTATGCCATACCCGGCACGGTCATAGCCGTCGGTGTGTTGATCCCATTTGCATGGTTCGACAATACATTGGATGCCTTTCTTAGGCAGCATTTCAACATCAGTAGTGGCTTGTTAATTAGTGGTACAGTAATTACATTGGTCTTTGCCTATTTGACCCGCTTTCTTGCTGTTTCAATCAATACGGTTGAAGCTGCGCTGGTAAAAATAAAACCGGAAATGGACGAAGTTGCTAAAATAGCAGGGTTGCGGCCAGTCAGCATTCTTAAACGTATTCATATGCCAATGATGCGAGGTAGCTTGCTAACAGCTTTATTACTGGTTTTTATTGATGTGTTAAAAGAACTCCCGGCCACGTTAATATTACGACCGTTTAATTTTAATACTTTAGCAGTTCGAACATATGAACTTGCCAATGAAGAACGCCTGGCCGATGCTGCAGTTCCTGCGCTTGCTATTGTGCTTGCAGGTATTATCCCGGTTATTATGATTAGCAATTCAATTTCACGCTCTCGAGCCGGCCATGAATAACACAATAGAAATAAAAGAATTATCAGTTTCGATAGAAGGCCGTAGCATATTGGAAAACATTTCCTTTGGCTTACAAGCAGCAGGCATTGTCTGTTTACTTGGACCTAGTGGTTGCGGCAAGACGACCTTGTTACGTTGTATCGCTGGTTTTGAAAAGCAACATCAAGGAGAAGTCTGGATCAAAGGCGTTAGAGTGAGTAATCCAGCTCATCAGCTTCCGGTAGAGCAACGACAAATTGGCATGGTGTTTCAAGATTATGCATTGTTCCCGCATCTGAGTGTGGCAGATAACATTACCTTTGCTTTAAATAAGCAGAGTGAAAAAGCAGTTAAACAGCGTCTAGATGAATTAATCGAATTACTTTCATTACAAAAACATATTAATAAATATCCGCACAGTTTATCCGGTGGTCAACAACAGCGTGTTGCTTTGGCAAGAGCAATGGCACCACGCCCGGGCGTATTATTACTCGACGAACCTTTTGCCAGTCTTGATGTTGAATTACGAGAACAAATTGCCCGTGAGCTTCGTCTAATTTTAAAGCAAGATAGTATTACTACCATTATGGTAAGCCACAACCAGCTTGAAGCTTTTGCAATGGCTGATGTTATTGGCGTGATGAATAACGGACAATTATCACAGTGGGATAACGCATTTAAACTTTATCATGAACCGGAAACACATGAGGTGGCTGACTTTATTGGCGAAGGTGTTTTTATTTCTGGCGAAGTTATTAATGAAAAAGAAGTTAAAACTGAAATCGGCAATATACAAAGTTTCGCAGCGCATGGAGTAGAGCAAGGCAAAAAAGTCAGTGTTCTGATCCGACCAGATGATATTTTGCATGATGATGATAGTCGTATGACGGCGCGCGTCAGGGATAAGGCATTCAGGGGAGCAGAATTTTTATATACGCTAGAACTTGAAAGTGGTGTGCGCTTGCTGAGTCTGGTGCCCAGTCACCATGACCACCCAATCAATGAACCGATAGGTATACGTCTTGAAATCGATCATTTGGTTATCTTTCCTGAAGAGGCATAAACCATATTCCGGGTAGCGCACAGCCTTTGCCTGTCTTAAACTAATAGCCAAAATATAATATTTTATAAATAGTAATAATGAGTGACCAAAAAATGCATAACGTACCTGCTGATTTAAAATACACTGAGACACATACCTGGTTGGAGAGTATGGGCGATAATAGCTATCGTGTGGGCATTACTGATTTTGCCCAGTCTGAATTAGGCGATGTCGTTTTTGTCGAAGTACCGGAAAAAGAGCGCCAATATTCCCAGATCGAGGAGTGCGCCGTTATTGAATCGGTAAAATCGACCTCGGATATTTATTGCCCTTTGAGTGGTGTGATTGTTGAAATCAACCCTGCATTAGAGGATAGCCCTGAAATAATTAATACCGAACCTTATACTGATGGTTGGATATTTATAATAAAAGCGAATGATGATGCCGAGTTAGATGAATTAATAGACGCGGCAAGTTATTCTGAATTAACAGAGGAGTAATAAAAATGGCTAAAATAACCCTGCAAGGAAATGAAATTAATACAAATGGTGATTTACCGAAAACAGGTGACGATGCTCCAGATTTTTCTCTGGTTAATGCTGAGCTTGGTGATGTTTCGCTTGCAAGCTACGAAGGCAAGAAAAAATTACTTAGCATCGTGCCGAGCCTGGATACTCCCGTTTGTGCTACTTCAACAAAGAAATTCAATGACGCAGCGAAAGAAAAATCTGACGCAGTGTTCCTTATGATTTCAGCAGACTTACCTTTTGCCATGTCTCGTTTTTGTGGAGCAGAAGGAACGGATAATGTGCTTACCTTATCGATGATGCGCTCACGTAAGTTCGCCAAGGACTATGGTGTCTTGATTGAAGATGGTCCTTTAGCGGGTATTACCGCAAGAGCAATAGTCGTGATTGATGAAAATAATAAAGTCATTCATTCAGAACTGGTTCCAGAGATTGCACAAGAACCGGATTATGATGCCGCACTTGCCGCGCTTTAAAATAATTATTAGTAAGACAGGTTAAGTCTATAAATAATCATGGCGTCACAAGGAACCAGTGGTTTCACTCGGCTTGTCAAAGCAACAACGTTCTCTTGTCAGGGGTTTAAAGCTGCCTATGCAAACGAAGCGGCATTTAGGCAAGAAATTTATCTGGCAATTATATTAATTCCATTAGCTTGTTATTTAGCTAATAGCGGTTTAGAACGCGCGCTATTGATCAGCGTTGTACTATTGGTTCCTATCGTTGAATTAATAAATTCCGGCATAGAAGCGATTGTTGATCGAATTAGCACTGAAAAGCACGAACTTTCTGGAAGAGCAAAAGACGTAGGTTCTGCTGCGGTACTTCTCTCTCTAATCAATGCTGTAGTTGTTTGGGTGTTTATTTTGATTAATTAGTTTTAGATAAATTTAAGCAAAGCTTTTAAATTATCCAAAGGTGATTTAACGCCATGACCAAAAAAATATGCAAAGTGTCCCTTAAAATATAGTTAGCTGAATACAGGAAGATGACAATCTAAATAAAAGGAGTAAAATTACAATACAGAGGAGCAACTATTATGAATACCGCAAAAGAAATAGAACAAGCAGTCGCTAGCCTACCCAAATCGGAGATGAAGGAATTCCGTTTATGGTTTTCTGATTTTGATGCAAAAAACTGGGATGCACAAATAGAACAGGATATTGACTCTGGAAAACTAAGTGAACTCAGCGCAAAAGCATTGAAGCATCATGACTTTGGAAATACAAAAGAAATGTGAAGTATTTCACGACCCCAGAGTTTTGGATTTGTTTTGATAAATTGCCCGAACCCATCCAAAACCTAGCAAGGAAGAATTATCAATTACTCAGTGAAGCTCCTTCTCTTCATTATAAAAAAGTTAAGAATTATAGATCAGTTCGGGTTGGCATCCACTATCGCGCCTTAGGTATAAAGGCCGACTCTGATGTAGTTTGGCTCTGGATTGGAAGTCATGCGGATTATGACAAATTCATCAGCTAACCAGTGTGTCAAGTTGGCATGATCTTACCCCGATCTAGTTGACACCTCCTTCAACCGAGTTAGAAGAGGTGTCC
>CAZGBJ010000032.1:0-22073 GCA_964523895.1 uncultured Enterobacteriaceae bacterium
ATTGTCATTTCTTTCTCTAAAATGGCTTTTAAAGGATTTCAAATTATAAGAGAACATTAGGAGAACTTTCAACTTAAAGAAAGATTGGAATTATCTCCGCAAAAGCAGAGAATACTAAGTAACTAATTGAAAATATTAGAAATTATAAGTGAGAAATAATTCGACGTAATCGTCTTTAGTAAAAGCCAGTACAGGGTCGCTGGCTTTTTGATTGAAGAAAAATCGTCCCTGTGCCTCAAGTAACCAGCTTTGTCCGATACGTCGGCTTGCTTCAATGTTGAAGAATTTGCCGCCTGTATTTCTATCCCAAATGAGGCCGAACAAGGCTTCGCTTGACTGTACGTCGTTAAATGCCAAACGTGCTCCTAAGGCGATATCATCCTCAAAAGTACTTGTTGCTGATTCACCACGGTCATCATAGTGATATTCACTGAGTAAACCTAAATCGATAGCTGAATCCATAATGCCAACAAAGGTATATTCAAAGCCGGCAGCAATTGCGTTATAGGTTGTTGCTTGTCCGCTACGATGTAATGCTTCTAACTTCCAAAGCATATTGCCTTTAGTTGCTTGAACATCGAGCGATGTCTGATTAATAATGTCATAGAAAGGCGTTAAAACAGCGTTGCCATTATTGTCGCTACTTAAAAGTAATCGTGGAGCACGACTGGTACCGTAAAAATGGGAAAGTCCAACATCCCAATCGCCAAAATAATGTGAATAGCGTGCTGCAAGATCGATGTGTTTTTCTTTTGCAGCAGATTCAAATTGGGAACGGCCTTGATCAACCTGTGGCAGGGTTCTTAATCGACTCGATGTGCCTGGAAAATAACGTTCACGAAAATAGGGCATAATAAAAAGATCAATCGTTCCCCAATCTTTAATCAAGGCAAGATTAATCATAGGTTGTCCCAATTTATCCTCGGTATCAATATTTTCAACAAGATCTGTTTGATTAATAATATCAACTAAATGCTGGAATTCGGTGACACCCCAGAAAACCTTACGTAGTCCCAGACGTAATTCCCATGTTTCAGCTGCTTTTAAATATGTTAGTTCGCGAATGTCAAAGTGTGTTCGTTCATTATCATTTTCATCCAGACGGACAAACGGTACGAAGGCGATACTTTGATTACCGTTATCCCATCCATGGTAGTACTCTGATTCAAAAGAAAATGAAAAATTAGTGCTGTGATCTTGTCGCGTATCCTGCGCTGTTTGAGTAAAGCCTCTAAACTCTATGCCAGCAGAACCACTCCATTCGCCTGCGTATGTGCTGAACGCGATTGATACGAAAATGGATGTAACTAAAAATAGTTTAAAGAGTTTCATTTAATTGTAATGTGAAAAGTTAAACGTAAACTAATGAACAAGTAGTTATATTTATATATTTCAATTCCCTTTTGATCGCCATGGATGGCGGAAATACTTGCGCCAATAGTAGGCGCATTAAGCGATGCAGGAGCAATTGCAAGTGCACTGCTTCATCTAGCGCGTTTCAATGTGTTTTTATCAAAATTTCTATCAGTTAATCCTGTTTTAAATTGATAGTCTTTCCAGGTGAGAGTCGTGCTCTTGCCATTTTGATGGTTTGTCATTTCCATACGATCAGGTCGCCAATATTGTTCGAGATATTGTTTGTAATCGAGAAATAGTAATGTTTTTAATTGGGAATTTTTTCGATCGTAAAATTCGAGTTTAAGCGGTTGATACATCTCTTTATCTAACCAAACGGTCTGGCGAGTGTAACCAGAGTGTTTATACAGAGGGTATCGCTCTATTACAAAACTATCGCGTCCATCTAAAACTTCATCGCGTAACCATTTGTATTTATATTTTTCTACTTCCTGTGAAGATAGATCTTCATAGGCATATTCACTGCCGACAAACGGTCCTGACTTATTTGATGATGATATTCTTTTAACTCGTTTTAGTGCAGGTAAATACAACCATTGGTCATCCGGCGTTAATGAATGTGTATGACTTAAAAAAGCAGTACCTTTTATATCTCTTGGCGTATTAAAGGTGATCAGGCTTTTATCACCATCACCCTGAACTTCAAGTGTGGTGATATGCATCACACGGGTACTTGTTTCACCCTGTTTATTTTTCAGGATCATGCCCATCTCAGCGATTTGATCAACCCAGCCGGTATCACGAGCATCAGCTTCATTTGCAATGGCTAATCCCCTTTCTTCGGGGGTTTCTGCATAAGCGGTATTAAGCAGGAGACTTAATAGTATCGTCAGCGCCGATATTTTTTTCATCAGGTGTGCCCTCAATTTTCATTAATATGGTTGGCAGGAATAAAAAATCAGCAAATAATGCAAATGCAATAACGATTGCGGTTAACAATCCCATGCCGGAATTTAATTCAAAGCTGGATGTTGAAAGTATTAGAAAACCAACGATTAGAACTATAGATGTGATTAACAATGCACGTCCAACGGTTGTAAATGCATAGCGTACGGCATCTTCAGAGCCAAGCTTTTTTTCGCGCCTAGCACGCAAATATTTACTTAAAAAATGCACAGTGTCATCAACAACAATGCCGAGGCTCATACTGGCTACGACAGATAAGGATAATCCGATTTCACCTACCATCAATCCCCAAAGACCAAAACCCATTGCAGCAGGAACAAGGTTGGGTACTAAACTGATTAAACCAATTTTCAGCGATCGAAATGCAAAGATTAGAACTAATGAGATCAGGACTAATGCAACGGTAGTTCCAAAGAGCATACTGACAATATTTCGTTTTCCAATATTGGCAAACATAATCGATGTCCCACTACCATCAGCTTGAACAATGTGATGTGTATTTTCGCGTAGCCACTGTTGTGCACGGTTTTCCAGGTCGATCAAATTATTTGAGGATATCGTTTTAAGTGTTGCCGTCATACGAGTCGCTGACTTATCAATATTGATTTGATTATTCAGATCCAGACCATAGGGCAGGGACATTTCATAAAGCAGTAAATACTGTGCTGACAAATTACGTGTATCAGGAATAACATAATAAGATTCGTCATCCGCATGCATGTTTTTATTAAGTCGTTTTGCAATATCTGTAAGAATATTGACATGCAGTGTTTCAGGTTGTTCTCTATACCAGTTGGCAAAGTTCTCTATTTCCCGTAAAAACTCAGGATTACCGATTCCTCCTGCATCGGCTGCTTCTAATGAGTATTCAATGTTGTATAAACCGGTCAAGTTCTCTGTCGTATAATCAGAATCTGTTCTGAATGCGACTGACTCATCAAAATAATGAACAAAAATATCGTTAAGCTCATTTCTAGGCAGGGCAGATATTAATATTAAAATAATACCGGCTATACCCCAAAATATCGGAGTTCGTTTATTCACTACAAAATCTGCGAATTTGGACATAAGCCGGTCATCATCATCTTTTCTCTCTTTAACTTTTACGGGTAAGAGTGAAATTGTTGCGGGAAGCAGGGAGATTGATAAGATGAAAGATACGAGTACGCCCATGGATACAAAATTACCGAGGTGTCTGAACGGCGGAACGTCGGAAAAATTCATGGTGAGAAATCCTATGGCAGTTGTCAAACTTGCCAAAAAGACAGGTTGTAAATTGACTCTTAAACTTTCTTTAAGGGCATCATCCTTGCTCAGTCCACGCCGCATTTCGTGTATAAAAGTGGCCAGGATATGGACACAGTTTGCTATTGCCACCGTTAAAATTATGGTGGGTGCTGATGCCGAAGGTGGCGACAAGGGCATGCCAAAATATGCTCCTAGTCCCATTGCTGACATGATTGAAAAAAGTATGACTAATAAAGTTACAAATGTTCCGGTAAACCCGCCGACCAGTAATGCGATCAACAATAACATTACAACAAAACTGATAGGGATCAATGAGGCCATATCTTTCTTGGATGATTCCGCGAACGAATTATTTAGCATAACCATTCCAGTGAGATAAACTTTGACATCTGGATGTGCTGCACGTATTTCATCAGCCATGTTTCGGACAAAACTGACAACTTCAGGCGTTTCTTTGCTTTCGTCAATTCTTGGCATTTGTACAGTGACATTAATGCCAGTGACATCCGCTTTTTCCGATATTAATCGGGTGACGAGTAGAGGTTCATTAATGGCTATGTCTCGAACTTTATCCAGTTCTTCATCAGAAAATGTAGCTGCGTTGCTTATCAGATCTCTGACGATTAGATCATCTTCTTCTGCCTCGGAATATTGAAAATTCGTGATTGAATCAACGCGATTGGAATAAGGGACTTGCCATGCTTTTTCTGTTACTTCTTCAACAATCGATAACATTTCACGAGAAAAAATTTTGCCATCATCAGGGGCAAGCACTAATAAAACGTTATCATTTTTTACATAGGTATTTTCCAGTTCCTCAAATGCAAGCATTTGAGGATTATCATCACTAAAGAAAACACGGTAATTGGTCGTGAAGCTAATTAGTCGTCCACCACTGGCCGCGAGTGCGACAAATAAAAGGCAGAAAAAGATAATAAACCAACGATTTCGAAGAACCCATTGTGGGTAATTCGTTTCTAACCATTTCATTTCTTATTCCTTGAGTTCAATCCGTAAATTAGTAAATATTTTGTGAAATATTTAGTAAATAGATAAATTTTTTGTTTGTTTAAATATTTACGACTTATTATTGAGTCCAGCTATCAACAGTTTGATAACTGACTCTGCTTTCTTTTCGAATTCCTCTTTTGTGAACAGGCTCATAAACATAGGTACATCAAAGAGTACCAACATTGAATGAATTGCTGATGCCGTTTCAGCCACATCATCAACATTAAATTCGCCGGTCTGGTTACCATAGGAAAGAACTTCTATTAATAGGGCGTGCTCATTATTTATCTTCTCATGTACCAGATTGGGCCTATTTTTTGTTATTTCAGCAACTATTTCATCTATCTTTTTGTTTTCTATAGCCATTTCTTGAGATATCCGAAGTGTGGAATAGACATATTGTTCCAGTTTTTCAGTTGCACTCAGTTTGCTATTACGCACAACGGCCTTCAGCATGTCAGCACGTTCACACATACAATTTTTGGCGCATGTCGCAGCGATTTCTTCTTTATTTTTGAAATAACGGTAAATATTAGCTGCCGACATGCCTGTATCTTCAGCAATCTCGATCATCGTTGTTTTGTTATAGCCATATTCGCTAAAGCGAGTTACCGCTGCCTCAAGAATGATTTGAGCGGTATCCAGTTTGTCTATAGCGAGAGCAGCATTTTTCATGCTGATAAGAATAGGCGCTTAATAGTGAATAATCAATTAAATATTCAGTATTTAGTATGTTTCTAATTAGTAAGATGGATAATTATTTAGTGAAACAACGTTTTTCAGCCATGCGAAAGCGAATTTCTTCAATTTCGACAAACGCTGTTTTAGCATTTATTCCGCTTTTGTAGTCTTGATAAGCACTAAAGCCTAAGTAATAAAGCGCAGGGGCAAATACAGTGCTTACAATACTAGCAACTTGAGTCCTTGTTCCAATGCCTGTTTTGTGGGCAAAAGATTCTTTTTCAAGCGCTGATGCTTGCATGTATAGGTCATTACAGCTTCTACTATCGTATAAACCTTGTTTAATAGGCTGATTGATTTCAACCAGGTTTAAAGCTGTGCTTTGTGTGCTAATGAGCAATAAAGAAGTGAATACCGTGTATTTAGATAGTTCCATGTCCCTTTTCCTAAATTTAATGAGTGGTTTAGGTTCTATATCGGCAGCATTAGAAAAAATTTTACAAATTATTTTTTCTTATATTCCTTTATATATTGCTTACTTAGAATATCTGCCTGAATACGCTCATCAATATTCATCTGTTTTTTAAGACTTTCACTAATGTTTTTAGCCAGAAAGATGCCGTTCTCAGCTGCAACGCTATACCAGGCATAGGCTTGAATCCTGTCTGCATCCAGACCACGACCATGCAAATACAAATATGCCAACGTATCTTGTGCCCCTGCATGGGCTGATTTTGCTGCCTGTTTAAACCAGGACACGGCTTTTTCATCGTCCTGCGGAATACCTTCGCCGCTAAAATACATAAATGCCAGGTTATATTGTGCTTCGGTATTATTTTGAAGTGCCAGTTGAGTAAATTGTTTATATGCTCTTTGGAAATTGCCCTGTTCATAGGCTGTCATTGCTGTTGTAAGCTCATCGTCAGCAATAGCAGAAAAGCAGAATGCTATGCAGGTAATAAAAACAAATTTGCGACAATTAAAAATATGTAATAACCCTTTGAATTGATTTGATAGTGACTTGATTTATCCAGCTTTGCCCTAATATAGTAATAATAAGAGAACAAGGAGCAGTATGAGTATTCTAGAAGAAAATAAATCCCTCGCCAAATCAGTTGCTGCAGCTGTTTTGTTCATTATTATTTTTTTGTTGGTTTTGATGTTCTATTGGGACTCAGAACCAGACATTTTTGATGTTCAGAAACAAAGCCAATATCAAAATAAGGGAAGTGCTGAGTTTGTTACCGGCTATGTCACCACAGCGACGATGATTGAAGTTGCAGAAACGTTATTAAATAAACGAGGTGGATATCTGAGTAATGACATCATGCCTCCCGGTATCTTCATGGATAATATTCCATCATGGGAGTTTGGCGTGTTAACGCAAATGAGAGATTTAGCGCGCGCTATGCGAAATGACTTTAGTCGTTCACAGACACAATCAGTTGAAGACAAGGATTTAATGACAGCTGACCCACAATTTCATTTCGATTCCGAATCATGGATGTTGCCAGCAACAGAACGAGAATATCAAAAGGGCATTGATGCACTTAATAAATATTTAAATCGTTTGTCTGATCCTAATGAACAGAATGCACAATTTTTTGCGAGAGCAGATAATTTGAGAGATTGGTTAGCCATTGTAGAAAAGCGATTAGGCAGTTTATCACAACGTTTAAGTGCCAGTGTCGGTCAAGCAAGAGTTAATACTGATCTGGAAGGAGATGCGGAGGCAACACAATCAACAATTAAAGCAGATATAGTTGAAGTAAAAACTCCATGGCTGGAAATTGATGATAATTTCTATGAAGCACGTGGAACGTGTTGGGCGCTAATTCATTTCATGCAGGCAATTGAATATGATTTACATGATGTGTTAAAGAAGAAAAATGCATTAGTGAGTTTGCGACAAATAAGACGTGAGCTTGAAGCAACACAGGATATAGTTTGGAGCCCTATGATATTAAATGGAACGGGATTTGGGTTTGTTGCTAACCATTCATTGGTGATGGCATCTTATATCTCAAGTGCAAATGCTGCAGTGATTGATCTTAGAAATTTATTAGAGCAGGGGTGATTTTTTTACTCCACAATAAGCTGTGCTTGCCAGGCATCAGTTTGATTGAGTAGAAAGAAAATAAAAAAACTAACGCGCTATAATAAACTGACCATAAGCTCTTGAACCCTCGCCAGTTTCTATGGTTTCAGTAACTTCTAATGAAGTTGTATCAATAACTGATACTGTGCCATCAAACCAGTTGGCAACATAGATACTTTGTCCATTCGGGTGGATATTGATACCTTCTGGCATTTCTCCAACATAGATTTTTTTTATTTCTTTGTATGTTGTTCTATCCACAATTGAAATGGAACTGTCTCTTTTATTCGTCACGAATAGATGATTATTAGCTTTATCAATAGCAACGATATAGGGGAAGGTATCTACGGGGAAAGTGTTAATCACTTTTGCAATTTTGATATCAATAACATAAACGTCTTCTGATTGTACGTTAACCACATAAAGTAGTTGTTTATCGTCATCAATGGTAATTCCAAAAGGTGCTTTACCAACTGTAATATCAGCCTTTATTTTTCCAGATTGGCTATCAATGAACAGTACAGCATTGTCTTTTTTATTAGCGACAAATAAGGTTTTATCATCGCTTGATATTGCTATACCGGATGGTGCATCGCCTACAGGAAATTCATTTTCAACTTCTAAAGATTGAGTATTAACAGTAAAAACAGTATCCATATACCAATCTGCTATGAATAATTTTTTGTTGTCATGACTGAGCGTCATGGCGAGAGGGGCTTGTCCCACTTTAATGGTTTTTACTACTTCAAGTGAATCAGTATCGATAACACTGATTTCCTGGTTTCCAGGATTCGATACATAAACATGCTTGCTATCAAAGCTGGCAACAACGCCGGCGGGTTTAATGCCAACTGCAATTGTTTTGATAACCGATTTATTATCAGTATCAATTACTGAAACGGTATTTTCGAGCTGGTTAGTTATGAAGGCGAGATTTTGGGCCGAAGCAAAATTTGCCAAGGCCCAAAATGTTAAGACAAATAAAAATTCTTTAAATCTAACTTGCAAAGTAGTTATTTGCTTGCTTTAGAAGGATGCTTTCAAACCATTTAACGTTTTTGTATGTAATGCTTCAACGGCTGCTTTACAAAATGCATCAGACCGATCAGGCGGTGGTGATTTTCCTTCAAATGAGCTATATGCCGTACCACGAATTTTTACCTTTGAACCAGAACTGCTTTCAGCGACAGATAAAAAAGTTCCCATAGAACGGATTGGCATATCTTTTATCACTCTACCTTCCTCTACTTTTAAAGTAGTCAGCAAGCGTTTTCGATCAGCCTGAACTTTAGTCACTTCTTCTTTTAATACTTCTCCATTATCAAGGGTGAGTTCTCTAAAAGCACCTAAGCCTTCGCCAGTAGACGAGCATTCTGTTATAGATTCATTCCAGTCTTTTACAGCACAAAGTTTATTAACCGCAGCCCAAACTTCATCTGGACTGGCATTGACTTCAACTTCTATATCGAATTTTAGAGGCGTTGGACCATGAGCAAATACCAATGTCGGTATAAGTAATATGCTCAAGAGGCATAGCTTAAGGTAATTCATTATGATTAATCTCCATTGAACTGTTTATATCGAATGATATTGTTGTTTTGTATTCTTGTTTATTTATAGACGTCTTCACATTGGTGAAGTTCAAGGCCGCATAGTTTAATAGCTCTTCTCGAATATGGCTATATTTAGGTGAAATCCATTAAAATAGAGCTGTAGTTGGCTGATCTTTGCTCAAAATAGTTAATTTTTCTAAGATAATTAAAAAATGGTCCTTATTTAAAGAAATGAAAAAAACTTCTCGTCCTGCACAAATCACCTTTTTATTACTGTTGTGTGGTGCAATTACACTTGTCTATTTGTGCGTCAATATGCCCGGCGAGACATTATCTTCTTCTCTATTATCACTTACAGAATCTCAAAAAGAATTATCAAAACGATTGCAAGATCATGTTTGGCAGCTCGCTGAAGTTATTGGCGAACGTCATTACGGTGAAGAAAAAGCATACAATAATGCCGCTGATTATATTGTTGATGTTTTTAAACAGAATGAATTGATTCCCTACGAAGATGAATTCGGAGATAAATTACAGTATCGAAATATTGTTGCAGAGCATTATGGAACAACGTTAGCGGACGAGATAATTATTGTTGGCGCACATTATGATACGGTCTGGCTATCGTCGGGCGCCGATGATAATGCCTCGGGTGTGGCAGTGATGTTGGAAATTGCCAAACTATTAAAGAAAAAACAGTTAAACCGTACCGTTCGCTTTGTTGCTTTCGCTAATGAAGAATACCCTCATTTTCTTACAGACAACATGGGCAGTTTATTTCATGCAAAGCGTGCTCACGATCGTGGCGATAAAATAATTGCTATGATGTCACTTGAAATGTTGGGCTATTATTCGGATGCAGCCAATAGCCAGGATTATCCCTCTCCATTTAGTTGGTTTTATCCGGATACAGCAAATTTTGTTGCTTTTGTAAGTGACCTCAACTCACGCTCACTATTGAGGAAAAGCATAAAATATTTTCGAGACAGCAAACAGTTTCCTTCTGAAGGTTTGACTGCGCCGATATTACTGGTTCGAGATGTACGACGTTCTGATCAAGCTGCATTCTGGAAATATAATATTCCGGCTTTTATGGTGACAGACACGGCAGCGTATCGAAACACTGCCTATCATACTGTGAGGGATGTGGCAGAGAGTCTTGATTACGAATCTATGGCCAGAGTGACAATTGGCTTGATAAGCATGATTGAACGGCTGGCAGAAGAGGAATAGGGAAAAGGTTTTTGAATATCGCCCAAATACCTTAGACTATGCAGATTGAGACAGTAGGATCACGAAAAATAGCAGACCAATACAGCTTCATTTTAGAATGAAAAATACAAGCTACAAATATTTATAGCATTATCGTCGTTGGAGGACGTTTTTAATGAAAATTATTCTTGCACCGGATTCCTTTAAGGGAAATTTAACCTCATTACAGGTTGCCGCTACTTTTGAAAAGGGCATCAAACGTGTTCTACCCAGGGCTAAATGTATTAAGGTCCCCATGGCTGATGGTGGTGAAGGAACAGTTCAATCCCTGGTTGATGCCACAGGCGGTAAATTTATTCGTAAACAAGTGACTGGTCCGGCAGGTAAGCCTGTATCAGCGCGTTATGGCATGTTGGCGGATGGTGAAACGGCTGTCATTGAAATGGCTGAGGCTTCAGGTTTACCAATGGTCTCTGGAAAAGAAAAGAATCCATTGAAGACAACAACATATGGTACTGGTGAACTAATGTTAGACGCGGCGAAACGCGGCGCTAAAAAAATCATTTTGGGTTTAGGTGGTTCAGCAACAAATGATGGTGGTGTTGGTATGGCTCAAGCATTAGGGATCCGTTTTCTGAATAAACGTGGCGTTGAAATCATGGAGAAGGGTGCAGGCGGTATGATTAACAAGATCGACAGCATTGATATGAAAGGCCTGAATCCTCTAATGAAAAAAACGAGAGTCATTGTTGCCTGTGATGTAAATAATCCTTTATGTGGTAATAAGGGCGCATCAAATGTATTTGGACCGCAGAAAGGAGCAACACCGGCGATGGTTAAAACTCTAGATGCAAACCTTAGGCATCTGGGCAAGATTATTAAAAAGGATTTGAAAAAAAATGTGGTCAATCTGAAAGGTGCCGGTGCTGCCGGTGGTTTGGGTGCAGGCTTGGTTGCCTTTACTAAAGCAAGAATGAAAAGTGGCATTGATATCGTGTTGGAAGCAACCAATATAGAGCAGCATTTAAAAGGTGCCGATCTGGTTATTACTGGCGAAGGCCGCGTTGATTTCCAAACAGCTTTTGGTAAAACCCCTTCTGGTGTGGCCAAAGCAGCACGTAAACATGGTGTACAAACAGTTGCGATAGGCGGTGGTATTACCGACGACGCTAATGGCGTATTTGCTCACGGAATTGATGGATTGGAAAGCGCCTGTGCTCGAGATATGTCGCTGGAAGAAGCGATAGGCAATTCAAAAGCGCATCTTGCTAACGCTGCTGAGCGTGTTATTCGCATGGTGTTGATTGGTAAAAAACTGGCAACGAAAAATAAAAAAAGAAAATAGCTGTATTTCAAAATGCCAATTTATGAAGGTACTAGCTTAATAAGAAAGTAAATCTGTCACAGAGTAGACAGAGAGAAAAAAGTAATTTTTCAGATATAAAGTTAATCTACTTCTCTTTGACCTATCTGGGCATTTTATTTTTGCTTTTCTCTGTGTACTTTGTGGCTAAAATAATAAAAAGTTATTTATTTAAATTGTCATATGAAATTTTCAAAGTTTGCATCGCGCTATAGCCGTGACTCTGGAATCGTTCAGCTTATGGATGATCTTGGCAATGCCATGTCAGGAAACTCCGATGTCTTGATGTTAGGTGGCGGCAACCCTAGTCATATTCCTGGTGTACAACAATACTTTCGCGATTCACTTCATCGATTGATTGAAAATCCGGCATTGTTTTCTCATGCAGTTGGTAATTACGAATTACCGCAGGGCAACCCAGAATTTATTAATGCTCTTGTGGATATGATGAATAAACAATATCAATGGGGTATTAAAGCTGAAAACGTTGCTTTAACTGTTGGTAGTCAATCTGCATTTTTCTTCTTGTTTAATATGTTGGCGGGTGAAGACGAGGAGGGCTGTCATAACCAAATATTATTACCCTTGACGCCAGAGTATATAGGTTATTCAGATGTAGGTTTAACGGATGATTTATTTTATTCCTACCGTCCATTAATTGAGAAGTTGGATAATCATTTTTTTAAATATCATGTTGATTTTGATAACTTGCTTGTTCAAGATAATACAGCGGCCATGTGTATTTCAAGACCGACGAATCCAACAGGCAATGTATTGACTGATGAAGAAGTAGCTAAACTTGTCTCAATAGCCGAATCGAATGATATCCCGCTGATTATTGATAATGCTTATGGCGAGCCATTTCCAAATATCATCTTTACTGAAACAAGTCCTGTCTGGAATAAAAATATTATTTATTGCATGAGTCTTTCCAAAGTAGGTTTGCCCGGAACGCGAACGGGAATTGTTATTGCAGATAAACCGGTAATTGATTTAATTCGAAACATGAATGCGGTAATCAATTTATCCACGGCTAATTTTGGTGCGATGATAGCAAAGGATTTAATAAGTAGTGGTGAAATTTTACGTTTATCACAACTTTTAATAAGGCCTTATTACCAGGAAAAAGTAGAACACGCTGTTGAAATATTGCATAGAGAACTTGATGGGCTTGATTATTATATTCATAAACCTGAAGGGGCAATGTTTTTATGGCTTTGGCTACCGGGTTTGCCGATAACATCAAATGAACTATATGAACGTTTAAAAGAAAAGAACGTTCTTGTTATTTCTGGTAGTCATTTTTTCCCCGGCATGGAAGATGATTGGGATCATAAACATCAATGCATACGTATTACTTATTCAATGGAAGAATCGACAGTGGAAGAAGGAATTAAAAAAATTGCACAAGAACTGCGCACTATTCTCTAAAACGTGGTGGCTCAAACATAATCTGATAGATTAAAAGTCCAGTAACGCCTCAAACACCGGCGCAGCTTTGCTGCGTCCGAGTGCTTTGACTGGTTATGCTTTTTGTTTTAATAATGAGCTTCACGACCTAATGTTTCTGTAGCCCATTGATTGATACTTTTACCACTTAATTGTGCTGCAGTTGCAACTGCAGCGTGAATCTCTGGGGGGATACGTAACATTAATTTACCAGAATAAGGCTTTTGTGGAATTTTTTTAATGGCCTCACAAGTTTTCAGATAGTCGTCTACCGACTCATGAAATGCTTGTTTTAATTCTGCAACTGAGTCGGCGTGAAATCCAACTACATCTTGAATACCAGCGATATGCCCAACAAAACAATCATCTTCTGCACTGAATTCAATTCTGGCGGCGTACCCTTCATATGTCACTGAGCTGCTCATGGCGCTACTCCTATTTGAATTAAAAATAAACGAGCGTCTTTCACTTGATAAGGCTTAGCCTCTTTTTTTGGGTGCGGCCTGTGAAAGGTGGCAATAATTTCAGATTTAACGAATCTGACGCGTGAACCACTACCTTCAATTACTTCTGCTCCAGCAGCTATAAGCAATGACTCAATATCTTTCCAAGCTATGCTAGATGAAACAGGATCACTGAATACACGCTGAAGTGTCTTAGTTTGCTTAGAGTTCATTGTTAGATGATATCACTATAAGATATCATTGCAATCATTATATGATATCATACTCAGAGAGCATAAGGCTTGAACTCAGTTAGCCATAATACAGAGCGAAGCGGCGTATTATGGTCAACTACAGTGACTTGTTATGCAGCGATTTCGTGGTCAACATCCCAGCCAGGAAAGACTAAAACTGCTGGGTGACACTGTAATGCTCTAGCTAGTACTTTAGCTCTTTCCACACCTAGTTTGATTTTATCGTGCTCAATAGCTGAAAGCGTTGATTGAGGTATACCGGTTTTTACGGATAACTCATTTTGGCTTAATTCTTGTAATTCACGGATAATTTTTACAGACTCGCCGACAGAAACATCTGTTCTTTTTTGAGCTACTTTATAGTCTTTCATGTTATTTCCTCCGATAGTCATGTGGTGTTATTTTGATTACTTTTACATAAAGCTGTTCGTTTTCAATTTTGTAAATAATGCGGTATTGTATATTGAGACGTGATGAACGGCAGCCTTTCCATTCTCCGCGTAATGCTTCATCATTAAAGCCCTTGATTTGTTTGAGTGTCCGCTGGATTTTCTTGTTATATTCTGTTTTTCCATTTCATAGGATTGCGTCGGGCATGCATTACTGCAAGAACAATAATTTTTTCATTTTCCACAGTATAGAACACTCCAAATGGGAAGCGCTTAGTAACCGACCTTCTTACATTTTGAAATATTTCTTTATGAACGAAGGGGTTTCTTTGAATTTTGAAGATGACTTCTTCTACACATAACTTAAAGTCATGTCCAAGTCCTTGTCTTTGCTCTTGATACCAGTGAAATGCATCAAGTAGATCCGCCTTCGCTTCAGGACGGATTATCAATTCATAGTCCATTACTATTTCATTTCGTTTTTAACTTCTTCCCAGGATGAACCTTCATTTGGAGATTTTCTATACGCCTCTAATCTCTCTTCCAATACTCTTTTCTGAGACGCTGTGACTTCAAGAGAATCCTGATTGTCGACGATGCTATCCCATAATTTTTCAGCCAATAATATCCGCTCTGACTGATTAAGTTCTTGAATGTCAATATTATTTACAGTGCTCATAATATTGATAGTGTAGGCGATTTTCGGTCACGCGTCGATAATTTGAAGATAGAATATAACGTCGCAATTCACCGGTTGCCCAGAGTTGCAGAGCGTAGCGGCGCGGCTTTGGGCAATCCGTGTGCAATTGCATTGTTAGGTGATACTTTATGTATCGTAGCGAACAATTCTTGACTAGCCTTCAATGCCTCGGAAGTATTGATTTCGTAGCCTGCCCAGTTGATAGAGTTTTTGCCAAATAGAATAGTTTGAAAACAGTCTTTAGGAACAGTTTTGTTTCTCCCTTTGCCTACTCTATATTCGTCAATATGCTCTAGGATATTTCTTATTGTTCTTAAATCTGGGATCTGAAGGTCAAACTTATTAATATTGCTAGAGATATCACTAATTTTTGAAACCATACCAGCAGCCTGCCTTAGCCTATTTAAAGATGTAACTAAAAAATGAAAATCTACTACAGGTTGCAATACGAATTCGTCGATTTCATTTTCACCGAAGAGACGCTTTATTTGTAACTCAACTCCCCAGATTGCAATGTTCGCCATATTTCTAGCATCTTCATAGACTGCCAATTCTCTTTCATTCATCTGTACCATTGCTCGACCTTATTTCACCTAACTATATTTTAAAGGACACTTTGTCCGCTAATATACTATAGAAATTAATAGGTAACATCGTTAAAACTTTCCTTAGTTCAATAAGATATGAGGAAGTTTGATTATAGTGATTCTTTATCAAAGGTGTCCACTTTGCTGATTTTTTATCCAAATACGAAATGTCCGCTAAATATTAGCGATCAAAGAATGCATGAATTTTCAAAGTAATATCAATATGTTATAAAAATTGCTAAAATTTGTTTAGTGGACACTTTTAAGTAGTATTAACCCAAGGAGGGGTAACATGGACGTGCAACAACCACCAAAATTACTTGATCTCGGCTTTGGCTCCTGCGTCGCTCTACCGACTACATCCATGTAGTCGAAGTAAGACAAAAAATTCGTTTCCTTCATTACTCGATAAAGACCGAACAATCTTATATTCAGTGGATCCGGCGATATATTCTTTTTCATGGTAAACGTCATCCGAAGGACATGGGTGGTGAAGAGGTTTCAAGTTTTTTAAATTACCTTGTTAATAAAGAAAATGTTTCTGCTTCAACACAAAATCAGGCATTAAGCGCAATAATATTTTTATATAAACAAATTCTTGATATTGATGTTGGTGAAATTCCTGAATTTCAATATGCTAGAAAACCAAAGCGTCTCCCTGTTGTGCTAACGCAAGATGAGGTAAAGGAAGTCTTTAAATATTTAAATGAACCGCATAAAACCATGGTCGGTTTAATGTACGGCGCAGGGTTAAGATTAAATGAGTGTTTAAAATTAAGAATGCTCGATATTGATTTAGGTCGCAGAGAAATTATGATTCGTAGGGGAAAAGGTAACAAGGATAGACGTACCTTATTGCCAGAATTTACTGTTCCAGGTTTAGAGCTTGTATTTGGTAAAGTTGAAAAATATCATCAAATTGATCAAAAAGATGGAATTACTCATGTTGATATGCCTGATGCATTAGCAAAGAAGTATCCTAATGCGGGGAAACAATTAAAATGGCAGTTTGTCTTTGCGTCTGGAAACACATCAAAAGATCCAAAAACCGGAAACATCGGTAGACATCATATGCATACTAAATCGGTTTCAAGAGCAATTAGTAATGCT
The DNA here is from genome assembly GCA_964523895.1 of uncultured Enterobacteriaceae bacterium. Lineage (GTDB taxonomy): Bacteria > Pseudomonadota > Gammaproteobacteria > Eutrophobiales > Eutrophobiaceae > UBA7359. Next base: position 16,421 of record CAZGBJ010000032.1, read on the forward strand.
GTTAGAAAAGCGAATATCATGAAACATGTCACTGCACATGTTTTTCGCCACTCTTTTGCAACGCATTTACTGGAAAATGGTTATGACATACGTACTGTTCAGGAACTAATGGGACACGCGAATGTTAATACCACTATGATTTATACTCATGTTTTAAATAAGGGAGGCCATGGCGTTAAAAGCCCATTAGATAACCTGTAACGTCTGCTTTCAGCATTTATTATTTTTTGTAATTATCTATCTCCGCTTTCGCTTAACTACTGTTTGTCTGACTATATTTAAAATGTTAACGTAATCTGTCAAATCAAATCTGGGTTACTATATCTAAAGATACTCTTTAGATTGTTTCCAACTAACGTTCATAGATTGAATCTAGCAGATTCGCTCCAAACGAAAATATTTTTTCTGTAACCGGTTTTTTTCGTTCGTATTTAACTTCAAATATATCTGCTTCTTTTGCTGCCGCAGACAAGTAATCATCACTGGTAATTAATTCATCAACAAGATTAAGATCGATAGCACGTTTGCCATACCAGTGTTCCCCTGTTGCAATTTTGTCGATATCAACTTTGTCTCTGCTGCTTTTAACGAACTCTTTAAAAAGGCGATGGGTATCTTCCAGTTCTTCCTTGAATTTTTCTCTGTCTTTATCTGTGTTTTCACCAAATAAAGTCAGGGTCCTTTTGTAATCTCCGGCAGTAATTTGCTCAAAGTCGACATCCATTTTTTTTAGTAAACGATGAAAATTCGGAATTTGGGCCAATACGCCAATTGATCCGATAATCGCAAAAGGCGCAGCTATAATATTATCTGCAACACATGCCATCATATAACCGCCGCTAGCAGCAACTTTATCAACGGCGGCTGTCAATTTTATTTCTTTGTCTCTAATACGCTTTAGTTGTGAAGCGCCCAGTCCATAACCATGAACTGTGCCGCCGCCGCTTTCTAATATAATGACAACTTCATCTTTTTTATCAGCAACAGTCAGGATTGCTGTTATTTCTTCTCTTAGAGATGAAACCGTACTGGCTTTTATATCGCCAATAAAGTTGAGTACAAATATTTTTTTTCTTTCATCCGACGATTCTTTTTCCTTTTGTTTATGTTCTTTTTTTTGATCTTTTAAATATTTTTTGAAACTTTTTTTGTCCAATATTTGTGAATTTAGCATGAAGCTCATAGCTTCATATTTTTCATTAATATTTTTTATAGTGAGATGTTCGTTATCACCTTTAGCACGGATAACGATAAAAATAATCGCAGCTATAACGATGACAAAAATGAGTGAGACGGTACTTAATTTTGCGAGAAACATCCCGTATTCGGATAAAAAATTCACTATTTATAGACTCCTATAGTCATCTACTAGTATGAAGGGCGGTATTATAACGATATTAATGATAAGCAGTGCATAATTATTAACTGATTATTATCATCATTAGCATATCTTGGGGTATTATTACTACTCCACCGTACTGAGCTTGAATATCGAATATGAAATTTATTTTCGGCATTATAGGTGCGTATATCGGCGCCCTCATTGATTCGTTTAACGGGTTTTGTTTCGGTGCGGCAATTGGAATTTTATTTGGCTATATTGTTGAGCTGAAGAAACATCTTCGATTATTACAAGAGCAGTTGTCTACTATGCAATCAAATCTGGTTGATAGTGACATCATGGTCGATCAAACCCTGTCAGAGGGTATCGAAGTAGATGAAGTCGATATGGAAGTTGAAGAAATTTCCATATCAGAAGAAATAACGCAGATTAACCCAAATACTAGAGAAGCTGATTTTGATATTGATTTAAAAGCAACTTCACAGACTTCAGCTTGGGATGAAGCTAATACAGACGATTCGGATAAGGTTTATCTTGTTGATAAATTTATCGCTTATGCTCGACAATTTTTCACTACTGGTAACGTTGTTGTTAAGGTCGGTATTATTATTCTTTTTTTCGGCGTCGCTTTTTTACTCAAGTATGCGGCGCAACGAAATGCATTTCCTATCGAACTAAGACTTATTGCTGTTTCAGCTGGTGCAATTGGTATGTTGATTTTTGGCTGGCGATTACGTCAGATAAAGGAAACATATGCGCTAGCCCTTCAAGGTGGTGCTGTAGGGATTCTTTATCTAACTGTATTTTCTGCAGCCAAGCTTTATACCGTCTTACCACTAGGTTTTACTTTCTTTGTTATGATTGCGCTGGTTGTTTTTTCATGCCTGCTAGCCGTTATTCAAAATTCACGTTCTTTGGCATGTTTGGCAACAGTAGGCGGTTTTCTTGCACCAATACTGACTTCTAGCGGTGGTGGTAGCCATATTGCTCTGTTTTCATATTATGCTGTTTTAAATGCAGGTATTTTCGGCATTGCCTGGTTTAAAGCCTGGCGAATTCTTAATTGGCTCGGTTTTGTTTTTACCTTTGTCATCGCCTCACTATGGGGGCATGACTATTATGTTGCGGAACACTTCAACACAACTGAACCTTTTCTTATTCTCTTTTTTCTTTTTTATGTTGTCGTCTCTGTTTTGTTTTCTCATAAACAACCGCCGCATTTAAAAGGATTAGTTGATGGTTCATTGGTTTTTGGTGTGCCTTTGGTTGGTTTTACTTTACAGGGTTTATTAGTCAGTGATTATGAATTTGGTCTGGCTTTGTCCGCTTTAAGCATGAGTGTGATCTATGTTTTGTTAGCAAGCTGGTTATGGAATAAGAAAGTTGAGGGGATGCGTTTATTAACGGAGTCATTTATTGCGCTTGCTGTTATTTTCGCCAGTCTTGCGATTCCATTTGCATTGGATGGTGATTGGACAGCTGTAGCATGGGCACTTGAAGGCGCGGGTATTAGTTGGGTGGGGATCAGACAACAGCGACTTTTACCACGAATGTTTGGATTGTTATTACAGTTTGGAGCAGGCTTTATATTATTAATATCCAATCATTTTCATTATTATTCAACGCCAATATTGAACAGCACTTACATGGGTGCTTTATTTTTAAGTATTGGCGGATTAATGAGTGCCTATTTTTTCTATCAGTATAAATCGCAGTTAAAACAAGGTGAGCAGGCGATACATTATGTATTGTTAATATGGGGCTTACTCTGGTGGTTTGGTTCAGGTTTTGTTGAAATCGATAATTATGTGTCTTCACGTTATGAAGTTAATGCTACTTTGTTTTTTATTGTAATCAGCCTGCTTTCAATTTCTTTACTGGCACGTACGCTAGATTGGAAAACAGCCGAATTACCAGCTGTATTTCTTTTACCGGCAATGTATTTTATTACGTTGATTAAACTTATCGATGCACCTTCAAAAAACCTTTTAAGTGATTACGGTGTTGTTAGCTGGGTTTCAGCATTCATGATTCAACTATTACTGTTATATCGTTGTGATGCTTTCTGGAATAAAAAATTATTGAAATTGTGGCATTCGCTAACAATGTACCTTTATGTTTTTATTTGTACCTGGATTATTGCTGACTTTATTGATTACTTGTTGCCAAAGTATCAGGTCTGGGAAGATATTGCCTGGGGGCTTATTCCTGCTATTGGAATTATGAAAATGATGTATTTGAGAGATCGTGTGTCCTGGCCGATTATGGAGTATCCAACGAGCTATATCGGGAAAGGTTTATTTCCGATTGTATTTTATCTTGCTGTATGGATAGTTTTTTCTTGTTTCAACAGAGGCGATCCGCGACCACTGTCATTTATCCCTGTTATAAACCCGCTGGAACTGATTCAATTATTTAGCATAATAATCATTTTAAACTGGTTATGGTTAATTAAGCAGGAAGAAATTCCGAAAATTAATTTTCTTAATGTATCGACAGGATTAAAAGCCGTTGGACTTATAGCATTTGTTTATATTACCTCTATTGTTGCTCATACGGTGCATTTTTACGCAGGTGTACGCTTTGATGAATCTGCTATGTTCCGCTCAGAAATATTTCAGACAAGTATCTCTATTGTTTGGACATTAACGGCATTTATTGTGATGTGGATGGCAACCAGGAAACGATATAGAAAACTCTGGTATGTGGGCGCTACTTTGCTAGGCATTGTTGTCATCAAATTATTTTTAATAGATTTAGCTGATAGTGGCGCGGTAACACGGATTATTTCATTTATGACAGTCGGTATTTTAATGTTGGTGATAGGTTATGTTTCACCTATACCACCAAAAGAATCAGCAGAGATAACATAATGAAAATATATTTATTAAGCGTGTTGTTTCTTGTTAGTTTGGCTCATGCAGCTGATGATGATTTGATGCTAGAAGATTACGCAAAAGGTATTGAATTAATTACTGAAAATAAGGCTTCTATCTACCAGTTCTCATTACCAGAACAGGTGTATCAGCATATTATTAACAACAATATGAGTGATATTCGTGTCTTTAATCAGGCGCATGAACCTGTTCCTCATGTTATTAGACAGCGAAAAAATGATAGTGAGTCAACATCTGAAACACTTGAATTACCCTATTTCCCATTGCCTTTTGATGAAGTTACATTATTAGATAACAAACTTGATGTGACAGTTTCCAGTGAAGGGAAGGTGATTAGAATTCAGTCTGCAGATGAAATTATAGATGCTAATAACACAGCTAAATATTATTTAATTGATGCTAGCCACATTGAATATGTTATTGATTCGATTGATTTTAAAATTAATGGCAAGACATCAGATTATGCGAAAAAAATAAAACTTGAATCTAGTAATGATCTGAATAATTGGAACCTTTTAGTTCAAAATGCGACTTTGACTGAACTTGAATACGGTAACCATGCATTAAAAAAAATGCGTGTTGATTTGCCAAATAAAAAAATAAAGTATTTACGTTTTACATGGCTGGACGATGCGGATGGTTTGACTATTGATACTATCAAGGCGAATTTTAGAAAACATCATGTAACAAGTAAGAAAATATGGGCTGCAGCCAGCCTTATAAATAAAGATATTGAAGAAGGAGTTTATGAATTTGACACCAATGGTTTATTTAATATTGAACAAATCAATATAGAGCTTCCGCAAGACAACACGTTAATTGACGTGCTCATTGAGTCACGTCTTAGTAATGATTCAAAATGGGGAAATAGATACAAAGGTATTTTTTATAAACTTTATATCAATGATACGGAGATAACACGCGAGCCAGTTAGTGTCTATCCATTAAAACATCGATACTGGCGAATTAAAATGCAATCAACTGATGGTATAGGTCGAGCTGAACCAACATTAAAGTATGCATGGCGTTCTAATGATCTTTATTTTCTTGCTAGAGGGAATGGGCCTTTTATTCTGGCATATGGAAATGCTAATGTTAGCAAGTCTATGCAAACTTCCAGTAAGTTAATGAGTATTATAAATAAGGAGCCTCATAGTGAAATGGTGGCTGTCGCTACAGCGGGGCAGGAAATAATATTAAAAGGAGACTTAGCCTTAGTCGAGAAGAAAGAATTACCCTGGCAAAGGATATTACTTTGGCTGGTTTTGATTATGGGTGTCTTAGTCATCGCCATAATGGTTTTTCGCCTAATTAGACAAATGGAAACGAATTCATCGTAACTATTTAATCCAGCTTAGAAGAGCCTGTAATTAATTCTGTGTAACTGCCTTGTTTAAATGTAATCCGTTAGTCG
>CAZGBJ010000033.1:0-2747 GCA_964523895.1 uncultured Enterobacteriaceae bacterium
TGGAATTACGACGAACACGCGGCACAGATGAATGGCAACAGTTTATAAAGAATGCCAAGAGCAATGCTAATATTAGAATTTTTAAAGATAATATTTAATAATTAACTTTTAATATCACGGGTTTCTTTATCTAGGTTACCCAGCTAATACGCCATCTTCTCCTTCTGTTTTAGCGACTATAACTGCACAACAACTATCGCTAAAAACATTAACTGCTGTTCGTAGCATATCGAGAATACGATCAGTTACTAATAACATACCAATGCCCTCTAGTGGTAAACCGATAACTCCCAGAATAACAGTAATGGCTACGAGACTGGCAGCGGGTATACCGGCAACACCAATCGAAGTTAATAGTGCAACGAGAACAATTGTAAACTGCGTTGTAAAATTCAAGTCTAGTCCATCAGTTAATGAGATTTGTTCAAGCTTCTCGTTTGACTCTTTGAGTTCTTTAGTTTTTTCCTGAACTAGTTGTTTAACGACAATAGAACGCTGTGAAATTAAATAAATAGGGTCTGCAGCAGAATCTGTGAGTTAACAAGAAAAGTATTTTTTGAACACTTGAACAAATAGAATAAGTTAGGTGTTAAATGGGCTGTTTTATTTCTGTACTCGTATTTAACGGACAATTAAAAAGTTCCGTCATTCCGGGCTTGACCCGGAATCCAGTTAAACAAGCAGTACGTCCACATTATGTTGATAATAACGTATTGAATTTTAGAGGAGGTTTTATCTATTTAAAACGTTACCTAAAGATGTTATCCACTGGATTCCGGCTCAAGCCCGGAATGACGGGGTATTATTTTCATAATATCTACCCACAGATTCTGCCGAAGAGCCAATAAATATAACTTGTTACAAAGATAACGATAATAAGTCCAGATCCGAAAATCACATAAGGTAGAATACTTCTACGTTCAGAAAAGTATCCGACAGTTGGTGTGCCCACAATTTTCCATGTTCTCCCGGCAAATTCAGGCAATTGTTTATGGTATTCAAACTCAATCAGTAATTTTTCATCGACAGAAGGTTTATGGATATGGAGAGTATGATTAATAACTGGTGCCGATTCATCAACCAGCGACATATTTATTCCCACAGAAGAAGTATGATAATCGATTTGTTAAAAATATTTCAAATTCGATATACACCTAAAATGAAACCGATAATATTAGCACGTCGTTTAGCAACAGTATTAGGCAGACTATGGTAGATTGGAAGAAAAGTAAGAAATCCTTTTTGATTTGATGTTTCTTGCACAAGCGTAATACTGGCCGTTGCCAATAATGTTCCTGTATCGCGAGAAAGTTTTAACGTTTCAAGTCGGCTTTGGTTTGAGGCAAGATCGAATCCAAAAGCTGCTTCATTGCCAGCTAAAGACTCCACATAATAAACAGGTAGTATTCTTTTCGATTCTGAGCGCGAATCATTAAACCTGGTTTTTGACGTTCTGTTATTTCAAATTCAGGATATTCAAGACGGCGAGTCTTTTCATATGATTCTCGTTCTTGATCTAAAACTCTCGGTATCCATTCAAGTGCTTGAATATTTTTATGCCTGACAAGTATATTTTTTGTTACGCGTTGATACTCTTTATAATTTCAACCTATACTACAAATTTGTTCTGAGCAAGATATAAAATATAAATAACTATTACCTATCATCTCCTGGTGTTATTTACCTGATTAAAATCTAAATAGATTTGCAAATTGCAATGCACTATAAGAATCGAATTGAAAATATCAATAGATAATACTTGGATAGTACTAATCGCTTTAACCTTATCCAATTGAAATTATACAATATTATTTTTATTCAGATATTGGCACAGTATTCGCTATAGCACATACAAACAATTCACTAGGGGTGAATGATGTATTGCGTTAACTTAAAAAAATATATACCTGTTCGTTCCGAAACAAGTCTGGCTAAAGTGTCATCACTCTTTTTACTTGTTAACAGTATATTTTATGGGGCTGGCCCAGTTAACATAAAGATATGTTATATAGGGCGAGATGAGAAAGAGCCGATTACCGATACGAATACAGCATAAATTAATAGAGCACTTTGTCGCAGGCACAACTGCACGCTGTGCGAGTGAACTGATTGAGATTAACCGTAAAACAGCAACGAGTTACTATCATCGTTTGCGAGAAATCATCACGATGAAGTTAATGCTGGAAGCGAGTGAATTTATTTCAGGGGAAATAGAAGTTGATGAATCTTATTTTGGTGGCCGACGTAAGGGTAAACGCGGCCGTGGCGCAGCGGGCAAAGTACCTGTCTTTGGCCTATTAAAACGGGGAGGTAAGGTTTATACCATGATTATTCCAGATGCTAAGACAAAGACGTTAATGCCAATCATTCGAAAGAAAGTTATGCCTGATAGTATTGTGTATACGGACACATGGCGAAGTTACAATGCATTGGATGTTTCGGAGTTTAAACATTACCGAATCAATCATAGTAAATTGTTTGCTGATAAGCAGAATCATATTAATGGTATTGAGAACTTTTGGAATCAAGCGAAACGACATATGCGAAAATTTAATGGTGTACCAATAGTGCATTTTCATCTGTTTTTGAAAGAGTGTGAGTGGCGATTTAATAACCCAGCGCCTAAAGCACAAGTAAATCAATTAAAACAATGGGTTAAGGAATATTTGAATTAGTTAACTGGGCCAGCCCCTATTTTATTTCGGTACTGCGTCTGCAGTTGACATTAACAATTCAGATTCAGACAT
>CAZGBJ010000033.1:2847-21354 GCA_964523895.1 uncultured Enterobacteriaceae bacterium
AATGTCTGCATGACAATTGCGCTATAAACTACAAACTGGGAGAGCAAAATATATTTTCTAAAACTACTGATGAAGACATCTCCGTTAGCAAGATAATTAATGGTGTAAATAGGGAAAATTACAGCTCATTCAACGAATTAGATAATTACTTTGATGAGGAAAAACTGATATCTAATCTTTTAAACTGGCTCAATCAACACTTCTCATTTAATTATTTGGCATATCAAAGACCAAAACTAAAAATAGTAGCCGCCAGTAAAATTAACGAAATTGCTTTTGGTAGTGCACTACCAAAAGTAGTTAATCAGAAAAGATTGAATGTTTATGGTTTATACAAGTTTGATGAGAAAACTATATATATTCTGGATTCCATTGATTTAAATACCACAAACGGCAAGGGGATTCTTTTACATGAACTAGTCCATTACGTTCAATATCAAACGGGTAAGGAAAAATTTGTTAATTGTATAAAAGAACTGGAATCCGAAGCCTATAAATTAGAAGCGTCTTATTTAAAAGAGAATGGACTGGATATTGATTTCAAGTATGCAGAGAAATGCTTATGACCTGGTGGTTATGGGGAATTTTAATTCAGCTTGTCGGTTTGTTTTTCGTGCTTATATTTTTAAGAGGTGCGTGCGGGAAGAAGGAATAGATTTATCCTCTGCAGGATTTAATGTTCCAGTAATCGCAGTTACAGAACATAGGAAATCCTCATCAAGGATAACCGGTTGTTCAGAAAACGGATACTTTACTTACACAATATTTTAAATTTAGAAATTATGATCTGGAAATATAATCCAGACAATGTATTTGGAAAGCCCAGTGAAAATGAAAAAAATAGTAGCGTCGCATTCGGAAAAAGACATAAAAGAAGAATTAATGAAAGAAAAAATCCTTGTTGTCGATGATGATGTGTTGATGGCACAGATGATTAAATTAACCCTGGAAAGAACATGTAATTATGAAGTCCGAGTAGAAACTGATGCTTTAAATGCTGTTTCTGTTGCACGTACCTTTAAACCTAAGTTGATTCTACTCGATATCATTATGAAAAATCTTGGTGGCGAAGATATTGCTTGCATAATCAAGGAAGATCGAGAACTCCGTCACATAAAAATCGTTTTTCTTACAGCACTTTTAACCAAGGATGAAATAGGTGGTTTAGGTAAAAAGATAGGTCGGTTTTGGTTTCTTGCTAAACCTGTAACAGATGATGAACTGCTCTCTGTGATAGATAGAAAATTAGGAATGCGGTAAATTAATAAAGTAACTTGCCTTGTCGCGAGGGAGAGCGGAAATCCTGCTTCGAATCATGGCATGAATTTATTGAAAAAAGCTGTTTATCTGGCGTGCCTTTCAGCGGCGACCTCAAATACTTATGCAACTGATCTTGTTATCAATTCAACAAGAACAGCAACTGCGACTTTTTCAGGAACAGGAGACCACTAAATGCTATATCCACGAACACATTCGGACAATATTAACTGGGAAATAAGACTTAATGCCAGCTTGATGCTCATATATTTAAAAGATTATAAAACAGGATTAGTTTCACAATTCTTTTCGACAGAAAAAGAATTAAAACTTTCAATAAAAATGAGTCAATTAATTGGCTGAATGTTTAAATAATTATTTTCTATTGATACCAAGCATTTCAAGTAAATAATAATATCTACAACAGAATTAAAATAATCATGAAAAAATCAGAATTGATACATAAAATTACGAGAAAGAATACAGAAATTCGAGATGAGGATATTGAGAATGCTGTAAATATGATTCTTGAATATATGGTAAGTTCTTTAGCTAATGGTAAGCGAATTGAAATAAGAGGGTTTGGGGTTTTTCAAACAAAATATACTTCACCAAGAATGGGGCGTAATCCGAAAACAGGGGAATCTGTACTGATAATAGGAAAATATAGGCCTCGGTTTAAAGCAAGTTTTATAATACTAGAAGCAATAAATACGATTAAAGGCTGACCTACTCCAGTAACGAGTGATCTCGTTTCTGGGTCAGGTCTAATGTTACCAAATCGCTTGTAGTAATAAAAAAATATCTATTAAATTAAGCAGGAAGCAAAATAATTTCCCAGGCGATAGTGTTTGAATTGTGTCAGATCGATAGTATCAGTAACTTGAGAAGACCCTCCACAATAAAAAATCGAACAAGGGAACGATGACACATATAACGTGTCAATCTAGTTGCTTTCTTCTCCCTTCCAGGATTGCATCTTGCGATAGATAGTTGATGGACTAACACCTAATAATGCTGCGGCCTTCGGGATATTCCCTTCATATTTATCCACTATTTTCTCAATATGATCTTTTTCTACCTGCCACATTGGCTTGATGTCATCCTTAGCAATACTTACTGTATCCTCTCCCTTTATTTTGACCTTGATATCGATGACATTTTCAATTCCTGATTGGGATTCAGCACTATTATTTATAATTGTATCTAGTGGGGATGGAAGCATATCGGGACTAATCAGATCACCGTTATTATTGATAATAATATTTTGTAAGATATTATACAGCTCTCGAATATTTCCCGGCCAACCATAGAGTCCTAATATTGACTCAGTTTCAGGCGCAAGACCTGTAAAATCCTTACTTTCTATTCCTGATATCTCATTAACAAACTCTCTAGCCAGCTCAATAACATCATTTTCCCGTTCTCGTAATGGTGGTAACTCTATTGGGATAACATTTAATCGATAGTATAAATCCTCTCTAAAGCGTCCCTGATTGACTTCGGATAAAGGGTCTCTATTTGTTGCACTAATAATACGTACATCTATCTTTTCAACTTTATCGCTTCCGACTTTTTGAACTTCCTCCATCTGGATGACGCGCAAGAGTTTTGCTTGCAATTCGAGATCCATTTCACAAATCTCATCCAGAAATAAGGTTCCGCATGAAGCGCTTGCCATAGCACCGACACGCTGTGATGTTGCACCCGTAAACGCACCTTTGAGATGACCAAAGATTTCGCTTTCCATTAACATTTTCGGGATTGCTGCACAATTTATTGCTATGAATGGTTTTTTGCTACGTGGACTTAGCTCATGAATTGCCTTGGCGCATAATTCCTTACCGGTGCCGCTTTCACCTGTGATTAAAACAGATGCTTTGCTAGACGCTACATTTTCAATGGTACGGTATACGGTATGCATTTTGCTGGATGAACCAACAAAATCATGAAATCCGGCTCGCTCAGCATCTTTAAGTGTATTAATAATGTCTGTGAGACCTTGTCTTTCCAGGGTATTTCGTACAGTGGTCAATAAACGATCGCCACTAAAAGGTTTTTCAAGAAAATCTAATGCTCCCAATTGCATTGCATTAACAGCCGTATCGACTGAGCCATAAGCAGTAATAATAATAACGGAGGTGGGAAATTGTTTTTCTTTGATATATTTAAGAATATCCATGCCATCCATATCGGGTAGATTCAAGTCAAGCAACACAACTTGTGGCAGGCGTCCGTCTAGAACTGAAAGAGCATCTTGACCATTATCAACGTGATGAATATCAAAAGGTTCCTTCTTTAAATACTGTTGGATCATTTTTGCCATACTTAGCTCATCTTCTACCAACAGGATAAGCTGTTTATCTTTTTTACTCATAATGATTTCTTATTAAGAATTATTACGTATTACCAAGTTCTCTTTCAATAAACTCAATGAGTTCATCAATATTTATCGGCTTAGCGACAAATGATCGCCCAGCAATTTTACCCTCGTTTCTCTCTGCTTCCTGTTTAGAAATTAGAGCAGTTAAAAATATGATATTGGTATCTCTTAATTCTTTATCTTTCAGGATTTTTTCAGCAATTTTACTCCCAATCATATCTGGCATCATAATATCCAGTAAAATCAAATCCGGCTTGAACTCAAGTGCAGAAGTTAAGGTATTAGCCCCCTCATTTTCCGTCCTGACTTCAAATTGCCCTGTATCTTCAAGATTTAACTTCAGCATTCGAGTTAGACTTTCTTCATCATCGACAACAAGTATTTTTATTTTAGTCATGCTTTGCCACCTTAAATAGCTTTTAAAAAGATTGATACAATAACACCGCCTTCTTTGTGGTTTTGGATATCTATATATGCATTGTGTAATCTAACTATATTCTCGGTCACAGTTAACCCCAAACCTGTACCAACACCTGCATTTTTAGTAGTAAAAAATGGTTCAAAAATCTTGTTTTCATTCTTTGGTTTTATACCTGAACCGGTATCTTTAATTTCAATTACGACAATATTATTAGTCAGCCTAAATTGTCCGGTGCTACTTAGCTTGTGTTTTTTTATTTCATTTTTTAATTCACTGGCATATGTTCTGATCAAAAGTGTGCCTTTTGTACTCATAGCATGGATTGCATTCATGAAAATATTAATAAATACCTGTTGAAGTTTACTTCGATCTATTTCAACAAAAGGAAGTATTTCTTCCAATTGACACTCTACATTTATATTATATTTTGTAAATTCATGTTTAATTAATTGTAATGATTCTTCGATAACCGGGTTTAATTCCTGTTTCTCAAGTTTTAGCTGTTTAGATGCTGAAAAATCAACCAGTTCTTTTATTACAGAATCTGCCCTGTGTATTGCATTAACCATATCATGGATAACCTCATCAATGGATTCATTCTTATGTAAGGACTTTTGCAAATAATTAATACCTAACAGGATAATTGCTAATGGATTTTTTACCTCATGGGCAACACCAGCAGAAAGCTTACCAATGGTGTCCATTTTTTCAGCTTGAAATAATTGAAGTTGCGTTTCCTTTAACTCCTCAGTTCGCACTTTTAATAAAGCGTTTGTTTTTTCTTGTTCGGCCTTGAGTTCTTTCTGTGTGTTTACTAATTCTATATTTGTTTCATTAATTACATTCTTTAAGCTGGTCAATGTCTTGAATCTTTCCTTTTCTATCGCCTTAGCCTCTATACGTGTTGAGATATCTGTAAAACTCACCACCGTACCGATGACATCTCCATGAATTAAAATCGGTAAAGAGTGGCATTCTGAGCGGAAGTTGCTACCATCCGCTCGCCACAATACTTCATCATTGCTAAAGGATTCTTTTCCTTCCTGAGATGACTGATATATTTTGCTTTCTTCGATCGGGTAAGGAGTTCCATTATCACGCGTATGATAGATAAGTTGATGCATGTTCTTCCCCATGAGTTCTCCTTCAGATTGATATCCCAGCATCTTCAGACAAGCCCGGTTGGCAAAGGTGCACTCGCCATTGAGATCGATACCGTAAATAGCTTCAGCAGTTGAATCAAGTAATAATCGGTTACGTTCTTCATTTTCTGAAAAAAGTCGAGCAAATTCATATTCTTTTCCACTATGTTCCAACAGTCTTACACTCAATATAGTAGCTAACAGGATGCAAAAGATAATGACCAACAACTGAGACGTAAACAAACTTTCCAAATATGAGTGATTCGGGACTACCTCGTATTTCCATTTAAGAGATTTAAAATCGATTTTCCCTTCTTTAATTAACCCAGAATTACTCTCGCCATTGAATGTGTTTTTAGTATAAATTATATTATTGATCGAAGATGCTGTATCAAAAATTTTCAGGGAAACCCCTTCCATATCTATATTTTCTATAGCAGATTGAATTGCACTGCTAACATAAACAGAGAGTGAGACAAAGCCTGAGAAAATATTGTTGTTTTTAAGAGGTAAAATTAAAACAATACTCTTGTTATCGCCTTTACTTGAATCCAGGCTGAACGGGTGGCTGATTACGAGTTGATGCGTTACCATTGCTTCCTTCCTTGCTAACTTTGAATAAACACTGGTTAAGGTATCAAACCCCATAATCCTAGCATTCTTATTATAAATGGAACGCATTGTTATTGGCGTATATTCTTCACGGTTACTCGCACGTTTAAAATTACCTAAACCATCACGCTCTACAATCTGGAACTTGTTTGAATAAATTTCGCGCATGCTGTTTTCGTAAGATTGCCGCTCATCCGCCTTAACAAGTTTCTGATAAGATATAGCGTGTACGCTGGGTTGACGTTTTTTGATATTATTACTGAAAGCCTCAAATTTGAGAGGTCCTATTTCGGATATATATTCGAATAAACTTGATGTTCTATATAGTTCTTCTGCATAAGTAGAAATCTGAAGTTTAATTGCCGTACTTATGACCAGAGCTTTTTGATCAAGCGATAACTTAAACTTTTCTTTTTCCTGAGTAGACACATAAGCATAACTTATCACCATAAATACAAGTAGTGTCGTTAGAATAACAGGAATCAAGGGAATACGTGTCTGCCATATTGATTTTGATTTATACATGACACACAAGGTGATTGGTGAAATGATCAATACACCAAGTCCCTGACCTAACCACCAATGCATTCCCAGTAGCCAATATAATTGTTGAACATCGGGATCAATTAATGAGATACAAAATACGGCCAGCAATGAAGGAATTAAACTGGCAACGAATCCGCCTAAAATAAAAAATTTGAAACAAGCAAAAGGGTTTGTAAGGTAATCTGGATGTTCAACATATCGATGTATCAACCTGATTCCGATATATACATATAATACTGCATTTGCAGCTAATGCGATTGAAGTCAGGCTCGTAATTTCCGAATTATGTAGAATATATATATATAATAATTCACCTAAAATAATTCCGAATATCGCTGGCAAGCCATAAATCAGAGCTGCGACTAATCCAAACCCTGGTGCCAATCTGATTGTAAAAAATGTATGCGTCGGCTCAAAAAGAAATTCACTTATATTTGCAAGCAGGAAATAAATAAATGCAACAAGAAATAAATTAATGATTGTTTTTTTCTGCATCAATATTTCCTTGCCGAGGTAAAATTCCTTAATAAATGAGCATTATAAATAGGTTTAGTTAAGCGTTCTGCTGAAATGCAAAGTACATCATCTCGTTCTCTACCTTCAATTACTGAACTGCATCCATCCATCCATCCATCCATCCATTATAATATATGGCCATCAATGTAGACCAGATACAAGTACGCCAACGTGTATTATTAATACTTATAATTAATGCCGATTGTTTAGTGATTATTTATATAACTCATTCTGTATCCAATGAATCACTATGAAAAGTTAATGTATATGTGCAGATAAAAATTACCGTACAAAATGTTGGCTGTGGTAAGTTATTGGCTTCAACTTCCATCCATTTCCATTTCATTGTTTCTTTTCATGTCTTTCAAAAGCAGCAGTTTTTATGCCATATAATTCTGGATTAATTATATACTACATGTTGTGCATTTTACTCACAATCACACACACACACACATTTCCAATGCATTCGCAAAATGCATCTCATATTGCGATTTTCCTACTACATTTTGTTTGGTTTAATTAAATCTGTTGTCACCTAATCAGGTATTTCCATGTATCAATCCACCAGTTGCACTAGCAACTTGAATCCGCGTTTTACTTGAATAGCTATTACGGGAGTTTTATGAATGAGTTTTCACATGCTTTGATTATCCAAGGTGCTCATCTAGCTCAGCATTTAATGCTGCTTCTACACTGATCTTGGTGAGCATTTGACTGAACTAGTTTAAGTCTTGTTCAATTTTGATGTTTTTTGTAGCTGCCAAGCCTATTGATTGTAGTTCTTCTTTATTCATAGTCTGTCTACCCTACCTAATCAAATGGGTAATAATAAACAGTTACACAGTTTTAGTTGCAGTCTCAAAAATAACTTCGCACCATTACTGCATTCGACTACTCTTTGTTAAAGATGGACTCAAAATAACTGTTTGTTTTTAGATGAAATACATCCCTGTATTTCATGCTTACGAGCAACTTACGTTGTCCAAATTCATTCCAGATGAATTTGTCGACTATCTTTGCCTAGATTAACCTTCACTCGTGACATCATGAAAAGCTCTTTTAGCTTTGTTCTTTAGGCAAGTAGGATTCAATAACTGCTGCGCCGACACTATCACCCCATACATTCACAGTAGTTCTAAATCTATCTAGAAACCAGTCAACAGCTAATATCAGCCCAATACCTTCTGCAGGTAAACCTACAGCATCCAATACTATCAACATTGTTACTAAACCAGCTTGAGGTATTCCAGCGGCGCCAATAGCTGCTAAAGTCGCAGTAATAAAGATAATAGTTTGTTCACCTATTCCCATTGAATAACCATAAGCTTGTGCAATAAACATGACGGCAACCGATTCATAGAGCGCAGTACCATCCATATTGATAGTGGCGCCGATAGGTAAAACAAATTTTACAGAACGTTTGTCGATCCCTGCTTCTATTGCACACTCCATCGTCAAAGGTAAAGTGGCCGATGAACTGGCAGTGCCAAACGCAGTGACTAAAGCACGTAATAATTTAAGCAAATAATCTCGTCCTTTATTCGTAAATAAAATAAGAATAATGAACAAGACAATAAAATGAATTGAAAGACCAAGAATAACGGTGAAGCAATAACTGCCCACGGCAAGTAACTCTTGTTTTACTGCCTGACCACCACCTGCGTTACCAATTTTCCCGGCAATTAATGCAAAAATACCGATAGGTGCAAAAGTCATGACCCAGATAACCAATTTCATCATGACTTCATTCAAACCATCAAAAAAGCGGATGATCGTTATATTTTTATCGCCGATCGTTGTCAGCGCCGCAGCAAATATTAGACAAAATACAATTAAAGGTAGCAACTGCATATTTGCTGCTGCGCTAATAATATTAGGGCTAATCAGAGAACGAATAATGTCGACAAAGCCGGTATCAGCTCGATTAGATATCTGATCTGACAATCCCGTAGTCGCTTCCCCAACACCTACGCCAGGTTGAATGAGATTTACAACAAATAGGCCTATTAATACGGCTAAGGCTGTTGTTGATGCATAATAAAGCAGTGTGATACCACCCACTTTACCGAGCTTGCGGATGTCTCCAAGTGAGGTAACACCGCTAATAACGGCGGCAATGATCAATGGCACGATCATCATTTTTAAAGCATCTAGAAATAAATCACCTATCCATGCCACAGATGCCATGACAGGTCCAAAAAACCAGCCACAAATTATTCCAGCAATTGCACCAATCAGGATAGCAATGATTAACTTGTTTTCATTTAAAGACATTTTTTAATGTGCACATGGCAATTGCTCCTGCGTTATCAGTATTTCCGCCATCCATGGCGATCAAGAATGAAAAAGTGAAACGTATAGGCGTGGAATGTTTTTTTAAAACGTTTCACTTTTAACCTTTCACTTTTCACTGGATTTAGGCCATTCCGATGGAATTAAATCCGCCATCAACATAGGTAATCTCGCCGGTAATTGCAGCGGCATAATCAGAACATAGGAAAGCAGCAACATTGCCTACTTCATCTATAGTGACGTTCCGTCTTAATGGAGATACTTTCTCTACATGGTTGAGAAAATCGCGCATGCCACTGATGCCGGCAGCGGCTAAAGTACGGATAGGGCCAGCTGATATGGCATTCACGCGTATTCCTTCAGGGCCGAGACTCGATGCCATATAACGAACATTTGCCTCAAGACTGGCTTTTGCGACACCCATGACATTGTAATTTGGCATGGCACGTACAGCGCCAATATAGCTGAGCGTTAACATAGCACCGTTTCGGTCTTGCATCATTTCTCTAGCTGCATCGCCTAGTGCAGAAAAACTATAAGAACTGATCTCATGGGCAGTCAGAAAGCCATCACGTGTCACATTCTCAAGATAATCACCGTCTAACTGCTCTTTTGGCGCATAGGCGACTGAATGAATCAATATGTCTAGTCCATCCCAATAATCATCCAAATGCTCAAAAACAGACTGAATTTGTGCATCATCGGATACCTCACATGGTACGGTAATCTCAGAGTCTAGTTCCGCAGCAAATTTTTCAACTCGGCCTCGTAATCTGTCATTTTGATAGGTAAATGCCAATTCAGCGCCTTCACGACGCATTGCCTGTGCAATACCCCAGGCAATTGATTTATTGCTGGCAACACCAACGATTAGAGCGCGTTTATTATCGAGTAATCCCATCTATTTATCCTTATTGAAGCGTGTATGTGAATTTTATCAATTATTTGATATCAAAGTGTACAGAAAAACAGCCATGTTTATAATGTACTTGATGATAAAAATAATAAATCGAACAATGTCAGGCTTGAACGGGGTATCGCTGGCCTTAATCAGTTTATTTCTGCTTTGTTCAGGCTGCGAACAATCAGCCTGGAACAATCCTTATCCAGAACAGGATAAATCCAAACGGATTTATTACGATTCGTTTAAAGAGCGCCCGAAACATCTAGACCCGGTTAGTTCTTACAGTTCTAATGAATATATATTTTTGGGACAGATTTATGAAGCACCATTGCAATATCACTTTTTGAAGCGTCCCTATGAATTGATTCCTCTAATAGCAACAGAATTACCTAAGCCGGTCTATTTTGATAGTGAAGGGCAGATTTTGTCAGATGAAATTGATGCTGAAAAAATTGATCATGTTAAATATAAAATATCGATTAAATCCGGAATTTTATATCAACCACACCCTGCATTTGCAAAAAATTCGGCTGATGAATATCTCTATCATGATCTTTCAGAAGAGAAATTAGAATATATCCATGTCTTATCTGATTTTGATATGGTTGGTACTCGCGAGATGCTGGCTAAAGATTACGTCTACCAAATAAAAAGAATGGCGCATCCGAAAATTCATTCGCCAATAGCTGGTTTAATGGGTAAATATATTGTTGGACTGAATGAACTCGCCGAAGAACTTCATCGTCTTGATACAGCAAAAACAAATTATATCGATTTGAATAGCTATGATTTACCCGGCGTGAAAGTCATTGATGACAGCACGTTTGAAATAACACTTAAAC
Source organism: uncultured Enterobacteriaceae bacterium (assembly GCA_964523895.1). Lineage (GTDB taxonomy): Bacteria > Pseudomonadota > Gammaproteobacteria > Eutrophobiales > Eutrophobiaceae > UBA7359. The sequence continues at coordinate 13,763 of CAZGBJ010000033.1, forward strand.
AGAAATATCCACAGTTTATTTATTGGTTATCAATGTCCTTTTTTGCTCCGATGCCCTGGGAAGCCGATTACTTTTATTCTCAAGAGGGTATGGAAGAAAAAAACATTACACTTGATTGGTATCCTGTTGGCACAGGGCCATTTATGTTGACAGAGAACAACCCTAATCGTCGCATGGTATTGGAACGTAATCCAAACTTTCGAGGCGAATCCTATCCTGCGGAAGGGGATGAGGGAGATAGAGCATTAGGTCTGCTTGAGGATGCGGGCAAAAAAATGCCGTTTATAGATACCGCTATTTACAGTCTGGAAAAAGAATCAATTCCTTCGTGGAATAAATTTCTGCAGGGTTATTATGATACTTCAGGGATTGTCTCAGATAGTTTTGATCAAGCGGTACAGTTTAATGCACAGGGTAATGCGCAATTAACGGACGAAATGCAGGAAAAAGATATTCGTTTGATCACGGCAGTAACGACATCAACTTCATACATGGGCTTTAATATGGCGGATGATGTTATTGGCGGTAATAGTGAACGAGCCAGACTTCTTAGACGTGCTATTTCTATTGCTGTTGACTACGAGGAATACATTTCCATTTTTGCCAATGGTCGCGGTAAACCTTCGCAAGGACCCATCCCTCCCGGAATATTTGGTGCTATTGAAGGAGAAGAAGGTATCAATCCTTATGTGTATCAATGGCAAAACGGTAAGACCGTGCGGCGAGACATTGAACAAGCAAAAGAATTGATGATACAAGCTGGTTATCCTGATGGACGTGAAAAAAAGAGTGGTAAACCATTAGTATTGAATTTGGATACACCGGCTGCAGGTCCGGGAGCGAAAGCAACATTTGACTGGATGCGTAAACAGTTTTCAAAGCTTGGGATTAATCTTGTTATACGTGCGACAGATTACAATCGATTTCAAGAGAAAGTCAGAAAAGGCACGACACAAATATATCAATGGGGCTGGAATGCGGATTATCCTGATCCGGAAAACTTTTTCTTCTTATTGTATGGGCCTAATTCAAAAGTTGATTATGCCGGAGAGAATGCCTCAAATTATAAGAATGCTGAGTTTGATGCATTATTTAATCAGATGAAAAGCATGAACAATAGTACTGGGCGACAAGATGTAATAAATCAGATGGTAGAAATCGTTAGAAAAGATGCGCCGTGGTTATGGGGCTTTCATCCTATCGGGTTTTCTTTACATCATGGGTGGTATAAAAACGCAAAACCAAACTTAATGGCAAATAACACGCTTAAATATAAACGTATTGAGCCAGTGGTTCGTGTAGAAAAACGTGCTGAGTGGAACGAACCGATATGGTGGCCGATTGCACTTCTTATTTTGTTTACGATAGTTGTTTTACTGCCAGGCATTGTTTCCTATCGTCGAAGGGAGACTAAATCAGCTTTATGATTACTTATATCTTACGACGAATAGCCTATGCGTTACCGATATTGATTGGTGTAAATATTATTACCTTTGTTTTATTTTTTGTTGTCAATACGCCCGATGACATGGCACGTATGCAATTGGGTCAAAAACATATTAGTGAAGCAGCCATTGCGAAATGGAAAGAAGAACGTGGTTATGACAAACCGGTACTCTGGAATAGTAAGGCTGAAGCTTCAGAAAAAATAACAGATACTATTTTCTATCAAAATTCGGTAAAACTTTTTGTTTTTGATTTTGGACGTTCCGATAGTGGTCGTGATATTAGTTATGATATTAGTCAAAGGATGTGGCCCAGCCTTTCTATTACTGTCCCCGGCTTGATACTTGGTTTATTGGCTTACATTACCTTTGGTTTAATTCTCGCATTTTTTCGAGGGAGTTATATTGATGTGTCGGGTGTGATTCTTTGTGTTGCGATGATGTCTATTTCGGGTTTGTTTTATATTATTGGTGGCCAGTTTCTAATTGGTAAAATGCTTCATTTGGTTCCTATCTCGGGTTACGACACGGGATTAAATTCAATAAAATTTATCGCCTTACCTGTACTAATTGGTTTGGTCGGTGGCATAGGTGCCAGTACACGATGGTACCGAACTATTTTTCTGGAAGAAATGGGAAAGGACTATGTCAGGACGGCAAAGGCAAAGGGTTTGTCTGAGACAGTAGTGCTCTATAAGCATGTTCTTATGAACGGTCTTATCCCGATACTGACCGGTGTCGTCGTTATTTTACCAAGTCTATTTATGGGCAGTTTGATTGTGGAATCCTTTTTTGCCATTCCAGGTCTGGGCAGCTATACCATTGATGCAATTAGTCGTCAGGATTTTGCTATTGTTCGTTCGATGGTTTTCCTAGGATCAGTGTTATACATTATTGGATTAATACTGACCGATATTTCATACACGCTAGTCGATCCAAGGGTGAGGCTAAATTAGATATGCCTGTTATATTCATTACTGACGGGCTTATATTCCTATTGCTATTTATGGTAATTGCGTTTGTGTTTTATGCTCGTCAGCATGAACATTTACGCGCACCCTGGCGAGATGTTGCACGCCGACCTCTGGCAATGTCAGCAGCTATTGTTCTTTCTGTTTATGTTGTTATAGGTTTGTTCGATTCTTTACATTTCCATCCCAGATTAGATGGGACTGAATCAAACGAGGTAGTTTATTCAGCTGAAATTTCAAGTGTACTGGATGTGATACTGGATGATCTTCGTAAAAACACGGAAAGAACGTATTCTGCGCCGATGGCCAGTTATGCATTTTCAAAAGAAATGATAGAGCAAGCGGATGGTAAACAAATTAGAGATTATCCACGATTAAAATATGGTGGTGCGCATCTTGAATATCCTGAGTCACAGAGTAGGTTGGATATAACAAAGCGAATATTACGTTCTTTATTTTTTGGTTTACTAATTAGTTTGTTTGCTGTTGGGTTAATTATTTTAATATTAAGTAAAAGTAATAATCTAAGTGTTATAGAAAGCTTGAAAAAATGTGCGCGCAATGAATTTGCCATTCCGTGGTATGCTATATTTATTACCTTAAGCATTGTTATTACGCTTATTAGCTGCACTTATTGTTTATCTCAGCACTATCATGTTTTTGGTACGGATAAAGTAGGGCAGGATGTGCTCTATCAAACATTAAAAAGTATCCGCACGGGCCTTGTTATAGGGACCTTAACGACTTTAGTTATGTTGCCGTTTGCAATCATGGCCGGTCTAATGGCAGGTTATTTTCGTGGCTGGATTGATGATGTTATTCAATATCTTTATACAACATTGAATTCAATTCCGGGTGTGTTATTAATCGCTGCTTCTATTTTATTATTGCAGGTTTATATTAGTAATCATGCCGATGATTTTAATAGTCTGGAACAAAGAGCCGATTTAAGGCTGCTATTTTTATGTATCATTCTGGGTATTACCAGTTGGACGGGCTTATGCCGTCTATTAAGAGCTGAAACACTCAAGTTACGGGAAGTTGATTACGTTCAGGCAGCTCAGGCATTTGGCGTAGGTAATCTGAGCATTATGCTGCGTCATTTATTACCAAATGTCATGCACATCGTTATGATTTCAATTGTGTTGGATTTTAGTGGCCTTGTATTGGCTGAAGCGGTACTTTCTTATGTTGGCATTGGAGTCGACCCTGGCATGCATAGCTGGGGAAATATGATTAATAGCGCACGTCTGGAAATAGCACGCGATCCCGTTGTTTGGTGGTCATTGGCAGCCGCATTTATTTTTATGTTTGTCCTTGTTTTGTCTGCAAATTTATTTTCTGATGCGGTTAGAGATGCATTTGATCCAAGAATAAGAGAAAGTTAAGTTAATTAAATTGATTAATGGATATATAGATATGACAACAGCAGAATTACCCAGAGATAGACAACCGGCAATCAAGATTGCTGCCATGCCAAAAGATACTAATTCCGGCGGCAGTATTTTTGGTGGCTGGATCATGTCTCAAATTGATATTGCCGGAGCAATAGCAGCATTGGAGCGTGCTAAAGGAAGGATAGTGACGGTTGCAGTCAATTCGATGGAATTCCATGAGCCGGTTTTTGTTGGTGATCTTGTCAGTTGCTATGCCGATGTTATTAAAACAGGACATTCTTCTATTACGGTTAAAGTTGAGGTCTATGCTGAACGTAACCCGGTAAAAAGGGAAACCGTTAAAGTAACTGAAGCCGTATTAACCTATGTAGCATTAGATGAAAATCGAAAGCTACGACAATTACCTGCGTTGGACGAAGAATAAAAATGGCTGATTCTTTACTTGAAGTTAAAAATCTTACCACCTGTATAGGCATGGGTGAGAACAAGATTAATGTTGTTGATGATGTTAGTTTTACTATTAATCAAGGTGAAACATTTGTTCTGCTCGGTGAATCCGGCAGTGGCAAATCTATAAGTGCATTATCAATTATGCGATTACTTCCTGCTGCTGCAAAAATCGATTCTGGCGAAGTTATTTTAAACGGACAAAATTTATTCCAGTTGCCGGAAAGTAAAATGCGCGATGTGCGCGGTGCCAGAATAGGCATGATCTTTCAAGAGCCACAAACATCATTAAATCCAGTATTGACCGCGGGCCAACAAATAAGCGAAACACTTTATCGTCATCAAAATTTATCAAAAATACAATGCATAAAACGCAGTATTGAATTACTTGATGCTGTCGGTATTCCTGAACCAGATCGCAGGATCGATGAATACCCGCATCAGTTTTCCGGCGGTATGAAACAACGGATTATGATTGCAATGGCGTTAGCAGGCGAACCTGAGTTACTTATTGCGGACGAACCTACAACTGCCCTCGATGTCACTATTCAGGCACAAGTTCTAGAGTTGTTATGCAAATTGCAAAAAGACACGGGCATGTCGATATTATTTATTACTCATGATTTAGGTGTTACATCGCAAATGGCAGATCATGTTGCGGTGATGCGTGAAGGAAAAATAGTTGAAGCCAAAGATAAAAAAAGTTTGTTTGCCAATCCAGAGCATCCTTATACCTTACAGTTATTTGATGCTATTCCTAGTTGGGAAAAACGTCAGGTAGAAGCAGACGAAGTCAAAATTGTTCGCAGTGATGATCAATGTTTATTAAAAGTAAGTGATTTAAAAGTGTATTACCCGATACGTAAAGGTTTATTTAAAAAAGTCGTTGGTCATGTTCGGGCTGTTGATGGTGTATCCATTGATGTTCATGCCGGAGAAACAGTTGCCATTGTCGGTGAATCAGGTTCTGGCAAAACAACAATGGGCAAGGGTATTTTGCAACTACTACAAACTACCGATGGTGAAGTCTTGTATGAAGGAAATGATTTAAGCGAACTGGATGCAGCAGAATTAAGAAAGAAACGTTCAGAAATACAGATTGTATTTCAAGACCCGTATTCATCAATGAATCCAAGAATGATGGTCAGGGACATTATCCAGGAAGGTATGCTTGCGCAAGGTATCGGCGAAACGAAACAAGAACGAGACAAAGCTAGCGCAGAACTATTGGAACATGTCGGATTATTACCTGAACATCAAAATCGTTATCCGCACGAATTTTCCGGAGGTCAACGTCAACGTATCTGTATTGCTCGTGCTTTGGCGGTAAAACCTAAATTAATTATTTGTGATGAACCTACCAGCGCGCTCGATGTTTCTGTGCAGGCTCAAATTCTGGCTTTGTTAAGAAAATTACAAAAAGAATACCAGCTCGGCTATCTCTTTATTACACATAATATTAGTGTGGTTGAATACATCGCGCATACTGTTGCTGTAATGTATCAGGGAAAAATTGTCGAGCAGGGGAAAGTGGAACAAGTATTGATGATCCCACAAAATGAATATACAAAAGAGTTATTATCCGCGGTACCACGAATTAAAAAGACAGGTACTGAATAAACTATGGAGACACTATATAAATGATATCAATGATGCAGATTAATAAGATCTATACTTAGGAGAAAAATTTGATTTATCCGATGTTTCTGATGGTTGTTTTGACTTTTATAATCGGTTCTATTGCCATTAAAGTTCGATTTGATAGTGTAAAAAAGGGTGATGTTTCTGTCAGGTATTATAAGTTGATGCAGGGTGAGGATGTTCCTGAAATAGTGACCAAAACCACTCGTTGTTTCAATAATCAATTCGAAGTCCCCGTTCTTTTTTATGTGGTTTGTACTTTATATGTCAGCTTGGGTATCGAGAGTTTGCTTGGGCTTATATTTGCATGGTTGTTTGTTATTCTGCGCAGTATTCATGCCTATATCCACTTAAGCTACAATAATATCCTTCATAGAATGCGTGTTTATTGGTTGGCATGTATGAGTGTGCTTGTCTTGTGGATAAATCTGGTGGTTCATCAAATATAGTAAGTGTAATTACGCCGAATAAATTCCGTTTCGCTCCAAATTCTTCGATGTTTCTGAGCTGTAATTCCACCTAAATTTGTTTTCAGTTTATGGAAATATTATTTTTATTTTCAAGCGTCTGATAGATTTATTTAACTGTGACGCTTTTTCAAAAAAATCTGTTAATATACTTTTTCAACAAGTTTTAAGTGAGTTAATCAATAAAAAACCAGGAGAGAATATGTCTGTAAAAACAAGTGCTTTCAAAGAAAAGCAAACTAAATCACAAATTATTGCTGAGATTTCGGAAGCAACAGGAGTTTCAAAAGCTAACGTAAAAGCAGTTCTGGCTTCATTAGGTGTTCAGGCTGCACGCCACTTGAAACCGCGTGCCTGTGGCGTATTTCTTGTCCCTGACCTGGGCGTAAAGATGAAAACCGTTAAAAAAGCAGCAACCAAGGCAAGACCTGGCCGCAATCCATTTACCGGTGAAGAAATCATGATTAAGGCAAAGCCTGCATCAAAGTCAGTTCGTGCGGTAACGCTGAAAGCCGCTAAGGCAATGGCAGATTAATCAATAAATGTATTGTATTCATTACGCAGGGATGCGTTTCCATACAGTTTGAATTAAAAATACTGGTTTGATTAGCATTAAGTGTTATGGAGCAAGATTTTGAAGAACTGCCGAAGAGTAAATCACAGGTAAAACGTGATTTACACGATTTAAAATTACTTGGCAAACAACTCGTAGAACTACCTGACAAGCAACTCATTAATATTCCTGTCTCTGACCAGCTTAGAAGTGCCATTATTTCCGCAAAATCAATGACGCATGGTGCACTTAGTCGCCAATTTAAATTCATTGGAAATTTAATGAAAAATGAAGATGAAAGCTTAATACGTCTAGCTCTGGAAAAATCACAACAGCCACATAAAGATGAAGTAAATGAATTCCATGAACTTGAGCAATGGCGTGATAATTTACTGCAAGGTGATCAAGCTTTACTAGATAAGCTAGCTGATAAGTTTGAGAATTTTGAACGACAACATGTCGGTCAATTGATCCGGAATGCAAAAAAAGAACATAAACTAAATAAGCCTCCAAAATCAGCTCGCTTACTATTTAAATATTTAGGGAGTCTCTGATTTAGTCATGAATAATAACGATATTTTACGCCGCCTACGTTACTCCTTTGAATTTTCTGATTCGAAAATGATATCCGTATTTGGCTTGGCTAATCTTAAGGTTAATCGTGAACAGAT
>CAZGBJ010000034.1:0-20096 GCA_964523895.1 uncultured Enterobacteriaceae bacterium
AGCATCCGACTCATAATCGGCAGGTCGAGTGTTCGAGTCACTCCGGGCCCACCATTTTAAGCCGTTCCGACCATTATTTTTTTAGATTAATCTATATTTCCAACTACAGGATGCCCCTCTGATCGCCAACGTAACATACCGCCAGTTAGACTGGCGACATTATTGAAACCTGCTTTTTGTAACATCGTAGCTGCCTGTGCAGAGCGACCTCCTGCTCGGCAGATGGTGACGACTGGCAAACTTTGATCTATTTCATCTATTCGATCATTTAATGTATCAAGCTGTATCAGCCTGGCACCGGGAACGCGCCCTAAGGGGCCGTCGTATTCATCCTGTTCTCTAACATCAATAATCTGTACCTGTTGTAAAATTTCTTCCAGATTTTGAGGTTCGATCTCGGGGATACCAGCAAAGGAATAATTTAACGGCGCCCAGTTATTCTCATGTGATACATTTTTGTCAGGACGACCTGATTTCAGGTTCGCTGGCAAAGCAATATCGAGATAACGAGGGTGAGGCAAATTCAAATTACGCATATACCCTTCGAAATCATCTTCACTCAATTTTCCACCGAGTCTGGGATTGTATTTTTTCTCTTCCGCAACACTGGTAACAGTCAGACCTCTATAATCGTGAGCTGGATATAACAGTGCATCATCAGGTAGAGTGAAAATCTGAGTGTGTACGGATTGATACAGTTTCTTTGCTTCACCTTGTTGAAAATCAGTACGACCACAACCGCGAATTAAAAGGCAATCGCCTGTGAACGCCATGCTTTCATCGTCAAGAACATAAGTCAGACATCCATTTGTATGGCCGGGTGTTTCGCGTACACTGAGATAACGTTTTCCGAATTTAATTTTTTCACCATGTCTAATTAAAACATCAGCATTTTCAACTCCGCCATTTCCCGAAGTAACAATTTCAGATCCTGTTTGTTGTTTCAGTAACCAGGCTGCGGTGACATGATCAGCATGACAATGAGTATCTAAAACGTATTTAAGTGTTAATTTAAGTTCTTTGAGTAGCGCTATATCCCGACGCTCCTGTTCAAAAACAGAATCAATTAACACCGCTTCAGAGGAAGAACTATCGGCAAGTAGATAAGTATAAGTTGATGATTGGGGATCAAATAGTTGTCTAAATATCAGCATAATTATGGGTTACTCAGGATTTGTACAGCCTGGTAATGGGATAAATGTATTTTACCTTCAAGTTCATGTTCCAGGTAGGTATTTTTTAGCTTGTCCATAACCGGGCCTTTCACTTCAGAGAGATGTAAAGTAATACCCAGATCGTTTAGTTGACTGTTAATCGCTTCAAGACTCTCAAGGGCGCTTGCATCAATGTCACTGACACTGGAAAAAAGTAATATGCAGTGTTTAGCCAGTTCGGATTTATTTGCTATATCTATCACCTCTCTTTCAAGAAAAGAGGCATTGGCAAAATAAAGACTCTCATCAATACGGATTCCGATGATTTCGGGCGTTGTTTCAACTTTATGCCGGAGAACGTTTCTGAAATGTTCGGTGCCGGGCACCTGTCCAATGATGGCGATGTGAGGTTTGCTGGTGTGGTAGAGATGAAGACAGATGGATAAAATGATACCCGTGCCAACACCCACTTCGACGCCAATAAACAGGGTGGCTAAAATAGTAATCATCATCAAGGAAAAATCACTTTTTGAAAAAGACCATGTTTCCCTTAATTTTTTGATATCTATTAAGCCAATTACCGCGGCAATAATGGCGGCAGCCAAGGTTGCCTTGGGTAACTGCTCAAGAAAACCCATCATCCCGGAAACCAGTATGGCGATAAAGATCGCAGACATGACACCGGATAGAGGTGTTTTTGCTCCGGCACTGAAATTCACGACCGAACGAGAGAATCCTCCAGTTACAGGCATACCAGCGGAAATACTGCTTCCGATATTGGCTGCTCCCAGACCCACCAGTTCATTATTGGCGTTAATTTTTTCACCGGACTTTGCAGCAAAGCGACTGGCAACCGAAATAGATTCAATGTAACCAATAATGGAGAGCAGTGCTGCGGGTAGTAATAAAATTTCAAACAGGTTCTTATCAATATTTATCATTGAAATTTTTGGTACGCCATTCGGAATGAATCCAATAGAGTTGATTTGCATTTGTCCAATGGCAGTGAAGTTCATTAACAGGATTGTGATGATTACCATAATGGCTGGTGCAACTCTGGGCAGGGTTTCTGCCCATTTGTTATTGATCCCATATTTATTGAATAGAATGTTAAGGGCGGGTTTTATCAGTAACAAACAAATTAGCACTGATGAACCCAGTATCAGAGTGGGTAGATGAGTTTCACCCAGGTTGGCAAAAAGCGACAGACTTATGTCATATAGATTATGGCCGTGGACCTCGATGGCAAAAATATGTTTAAACTGGCTTATGGCTATGAGTATGGCCGATGCTGTGACAAAACCCTCGATAACTGAACGGCTAATGAAGTTAACGATAAACCCCATCTTAAGAATTCCCATCAAGATCAGAACACCACCTGATAACAGTGCCAGGGCAACGGCAACCTCAATTGGAGCATAGGTGTATTGTTCTGATACCTGGGATATAGCCGCCCCGGTCATCAGTGCAATAACGGCGACGGGCCCCACTGCGAGGGCTCCGCTGGTGCCGAATACAGCATAAAAAATAAGCGGCAATATACTGGAGTAGAGTCCCACCTCCGGTGGTAGGCCAGCCAGCAACGCATAAGCCAACGACTGCGGGATGAGCATGATGGTGACCGTGATCGCTGCTACCAAATCTGAATAGGCCAGACTAGAGTTGTACCCCTTGAGAGTATCAAACAAGGGCATGAACTTGACCGAATTCATAAAATCATTTTTCTGTTTACTGGTTCCACTGTCATATCAATTTTATGCGTTCTTACTCAAGTAAAACTTCAAGATTGATTCTCATCGGGCGAATAATTTTTTATTGGTTTGGGTTTAACCAACCACTCATGACCTTTTAACATTCCTTTCCAATAAATGGGTGGCAGGAGACGCTCTTTGAGGAACCATGCCAAACGAGTTGGTTTTTGTCCATCAATTAACCATTTTGGAAATGAAGGTAATAATTTTCCATCATAACCAAACTCAGCCAATACAATTTTGCCACGTTCAACAGTTAAGGGACAGGAGCCGTAGCCATCATACAATGCCGGTTCGTTTCGAGCGTCGAGAAAAGTCAACAAATTATGCGCGACGATAGGAGCCTGTTTTCGTGCAGCAGCAGCGGTCTTAGGATTAAGTGTATTGGTGACATCTCCCAGAGCATAGATATTTTCATACTCGCTGTGCCTTAATGTTTCCTTATTCACATCAACCCAACCAGCATCATCTACCAGTTTACTTGCGCGAATAAAATCAGGCGCCTGCTGTGGAGGACACACATGAATCATATCAAAACTTTCTTCAATGATTTCACTTTCACCCTCTTCATTGGTCTTCTTAAACCAGGCCTTTTTATTTGGTCCATCAATCTTGACCAGGTTATGGCCAAACATGAGATCTGCCTTATATTTTTTTACGTATTCCATCAGCGCAGGAATATAATCTTTAACACCAAATAAGACAGGACCTGCATTGAGAAACTTAATGTCAATGTTGTTGAGCGAACCGGTCTTAAACCAGTGGTCTCCAGAAAGGTACATGGCCTTTTGCGGAGCGCCCGCACATTTAATTGGTATGGGAGGTTGAGTAAAAAGAGCCTTTCCTGATTTTAATTCCTTGACCAGTTGCCAGGTATAAGGAGCAAGATCATAACGATAGTTTGATGTAACCCCGTTTTGTCCCAGTGTATCTTCTAATCCTTCAATGCCTGCCCAGTTCAACTTTAAACCAGGACAAACAACAAGATTTTTATATCCTACTACCCGACAGCCTTCAAGAATGACAACGTTTTTATCTGGCTCAAAAGCGGCAACAGCGGCTTTAATCCACTTAACGCCGTCAGGAATCACCTGCGCCATAGTTTTAACTGTTTCTTGTGCTTCGAAAATACCGCCACCGACCATAGTAAATCCCGGTTGGTAATAATGTGTGTCAGCGGGTTCAATGATGACAATATCAAGACTGGAACGACGCTTTAACAAACTTGCAGCAACAGCAATACCTGCTGCACCGCCACCGACGATGACAATATCATGCTCAATAGAGGGTTTATCAGTGGGTACTTTACCGCCATTGAGAATTCTTTTTGACAAAGGCACCATGTCGTAACCGGCCTTAGCCGTTTTTTCAATTATCTCATTTAGCTCAATTTCATTTGCATTCGCCAGTGACCATAATGTACTGGAACGCATACCGCTGCGACAATACGCTAATATAGGTCTGGGTAATTCATCAAAAGCCTGCGTAAAAGCATGTACCTGTTCATCTAGAATCATCCCTTTATCAATGGGGATATAACGAAACTCTATGCCTAGCTCTTTTGCACGAGTTTCGATTTCCTGATGCGTCGGCTGATCAGCGCCTTCACCATCAGGACGATTACATATAATGGTACGTATTCCGCTTGATTTTATTTCATCAAGATCGTCAACGACGACCTGCTCACTCACATAGTAATTATCATCAATTATTTTCATGGTCATTTTTCGAATCTCGTTATTTTAACTAATTTGTTTATTCTACAAATCTGACTGACAGAAATTTAAACTCAATGTTTCCGTCTAATCAGTTGAATCAAAGTTGGGTTAAACCAGTATTAATAATACTAGTTCAGTTTGAAAAATCTGCGTGAATATTCAGAAAAATATCTCAGGAATGCTCGAGCTCTACATCATGTATTATGCATTTCCCCTACATATAAAAAAATGCAGCACATCATCATATGTACTGCATTTTTCTTAAAGCTAATTCTCTAATGTCAGAATTTTAAAAACCGTTTGCAACGGCAAGTGTGCCGATTAGAACACCAACGATGACACCCACAGGAATATCAACTGACTTTTTTGGTTGAGCTACAACTTCAGTCTCATCGCCTTCCGCACGGGAAACATAATATTGTGTTGAATAGTCGACGCCATTAAGTTCGAAGGCTTTTAATCCATCATTATTCATTTTTAGATTAAATACGGCTGGCTTGTCTACTAATTGCTGCATAGTCATGGTTTCTCCGGGTTGAACCAGTGTCCTATCAAGCCTGAAACCAAAATCGTGCTCCGTCTTTGAAGACTGCCCTGCATCAAATGTCATACTAAAATAAAACATGCCCTGTTGATCCAGTACAGGCTCAACAGCATACGAATTTATTGATATAAAAATCAGTGATAAAAATAAGCCAAATGCCTTTAACATAGTCCGCTCCCCTTTATGATCTGGACTTAAAACCTAGACTAAGAGTAAAGAAAATAGCGGGGGGTGTAAATAGCCCTGAACAAGTTAGTACATGCCAATAAGCTCAGGTTTCCTGTGTTTTTGCCTCTTCCTCAGGCGGGGTCATTAAATCCTCAAGAGATTTTCCCAACTCATGCAGGAATTCATCAAATATATTCTTTAATTCAGGAAGTTTCTCCAATAGTTCTTCTTCTGCCTGTTCAATCTGGGATTTGATTTCAGGAACGATCTTTTCCCTGATTTCTTCAACTGATGATTCTATCTCCTCAGTCATTTCAGCTGTCATCTCTTCAATATCACCAAATACTTCTGCCATATTCCGATTGACCTCTAACTGAAGTACCGTTTTTCTATAATTCACTTTCCAGACATCATTATTATTTTCCAGATATGTCTGTAACGAAATGTCAGTGGTTTTTTCATTTAATGTCATTGCCACATTTGTTTCTATTTTAGCGAAATCACCATCAATAATTATTTTACCGAAGGTAGCGTCCGTCACATTTTCAAACCGTGCTATATCTTCAGGCTCATCAATTGAATTAGCTAAACTATATTTTTTCACCAACGCAACATTTTCCGTCTGAATACCCAACCAGAAATGCTCACTAACCTGTAATGGCGTCTTCGTAGATTGACATGACAATAACGCGCCACATAAAAACAGAAGTGGAATAAAAAAAATGTAATGATATTTGTTCATCAATAATATTACCCTTAAATAAGCGGTTAAATACTTGGCTTGTATTAAATAAAAACTGAAATTTCCTCGGAATTTTATTTAATAAGCACGCTATTAATGTTATAAATCGTTAATCCATATCTCAGAAAACACTAACACCAGTATGAAGATTGAGACAAGGAATTCATCTGTAAATTGCATCAAACCTGATGTATTGCGCAATATTTGCCAATTTGGTGCAAAAATTTCCCAAGCCCAAATACTTTATTATAGGTAACCCTATGATTTTAATATATAATTTATATCGCATAGTGTGGCATGGCTATTGCCTTTCATTAATTATGACTGATACTTAATTTGGATGAATCATTATTATTGTTTAAGTTCAGAATCAAAAATGCCGTTAGTAGTTGTAATGCTCCTCGAAACAAAGAGGCTCATGAGCCTCCTGAAGGGAACAAAAGGAGAGAGTGATGATGATTAGGACTAAGGAAATAAAACTGGATGTTCAACATTCCATGCTACTGCTATTGCTGTTTATTATCACCAGCATAACTTTTACAAACAACGTGCTGGCAAAAGATAAGCCTTATCCCGGCGAGCTAATCAATATTGGAACACATCGTTTACATATAAACTGTGTAGGAGAAGGAACACCTTCTGTCATTATTGATTCTGGTATTGGTGGCTTTTCTCTGGAATGGTTCAAAATACAAAATAATCTATCGAATGATGTCAGGGTTTGTAGTTATGACCGCGCTGGTTATGGCTGGAGTGACCTAGGACCTAAACCCAGAACAACAGCGCGCATTGTGAAAGAACTTAAAACATTATTAGTGGAAGCAAGAATACCCGGTCCTTATCTACTCGTCGGACATTCTTTCGGTGGTTATAACGTTCGTTACTTTGCCAGTGAATATCCTGAACTTACTGCCGGGCTAGTATTAATCGATTCATCACATCCGCAACAATTTAATACTGAAGAATTCAAACGTGTTGAGCCAGCCCCTCCAGTTATAAAACATAAAAAAAGTATTCGCGTTCGATTGATACGCCCTATTATTTCGGATAATTACCCCCGTGAAAAAAAGAAAATGGCTTTAAGATTAATGTCGTCGTTGAAATCAATAAGCACGCTAATGAATGAAATGGATCATATGGAAATTAGCGCACAACAACTTGCGGCACGTAACCATCAACAACCACATGAATTTCCCGTCATTATAATTACTAGAGGAAAACGTGTCTGGCCTGACAATGAGGTAGGCAATCGACGCGAACAACAATGGACCAGGTTACAGAATGATATGGAAAATATCAGCATTCACTCAGATCATTTTCTTGCCTACAAAAGTGGTCATATTGTTCATCTTGATCAACCCGAGCTCGTATCAAAAAATATTTTATTGGCATTAAATAAATCACGCACTCAAATACTCGAAAAGGAGTTAATTAGAAAGTTTGATATCCGTCAGACAAGTTACTTAACATCCCATTCTTACACAGAGTCAAGAGGAATATTTAACGACAATGAAAATGAACAGGATGCATTCTCAATCTTTAATAAACCACTTCCCCAGCTAATGTTCCATTCAAAACCGAGTCGTTTTGATGAACGTTCCACCTATTTCCTGCGTTAAAAACACTAATATAAAGTCCTTCAGACCAGCCAAAACTATTTATTCTCAGTCATTTGACGCTATAATCGCTGCTCGCGATTTTTCAACTATTAATTCAAGAATAGAGCAGGATAATGACAGAAACATTATTTAGTAAAATCATAAACCGTGAGATACCAGCGGATATTGTTTATGAAGATGATTTATGTCTCGCATTTCGAGATATAAATCCGCAAGCGCCTGTGCATATTTTACTTATTCCTAAACAGGCAATTGTCAAGGTCGCTGATGCAGAAAATTCTGATCAATCTCTACTAGGTCATCTTTTGCTTAAAGCAGGAGAAATTGCTCGGCAACAAGGTTATGCCGACGCATTCCGTCTGGTAATTAATAATGGTGAGGAAGCAGGGCAAACTGTCTTTCATTTACACATACATATTCTTGCAGGCCGCGCATTCAGCTGGCCTGCTGGTTAAAACACACAAGATAAAAATAATAACACTATGAATTATATAACTGATGATTTAAGAATCGAATCAATTAAGGCTGTTACATCTCCAGCCGTAATTTGTGAAGAAATTCCAGTAACTGAAGAGGCCGCTAAAACTACGTTCCTCACGCGCAATGCTATCCATGACATATTACATGGACAAGATAACCGCTTAATTGTGATCACGGGCCCCTGCTCTATCCATGATATTGATGCCGCACATGAATACGCAAATAAATTAAAACCCTTGATTGATGAATATTCAGAAGATCTACTCATTATCATGCGTGTTTATTTTGAAAAGCCACGTACAACTGTTGGCTGGAAAGGCCTCATTAATGATCCTGATCTGGATGACAGTTATAACATCAATAAAGGATTACGTTTAGCCAGACAGCTTCTGCTTGACCTTAATCAGATGAGTGTGCCTGCAGCAACTGAATACCTTGATTTGATTACGCCACAATATGTTACCGATTTAATTAGTTGGGGAGCTATAGGTGCCAGAACAACCGAGAGTCAGGTTCACCGAGAACTGGCATCAGGCTTGTCATGCCCGGTAGGATTCAAGAACGGAACCTATGGCACTACCCGGATTGCAGTAGATGCAATCGGTGCAGCAATACGCCCACATAATTTTCTTTCTCTAAGAAAAGAAGGTAATGCTGCAATTTTTTCCACCACAGGAAATCCTGATAGCCATATCATTTTACGCGGCGGTAAAGAACCAAATTATGATACAGAAAACATAGACAAGGTTTGCAAAGAACTGGAAGCTGCAAATTTGCCAGCAAATATCATGGTTGATTTAAGCCATGCAAACAGTAAAAAGCAACATGACACACAAATTGAAGTGGGTGAGACTGTTGCAGAACAAATTGCAAATGGTGACAAACGCATTATTGGCACTATGATTGAAAGTCATTTAATTGCCGGAAGGCAGGATGCAAAACCTGGTCAGGAATTAGTCTATGGTCAAAGCATCACCGATGCCTGTCTGGGATGGGATAATACGGTTGAACTCTTAAAGGTATTAGCAAATGCCAGTAAAACAAGACGCAATAAATAATCAGAAACTGACTGTAGTTTAGCTCAATGATTTCCTGTTAATAAATCGTTTTATAAAGACTGAAACAAAATAAGAAGCACAGGCTAATAAAACAATAACCGATCCTGTTGGAAGATCTGGACCATATGAAATTGCGACACCACTTACGCTAATAGCTACGCAAATCACTATGGAAAGAAAGAACATTTTGTATAAAGAAGTAACGTATTGATTTGCTATTGCCGCAGGTAATGTCAAAAGCGCAATTACCAGTATTAAACCAACCAATTGAATCAAAATAACAATAGTTATTGATATTAAACACAACAACAATATATAGAAAATCTCAGTATTGATACCTCTCAGTCTTGCAAATTCTTCATCGAAAACACTAGCAAGAAACTGTTTGTAATAGATTAATACAACGGTTAATACAAGAATATCCAGGCATAACATTAGCCATAAGCCATCAGCTGTAATCAATAATATGTTACCAAATAAATAACTCATTAAATCTACGTTATAACCTGGCGTACGGGACAAAAATAATATTCCTATTGCCATCCCTGCTGACCAAAAAGCAGCTATTAACACATCTTCATTTTCTTTCCAGCGAAGATTAATCCAGCCAATTAAAATACTCGAAATAATCGCAGCAACCATAGCCCCCATAATAGGCGAAGCATTATAAAAATAAGCCATGCCCATACCAGCTAATACTGAATGTGCTATCCCCCCGGTCAAAAAACTGATTTTCTTTACAACAACATAACTACCAATAACACCACAGCCAATACTCGCCAGCAGACAGGCAATTATTGCATTCTGCAGGAACGAATATTCACTTAATGCTATATAGAATTCATTCATATTAATGATGGTGATGAATCATTTTTACCGGTGCGTCGTATAACTCTTCAATCATCTTGCCACTGATTGATTCAGTATCATGACAAACCAGCGTTCGATTTAAACAAGCGACACGATCAACATAACCTGAAATAAAAGCGATATCGTGTGACACAACGATTATAGTCATGTGCTCACTATAATTTTTTAATAGTGAAAATATATCTTCCTCTACTCGCACATCAACATTCGAAGTTGGTTCATCCAATATTAATACTTCTGGTTTACACACTAATGCTCGCGCAATTAATACCCGTTGTAACTGCCCCCCAGATAATGCGCCTATCTGTCTTTTAGAAATATTCTCTATTTCCAGAGCCTGCATTGCTTGTCTGGCACTACTAATTTCATTTTTATTAAAGCTAAACATTTTTGATATTTTTGTAACATGCCCCATCATGACTACTTCTTCTACTGTTACTGGAAAGTCGCGCGAAAAAGTAACGTGTTGAGGAACATAACCGATATGATTATGTAAATACTTACCACATTGGTTAAATATATTAACCGAACCTTTGTCCGGCACTAATAATCCGAGTATTAATTTAAGCAAGGTACTTTTGCCACTGGCATTAGGTCCGATAATACCGATGAACTCATCTTCGTAGATCTTTAAGGAAACATCTTCCAGCACAGGTACTGCGCCATAATTAAAACTAACATCATCTATATCAACAATAACATTACTCATAACGACAAACCTTTAACTATCTTGTCGGCAACAATGTTCATATTTTCAATGTAATTAAATGCTAACGGATCAAGCTCAAAAACAGTGGCATCGATTTCCTTTGCTATTATCTTTGCTGCTTTAGCATTGAATTGTGATTGTACAAATATAGCTTTAATATTTTTTTCTTTGGCTGACCTGATTAACTTAACCATCGACCTGGCTTGAATCTCTTTGCCTTCTTGCTCGATTGATATTTGTGTTAAACCATATTCATCTGCAAAGTAGCTCCATGAGGGGTGAGAAACAATCAAATTTCTTTGTGCTAGATTAATTACTTTAGACTTTATATTACTATCCAGATTATCCAGTTCTCCGATAAATTTTATTGCCGACGTTTTATATGCGGCACTATGTTCAGCATCAATCTCTATTAAAGATTTTTCGATCAATTTCACAATCTGAATTACTTTCTTCGGGCTAGTCCAGATATGTGGATCGACATCAATATCATGATGAGAATGACCATTTAAATTTGATATTGATTTGCAACACTCAACCACAATAAGTTTCTCATTACTTTTTTTAATTTTGCTTAACCATGCTTTTTCAAAAGGCACGCCTATACCAAGGTAAATATCTGCATTTGCTAACGCTGCAATTTGTTGTGGCGTCGGCTCGTAGGTTGCAGGGTTCTGACCGGGACCTACCATGACATTTACATCGACATAAGATGAGCCGATCTGCTGTACAAAATATTGTTGCGGCAGAATACTGACAACTACGTTAACTTTATTAGCGGCATAAACATTGTTTATATGGAAAGCAGACAAAATGACAACTAAAAAAACTTTTATATAAATCATATTCTCTATTGTCCTGAATCACGACACTCTTGACAGCGCCCTTTTATCTCAATCATTTCATCATTAATTAAAAAACCAAAACCTTTTGCTTTTTTTTGTATCAAGCCGCTAATATCCGCATCATCAAGTTCTGCTACGGAACCGCAATCATTACAAATAAAAAATTGACCGGAATGAGATTCTTCCGGATTACCACATCCCATATAAGCATTTAAAGATTCAATTTTATGAACCAGTCCCTGCTCCTGTAAAAAATCCAGTGCACGATAAACCGTTGGCGGGGCAGATGAAGAGTGATCCTGCTTTAATTTATCGAGCACATCATAAGCTTTGACCGGCTCATGGCTTTGCCAGACTAATTCCAAAACCTGTTGTCTTAATGGCGTTAATCGCAAACCAGATTCCTCGCAATGTGATTTCGCTGTTTTAATAGCGGATTGCAAACAATCATTGTGTTCGTGCACAGATGGCTTAAATGGGCTGATTACTTTGTTCTTGGACATAACTCGTAAATTGACACTAAAAATGTAATGTTATAATGTAACACTAATTATTAATATTTGAAACTAAAATGCTGAAGAAATTTATCATTAAATCATTGATTTTATTTCTATTATTGTCGCAATTCGCGACGATGGCGCATGCACTCGACCATCAGTTTGTAGAAGATGAACATGAAGTTTGTTTGATTTGTATCCATGAGATGGATTCAAAAAACTTACTAATTACGACTGAAAAACTAGTCACTTTAGATTTTAATGACGACGAAAAAGTTACAAGCACACCCTGTTTTTATGAAGCTAACAACCTCTTACAACTTAAGGCACGCAGTCCTCCGCATAACCTCGTTTAACACAGCATAAGTCAATCTGGCATAAATCTTTGCTAGATCATTTGTTATTTAGAGGTTTATACAATGAAACTATTTTATTTTTGGATCATTATCCCATTGAGCATGATGCAATTTGTTCATGCAGAAGAAAAAACACTTTTAGAAGAAGTGACGATCACAGCTCGACCAATTGGATTGCAGAGTATCGAACATATTGCACAACCGATACATATTTTGAACAATGAAGAACTGGCAGAAAAACAATCATCGACTGTTGGTGAAACATTATCTAATTTACCTGGTGTCACAACAAACCGGTTTAGTCCTTTAGCAAGCCGACCGGTAATTCGTGGTCTAAGTGGCTCGCGAGTCCACGTATTAGAAAATGGCGTTAGCGCGATGGATGTATCAACAATTAGTGTTGACCATGCTGTTACGGTTGATCCAATTCAAGCTGAACAAATAGAAATAATCCGTGGACCTTCAACTTTATTATACGGTAGTGAGGCTTCTGGCGGTTTAGTTAATATTGTTACTAATCGTATACCTGATTACGTACCTGGCTTCGATGCAAATATTTATTCGAGTTATAACAGCAATTCTCTGGAGAAATTAGTTTCAATTCAAACAGAAGGCGGTCACGAAAAACTGGCATTTCATTTAGATGGAACAAAACGTGATGCAAAAAGTTATTCTGCTAAAAGTGGTCAAATAGATAACAGTTTTTATGATAGTGAAAATTATAACTTTGGCACTTCTTTCGTTGATTCATGGGGCTTTATTGGTATGTCTTACGGACGATTTAATTCCACTCATGGCGTACCAATAAACCCGGATGATCCTGATGAATTGCCTTTTATAGTAAGCCAACAGGATCGCATTGATCTATCCGGACAATTGTTTAACCCTTTCAGCGGAATAAAAGCGATCAATATACAAGGAGGCTATAACGACTATACACATACGGAGTTTGAAGATGCCACCACAGCGGGAACCGTTTTTAATAATGAACAACTTGATGGTCGTATCGAAATTCAACATGCCCCGATTGGACTATTCAGTGGTGTAATTGGCACCCATTTTGGCTATCGCGATGTCAGTGCAGTTGGTGACGAAGCATTTCTACCAAAAACAAACACGCAAAAAATTGCCTTCTTTATATTAGAAGAAACAGATATTACAGATTCACTACATTTCGAAATTGGTGGACGTTTTGAAAATGAAGAAAGTGATCCGGATAATGCGAGTGCTGTAAGTCATGATTTATACAGTGTATCGTCGGGTTTTCACTGGCACTTTCTCGAAGACACCGGCTTGAGTTTAAGCTTAAGTCGAAGTCAACGTGCAGCATCAGCAGAAGAACTGTTTGCCAATGGTCCTCATGTTGCAACGAGTGCATTTGAACTTGGTCAATCTACACTTGATGTTGAAACCGCTAATAACCTGGATTTATCTTTGCGTCATGAACGAGGTAAATGGCAATGGAATGTCAGTTTGTTTGCAAACTACATCGAAGACTTCATCTTCTTACAAGGTCTTGATAGAAATAATGACGGTATTGTTGATGAAGTCGATGAAACCGGCAATGCTGCGGGAGAATTTCAGCTGGTTCAATATCAAGAGGATGATGCCATTTTTTACGGGTTTGAAGCGTCAACAAACTTAAATCTTTATGCTAAAAATAAACATCAGCTTGATTTAAATATCTTTGCTGATTATGTGCGCGCAGAAAGAAGTAATGGTGATAACTTACCTCGTATCTCACCAGCAAAAATAGGCTTGGGACTTAATTATCAGTACAGCAAATTAAGTGCCGGTATAAACTTAACGAATAATTTTGCACAGAATGATAATGGGATTCTGGAAACTGATACAGGTGGTTATACTGTCTTGGACTTCAATACTAACTATAAAGCGATTGAAGGAGAGCAAAGCTTAAATCTATTTGCTAAAGCAACAAATCTGCTGGATGAAGATGGTCGATTACATACCTCTTTCATTAAAGATCGTGCGCCTATTATGGGTAGAGCTGTTACAGTTGGGTTTCAAGCCAGTTTTTAATAGAATGAGCACTATCATCTTTTTAATGTGGAGACACCTTGGATAAACCTGAAATCGACGAACAAATCAAATTCGATCACTATCTTGATGCCAAAGGGTTGAATTGTCCTTTACCTATTTTGAAGACCAAACTACTTCTCAATAAGATGCAGGCTGACGAAGTGCTTTTTGTTGAAGCGACAGATCCTCATTCCCAAGTCGATTTTGAAGCCTATTGTGCACGGACTGAACATACGTTGATTAAATCTGAACTTTCTAATGATATTTACAGTTTCTATATAAAACGTGCAGATAAACCCAAAAATATCTAAATTTGTTACTCGAATCAAAAATGAAGCGCAACATAGACACATTATTAATTAGATCGATGCTTGCAAAATATACCCAATCGAGAGTACATTTTTTATTATCTAGTTCGATATATAATGCGCTATATGTAACTTTAAGTTATTAATAATGAAGAAATTTACTTTTGGGGGGACAATGTCAGGAGATCGAATACTCATTGTCGATGATGACCAGACAACAACAAACGTCATGCGACTGTATCTCGAGAATTATGGCTTTATTGTCCCTGATACTGCCAATTCAGGTGCACAAGCGATAGAAAAAGCAAAGAAGTTAAAACCGGATTTGGTGCTTATGGATATCCGTCTAGGTAAAGGATTGGACGGTATTGATTCCGCTGAAGTCATCATGGAAAAACTCAACATCCCTGTCATCTATGTCACAGCATACAGTGATGAAGAAACGCTTGAACGCGCACAGATGACCAACCCATATGGATTTATCAACAAACCGTTAAGAGATATTGATCTAAAAACAACGGTTCGCTTTGCGCTTGATAAAAGCAAGCGAAATCCCGCAAAAAAAGAATCTCCACTACTCGCAGATGTCTTATATCAAGTCTACAATTTAACTCCTGCTGAATCTCGCGTCGTATCAAAACTACTTGATAATCCAGATGTTGCATTAACGGCACAATCATTACACATTAGCATGTCTACCGTTCGCACCCATCTAAAGCACATCTATCGAAAGACCGGAACAAACCGTCAATCATCGCTATTTCATAAAATCATTACTGGCCCAGTAGCCATGATTATGCGTTCTGATTACCCTGAATAAATAAAGCGAGAGACTGAAAGCAAGATAGAGACTCACTATCAAGGCATTCCTGGCATTTTCCTCAAAGCAATTATTGGCAGTCCAAGCAGTCTGAAACAAGCAAATTAAATGCTAAAGTTTTTCGATTAATAGTCGATATTACTGTTTAACAATAACCAAACATTTTACTCAGGGTATCAATCGTGATTCAGCTGCCAACATTAGACTCAGATAAATTACTATCTTTACTACATTTAATGCCGGTTGGAATTTTTCTGACCAATTCCGAAAGCAGGATCATTTGGGTAAACAAAACCCTTTGCGAACAAGTCGGGCTTGAAGCTAGACAACTGGTTGGTCATATGCGTTCTGAGCTGCCCGGTACAAATATCTTCCCCATATCCGAAAGAATTGCCCGACAACATATCAACAGTCCAAACAACGAAACGCTATTTAATTTTAATTATCTGTCTAAAACACTGGAAACAGAATTTGATGATATTGCTGAAATAGGTTGTCTTGTTAAGTTCAATAATCTTGCAGATAATCAAATTCAATTTGGCTTTGAACAAGTTGAAGAACAAACCGGCTTGTACACTCGCCATGGAATTTTGAAAAAATTATCACTTCATGTTTCTCGTAGTCGACGCTATTTCAATCCTCTTTCCGTTATTATGCTAAGAGTATCGCCTGATTCCGATATAAATAGCGAAAGTATCAATCATGCTATTGCAATGATTCTCAGAGAGAAGCTTCGTTGGGTAGATGATGTCGGACACTGGAACATGTCAGATTTTCTTCTCATACTGCCAGAAACAGGCGAAGAAGCAGCTAATAAACTTGCCAGAAAAATAAAATTTCAGCTTAATCGATTCAAGTTACCTGAAAATCACAAGAAGATTCCAACATCCATTGCGATATCGTCCTGGCGCAAAGGCGAAGATGAATCAAGTTTATTAAAACGCGTTGTCGCGCAATTAAACGAACATCGCTATAAAATACCTTCGACGTCAAAAATCTCATAATCATGTGTTACCTCGGCTGTTGCGCCGAGCATGATTGAAGCAGAACAATATTTCTCAGCTGATAATGAAACAGCTCTTTCCACTTGCTTTTCCTTTAGATCATTACCGGATATCTTGAAATGAATGTGAATTTTGGTAAACACCTTAGGTTCACTCTCAGCTCGTTCTGAACTAATAACAACATCACAAGCACTGATGTTCTGGCGTGATTTTTTCAATATGGAAATAACATCATAGCTACTACAAGCCGCTGTACCCAATAACAACATCTCCATTGGTCGCGGACCAAGATCACGTCCTCCACCTTCAGGCGGGCCATCCATAACAACCTTATGTCCCGTACCAGACTCACCTATAAATGCAGCTTCACCAGCCCAACTAACTTTAATCTCCAATTTAATACTCCAAGCGGTTGATTTTCTAAAAAAAGAGTAACATAGTTCATACTCAGTTAGCAGCCGTGAAACGTCGGGGGACAACAATTATGGCAATTCCATCTACTCAGGAAAGAGACTCGGTTACATCTCGCTTTCTTGAACATTGCCACCATAAAGCTTATACAGCGAAACAACTAATCATTAAAGAAGGCGATCCTTCTCATGATTTATTTTTTATCATCAGCGGTTCGGTAACAGTAATGATAGAAGATAGCAAAGGTAATGAGATTGTCTTGGCATATCTTAATGCTGGTGATTTTTTTGGTGAATTGGGATTATTTGGAGAAGACTCTCACCGTACTGCTTTTGTCCGCGCAAAAGAAAAATCGGAAATTGCCAAGATTAGCTATGAGAAATTACAAAGTTTACACACTATCTTTCCAGAGCTATTATTTTCAATTGCGTCACAAATGGCAATTCGTCTACGACGCACCAGCCGTAAAGTCAGCGATTTGGCCTTTACCGATGTAAAAGGCCGGGTTGCTCGTACCCTACTGGACTTATGCAAAGAACCCGATGCCATGACTCATCCTGACGGTATGCAAATCCGCATAACCCGACAGGAATTAGGACGAATTGTCGGTTGTTCCCGCGAAATGGTCGGTCGTGTGCTGAAAAGTCTGGAAGAAGATGACCACCTTATTTCAGTTTCGGGCAAAACTATGGTGATCTTTGGTACGCGTTGACTAAAGAGAATGAAGGAGATAATTTCGGGGCTCCGGTAATCCTATTCTTGACAAGACCTCCCAGAGAAAAGACAATCCCGTCCCTTCTTCTAATCCATTAGAAAAAGAACAGATATCAAATAATGGCTATGTAGCTCAGCTGGTTAGAGCACAGCACTCATAACGCTGGGGTCGGTGGTTCAAGTCCACCCATAGCCACCAACTTCAACCATCAATCAAACTAATCACTGTTTATCAACATAGAAAGTACTAAATAAACGACAGAAGTCTGTCCATTGTGAATTATCAAAGTTGACACAAAGAGTTCCGTCTTCCTTTACCTTATATGTGCCTCCAGATGTCCACTGACCTGATTTCGCATATACCTTGCCATCTTTCTTATACGTAATAACCAAATCAGTACCACCGTACTTACTTTTATAAGTCTTACCTACAAGGCGTGCCTTCGTCATTTCGGATACACTCATTGTGCTTTCTGAATGAGCACTATTTGAGTCGCCAGATTGAACTTGATTAATATAACTTGAAAATATTATTAGACATAATATTTTTATATTATATTTCTTAGTCATCTTCAGGAGTAATTAATGGAAGCAGTTTTTTCTAAAATTATTTTCTTGTTGCCGTTACTTCTCCAATAAAATTACAACTAACAGCTGGACAGTTACCTTTTGAATTAGATTTAAAATTATCACCATTCAAAGTATTACTAAACTCTCCATTGCAGTCATTTCCGAAAGAATCTTTGCCTTTAAATTTACCCTTGGCAGAAACTCCAGAAATTGTGCCTTCAGCAAAATATTTACCGCCACCAGTGATAACTACAGCCTTATAAGTATTTCCATTTACTTCATTATGGTCTGCATTCCAATCGCGATTACCACTACTATTCCATGAAGAATTAGAACATTGAACATCAAATTTTTCTTTTCCTGCAAATTTTCCTAAATAGTGTTCAGGATGTTCTGCTAATACATTGGCATGATATAAAAGAATAGAAATGCTTATTATTAGGTATTTCATTGCTTCCTTCTCCTTCTCTATTATCTCCAAAATAATAGTGTAGGTTAGAATATTAATTTGTGCCAGATTAAGACTGGATGAACCATAATTGAACCCCAAGTGAACAGGGTTTTGGTACAGGACGAGTGCCGTAAGTGACTGTATTATTTGAAAACTAAAATTATCAGTTCAAGCTCATAACGCTGGGGTCGGTGGTTCAAGTCCTCGGTAACTGCTCGGTCTTCGTTCCCGACACGACTCTACCGTTCACCTCCATGTGAACGTCCTGCATAACTCTACCACCTCGACTTTGTCTCCTGAGTCGTTCTACCTCCTGCGTCCTTGCAGTCGTACGTCCATGTAGGCGACCCATAGCCACCAATCTTACAAAACTGTTATCTCTACTTACTATTTTCATCACGACTTTCAAGCATATAGTCTCTAAGTCGCCGTTCGCTTCTCATAACAAATAGTATATAGATATCCTGCTTAACAACTCGATAAAAAATTCGACATGGTCCGGCAATCACTTCACGATACCTAGAATCTTTAAGCTCAGGTGGCTTTCGTCCTGAGCGTGGATGTTGTTCTAATCGGTCAACAACAGAAAAAACATGCTGAACTAAACTTGTTGCCGCATCAAGTTTATCGATTGCGATATATTCGGCGATATCATTGAGATCAGTTAATGCAGGTTCAGTCCAAATTACTTGAGCCATTTAGACATTTTCTTTTTCGCTTCTGCCTGGGTAAAAATTCTTTTTTCCAAAATAGCTGTTTCACCACGTGCAATACCTTCAAGAATATTCATACGGGTTTGCATTAATTCGTAGTCTTCAACGTCGACAAGATATGCCGAAGGCTGTCCGTGCTCAGTAATGAGCACAGGTTCCTTAGATAGATGCAAATCAGCTAAGATTTTAGTCGCTTGGCGCTTAAGAGTGGTAACGAGTTCAACTTTCATAAAGTGATACTATTCTATCACTTCATTGTTGGCAATATATTTTACTGTTGAAAGCAAAACACGAAGTCTTTTTTGTGAAATTTGAAGAAAGATACTCATATACTTCAATATATTTTGTGCCAGATTGAGACGGCATGAACACCAATTCAACCCCAAGTGAACAAGGTTTTGGCACACGACTAAATGGATTTAGGAGGTAGAGCGAAGCAGGAAGCCAGAGCCGAGAGCATATACCGTAAGTGACTGTTTTAATTAATTGTGAATTATATCGAGCCTGTAATTAATTCTGTGTAACTGCCTTGTTTAAATGTAATCCGTTAGTCG
>CAZGBJ010000035.1:0-19620 GCA_964523895.1 uncultured Enterobacteriaceae bacterium
GGGTACCGTTTGATGAGAAATTCGCTTGATCTTTAAGACGGTATCTGACCCCAAACACCAAAGACAAAGATTCGATGCAGTACTCCCTTTACAATAATTGCTAGCAATTCTACGTGCCCCCATAAAAAGTCAAATAAATCATGTAGATAAGTCATTTCTAAATTAAATATCTAGAGAGAGTTTTTAGTGATGGTTAATTGTATAAAATGTTATACAATTAGGCATGAAAGGAATCAAATCGATCCACTGGATTGGATCAGCTAAGGAAGAGTTATTTGGTTTTCCGAAAGATGCAATTAGGTCTGCTGGCTATCAATTACATCGTCTTCAGGAAGGCAACGAGCCTATGGACTGGAAGCCGCTTAATAATTTAGGCAAAGGCATTACTGGTGTTTTTGAAATTCGTATTTGGGAAGATAAATCAACTTTTCGAATTGCGGTTGTTACAAAGACGGCTAATGTTGTGACGGTTTTGCATTGTTGGCATAAAAAGACACAAACAATTACGAAACAACATAAAGATATGATTGTAACTCGCTACAAAGAAATGAAGGATAGTTAATATGGCAAAGAAAATAACTACGGGCAGTATCTTTGACGATCTGGAATTAGAACCGGGAGAAGCCGAAGCACTTAAAATAAAGGCAGTGCTATTTGATGCGATTGTTACTTATATTAAGGAAAATAATTTAACTCAGGAAATGGCGGCGAAAGAAATGGGTGTGCAGCGATCTCGTATTGCTGATGTATGTCGCGGTAAGTTCACCGGTTTCTCTATTGATGCATTGGTAGCTATGGCTGCTCGTGCTGGATTGCACCCTATCAAAACTGCGGCTTGAATAAATAATAGGTATCATTTTCATATTTGATCACCATGGATGGTGGAAATACTGGCACCAACAGTAGGCGCTTTAGGCGATGCAGGACACTTACATGGACGTAAGTGGTAGAACGACTCAGGAGACCAAGTCGAGCAATTGCCATGTGCATGAAAAACATGCCAGACTAGTATCATAAAAATAAAACAACGAACTAATCGAGGACTCAATGGTAAGAGTAGGAATTTGCGGTGCAGCAGGAAGAATGGGTAAGACCATTCTCGAAGTCTGTAATGATAATGAGGCTATTGAAATAGCTGCTGCGATTGAGTACAGCGGTTCGCCTATGCTTGGACTGGATGCGGGTGTGTTAGCGGGCATTGGCAAGTTGGGCGTCAATATTACTGATGATATTACCAGTGTTGCTGAACAGGTTGATGTCATGATTGATTTCACTTTGGCGACATCCGTTCCTGCAAATATTCGCAAGTGTGTTTCTGCGAATGTGAAGATGGTTATTGGAACGACAGGTCTTACTCATGATGATCATGAATTGATTAAAAGCGCGTCAAAGAAAATTGCTATTGTTTTTGCGCCAAATATGAGTATTGGTGTTAATCTTTGTTTCAAATTACTGGAGATGGCTGCACAGGTTATCGGTGAAGATACAGATATCGAAATTATTGAGGCGCACCATCGTCATAAAAAAGATGCACCTTCTGGTACTGCACTACGTATGGGTGAAGTAGTTGCCAATACGCTTGGTCGTAATCTTAAAGAATGTGCAGTATATGGGCGTGAAGGTATTACCGGAGCCAGAGATAAGAATACAATTGGTTTCGAAACAATTCGTGCAGGAGATATTGTAGGTGATCACACAGTTATGTTTGCTGCAGATGGTGAACGTGTTGAAATAACACACAAGGCCTCATCAAGAAAAACATTTGCTACCGGTGCAGTAAGAGCAGCTCAATGGTTGCTTGATAAAGAGAGTGGTTTATATGATATGCAGGATGTATTGAATTTGAAGTAACTTGGAAATATTAGGAAAAGAAAGAATTTTGATTGGTGTAACTAAAATGGAATTTACTTGTCATGTCTGAATTGAAACAAATAGAAAGGCTTTATAGTCATTCTTATCTTAGTTTTATAGCAACATTTTTTGGCGCTGTGCTTGTCTTTTGGTTTTTTCAATCTATAGCAGATCCGGTCGTATTAAATAGCTGGTTTATTATTTTTTTTATATTAACGATTATTCGTATCGTTGTTAGCTGGTATTTTCATAAAAGTGAACATGAAAATAATAGTCAAAACTGGTTGATTGCCTTTTTGTGTTTATCGATGATTTCAGGAACTTTATGGGGTCTTACCGGTTTTTTATTAATTCCTGAAGGCGTACTTACTCTGTTTGAGTCGGTTTTGTATCATGGCATGTTACTTTTATTTATAACCGCTCTTATTGTTGGATCATTAATAACTTACTCAGCAAGCAAGATGGTTTATTTGAGTTTTGCTTTTCCCGCAGTCGTTCCTCAATGTCTTATGTTGATTTCAAAGGGTGATCAATATCATTCTTTTCTTGGAGGCTTTGTTCTTGCTTATGCGTGTATTATATTTGTCATCTCTGTTTATGTTTACCGAATATTTTTAGAATGCAGTAAAACTGAAATAGAAAATGAAATGTTAAAAAAAATACTTGATAAGAATGGGATACCTTTTGACAAGGTAACGAACTGAATAGTAATTATTTGATTGCTTTCAATTTAGAAATTGCCGAAGTATAGGGAACAACTAATGAAACTTCTCCCTTTGCATGTTGTTGTTGTATCTTTCGCCAATATTCGGCAGTCAATAAATCTTTATGGTACTTCATAAATTCTGTTTTTAATTTATCATTCATAGAAAGAAAACGTATAAATTCTTCCGGGAAGATATCATTTGCTCCAACGTAGTACCATGTATCAGCTTGCATCTCATCTTCAAAGTCACTTGCTTCGGGAATGTCTCTGAAATTGCAATCGGTTACTAAAACAACTTCATCATAATCATAAAAAATAACCCGCTTATGTGCGGTTACTCCAAAATTCTTTAATAATAAATCACCACAAAAAATGTTTGTTTTAGCCAGATCTTTAATAGTCTGGCCATAGTCAATAACAGCACGGGTTGCTTCTTCTTCAGATACTTCATTGATGTATAAATTCAATGGGCGTACGCGTCTTTCAATATAGACACGTTGCAACAAGAGATGATCACCTTCTTTGCGTGCACTTTCAGATGCTTCATCAAGTAGTTCTTTTTTCAGCGCTCTGGAGAATCGATTGATAGGAAATTTCAGGTTAAGAAATTCCTGGGTGTCTATCAATCTGCCTGCACGGTCATGTTTTGAAACCAGTTTGTATTTTTCAACAACATCTTTTCGAGAAATCGTTTTTGGATAGCCAAATTTGTCACGGATGACTTTAAATACAAGATTATAGGAAGGTAGCGTAAACACGATCATGACTAGTCCCGTATCACCTTCGGCATGGATAAATCTATCCCATGTTTTGTTTAGATGTTTTGAAAATGTACGGTGTCTCTCTGTCTTTCCCTGACGTAAGCGACCCAGTACAGTGTAAAGCTCATCTATAGGTTTTTTTGGTAATATTGATTTAAGAAAATGAACCGCGCCGATAACCGAATTAGGATCAGCAAAATAATACGAGCGTGTATAACCAAATATCAGACTAATATCCATTTCGTTCATAAATACAGCATCAACCATAATACCGCTATGTTCATTTTTAAAAGCAATCACAATGGGAGCTTCTCCATCATTCAGGATTACTTTGCCTACTAGATAGGCACGAGCTGCCTGATAAAAAAATGAATCAATAAATTCGAATCGTATATATTCGATATCGGCATCAAAATTTTCTTTCGAGTGTGTTTTTATCATTCTAGAGATACGTTTGGCATTAAGACTAATATCGTCATAGGGGACGCGAAAGGAAAAGTCGTCGAGAATAGTTTCAAAAATTCTTTTTAGAGATATCCAGTAGGGGTAACGCCTGATATTGAGTGACATTATCAGTTGTATATCATCTGATGGACTTGTCGAGACAAACTCTATTTGAGGATCAAGACCCTCTGTGCCAAAAATGCGTCGAGTCGTTGAATTAAAAAAGGTTTTAATGAAGTCACTGTCAGGAACTTCATTCAGGCGTTTTCCGAAATAACGTCTTATCTCGTGCCACAATTCCTTATCATTAAATTGATCGCCTAATGTTTTTCTTAAAACGAACATGATACGACGGATAGATTTTTCATAAAGATCTACCCGGTCGACAGTATCCTGTTGATGACCTTTCCAGTCACGTTGTTCAAAACGTGTGCGGGCACGTCGTGTTATACGATGAAAAGAATTATTGTAACGAATAAAGCCGTCGTAAATAATCTGCGAACATTCTGCAATCAGATTCTTATCCGACATAATCGTAATAGTTTGTTTATAAGCTAAAGGTTAGAAATTAATGCATCTGCAAATTCACTGCATTTAATTTCTTTTGCGCCATCCATCAGGCGGGCAAAATCATAAGTGACCGTTTTATCAGCAATGGTTTTATTCATGGATTGAATGATTAAATCTGCAGCTTCAGTCCAACCCAAATAGCGAAGCATCATTTCACCTGACAGTAATAATGAACCTGGATTTACTTTATCCTGATTGGCATATTTAGGTGCTGTTCCATGTGTGGCTTCAAAAATCGCATGTCCGGTGTCGTAATTAATATTGCCGCCGGGTGCTATTCCAATTCCACCTACCTGAGCAGCAAGTGCATCAGAAAGATAATCGCCATTAAGATTCATTGTTGCAATGACATCAAAATCAGTAGGTCGGGTGAGAACTTGTTGCAAGGTAATATCAGCGATAGCATCTTTAATTAAAATTTTGCCATCATTTTCGGCTTTAGCCATTTCATCTTGTGCAGCTTGTGTCCCTTTTTCAGCACGTGTGCGTTCCCAGATATCCCAACTGTAGGTTTGATCTTCAAATTCAGTTTCAGCCAGTTCATAACCCCAGTTACGAAATGCACCTTCGGTAAATTTCATAATATTGCCTTTGTGGACAAAGGTGACGCTTTTGCGATTATTGTTAATGGCGTATTGAATTGCAGCGCGTACCAAACGAGAACTGCCTTCCTGGGAGACAGGTTTAATGCCTATGCCGGAACTTTTTGGGAAGCGTATTTTCTGAAAAAAATGTGGGAATGATTCTTCAAACATTTCCAGGAAACGTTTGTTTTCATCTGACCCTTGTTCAAATTCTATACCGGCATAAATATCTTCCGTATTCTCACGGAATATAACCATATCAACCAATTCTGGACGTTTGATGGGAGAAGGAACGCCCTCAAACCAACGTACTGGTCTTAAACAAACATAGAGATCCAGTATTTGTCTTAACGCCACGTTCAGTGAGCGAATTCCACCACCAATGGGCGTCGTTAATGGTCCCTTAATGGCGACAAGGAATTCACGGCAAGTATCAATAGTTTCATCAGGTAACCAGCTTCCCGTTAATTTATTGGCTTTTTCGCCGGCGTAGACTTCCAGCCACTTTATTTCTTTCTTGCCTTGATATGCTTTTTCTACTGCGGCATCAATAACTCGATGCGAGGCTTGCCACACATCCGGACCAATGCCATCCCCTTCAATATATGGAATAACTGGTTTATTGGGGACGTTTAATACCCCATTTTTGATTGAGATTGTTTTACCGCCTGCAGGTGCTTTTTTAGCTGTAGCCAAAATTTGAACCTCCTTTTTTGAATTCTTATCATTAGATATTACTAGTTATTAAGTCTAGTTGCTAAATCAGCAGGTAGAAAGTAGCGTTATCTAATTGACATAGGTCAATATATTCTCTATTTTCCTTAATTAGTAATGCGCCGATTTGAAATCAGCTTGCGGGCGCACTAGAAATACCGCTAAAGAGACAACCTGCTTTAATCTCATCATCTACTCAGGCTGACTCTTAAAAAACTAATTTATTATTTTAGGAGTTTAACAATGTCTGAAAAAGAGAAACAATCACTCGGGATCAACACGCTGGCCGTACGTGCAGGACAGATCAGAACTCCCGAAGGTGAACACAGTGAACCAATATTTCCTACGTCGAGTTTTGTTTTTGCTAATGCAGCAGAAGCTGCCGCTCGTTTTGCCGGGGATAGCCCCGGGAATATCTATTCGCGTTTTACTAACCCAACGGTTAGGACATTCGAACAACGTTTAGCTGGATTAGAGCA
Organism: uncultured Enterobacteriaceae bacterium; assembly: GCA_964523895.1. GTDB lineage: Bacteria > Pseudomonadota > Gammaproteobacteria > Eutrophobiales > Eutrophobiaceae > UBA7359. The sequence goes on from CAZGBJ010000035.1 coordinate 6,110, forward strand.
AGGTGAGCGATGTATTGCTACATCGTCAGGCATGAGTGCTATTCTGAGTACATTCCTTGGTTTACTCAAAGCAGGTGATCATATTGTTTCATCGCGTAGTATTTTTGGGACAACGGTTAATATGCTCTCAAATATATTGCCGAAGTATGGCATCACCACGACATTTGTTGATCTAACGGACTATGAGGCGTGGCAGAGTGCAATTAGCAGCGATACAAAATTGCTTTTTCTGGAAACACCATCAAATCCGTTAACACATATCGCAGATATCAAAAAACTAGCTGATATCGCGCATAGTAGTGACTCCTTACTGATAGTTGATAATTGTTTTTGTACACCAAGCTTACAACTGCCGTTGCCACTGGGCGCAGATATCGTGATTCATTCCGCAACAAAGTATCTGGATGGACAAGGTCGCTGTATTGGCGGGGCTATTGTTGGTAGTGAAGCCTTATTAGGGGAAGATATCTATGCTTTTCTCCGTACTTGTGGCACGAGCATGAGTCCATTCAATGCCTGGGTATTTCTGAAGGGATTGGAAACCTTGTCAATACGTATGCAGGCTCATTGTCAGGCGGCACAACAGGTTGCCGAGTGGTTGGACAGTCAGGAATCCGTAGAAAAGGTCTATTTCCCGGGTCTAAAGAACCATCCACAGTATAAGTTGGCGCAGCAGCAACAATCCGGTTCTGGCGGTATTGTCAGTTTTGAAGTGCGGGGTGGTAAAGAGCAGGCCTGGAAGTTGATTGATGCTATCAATATCTTTTCTATTACAGCTAATCTGGGGGATACCAAGAGCACCATTACCCACCCGGCGACGACGACACATCATAAGTTGACCGATGAGCAACGTCAGGAAGCGGGTATTAATCCAGGCTTAGTGAGGCTATCAATAGGTCTTGAAGATGTTTCAGATCTGATTGTTGCCTTGGATCAAGCCTTGTCAGCTTGAACTTAGTGTTGCTTCTAGCTAAAAAATAGTCGCACAGGTTCTTTGTCTTGGGTCTATTTGGCTGGATTTTATATCCCGTTAAATCTTGTATCTTAGGGCGACTTGGGAATCCACCAGTTTTTAGGTACACTATGGGTATTAGAGGGTCTTTATTGCGCTCACGCATAAAGAAATGTTGCACTGCAAAACTATAATTATAATAAAACAACGCTCAGTATATTGATAATTAAGCGCGTTATAGTTTCGACACTAAGAAGAAGAAATACGGAAATACGTTTTATCTTTCTCTCGATTTAATATCAAACAGTTTATTTTTTTAATTTAACCTGGAGTGTTTACCATGCCCGGACATAACGTTTTATTTATACCTGGCCAAACGACTGCTCCATGTCGTGTTCAAAACGCGATGAATACCGATCAAGAAGATTGCTCGTTCATAAGATTTTTATGGTGAATCTGCAGAACTAATTTTAAATAATATTGATAAAAAGAGGAATATAACTATGAGTTTTACAGGATACGAACCAGCTACTCCACGCTTACAGCGTAGTGAGCTAGCAGTCCCGGCTTCAGACACAGGAATGATGGAAAAAGCAGCAACGAGTGACGCGGATTACGTCTTTCTTGATTTAGAAGATGCCGTTGTACCTGCTGATAAACCGCAAGCTCGCAAAAACGCGATTGAAGCGATAAATGATCTTGATTGGAGTAATAAAACAATATGCGTGCGTATTAATGGCCTGGATACGCATTATATGTATCGTGACGTTGTCGATGTCATCGAACAAGCAGGCGAAAAGCTTGATACCTTTTTGATTCCTAAAGTCGGTACCGCAGCAGATGTCTACGCTGTAGATATGTTGGCGACGCAGGTTGAAGATGCGATGGGTATGGAGAAAAGAATCGGTTTTGATTGTTTAATCGAAACTGCACTTGGTGGCGCCAATGTCATGTCTATTGCAACATCAAGCAAGCGTCTTGAAGCATTCCATTTTGGTGTTGGTGATTACGCGGCAAGCATGCATTCACGTACCACCATTATCGGCGGCTTAAACCCAGATTATGTTTGTGAAGGTGCGGTAAATGATCAATGGCATACTTCACAAGTACAAATGCTGACCGCATGTCGCGCTTTTGGTTTACGTGCGATTGACGGTCCTTTTGGTGATTTCAGTGATCCTGAAGCTTATAAAGCTGCGGCACGTCGTGTTGCTGCGCTCGGTTACGACGGTAAGTGGGCAATTCACCCTAAGCAAATTCCATTAGCGAATGAAGTGATGTCTCCACCGGAAAAATCTGTGACTCATGCACGTCGTGTACTTGAAGCTTTAGACGAAGCGGCTAAGTCAGGCGCAGGCGCAGCACAACTTGATGGCAAGATGATTGATATTGCGTCAGAAAAAATGGCTCAGAATCTAATTGCGCAAGCGGATCAAATCGCTGCTAAGGGTTAAGTAGTAGATTTTACTTAAAAATTTAAATTTTAGAATATAGGAGGGTGACCAAGTGGACATCCATGAATATCAAGCAAAAGAGATTCTGACGGAATACGGTGTGCCAGTTGGTAAAGGCGGACTGGCTTATAGTCCTGAGCAGGCATCTTATCGTGCTACCGAAATTGGTGGCAAAGTTTGGGTGGTTAAAGCTCAAGTCCATTCAGGTGCACGTGGTAAAGCAGGCGGTATTAAAGTTTGCTTTAGTGAAGATGAAGTAGCAGATGCTGCTGGTGAATTATTAGGAAAAAAGCTGGTAACGCATCAAACTGGTCCAGCAGGTAAGGTTTGTTCTCGTTTATATATTGAAGAAGGTTGTAACATTGACCGTGAAATCTATCTTGCCTTTGTTTTAGATCGCGCAAACGAAAGCGTTACCGTCGTCGCCTCTGCAGAAGGTGGTATGGAGATTGAAGAGCTTGCCGTTACCAAGCCGGAAGCCATCTTCAAAATTTCTGTTGATGCAGCTGTCGGTATGCAGCCTTTCCAGGCGCGTGAAATTGCTTTTGCATTAGAACTGGATAAAACACAGGTTAACCAAGCCGTCACAACGATTCTTGGTTGTTACCGTGCGATGCGTGACCTGGATGCCAACATGGTGGAAATCAATCCATTAGTTGTTACCAAAGAAGGTAATATCGTCGCAGTTGACGCGAAGATGGGTTTTGATGAAAACGCCCTGTTTAGACATCCTAAAGTTTCTGAATTACGTGACAAGTCTCAGGAAGATGTACGTGAAATGCGTGCTGCTGACCGTGGCTTAAGTTATGTCGGTCTTGATGGCAACATTGGTTGTATCATCAACGGTGCTGGTCTTGCGATGGCATCGATGGATATGATTATGCACGCTGGTGGTGAACCTGCGAACTTTCTTGATATCGGTGGTGGTGCTTCGGCAGAACGAACAGCTAAGGCATTTAATCTGGTACTTTCTGATGATAGCGTTGAATGTGTTCTGGTTAATATCTTTGCCGGTATTAACCGTTGTGACTGGATTGCTGAAGGTGTAGTACAGGCCGTGAAGCAGATTGATTTGAAGGTTCCTTTAGTTGTCAGACTGTCAGGAACAAACGTTGAGGCAGGTCAAAAAATCATTAAAGAAAGTGGTTTGCCTATCATTTCAGCCAACACTTTACAGGAGGCAGCCGATATGGCTGTTGATGCCTGGAAAAAAGCGACCGGTAAATAGGAGACATAAAAAATGGCAATTCAATTAGACGAAAATTCCAAAGTCCTGGTACAGGGCTTTACCGGCCAGATTGGTACTTTCCATGCGTCAGATATGATCAAGTATGGCACCAATGTTGTTGGTGGTGTAACACCGGGTAAAGGTGGAAGTAAGCATCTTGACTTACCCGTATTTAATACAATGAAAGAAGCAGTTGAAGCAACTGGTGCGAATGCGAGCATTATCTTCGTACCCCCACCCTTTGCAGCAGACAGTATTATGGAAGCGGCTGATGCAGGCATTGGCTTTTGTGTAGCAATTACGGATGGTATTCCTTCACAGGATATGATTCGGGTTAAGCGTTACATGCGTCGCTATAAAGCAGGTGACAAGATGGTGTTAACCGGACCAAACTGTGCCGGTTCTATCAGTCCGGGAAAATGTATGATGGGTATTATGCCGGGTCATATTTATATTCCTGGTAATGTTGGTGTTGTGGGTCGTTCTGGTACTCTGGGTTATGAAGCAGCGGATCAAATGCGTTCAATCGGTGTTGGTATTTCCTCCAGTATTGGTATTGGTGGTGACCCGATTAATGGTAGTTCTTTTAAGGATCATTTGATGAAGTTCGAGGAAGATCCTGAAACCAAGGCGGTCATCATTATTGGTGAGATTGGTGGACCACAGGAAGTTGAAGCTGCATTGTGGGCTAAAGACAATATGAGCAAACCGGTTATTGGGTACATTGCTGGTTTGACTGCACCTAAAGGTACACGTATGGGTCACGCAGGTGCGATTATCTCTGCTGTTGGTGATAGTGCGGCTGAGAAGGTAGAAATTCTGTCAGAATGTGGTGTCAGTGTTGTGCCTAATCCAGCTTCATTTGCACCTGTTGTAGAAGAAGTAATGGCAAAGATTAGTTAGTAAACGATCTTGGGTTTAAAGGTAAGGGCACTTCATCTACGATGTTGTGCCCTTTATTCTTTAAAGTAAAAAAATAAATACGATTCAGGAGTTGAATATATTACCACCAGTCGCTACGGACTCCTCGGCAATTGCTCCAGGCATTGCTCTACCTTCTGCATCCGTGCAGTCGTGTCCTTTCGCGACACTTGTGCATCCTGCACATCGTCCTGGTGGTCAGTAAGAACAATTTAGAATTAGGAGATAACTTGTGAGTAAACCGAAGATACTATTAACTCGTAAATGGCCAGAAGAGGCGGAAGCAAGAGCAAAAGAATTGTTTGATGTCCACTTGAATGAAGATGATCACAAGATGTCTGTGGAAGAACTTCAAGATGCCATGAAAAATTATGATGCTGTTTGTCCAACTGTGTCTGATTTTTCTATCAACGCCGAGATTCTCGATGTAGAAGGTCGACAGTGCAAAGCATTGTGTAACTTTGGTGTTGGCTTTAATAACATTGATACTGAAGCAGCAAAAGCAGCAGGTGTTATTGTTACTAATACGCCGGGAGTACTGACTGATTGTACGGCTGATATTGCCATGACATTGCTCTTGATGGTGGCACGTCGCGCTGGCGAAGGTGATCGTCTTGTACGTAACAAGGAATGGGACGGTTGGCGTCCAATGCATATGTTATCGACCAAAGTGACTGGTAAAAAACTCGGCTTTATTGGTTTTGGACGAATTGCTCAAGCGGTTGCACAAAAGGCACATTTTGGTTTTGGTATGGAGCTCAGTTTTTATGATCCCTACCCACCTGCCGATGAAGTAATACAAAAATTTAGCGCGACTCAACTAGATACGGTTGAAGATGTTTTGAAAGGTGCGGATTTCGTTACATTGCATTGTCCAGGTGGTGGTAGTAATACCAACCTGATGAATGCAGAACGTCTGGGAATGATGAAAAATAGTGCATTTTTGATTAATACCGCACGTGGTGATGTCGTTGATGAGCCAGCATTAGTTCAGGCATTGAAAGACGGTGTTATTGCCGGTGCCGGCATGGATGTTTTTGCGAAAGAACCCACAGTAACCGAAGACTTGCTAACAATGGAAAATGTGGCTTTATTTCCTCATTTGGGTAGTGCAACAACGGAAACCCGGGTTGCCATGGGAATGTGTTCTCTGGATAACGTTGAAGCGTTTTTTAAAGGAGAAGAACCACCAAACAGAGTGGCGTAATTGAAGTTTATTATTTCGTAGTATAACTACTTCAATAATTCGGGAGTCTGTAAGTGATAAAAGATACTAAAGAGGCTGTAGATTCGAATTTAGACGTAGCCGAGTTGTCGGCTATTTATGCAAAGCAAGTGACCGACTTGATGACGGAGCAACTCAAGGCCGTTATCAAAACACGTCAACCGGAAATACTTCCCTTGTTCACCGGGGAAGCTGAAATTCCAGAAGACAATGAAGAGCTGTTACTCGGTGTGCTGCAAGCATGGAGTATCTGGTTTCAGTTGTTAAATATCGCTGAAGAAAATACGGCTAAACGTCGTTTCCGCATCATCGAAAATAGTCGTGGTCTCGGTCAAGTGTCAGGGACGTTTGGTAATGTCTTTGAGACTGCAGTGAAAGACGGTGTTTCAGCTGATGAGATTCAAAATTTAATTAATGATGCACGTATACGGCCTACCATTACAGCACATCCCACAGAAGCAAAACGTGTCACCGTGCTTGAGATACATCGAAAAATGTATCTATTACTCAAGGAACTTGAAAATCAGCGTTGGACTGAACGTGAACGCGAAGGACTGGTTACGGATCTAAGAAATGAAATCGATCTACTCTGGTTGACAGGTGAACTGAGGCTGGAAAAACCCACGGTTAAAATGGAAGTGAATTGGGGCTTACATTTTTTTGAAGAAGCCTTGTTTGAAAGTGTGCCTGAGATGATAAGCAAGCTGGAATGGGTTCTGAAAAAATATTATCCCGATCATAAATTTAATATCCCGCCTTTTTTCCAATTTGGTGCCTGGATAGGCGGTGACCGTGATGGTAATCCATTTGTCACTAATGATGTCACCGAACACTCTTTACTGGCTAATCGACGCGTTTGTCTGAAACGCTATCAGCAGCGCCTTAGCGAACTGGTACAAAGAGTGAGTGTGTCCAGAAATTCAGTCGTGGTATCCAAAGAGTTTGTTCAGTCTCTGGAGAAAATACTGGATGAAAGTACTGACGGAAAAAATATTGCAGATAGAAATCCAGGAGAGGTCTTTAGACAATATGTCGTTTGTATGCAACGACTGTTGGAAGGAACCATTGCTAATACAGATGTAAAGAGGGGGGCGCCAAGATATATCGGTTACACAGATGCGGATAAATTCATTGCTGACTTTAAGCAATTGGAACAAGGTTTAATAGACGCCAATTGTGAACAGCAAGCCAAAAGTTTGATCGTACCATTGCGTAGAGAAGTGGAGGCTTTCCGTTTTCGTACTATGCGTCTGGATTTACGCGAAAACTCAACCATGACAAATAATACGCTGGCGGCATTGTGGCGACAGATCACGGGTGCGGCAGAAGATGCCTCACCACCCGCAGCAGATTCGAAAGAATGGCAAGCATGGTTAATCTCTGAATTAGAAAGACCATTAGAAAAATTACCTTCATTCAAAGAACTGGATGATGCTTCCGCATCAACGCTGGGTATGTTTTGTATGGCGAAAGAGATGATGGAAAAACTCGATAGAGAAGCCTTTGGTAACTGTATCTTGAGTATGACGCAAACAGTCGCTGATATTTTAGGTCTATATGTATTAGCTAAATATGCCGGTTTGTTTACCGATGAAGCCGGTGTTGATAAATGTACTTTACCCATCGTTCCTTTGTTTGAAACGATTGATGATCTGCAACGCGGTTCAGAAATGATGGAAGAATTTTTGAGTATCCCGGTGGTACGTCGTTCTGTCGAACAAGTTGGTGGAGTTCAGGAAGTCATGGTGGGTTATTCTGATTCTAATAAAGATGGTGGCTTCTTTACCGCGAACTGGGAGTTAACCAAGGCGCAAGCTGAGTTGACGGCTATTGGTGAGAAAGCAGGGATTCCTATTTCGTTTTTCCATGGTCGCGGTGGTTCTGTTAGTCGAGGTGGTGCGCCATTGGGACGCGCGATTGCGGCACAACCTGCAGGTTCTATCCATGGTCAAATGCGTATTACAGAACAGGGCGAAGTTGTTTCCAGTAAATTTGCTAATAGAGGTACTGCACAACAAAATATGGAGTTACTCGCAGCAAGTATTTTTATGCATTCTTTAAAATCGCAGTCGGAAGCTGAGTTAGCGCCGAATGATGCAATTGATGCAGCGGTTGAAGAACTATCAAACTATTCTTTTGCTGCTTATAGAGAACTAGCAGAGACGGAAGGCTTGGTTGATTATTATAATGCGGCAAGTCCGGTGGATGAGCTGGTTAAAATGAATATTGGTTCACGACCAGCGAGACGCTTTGGTGCAAATTCATTGAGCGATCTACGTGCTATTCCCTGGGTTTTTGCCTGGACGCAAAACAGGCATTTGGTGACCAGTTGGTACGGTGTTGGTAGTGGACTGAAAAAATTTATAGAAGTACATGGTGATAACGCCGATGCCTTACTTGGGAAAATGTTTAAGGAATCGAGAATCTTTCGTTTAATTATTGATGGTGTTGAAAAGAGTTTGCCGCAAGTGGATATGGATATTGCCAAAGGTTATGCCTCTTTAGTTAAAGATGAAGCGTTGAAAGAAAGAATTTTTGCTATGTTTATGGATGAATATGAACTTACAAAAGAACTGGTATTACGTATCACCGGCGAAAAAGAATTACTGGATCGTTTTCCTAAATTTAAACGTCAATTCGGAAGGCGTGAGGAAGTGCTGGCTAAGGTAGGTTTGCTGCAAGTAAAATTGGTTGAAAGGTTCCGTAGCCGGACGGATGAAAAAGGTCAATTGAGTGATCTGGTGCCACTATTACTTTCTATAAATTGTATTAGTGCAGGTCTCGGTTCTACCGGATAGGTTTCAAAATTAATAATAAATATAGGTTTATTACATGAGCAAACAATCCATCATCCATATGATCGATCCAACGGCTAACGTCAGTCCCTTTGATATTAATATGGCGGTTGATGCCGGCTATGATGTAGTACTTCCTTACTCAAACGTTGAGCTGTGGCAAGTCAATGGCTTGGTACAAGATGCTATTTTTTCTCGTGAACCGGAAGGTGTGAAAAAAACAGCTGTCTTTATCGGTGGTAGGGATATTAATCTGGCAAAACAAATGCTGGATGCAGCCAAGAAGGCAATGGTTCCACCCTTTGAAATATCTGTATTAGCTGATCCCAGTGGTGCTTTTACTACAGCTGCAGCATTGGTTGCTTGTGTAGAAAGAGAGCTTAGAGATAAGCATGGCATGGAACTCAAGGATGCTCGAGGGATTATTTTTGGCGGAACTGGACCTGTTGGAATAGCAACAGGGGTGATTGCTTCACTTGCCGGTGCTGATATTACTTTGGTTGATCATGAAAGTGTTGCAAATGCACAGAGTGTTGCGGATGAATACAATGCGTCATGTGGCTCAACCTTGAAAGGAACTATTGCAGCCTCTGATGCAGATAAGGCCTATTTGCTTAAGAGTGTCGATATTGTCTTTTGTACAGCTAAAGCAGGCGTAGAAATTTTGAGTGATTCTATTCTTGCAGACACCGAGTCACTAAAGGTGGCGGGTGATGTGAATGCGGTTCCTCCGCTTGGAATTCGTGGTCTTCAGCTACAAGATTCCGGTGAGCCTTTGGCACATGCCGTTAATGCAAAAGGAGCAGTGGGTATAGGTGCATTGGCAATTGGGCACATTAAATATCGAACACAACAAGAATTATTGAAATCACTTCTTGAAACAGACAAACCTGCGTTCATAGATTTCAGACAAGCCTTTGATAAGGCGCGTGAATTAGTTTAGTTTTTTAACCTGTGGAGTTATCGACAATGAATCTTGAAAAAGTTTTTTTGAATGTTGCTTTCTACATAGGTGCAATCGTAGTTAATTAAATTGCTACTTTTTTAAAATTTGGTAATCGTATATAAATATATAAATATCTTAGGAGTACTTGAAAATGACTAATGAATTAATCTCTCCACTTTCCGGACTAAGACGTCTAATCGAAACGGATCAGCTTGGACCAAATGAAAACAAATTTCTTGATGGTAAAGATCCTGTTTGGTCTCCACATAACAAGATCATCAACGTGACACCGGGTCCTGCTTGGGGCTCTGAGCTGGTGGATCAATTTTCATCAAGCCAGACACGCGGTATGCGTGGTCCAGACGTCGCGAAGTTTTTTACAAGTGTTCGCGATGATTACGGCAAGATGGTTGGTATGCAAGAAGGCGGTAGAGCATTGTTCTTCACCGGTTCAGGTACCACTGCCACAGAATCGGCAGCTGGCTCATGTCGTTTTCCTGGCGAAGCTGATTCTGATATGCCTGCTGTTGTTACCATGGAAATTGGTGCGTTTAGTACCGCAATGGGGAACTGTGTAGAAAACCTGGGCAGAAATGTTGTTCGACTAACAAGTGACCTTGGTGAAGACTTGCCTTTTGACAAGTTAAGAGAAGTGCTTGAAAAAGACACAGAACATAAAGTTCAGTTAGTTATGCATCCGCTAAACGAAACGGGTACAGGCGTGACGACGGATCCTAAGAAGGTACGCGATTTACTGGACGAACTAAAACATCCAGCGCTGCTGGTTGTTGACGCTATTTCTGCCATCGGCAGTATGCCAGCCGACATGACCGAAATGGGAATCGATATGCTTATTGGCTGTAGTCAAAAAGGTATCATGGGTACACCCGGAATCGGCATGCTTTCCATTAGCCCTAAAGCGGTTAAGAAAGCTTATGAAGCCGACAAAGCACTTGCAGATGCAGGTATAAAAAAAGGCCAACATTATCTCCACCTGACCAAGATGATTGATACGATGGATGCCACGGGTTTACACCTTGAAACGCCAGGAAATTATGCCCAATTTGCTGTGGCCCTGGATACGATAGCGATTGAAGGTATTGATCGCGTATGTGAACGTCATAAAGATTGTTCTGAAGTTTACCGTGCCGCCGTACTTGCTGCAGGTTTTGAATTGGTCGCAAAAGAAGAACACCTTCGTTCAAATGCAGTAACGGCAGTTAAAGCGCCAGAAGGTTTTGGTGTACAAAAAATCATGGAAGTACTTAACATCATGTTTTCAAAACACGCTGTAGAAGCGGCCGGGATTCCTCTTACGCCTGATCTGGGCTGGCGTCTCTGTGCGACTGGCGGTATACAACCACAACACGCTATGGCTGCTTCTATTGCCTTCTTGATGGCATGTGACGAAGCGGGTATACCTGTAGACGTTGAGGCTGGTATTGCAGCTGCGACTAAAAAATATATGGAAGTTGTTAAGTATCATCGACCATTGCCTGGTGTTGACGCATACGGACGTTAATAGTCAGTAAAAACAAGAAGTAAGATAAAAAAGCCGGTGATGTGAATCACCGGCTTTTTTGTTTAAAATATAGAGTACCTAGCTACGAACTAGGGGGTCGGAGGTTCGAATCCTTCCGGGCGCGCCATTTCATTAGTTTTCAAGCTTGCTAAATTTCATACTGTCCCATAGATTGGAATTTGTCCCATAGATTGGTAATTTTTATTAATTATGATCTCTATAAATTATGATTTTGGTGAAATCTCAGACAATTTTCGTTTTGGTTACGGTTATTGCCAATGTGGGTGTGGAGATATAACAAGTAAATATTCTGACGGAACATATAGAAAATATTTACCATTCCATAAGAATAAAAAAGGAGAGTATCAAACTTATAAAGGAAGAAGGATTAATAAAGAAATTGTAACAAAAGAATTTCTTTATTGGCTGTATCACGAGGAAAACAATTCTATATACGAAATAGCGGATTTACTTAACTGTTCTGAATCTAATGCAAGAAGATTATTAAAAGAAAACGAAATCGAAAGTAGATCACAGTCTAAAGCTAGGTTGAACGCTTTAAAAAAGGGAAAGATATCTGGTCATGATTTTTACGAAATTGACGAGAGTTTTTTTAGTGATTGGACGCCAGAAATGGCATGGGTCTTAGGATTAATATATACAGATGGGTATATGAAAGGAAATAACATGAGGTTAGCTATGAATGATTTAGATGTTATAGAAAAAGTCATAGCACTACTTAATTATTCAAAACCAGTCAAAGTTTTAAAACATAATAAAAAAAAATTATACAGTGTAGAATTTCATAGAGAATTAATGGCTAAAGATCTATTAAGCCTTGGGGTACATCAGGCAAAAAGCTTCTCTCTAGAATTCCCTGACATGCCAAATGAAATGAAAACTCATTTTATTAGAGGCTGTTGGGATGGGGATGGAGGCATATCCATATCTAATAACAAAATAAGTGCTTATTACACTTCAGGTTCTGAAAAATTTATAACTGTTTTGTCAGAGACCTTGTTCGAAAATGGTATATATCGAAATAAAATAAGAAAATCTAATAATTATTCATTTCAGCAAAGACAACGTGATTTAGAATGGTTTTTAAAATATCAAGATGGTATATACCCATGCAATATTACTAAAAGAAAAACAGGGAATGCATTTGACATAAGAATTGGATTACCAATTTCAATAATAAATCTGCAAAAATATTTATATTCAAGTGCAACTAAAGGTATTTATATGGATAGGAAATACAATAAATTTAGAGAAGCTATAAATATTTTAAAAATCTGAGCTACTTAAATAGTAACAATAGGGGACAGACCACGGTTTTTCTTAATATTGGGGTAATGCATGCAAGCTGATGTTTTAACTAAAGTTATTCTTCCTTTGTCTCTTTTTCTGATTATGTTTGGCATTGGAATCTCTTTAAAGGTTTCTGATTTTAAAAATATCTTTAATTATCCTAAAGCTGTGGTGATAGGTTTAACTGGGCAGTTAATTTTATTGCCCATCATTGCATTTATTCTTGCGCTTATTTTCAAATTACCTGCTGAATTGGCTGTTGGCTTAATCATCATTGCGTTAGCACCTGGCGGTGCGACATCGAATATGTTTACTTATTTATTTAAAGGTGATGTGTCACTCTCTGTGAGTTTAACGCTGCTGACCAGTTTGGTTACGCCTTTTACCATTCCTTTGCTTGCATCTTTAAGCATGCTCTACTTTATGGAGAGTAGTACTCAGTTTGAGTTACCGATTATTAAAACCATCGTTCAATTGTTGGTGATCACCATTATTCCGATTGCTTTAGGCATGTTTGCTTTGTCTCGCAAACCAGTCTTAGCCAAGAAAATTGAAAATGCCCTTAAATGGTTTTCAATTTTTTTCTTATTCTTGATCATTGCGTTAATCATCATGAAAAACTCTGCAAATATGCTCAGTTTTTTTGCTCAAGCAGGCGCTGCGACGTTAGTGCTTAATATTGTGGTATTAATGTTGGGTTATCAGCTTGCAAACTGGTTTAAGCTCAATCACAAACAGTCAACGGCGATTGGTTTTGAAGTGGGTATTCAAAATGGTACTTTGGCACTTGTTGTGGCTGGAACGTTGATTGGTAATAGCACGATGATGATTCCAGCTGTGACTTATTCAATTATTATGTTTCTTACTGGTGCTGGCTTTGGGTGGCTGATAAATAAAATTAATAAATAAATAGGGTTAACCACAAGTAACATTAATACTTAGATTTAATCCAAACACCTTCCCTGCTAAACTTAGGCCGTTAATTATTTTAATTGTTTTTTTACCTGAGGTTATCTTATGACCTTTGAGCAAGTTTTTCTGTTTGGCCTGCTTTTTTTTATTTTTTCCTTGTTGCTCTGGGGAAAATTTCGCTATGACATTGTCGCTATTGCTGCCTTGTTTATTGCCTTTGTCGTCGGCAGAAATTTCGGGGTCAG
>CAZGBJ010000036.1:0-17221 GCA_964523895.1 uncultured Enterobacteriaceae bacterium
AACTTAGTTAAGAGAGTGCCTTAAAAACACAAACCCGTACACATGTTGTGTAAAAATCAATGATAATTTTAGTATTTACTTCATCTATAATACCGCGATGTCGCTCGACCTTGAATTTGTAAGAAAACAATTCCCCGCCTTCAACGATGATGAAACCTCATCCTGGATTTTTATGGAGAATGCAGGCGGTAGTTACGTACCGGAATCTGTTATAAACAAGCTAAACCATTTTATGATTCACTCCAAGGTACAACCCTATGGATTGTATCAACCATCAGTTGATGCTACGCAAGCCATTGAAGAAAGTACCTGTCAGATGGCCACAATGATCAATGCAAATCATAATGAAGTTGTAATTGGTCATTGCACTAGCATGAACCTGGTTATGCTTTCACAAGCGCTCAAATCATGGTTTGAGGCAGGTGATGAAATCATTGTTACCAATCAGGATCACGAATCCAATATCAGTCCATGGCGAAGATTGACTGAATCAGGTCAAAAAATTCTTGAATGGCAAATTGATCCAGACACTGCTGAACTGGACATTCAAAACCTTGAGCCATTACTTTCCAGTAAAACAAAACTGGTATGTATGAATCATAGTTCAAATATAGTTGCTTCGGTTAATGATATTAAGATGATTGCCAAACTGGTTCATGCTAAAGGAGCACTGTTGTTAGTAGATGGTGTTTCTTATGCCCCACACCATAGTATCGACGTAAAAGAGCTTGATGTAGATTTTTACACATTGAGTCTTTACAAAACATTTGGTCCTCATCTTGGTTTGTTATACGTCGATCAAAAACACCATAATAAGTTATCCAATTTATCTCTTGAATTCATGCCCAAGCAGTATGAAAAAATTACTACGCCCGGTTCTCCAAATTATTTGCGTATTGCTGTAAACCCGGGAGGTGCTAATCATGAAGAAGCAGCTTGCTTATCTGGATTGACAGATTATTATCGATTAATCCATGAACATCATTTTTCAACGACAAGAAAATCCGGTTTTGGCATGTTCGAAGATGTATTTAGTCTAATCAAACAACATGAATCAAAATTATCAAAAATATTTCTCGATTTTATTGAACAAAATAAATCCATCCATTTGATAGGCAAGTATGAATTTGACACCTCAATTCGTTCTCCTACTTTTTCTTTTAGTTTAGAAAACGAATGTTCCAGTAAAACATTAATTAAAGAATTGGCTAAAAAGAAGATTGCTGCACAATCAGGGAGCTTCTATGCCTGGCGTTGTCTAACTGCGCTTGGGTTCGATCCATACATAGGAGTGGCACGTATTAGTTTCGCACATTACAACACCGTCGAAGAAGTTAATTTTTTATGCCAATGCATGGATGACATAATATGAAAACATCTAGACTCTATATTTTTATAATTCTTTTCTTAACATTAATTCCAACAATAGTTATTTCTGCTTCAACGACCATTATTCACCATCAAGTTTTTTTATGGTTGGAAAATAATAATAATGAAACCATCGATAACATTATTTATGAAACACATAAATTAAAAACAATTCCAGGAATTATTGATTTAAATGTGGGCACAGTAGTAAGAAGTGAAAGAGCGATTGTCGATGACAGTTATCATATTGGTATTCATATGACATTTGAGTCCATAGCTGACATGAAAATTTATTTACAACATCCAGACCATCAAGAATATTTACGTATTTATGTCAAACCAGTATTGGAAAAGATACGTGTTTACGATTTTTCAGAAACTGTTCCATGAATTCTGAAAACTTACCCGTCCTGTTTTTATCGCATGGTTCACCAACTCTCGCCATTGAAACTGATAATCCCGCAGCCATATGTTGGCAAGAGATTACAAAATCTATTCGCAAACCAAAATTAATACTCATCATGTCAGCTCACTGGGAAACGGTTGAACCTACTATCACATCTAACCCACAACCCGAAACGATTCATGATTTCCATGGTTTTCCTGAAAGCATGTACACCATCAACTACCCGGTAACCGGTGCCATAGAGTACGCACAAAAATTAAGTGCCGAATTAAATTTAGACATTGATCCTGTGCGGGGTCTTGATCATGGTTCATGGGTTCCCTTGCGTAGTATGTATCCTGATGCCGATATTCCCGTCATACAATTATCAATTTGTCCGTCTAAAACTTTTAAATGGCATCTTAAACTTGGTCAAACATTTTCAGAATTATCTAAACAAGGAATTCTCATTATTGGTAGCGGTGGTATCTCGCATAATATTCGTTCATTACGATGGCATGAACCCAATGCCGCTGAGTTATGGTCTGAAGAATTTGTGGAAGAGATTTATCAAAGATTGATGAATGATGATATTGATAACTTATGTAACCCTGAAAATCTGACCCATGGAAAATCAGGAGTCCCCACTCCCGATCACTACCTGCCCTTTTTATTTGCTATTGGAGCGGGTCATGGTAGATCTAAACAGCGATTATTCAATGAAATTCATTATGGGACTCTCGGTATGCAATGCTATTCATTCGGTCTTGAATAAATGCGGATCTGATAATATCAAACCGCTTGTCTAAGCATGCGTTTCAATGATTTTATATTTTCACGCACTCTTTGCAGCCAGGGATTGATTACTAAAGCTCGCTCAAATGATATTAATGCAAGTCCCCACTTATCGAGTTTCATGTAACAGAGCCCTCTTCCGGTAATTGCACCAAAATGTCTTGGTTCCAGTTTCAACGTTTCGACAATATCTTCAAGTGACGCCTGATATTTTCCCATTTGATAATAAACCGTTGCTCGCTTGTTCCACCCTTCTGCAAAATCCGGTGCGATCTCTACCACATTATTGAAATCTTTCAGGGCTAATTGAATATCACCACGATTCATAGCAGATTCACCATGACGAAACAATTCACTAACCTCTCGGCTATCGTATCTTGACCAGATATTCCAAATATCTTCAGATATTAATTGAGCCATCCTTCCATTTTTCGTGGTTGTTAATCGAGAAAACAAATCATCCAAACGTAAATCATGTTGGTCTGCTTGAGCCGTGATGGGCAGTTGCAAGACAAGGAACAGCACAATGCTATAATGACAAATCTTCATTTGATTTATTATCGCTCAAAAATTCAGGATTTTAAAAGGTAAAAATTAATTATCATGTCTGAAACTATATTTACTAAAGATACTATCAAATTTCTTTTAGAGTTATCAAAAAACAACCAACGTGACTGGTTCAATGATAACAAACAACGTTATGAAGATGATGTCCGTTCTCCGTCATTAGAATTTATCAATGAAATACAGCCCTTATTGAGATTAATATCTCCACATTTTCGTGCTATTTCCAAAAAATCCGGTGGTTCACTAATGCGTATATATCGTGATATACGTTTCAGTAAGGACAAAACACCGTATAAAACAAATATTGGTATTCAATTCAGACATGAAGCTAGAAAAGATGTTCATGCCCCGGGGTTTTATCTGCATATTGAACCGGAATCTGTCTTTCTGGTTGCAGGCATGTGGCGACCCGATAATAAGGTTCTAAGAATCATACGTGATATGCTTATTGATAATCCAAATGCATGGAAGGCAGCATTAAATAACGAGGAATTTAAAAAATATTTTTATCTCACCGGCGAATCGCTGAAACTTCCTCCCAGAGGTTATGACAAAAATCATCCTCTAATTACAGATTTAAAACGTAAAGACTTTATCGCAAGACATGATCTTATTAAAAATGATATTTATAAAGAAAACTTTGCTGACAAAGTAATTGAAACATATTCCACCACCACACCTTTCATGAGTTATTTATGTACTGCGTTGGATTTACCTTTTTAATTAAAATTGTTTCGAAAAACTAATATCAATTGTATTTTGTGATATCTCAGCTTTTGCCTTGCCTAATGGCGTCGATGAATTTATTAACTCATTTTCGAATGCATGCATATACGCAAAAGATATTTCCGTGTTAGAACTGGGCCGATAGCTCACGCCCAAAGTTAGATGATCTTGTGGAACAGCGGGAGCAATAAGATTCATTAAAGTCGATTCTCGCGGTATTTGTTTTTCTCCATGGTTATATCCTGTTCGAAGTGTCCATGCGTGATTAACTTCATATTTTAATCCTGCCTTAAATGCCCAGACACTTCGCCAACCAAAACCAATACCATTACTTCCACCGAGACGTCTATCGGTGCTAATTGTGCCTCCTAACTCTGCTGCAGTAACAATCGGATTTGATAGTGCATCGATATCACCATATAAAATCCGGCTGGCATCCAATGCTAAATCCAGTTTATCTGTTAAATTAAAGGCAAGACCAAAACCAAAATTAGAAGGAATATCAAATTCACCACCATTAGCAAATAATCCATCGTATTTTTTAAATTTTGTCATATAAACTTTACTGGCATAGGCTGCACCGACTCTCACTCTGGGGTGTAATTGATATAACCAGCCTGCTCTAAACCCTAAGCCAAAACTCCAATCACTTCCTCTGCTAGTAAGACTACCTGATGCGGATGACAAGGGAATAAATGCCTCTAATCCTCGAGAACTGAATTTCTGTGCTGCTATTAATGGCGCTATTCCAAATGTATGTTGATTGTTAATCTTATAAGTCAGACTTGGTGCAAGTATAACCTGACTAAAATCGACGCCGAGTTTTGCTCCTGTGGGAGGCGCAGCACCATTAATACGTCGAGATGTTTCGACAATCAGCGCTTTACCATAACTCGTATTTATTCCACCATTACCATACAGACTCACACCGTATGTCACACGGTCATTCAAGGATTTATTGTAGCTAAAATTTGGAACTAAAAATAAATCACGATTGCTCTTATCACTAACAATCTGAGTACATGCACCAACACCCCGACAGTCTATTTGTGCTTCACGCGGCGTGTTAATAAATCGCATTCCAGCGTCCCAGCCCGGTTTGACAAAAGCCATTCCTGCTGGATTAGTTGCTGCAGCTAAAGCATCGTGCGGGTAAGCGACTGATGCACCGCCCATTGCTACAGATTTAGAACCATAACCTATAGCAAAATAACCATTCGTTGCCATGCAATTTATGCTATTGAATATTATAAAGACCAGAGTGATTATTCTTAACATGGGTAGTATTCGCTATTAAAGAATTAAATTATTATAAGTTGAGTTTATCAGCGATAAAATCGGCATCCTTATCACCTCTTCCGGAAAGGTTAATCAGGATAGATTCATCTGCGGACATATTTTTTGCTTGCTGCATGGCATAGGCAACTGCATGAGCACTTTCCAATGCAGGAATAATACCTTCTGTCCTGGAAAGCGTCATAAAAGCATCGACACAGGCATCATCATCAACCGAAGTATATTCAACCCGACCTAAATCTTTTAATAAACAATGTTGCGGCCCTACACCAGGATAATCCAGCCCAGAGGCGATAGAATAAACAGGAAGTGGATTACCTTCGTCATCTTGCATGATATAGCATTTGAATCCATGCAAACCGCCTTTTGTTCCTTTTGTCATTGTTGCAGCATGCTCTTCCGTGTCCAGTCCTTTGCCTGCAGGCTCTACCCCGACTAACCTAACTGACTCATCATATAGAAATGCGGTAAACAAACCAATGGCATTTGATCCTCCACCAATGCATGCTGAAATAATATCTGGTAATTTACCTTGTTCATCCAGGAATTGCTGCCTGGCTTCCCTACCAACAACACTTTGAAAATCTCGCACCATCATCGGGAAGGGATGAGGTCCAACGACCGATCCAATAGCATATAAATAATTAATCGGATCTTTAACATATTCTTCAAAGGCACTGTCAACTGCGTCCTTAAGTGTTCTTGTGCCTCTGCTAACAGGCACGATATCACAACCAAGAATTTTCATTTTGGTAACATTAGGATGCTCTTTTTCAATATCAATTTCACCCATATGAATTTCACATTTAATATCTACCAGGGCACAGGCAGTTGCCAATGCAACACCATGTTGGCCAGCCCCCGTTTCTGCTAATACTTTTGTTTTACCCATATGTTTTGCCAATAAGGCTTCACCCAGACAGTGGTTAATTTTATGTGCACCGGTATGATTTAAATCTTCTCTTTTAAAAAAAATCTTTGCCCCACCTTGTTTTGCGGTCAATCTCTTTGCATAGAAAATAGGACTGGGTCTACCGACGTAATGTTTATATAAATCATTTAATTCGTTTTTAAAGGCATCTGTTTGACTGATCTCAAGATAAGCATCTTTAATTTCATTCATAATAGACGTCAGTTCCGGGGGAAGAATTTGACCACCGTATTCTCCAAAATAGCCATTTTCATCGGGCATAGGTGTAGAAGCCGTTTTCATTTTGTTCCTCTTTTTTTATTTGTTTGGAAGCAAATTCCAGTGCTGATGAAATTCGTCTATCGACCATTCAGGATAGCCATTAAACTTTTCCCCGGCTAAATCAGGCTTAAACCAATCCACCTTATCATCAAGGAATATCTGCTGGTATTCTGGCGGTGCAGGCAATGGCGTATCAACACTGGCTGCATTCGGCCAAACACCTTCAGGCCACCTTATGTCAGTAATATAAAGTGATGAACCGCATTCAGAACAGAAATGCCGGTTACAATCTCTGGCATTATATATTTTTATAAAATCTTTACCTTTGATTATTTTCAGATCACATAATTGACCCTTAATATTAACCCCAAACGGTGCACCATTGGTTTTCCGACAGATACTGCAATAACAAATCATATAGGGATAGAATAGTCTTGTTTCCAATTCATACTCTATCTTTTTACAGTGACATGAACCTTTAAGAAGCATCATTTAAAAATCCTGTTATGGATCACTGGAGATTACAAGATTATTAAACCATTTATCCCTGTCCTTTTCATTCACCAGTTTTTGTCTATTTATGTACCAATCACCATTCGACTTATTTAATACATATATCTCATATTCATCAGCCCCAGATTTATTAATAAATTTATCACGTGAACTGAGTATGTTTGGAACAGATGCTTTTTTATTCTGAATAACAGCCTCATAAATCTTATAACCATAAACCTCAACCTCGGCATATTTATATATCTGTTTTTGCTCTACTGCCCAATTAAAGGCATCAATCCCGCGTGTCATCTCATCGGTTAAATATAAATGTGCTTTTGGAAAATCATAATCCTTGATTGCACTGAGATAATTAGCTACAACTTGTTCGGGCGTGTTCGGATAAGAGCTTCCTCCCCCCATCAGAAATGGAAATATGATTAGCAACCATAGTCTTGATTTCACAAAATGTTCACCGTAAAGATAGCTTCATAATAAAATCAACATATTACGTCCCTGTACAGAACGTTCCGGGTAATCAATATTTCGTTCCAATAAGGTTAATGTATTTGATTCATCCCTAAGCAAAATATCCTCCCGTGTGTAAAAAAAGTGATCAACTTCATAAGTACGCCGGGCTCTTGAGACAAAACAATTACTCCTCGCATTAATTTTATTTTCGTTGTCAGTATAAAAAGCTTCAATATTTGAAATCATCCGACAATATTTTTCTGGGGGATCAACCCGCCAATGTTGTGGATCATAAAACTGATTTACCCGAACACCAAGCTGCTGATAATCATCACAATATAAATAAACTTTATCTTCCTGCTTATATCTTCGTTCCTTCCTACTTCGAAGTTGAGTTGTTGTGACTATATAACGGATATCCGAAGATACCATTTCTTCATGCCACTCACGTAAACTTTCGGTGTCGAGCAATCTGGCTTCACGATGCAAAAAACGTTCGACATCCTTGAGAACATCATCACTAACATAAGCTTCGTGATTTTTAGTCTTTTGCTCAGATCCCATTATTTTCCATACCTTTAGTATTTATCCTAAACCTGATTAAATTAAGGTTATGAGTTCCCAGTAAGATCAATAACCCAATCATTACTACACTCATTCACTTCCTGCCAATTATTAGAGTTAATCAAATCATTATAAAAACGGTAATATCCACGGTACGATGTTTCTCCAATAGCAGATTCTCCGATCACTCCCGGGTAATCCGGATCCTGAAAATCTCCACCGAGACCCATTTGTGAATTTAATCTAAGTTTTCGTGCTACAGTGCCTGACGCCATGTGTGTTTCTGATTCCATATTGTCATTGTCTTCTGACTCCCAATAACCTGCTATGCCAAATGTTCGTTGCACAGATTTTGATATTTTATCTTTTAATTCAGGAGGCATGTCCTTTTCAACCATGGCCCAGGTAAAGACTTCTGTTTTTGTCGGACTATGAGGCTGCCAAACCTTGAAGACTGCAGAGCCGGTAAGAAAACTATTGTTTGGAAATATAGTGCCATTTAAATGAGATTTATATAAGCGAGCTCTTTTTTCACCCAATTTTTTCTCTATTTCAGCATGTTTAGTCATTCCCCAGGCCATCATTTCTTCAATCATATCGGCACCATGAACACCGGCATATGCATCAAACAAGACACCAAGGCCGTGTCCATTTTTTGTAGTAACCTGAAGCCCTGCTCCTTCAGGTGGTAGTTGAGAGTTTCCAGCCAATGGTTCAAAGACTGATTGTCCCGATCTCAATGCTGAAGTGTGCGTCCAGCCAACGTGATAAGCATCACCGACAAAGTTTTCAGAGGGGGCTTTCCAGTTTGCATGAATGAAACAACGCGCAGGGGGCCCCACCAATTCCATGCCGCCACTCTCTTTCATCCAGATATCTAAATACCATGCGAAATCTCCCAAATACTCTTTAAAATCCGGTGCATCAGAATCAAGGCAACCATAAACGAAACCATGATAACTTTCGATACAAGGCACTTCGTAGAGACCATGATTACATTTATCCAGACGATTTTTATAAACAGTTTCTTCAAAGGGAACACTTTGAAGCGAACCGTCTGCGCCATAACTCCAACCATGATAATTACAGACAAAGCCACGAGTATTGCCTGCTTCTGTTGCGCAAATGCGCGCGCCACGATGACGACAAACATTAAGGAATGCTTTAATTGAATTATCTTTTTGTCGAACGACGATCACTTCATCGAGACCCATTCGGGCCGTAATAAAATCACCAAAATTAGGGATAGCACATTCATGTGTTAAAAACAGCCAACAGCGTCCAAATATTCTATCCATCTCAAACTCGAATACTTCCTTGTCATTGTGCATAAGGTGGCTTTGACATCCTTCTTTGATATCTATAATTTCATTCTTTTTGCTGCTGTGATTGTCCTCCATTCTTCCCCTCGTAGTCTTCTGTATTTATTTGGCCAATGACATAAGAAATGAGTTTACATTAATTTTTAAGCTAAATAATGCATTTAAAACAGTTTTTCTATAAAGTATTTGATATTAAAATAAAATATTTTTAATATTATTTATTGCATTATTATCAATGAGTTAGAGAGAGGATTTCGCAATGGGCTGGTTAAATAATCAAGTGGTTTTAATTACAGGTGGTGCCTCAGGAATTGGTTTGGCTGTCGTTGAACGTTTTGTAGTTGAAGGAGCAAAGGTCGGCGTCATGGACAGGACAGAAGATGCTGTCAAATCAATTGAAGATAAACTGGGTGATAAAGTCGTTGGTATTACTGGAGACGTACGATCGCTGACAGATAATGAAGCTGCTGTTAAAAAAACGGTTGAGACATTTGGTAAGCTGGATGTATTTATTGGTAATGCAGGTATCTGGGATTACATGGTGCCTTTAATGGAACAGGAGCATGATAATCTTGAATCCATTTGTGATGAAATATTTTCTATCAATGTAAAAGGTTATTTATTGGGCGCACGTGCGGCCATGAACGAACTCAAAAAAACCAATGGAAGTTTGATTTTTACCGTGTCGAGTTCTGGATTCTATACCGGCGGCGGTGGCCCCATCTATGTCGCATCAAAACATGCAGTGGTTGGAATGATTAAACAATTGGCATACGAAATGGCGCCTGATGTTCGGGTCAATGGTGTTGCACCCGGCGCTACTATAACGAATCTTGGCGGAAGTAGTTCGGCTGGTCAGGGAGACTCAAAGTTATCCGACATTCCGGATGTTGATAAGCTCATTGAAGGCATGACGCCAATGGGATTTGCCTCTGAACCTGAAGACCATAGCGGACTTTATACTCTACTGGCATCAAGAGAGAACTCAAGGTATGTAACTGGGACGATTATTAACAGTGATGGAGGAATTGGTTTTGGCAAGCGTCCTGGATAATAACCAGATTGTAGTTAGTTAGATTTCCAATTATGCCATTGTCAATTATAGGTGCAGGCTTTGGTCGCACCGGTACCCTTTCATTAAAACATGCCCTGGAACGGTTGGGATATGCACCTTGTTATCATATGCATGAAGTATCAAAGAAACCTGAACACATACCTCAATGGCATGCATTGGTAAATGATAAAAAAATAGACTGGGATAAGCTGCTTGATACATATCAGGCAGCAGTCGATTGGCCAATCGCATCATTCTGGCAACAGTTAGCAGAGTTTTATCCGCATGCAAAAGTCATCCTGACGGTTAGAGATGCGGAGAAGTGGTATGAAAGTATAAGTAACACAATTTACTATGTTCTCTCCCAACCCGTTAGCAAGAACAACCCGGTGAAACGGGAACAAGGACTTATGACGAGGCAGCTAATCCTTGATAATACTTTCCATGGGAATCTAGGCAATAAAGACAAGGCAATTCAAATTTACGAAGAACATAACGAGAAAGTAAAACGTACAATTCCATCTGAAAGACTTCTAGTCTATAACGTTATAGATGGATGGGATCCTTTATGCCATTTTCTTGGCTGTTCCATACCTGATATAGCGTTTCCAAACACCAATACAACTGATGAATTCAGAAGCGATGTTAATTCAGGAAGTGACGCAGTTAAAAATAAATAACATCTGCATTATTTATGGACAACCTTTGAGAGCGCTTTTTGTTCCAGAACATCCATAATTTGAGTCATGATTAATTCTGATTGAGAAAATAATGATTCATTATTAATTAGATTCAAATCTGATTGAACGTAAGGTGAACCTTTCCACTCATCAGCACAATATTGTACAAATAAAGCTGCAATTCCTTGTGTAATTTCCGGATGAAACTGGATTGCTACTACGTGATCCTTATAAACATACGCCTGATTTTCACAGGCCTCACTGGAAATAATCCTGATTGCTCCGTCAGGTAGTTCAAATGTTTCATTATGAGAATGAAAGACCATTTTATTTTCGGTAAAAACACCCGCTAACAAAGTGTTTTGTATCTCAGCAGATGGCGATACCTCATGCCAACCTAATTCTGGTGAGGAATTCTCATACACATCTCCACCCAAGACATTAGTAATGAGTTGTGCGCCGAGGCAGATGCCTAGGGTTGTTGTTCCAGAGTCAATGACTTCTTTTATCAGTTTTTTTTCAGGTATAAGCCACGGGTATTTTTCTTCTTCATTGGCACTCATTGCGCCGCCCATGACGATCAACCAGTCAATCTCGGAAACTGCTGGAATGGCGTCACCTTCATGCAATTTTATGTAGTTTATTTTATGCTCTTTAGCCTGTAATAAACGATCTATTGTGCTATCAAATGGTACTGGCATATTGATGAGGACAGTAATATTCATTCTTTTGGGCATTAATTAAACCAGTGCTTTTTGAGCATAAATCATTGAGTAAATTTAATCTTGTTCCATTATAATGCAAACATCATTATCAGGAGATATTGAGTGCAAAAATTCGATAATTTAATTCAGTCTGGTCGTGTTCATCGCAGTGTGTACACTGACTCTGAAATATATTCTATCGAACAACAAAGAATTTTTTCGGGCACATGGATTTACCTGGCACATGCTAGTGAGATAGAAGAACCCAATAGTTTTGTTCAGAGAAAAATGGGATCGCGCTCAATTATTGTCACGCGAGACAAAGAACATAATATCAATGCTCTTGTTAATCGATGCACTCACAGAGGAGCGACTATTTGTCGCGAGAAAAAAGGCAATAAAAATCCATTTTTCACCTGCCCTTACCATGGCTGGACATTTAAAAATGACGGCGAATGCGCTGCCATCCCACATGCCGACGCCTATGGTGTGGATTTTGACCGTCACTCATTTAACCTGAAAAAAATCCCTTTCATCGCTGAATATCGCGGTTTTATTTTTGCTACCTGTAACCCGGAAAAGGGAGAACAGTCGATAGAAAAACACCTTGGCTCTGCTGCAGGACACATTGATGAATGGATTGAGCATAATGGCGGTGAGCATAAATCCATTCAAATCAGTGGAGCCCAACAGTATACCGTGCATGCCAACTGGAAATGCTTATATGACAATGCCGGGGATGGTTATCACCCTGAATTTTCTCATCAGTCATTATTACGTATGACAACACAAAGGTATGGTAAAGGTAGAGATATTGATTATTTTTCTGGTGGTATTGATTCAACGGACATGTATTCACAAAATCTTGGAAACGGCCATACCTTTCTTGATCAACGCCCCTGTATGTATGAAGACTCAGCATTCGAAAGGCAACGACCACAGCCTGGTAGAGAAGTTATTGTTGAACAACTTAAGAACGAAGTGGGTGAAGAGAAAGCGCTTGAATACCTGGAGATGTCTACTGGTGCGGGTATGAACCTGAATATTTTTCCAAACTTATTAATTATAGGTAATCAACTTCAGGTGATCACGCCGTTATCCGTCAACTTGTCTGATATGAGCTGGTACGCAACAACCATTAAAGGTGTACTGCCGATTGTGAACACACTGAGAATGCGAACCCAAGAAGATTTTACTGTGTTTGGTGAGCCAGACGATACAGCTAATTTCGAGGCCTGCTTTAAAGGTATGCAGGAAAAGGAAATTGACTGGATAGATATGAGTCGACACCTTAATACAGATATGGAACACCCAGATGAAAATGGCTTGATGACAGCACCAGTTTCTTCAGACATTCATATGCGTAGCTATTACACGGAATGGAAACGCTTGATGGAATCTGACATCGACTACTCATTGGCACAAGATTAAAAATGAAAACGGATGAAACTCAAAACTCATCACAGACATCTTATTACCTTGATGATGCGTTTTATGATCGTTTGATGGTGCTGGTTAAAGACTGGCAACTCGAAGGCCCTGTCTCTGATCACATCAAACCTGATATAAAAGATATTAACAATTGTGAAGCATTGATATTTGCAGAAGCCAGATTAGCAGATGATTTAAGGCTCGAGCAATGGCTTGAATGTTATAGCAGAGAATGTATTTACTGGATTCCATCCAGTTACACAAAATCTGATCCACGTGAAGAAATTACTCTAGAGCTGCACGACAGGCGTCGCCTGGAAGATCGGGTCACACGAATTCGAACGGGTATGGCTTATTCTATGGTACCTGTGATCAGAACCCGGCATATGTTGGGGAATATTGAATACTGGCAAGGGGATGATTCAGAAACCAGAGCACGTGCCAGTTTTATATTGGATGCCTTATTCGATGGAAAACACCGTATTCTTTCAGGTTGGTATGGATATTCATTAGTAAATGAAAATAACAATTGGAAGATTGCGGTGAAACAAATTAATTTAATTGATGCTGATTGCTTGCAGGAAAACAATACATTTTTTCTGTGAAAAATCTAATAGCTATTCAGTGAGGAATCTATGGTAAATAAAAATACAAGTACATCATCACTTGGTTTGAATGAATTTATCAAACAGCATAAACTTTGGGACAACATTCAATCAACTGCAGCAAAGAACCTCATACAAAGGCTTAAAAGCAATAACATAAGTAATGTACGCGTTGTCTATTGTGATCAGCATGGTTTAACACGAGGAAAACTTCTCCCTGTTAAGCAATTTATATGCACACTCAAAAATGGCCTGGCCAGTACACATGCTTTGTTTGCAATGGACTCGGCGAATAATATTTTCCTGCCAGTGTTTTCAAAAGATGGTGGTTTTGGTAATAAAGAAATGGGTGGTGCTGGAGATATGATTCTGGTGCCCGATCCCACTACTTTTAAAATATTACCCTGGGCAGAAAAAACCGGCTGGGTAACTTCGGATTTATTTCTTAAGTCAGGCAAAGTCATGCCTTTTTCACCAAGAAATATTTTACATAAGCAATTGAATAGTTTGCATACCAAAGGTTATGAATTACAGATAGGCCTGGAAGTGGAATTTCATGTTTTTAAAATTGACGACCCACAATTGACTATGGAAGCATCAACCCAACCACCTGTTCCCCCAAGTGTTTCACCATTAGCGCATGGTTATCAACATCAAGGGGAGCAAAACCTGGATGAACTAGCAGCTATAATGAGTTTATTCCAGGATCAACTGCTCGCTCTTGAATTACCCATCCGTTCAATTGAAGGAGAATGGGGACCGGGACAATGTGAAATCACTATGGAACCGATGCCGGCATTACAAGCAGCAGATACGATGGTACTCATGCGCTCGGCATTAAAACAAATTGCCAGACGACATGGTTTCCTGGTTACGTTTATGTGTAAACCTGCATTGCCAAATATTTATTCATGTGGATGGCATTTACATCAATCTTTGCTTGATTCTAAGACTAAAAATAATGCTTTCATTAGTCGTAATAAAACAGATGTTCTTTCACCTACTGGTCGTCATTACATGGCTGGATTGATAAAACATGCAGCCTCATGTACAGCTTTTTCAAATCCAACCATTAATGGCTATAAACGTTTAAATGCAAATGCCCTGGCACCGAATCGCGCTGTCTGGTCGATTGATAATAAGGCAGCTTATCTCAGGCTTACCTGTGTCGGAGACCCTATGGTGCACATTGAAAACCGATCAGGCGAACCTGCAGCCAATCCTTATTTGTTTTTTGCATCTCAAGTTGCTGCGGGGTTAGATGGTATTAATAACAAACTTGACCCGGGAGAACCACTCGATGATCCATATGCACAGATTGATAAGCCTGGTATGCCAGACAGTTTAATGGAATCCATCACTGCATTATCTGAGTCAAAAATGATGGTGAAAGCCATCGGTAAAACATTTATTGATTATTATTTGATGCTAAAGCGACATGAAATTAATCGTTTTTTATCAACAGTAACCGACTGGGAACATAATGAATACTTCGAACGCTACTAATTATAAAATAATAAATTACTAAATTATTTATCTCTTTATTGATTATCAACCATAATCATTTTATGAATTAGATCTTGAATATCGATCTTAACTTTATTATCAAGTAATACGGCTACTCGATTAATTGTCGCGACGACAGAAGAATTCATGCTGTGTGCGTAGTAGGCATCAAGTGGATAGACGACTGATTTATCTTCAGGCGCACGATGATAACTTAATTGGCTGATCCCGAAAATACCCAGACCTGCAGCTTCAGCATGCACCATCAATCGACTTGCCCTATCCTCAGTAATACTACCAATAAATTCGATCATTAATGGTGGAGTAACAGCACCTTTGCCCGGGACAGACTCACGCCAACGAACGGCACCCAATACACCATCTATTTTTAATAAACTGTTAAATAAAACAGGAACAGCCATATTATCTTTCCTCGTATATGATGATATTTATTCTAATACTATTTGGGTGCTTGATGATTATTGATCATACACGCCCATAGCGCCTTCTTGCAGGTTAATTACCACAGATTTTGTTATCGTATAGTGATTAAGCACATCAAAACAAAATTCCCTACCGAAGCCACTTTGTTTGTAACCACCCAAAGGCATTGCTGATTTAAGATTATAGTAACGGTTAATCCAGACTGTTCCTGTTTGCATCGAGCGAGAAATTTTATGTGCACGCGCAAGATTTGTCGTCCAGACACCCCCTGCCAGTCCATAATTACTTTCATTGGCAAGACGCATAACCTCAGCATCATCTTTCCAGGGTATGACACAAGTCACAGGGCCGAATATTTCTTCCTGAGCAATACGCATATCGTTAGTGACATTGGTAAATATAGTAGGCTGAATAAAACTCCCGCCATCCAGTCCCTCACCCGAGGCACGTTGACCACCTGTCAAAATATTAGCGCCTTCCTTTGTTCCAAGTTCAAGATAACTACAGACTTTATCTCTCTGCGTCACAGAAGCCTGCGGCCCCATTTGAGTTGCAATATCAGCAGGATCACCTATTCGTATATTTTCCAGAGAAGATTTAAATTTCTCAAGAAACTCATCTTGAATAGCTTCATGCAGAAACAGTCGTGAACCCGCTAAACATACTTCACCTTTATTTAATACGGTGGACATGGTTGCGCCTTCAACTGCGGCATCAATATCAGCATCATCACAAACGATTTGTGCTGATTTACCACCCAGTTCCAGAGTTTGCGGAATAATATTTTTCGATGCGTATTCCATTACTTTCCGTGCGGTTGGTATAGAACCAGTAAAAGCAACCTTGCGAACATCTGGATGAGTAATTAAGGTTTCGCCAACATCAGGACCATAACCACTAATAATATTAACGACACCAGGAGGAATAATGTCAGACATCTCACGAAAAAACTCCATCACTGATAGACAAACCGTCTCTGCAGGTTTCATCACGATGGTATTACCTGCCGCTAATGCCGGCGCAATTTTGCACGCCATCATAATCATCGGCACGTTCCAGGGAATTATTTGCGCACAAACACCAATAGGTTCTCTGTGTACCAGACCAACGGCATCTGGATAATCAAATGACTGACCATGTAAATGAAATGCAGCCCCAGCAAATAATTCAAATTGATTGATCGCCTGGGGAATATCGAAATGTAAAGATTCACGTAGAGGTTTGCCATTATTTAAGGTTTCCAGCATGGCATAATCATTTAGCCTTGCTTTCAATCGACGTGCTATCTCAAAGAGTATCTCCTGACGTTGATTTGGAGAAGATTGTGACCATTCAGGAAAAGCATTAGAGGCAGCGTCTACAGCCGCATTAACGTCTTTTGAATTTCCTGCGGCGATTTTTGAGAGTCTCTCTCCATTGAATGGGTTTAATAGGTCAATTGATTTACCGCTATCCCCTGCTACCCAAACACCATTAATAAGGTGACC
This sequence comes from uncultured Enterobacteriaceae bacterium, assembly GCA_964523895.1. GTDB lineage: Bacteria > Pseudomonadota > Gammaproteobacteria > Eutrophobiales > Eutrophobiaceae > UBA7359. Next base: position 17,090 of record CAZGBJ010000036.1, read on the forward strand.
GTATTCTTCTTGATAAAGAGAACCATTAGTTTTTTCTAACATAGCATTACCTACATAAATTTAATTAGTTAAAAGTATTTTATTTTTTCATTTTTAATAATAAACATTACAAAAAGCCCTTTCCTGAAGCCA
>CAZGBJ010000037.1:0-12353 GCA_964523895.1 uncultured Enterobacteriaceae bacterium
TAGTCGGTAGTCGGTAGTCGAAAAAAGTTTGTCCCGTTTACTGTTCCCTGTCTACCGTCTACTGTCTACCGTCTACTATTCCCTATACTTTTTCTTAAATTCTCGATCACTGATACCGTGTCAGGTTTTACACCATGCCAAACATTAAATGATTCTGCAGCCTGTTCGACCAACATACCAAGACCATCAAAAACTTTAGTTGCTCCTTGTTCCTTAGCCCAGTTCATAAATATTGTATTCATATCTGAATACATTAAATCATAACAACATGTATTATTTTTAATTACAGTTTCGGGAACAGGTGGAAGCTCACCAGCTAAACTGAGTGAAGTAGCGTTAATTATTATATCGAATGAACGATTAGAAAGTTCAGCATACGAACATGCTTCTATATTTCCTTGAACAGAAAATTTTTCAGTTAATTGCACTGCGCGAGAAATAGTACGGTTAGCAATAACTATTTGTTCTGGTTTTTCTGTGCAAAGCGGTTCTAAAATGGCTTTAACTGAACCTCCCGCACCCATTACTAGTACAGATTTATTATGTATATCAATGCCATTATTAATAGTGAGATCATTAATCAGACCCTTGCCATCTGTTGTATCACCATGAATATTATTTTGCTCATCAAACCAAATCGTATTAACTGAGCCTGATAATTCTGCACGTTGAGTTAATGTGTTACAAAGTGAAAAAGCATTTTCTTTGAAAGGCACTGTAATGTTTAAGCCTTTGCCCTTTTGAGAAGCAAACAGCTTTACATATTCACCAAATTTTTCATGCGGAACTTCAATAGCTTGATAATTTAGTGTAATGCCCGTTTGCCTGGCAAACAGTGAATGAATTTGCGGAGATTTACTATGTTTGACCGGGTTACCAAATACGGCGTAATTATTAATAGATGTATCCAGGCTAAGGTCAATACTCACTAGATTAAAAAGTAATTAACTGCCAGAACGTTCGACCAAACCGCCTTTAAGACAATGGACCTGCAATCCACGTTCACTTAGTAAATAAGCACACGCTGAACTTTGGCGGCCGCTATTACAATAAAGAATATATTGTTTTTCCGTGTCCAGAGATTGTGCCTTTAATCGCAACATAAATAGTGGAATATTAATACTGCCTTCAATATTTGCATTTTTATACTCACTTTCTAATCTGACATCAATCCAGACAGCACCTTCACCCTTAACCATGGCATCAGCTTCTTCATTAGTTACCCAACTCAACATAGGTTCTTTTAGCAGTTCATTAAAATCTTCTTTCGATAAACGCATCATCGCACCATCAGTTGTCATGACAATATTAGCATTACGTTTCGCTTCCGAAAGCAAAGCTTCTTCACCGAATGCATCCCCATCTCCCAAAGTAGCTAATGTCAATTCAGACCCTGTTTTTGAAGTTCGTGTAACCTTGGCTTTACCATGTTTGATGATGTAATAATAATCACCTTCTCCACCTTGTTTAATGATGACATCCCCTGTTTTCACAGGTATATCCTGCATGCGCATAAACATAGCTTGAATATTTGCCGGTGGGACTTGCAGAAACGCTTTTGACTGCAAAATACGTGTCATCCAATCACTATCGTCATCTTCTTCATCTTCAGAAGTTTCTTCTACTTGAATCTCATCGACTTCAATACCGGATAATTGATCCCAGGTAAGTAATATATCGAGTAAATCACTGTCAATTCTTATGATCTCGGAATCAACCTTGGCTGTAGCAGTAGATTTTCTTGGTTGTTGATTAGCTAAAGGATGCTTGGCTATATCAGATCCAGACATAACCGTCTTGCTTTCACCCTTACTTGATACAATTTCAGCTTGGCCTTCAATAAGGTAAACAGATTTTCTATCGGTATCCCCTTCCTTAAAAATTGCCGTACCTGCAGCCACATTTTCTACAAATGTCTTAGCCGCTAACTCCTGAAAATTTTCAGTGTTGAGCGCACTCGCCGGCACAAACGTTTTTAGTATACTTTTATCAATAAGATCAGGCATTTAGAAAATTTCCTTCCACTACACTATAAGTATTAATTAACAGAACACGCATTGTAAGCTCTGAGTAAAAATATTTAAATACACAAATTCATTTGAAGATAATAATAATGTCATTGTCTTCAAATGAATGATTATTAGCGAGTTTATACTCAAATGATATGAGATTCAGAGCTTGAACTACGGTATTAGACTGAAAGTCTCTTTCAGAAATTCAGATTAGGTCATATACAAACGATATTATATCAAATATTTGCCTCTTTATGATCAACATAAAGAGGCAATAAATATCCAGGCATGTTTAGAGGCTGTAACCTCTCTCATTATGAAGCACAATATCCAACCCTTCTGTTTCCTCATCTTCATTTACTCTCAAACCAATCACCGCATCAAGCAGCTTAAGTATGATAAAGGTGATAACACCACACCAAACGATTGTTGCGACAACACCAATCAACTGAGTCATCAGTTGAGAAGACATCGTTGCCTCTAAGCCCAAACCACCCATCGATTCAGCAGCAAAAACTGCTGTCAAAAGAGTACCTAAGATACCGCCAACGCCATGTACAGGAAATACATCTAGAGAATCATCAATCTTTAATCCACGTTTAATATATTGCGTCGCGAAATAGCAGACCACACCGGCAAGCAAACCAATCGCTAAACCGCCCAATGGGCCAACATAACCGGATGCCGGAGTGATGGTACCCAAACCAGCCACCATGCCGGTTACAATACCAAGCACACTGGGTTTGCCATTTCTAATCCATTCACATGCCATCCATGCCAAAGAACCGGCTGCGGCAGAGATATGGGTAACAGCCATCGCCATTCCAGCGCTGCTTCCTGCGGCTAGGGCACTACCGGCATTGAATCCAAACCAACCTACCCAGAGCATCGAAGCACCCATGACAACTAATGCCATATTATGAGGTGGCATCGCAGTTTGTGGAAAACCTTTTCTATTACCAATGACAATTGCAGCAACCAAAGCAGCAACACCGGCATTGATATGGACAACAGCGCCTCCGGCAAAATCCATAAATCCCATATCAGACAACCAACCGCCACCCCAAACCCAATGACATACTGGCGCATAAACCAGAATCAACCACAACACACTAAACCAAAGCACTGCAGAGAAACGCATTCTTTCAGCAAAAGCACCAATAATCAGTGCCGGAGTGATAATGGCAAACGTCATTTGAAACATGAAAAAAACAGTTTCAGGAATGGTGCCACTAACACTGTCCAAGCCAATCCCGGACATTAATACCTTGCCGGCACCAACAAATTTGTTCAAAGAACCTCCGTCTCCAAAGGCCAAACCATAACCAACAACCATCCAGACAATGGATGCTAGACAGGCAATCGCAAAACACTGCATCAAAACAGATAACACATTCTTTGCACGCACCAAACCAGAATAAAATAATGCCAGACCAGGCAAGGTCATAAACAAAACCAGAACTGTAGACGTTAATATCCATGCGGTATCTGCGCCATTTAATTCATCTGCATAGACCGTCATAGGCAGCATGAATACCATCGCAGTTATAAAGCGAATACTATTTTTTATTACCATTCCTCAAATCCCCCTAAAATATTTTTTTATATCGCTTCTGAACCCGTTTCACCGGTACGTATACGAACAATCTGTTCCAGGTTGGAGACAAAGATTTTACCATCACCTATTTTCCCCGTACCCGCGGCATTCGTAATAGCTTCTATAACCGAGTCAGTAGCATCATCGTCGATAGCGACTTCGATTTTTACTTTAGGGAGAAAATCAACCACATACTCCGCACCACGATACAATTCGGTGTGTCCTTTTTGACGCCCAAACCCTTTAACTTCAGTCACTGTAAGACCTTGAACACCGATAGCTGAAAGTGCTTCACGCACATCATCCAGCTTAAAAGGTTTGATTACCGCTGCGACCATTTTCATAGCTTTCCCCTTGCAGATTTTTATAAGAATTGAATGTTAAATATGCACCACCAAGGTTAACAAAATTTCCATTTTGGTGCATCAGTTGAAATTAAACATTTTCTTCAGGCAACAAAAAAGGGCGCCGAAGCACCCTTTTCCTTGTTACTTTGAAAGGTGAAAGATTACAAGATGTAACCTCGTTCCCCGTGAGAAGCAAGATCAAGACCTTCGGTCTCATCTTCTTCACTAACACGAAGTCCAATCACCGCATCAACTACTTTAAGAATAATAAAAGTTAAAGTACCGCTATAAACGATGGTTACGAGGACACCAGCAGCCTGGTTGAAAACCTGTCCGCCGATACTGCTTACGCCATCTGCAAAACCAAGACCTGAGAATACACCCAGTGACTCAGAAGCAAACACACCAGCTAATATCGCACCAACAATACCACCAACAGCGTGAACACCAAATACATCCAGTGAATCATCATAGCCAAACGCACGTTTAAGTGTGCTTGCCGCCTTGAAACAAAGGAAGCCAGAAGCCGCACCAAGAACAAGTGCTCCCATTGGTCCGACGTTTCCACATGCTGGTGTAATGGCAACCAATCCTGCGACAGCACCAGATGCAATACCCAGTGCACTAGGCTTACCATGTGTCATCCACTCAGCAAACATCCAGGTCAATGCTGCGGCTGCAGTTGCTACCTGTGTCACAGCCATTGCCATACCAGCAGCATTATCAGCTGCCAATTCACTACCCGCATTGAAACCGAACCAACCAACCCAAAGCATCGCTGCGCCGATTAGAGTCAGTGTCAGGTTATGTGGAGGCATTGCTGTTGTTGGATAACCCTTGCGTTTTCCAAGCACCAAACATGCGACTAGACCGGCAATACCTGCATTGATGTGTACAACCGTACCACCAGCAAAATCAATAATGGCAAATTTACTACCCAACCAACCGCCGCCCCATACCCAGTGACATACTGGCGCATAAACAATCGTTACCCAAACAGTCATGAAGATCAGAATCGCTGAGAACTTCATGCGTTCAGCAAAAGCACCGACGATCAAGGCTGGAGTAATAATGGCAAAGGTCATTTGAAATGTCATAAAGACAGATTCAGGAATAGTGCCACTCATACTGTCAACGCTCATATTAGCAAGCATTGCATTACCAAAACCGCCCCAGAAGGCATTCATGCTGCCACCATCACCAAATGCCAGGCTATAGACATATAATACCCAGAGTATTGACATCAAACAGGTGATAGCAAAACACTGCATCATCACTGACAAAACGTTCTTACTGCGAACCATGCCTGCATAAAAAAGTGACAGACCCGGAATGGTCATAAATAAAACTAATACCGTGGCAACAATCATCCAGGCTGTATCACCAGCGCTCAAATCATCGGCCATGGCAATTGAAGGTGCGACTAACAGCGCCACGCCTAGCAAGCCTTTTTGACTTATTAATTTACTAAATAAACTTTTCATCGTTTTATATCTCCTCACCGATGTTTGATTTAAAGTGCGTCATCGCCGGTTTCACCGGTACGTATACGAACCACCTGATCAAGTGATGAAACAAATATTTTTCCATCGCCAATCTTGCCAGTACTTGCAGCCTTGGTTATTGCAGCCACAACTTCATCAACCTTGTCATCAGCTACTGCCGCCTCGAGTTTAATCTTCGGCAAAAAATCAACCACATATTCAGCACCACGATAAAGTTCTGTATGTCCTTTTTGACGACCAAAACCTTTGGTCTCTGTCACAGTCATGCCTTGTACACCAATCTCTGACAGAGCTTCCCTCGCATCATCCAGTTTGAAGGGTTTAATAATTGCTGTTACTAACTTCATAATTATTTCTCCAAATTACCCCCTACCTATCAGCACATTGCTAATAGGCAAAGGTTGTTAGTTAGTTATGTATTTAACTAGAACTAGAAACTACTTGATATTGTGAATACAGCGCGACCATCACACACATTACCGCCGAAACATTCAGCACCATTATCCAAATCAGTGTCAATCCAGGCTATACTTGCATCGAATGGTCCAATGATTGTTTTAGAAATCCCAACTGAGTAATAAGTCCAATCAGGTGTGCCCCAAGTCGCATTTTCATCAACGGTCTGATGCCCAACACTACCCGACAAGGTCATACCGTATGGAAGCGAGTAATCCAATGCGCCTTCAACATTGAAGCCGTCACCGGTTGCGCCTTGCCAATCAGGTGTCGCACGGAAAGTGACACCCGCACTCAATTGATCGCTGAAATCATAGCCAAAACCAAGATAGCCTTCGATAAAATTAAAATCGTTGCCGGTTGCTTGCCCTGGATAAATATAATAAAGCAGACCAACATCATAACTAATACCTGATCCGCCAAGACTACCGCCATAACCGCCATAAATATCGATTTCTGATGTTACATTTCCACCAAAATCAACATTTGACGCCCATGTGCCCAGATAAAAACCAGATTCATGGGCATAATCCAACCCGCCAGATATCGCTGGCAAATTACCCGTTTGAGATTGACCGCGATACATGTAATCAGTTGATAGAGCAACATTAGCACTGAATTCATGTGGCGATTCAGCCAATGCTAGATTAGATAAAAGCATGCTTGAACACGCTAATATAAGCATCATTACTTTTTTCATTTTATTTCCCCTTTGGAAAAGTGATTTTTCAAGACTTCATTGCCTTGGTAAAATTTCAATATTCCTTATTGCATGTTCTATACCAATTAGATTAATTTTAATAAATTCAATTATTTATATATATAATTCAATCTAAATTCTTAATTTTATATAAAGCAAAAATTAATTTATCGCACTATCTTTGTGCATTAATATTCTCAGTGATCAAAAATAGGTCGAATATTCCTAAATTGAAGAATATCGATTACAAATGACATATGCGCTGGCAAAACATATGATTCAATTATTAATAGTAAAGAATGAACGAAATAGAATGGTAAAAGAAAAAATTGAAGCAATACTTTCGGATGTGTCAAACGCATTACCTGAAGATCTGCACAATTTTAAACAGGATCTGGAAAATAATTTACGTGCAACACTCAATGCCTCTTTTTCGAAGATGGAGCTGGTAACACGTGAAGAATTTGATATTCAAACAGCATCGTTACAACGAACTAGAGCACAACTTGATACTTTGCAGGCAAAATTATCAGCATTAGAAAAACAATTGGACGAAACTAAAAAGTAAATCAATACTTACAAGTATTTAATTCAATTGATTTTGTTGGTTGAATATAAAAGTTTTTACTATTAATCAAGGATGATGAAATATGAGTGTAGCTATAATCTATTCGCGTGCGCAGGATGGTATCAACGCGCCATTAGTCACAGTAGAAGTCCATCTCTCCCGCGGTCTTCCCAGTTTTGCAATTGTCGGGCTTCCAGAAATAACTGTTAAAGAAAGCAAAGAACGTGTTCGTAGTGCTATTCTGAATAATCAGTTTGAATTTCCACTCAGTAGAATCACAATCAATTTAGCGCCAGCCGATCTCCCTAAAGAAGGCGGGCGTTTCGATTTACCCATTGCGCTCGGAATTTTAATTGCTTCGGGGCAAATTCCTGAAAATGGAATAAAGGATCATGAAGCGATTGGTGAATTATCGTTAACGGGTGACTTAAGACCTATTACTGGTGTGCTACCTGTTTCTTTGGCAATGAAAAAATCCAGGCGCAGTTTAATACTACCAATGATGAACGCAGATGAAGCCTCACTGGTTGAAGATACAGTATGCAAACCAGCAACACATTTACTCGAAGTTTGCGCACATGTATCAGGAACAAAATCACTTGAGATACACCAAAGAAAACAAACGAACTCTTCGGTTCAGTACGAAACTGATCTGGATGATATTTATGGGCATGAACATGCCAAACGAGCATTAGAAATCGCAGCTAGCGGCGGACACAATTTATTAATGGTTGGCCCTCCAGGTTCTGGCAAAACCATGTTGGCTGAACGCATGCCAGGCATCATGCCACCAATGACGGAAAATCAATCGCTAGAAAGTGCCGCTATTGCATCGATAAGCCGACATGGTTTTTCATCGCAATTCTGGAAACAACGAGTCATTCGCTCGCCGCATCACTCAGCCTCAGCCGTGGCATTGGTTGGCGGTGGCAGTCATCCCAAACCCGGCGAAATTTCGCTCGCTCACAATGGCATATTATTTCTTGATGAACTGCCTGAATTTGATCGGAAAGTTTTAGAAGTACTACGTGAACCACTGGAATCTGGTCGCATCGTTATATCTCGTGCGGCTAAACAAGTTGAATATCCGGCTAATTTTCAACTTATCGCTGCGATGAATCCCTGCCCCTGTGGTTATCTAGGCGATAAAAGTAGTCGTTGTCGATGCACCGAAGAACAAATCAATCGTTACCAGCATAAAATTTCCGGACCACTCATGGATCGACTTGATATGGTTATAGAAGTACACAGCATACCTAACGCTATTATTAATCAAACAAAAGATGAAAATGCCGAAAGTAGTTCAACGATACGACGACGTGTTATTAATGCATTTAATAAACAACTGGATCGGAGTGGCGCTGTAAATTCAGAACTAAAAACAGGAGATATTGAAAAACATTGCCAGTTAAACGATAACGACAAAGCATTATTACAAACAGCAACAACAAAACTAGGATTATCCGGACGTGCAATTCATCGTATTATGAAAGTGGCCAGAACCATAGCCGACTTATCTAATAGCGAAAAAATATTAACTCAACACCTCAGCGAAGCAATCAGCTATCGACAAAAAATAAATCAACAGCAACGAATGATGTCATCAGAAATTTAATCCTCGCTTGAATACTATGCTTGTTTAAGGTGAAATGAACCTATGACAGAGAAACAATACGATATTAGCATCTCAAGCAAAACCAGTTATATTGCAGAGCAATCCTCACCTGATCTGGCGCGCTATGTTTTTGCTTACACTATAACAATCACTAATGTAGGACTTGTTCCTGCCACTTTATTGCGCCGACATTGGTTAATTACAGATGCTAATTGTAAAGTACAGGAAGTCAGGGGTGATGGCGTCATAGGTCAACAACCTCACCTTATCCCCGAAGAGTCATACCAATATACCAGTGCCGCAGTACTGGAAACCCCCGTGGGCTGTATGCAAGGCTCGTATGAAATGGTCGGAGATGACGGTGTCGAGTTTGAAGCACCCATACCGGTTTTCAATCTTTCTATACCTAACGTACTACAATAGCCATGAGCACCTACGTCATAGGTGACCTGCAAGGCTGTTATTTCGAACTTCAAAATCTGCTAGACAAGATAAATTTTAATAAAACAAATGATCGACTCTGGTTTGTTGGCGACATCGTTAATCGAGGTCCTGATTCATTAGCCTGCCTGCGCTTCGTTAAATCACTCGGTACAAATGCGAAAACAGTACTCGGTAATCACGACCTGCATTTATTAGCTATTGCCAATAAAGTTCGGAAACCACATCGTAAAGATACTGTTGATGAGATATTAATTGCAGATGATTCAGAAGAATTACTTAAGTGGCTAAAACATCAACCACTACTTGTCACTGAGCCTGAATTTCACTACACAATGATACATGCCGGCTTACCTCCACAATGGTCATTAGACCAAGCAAAAGAACTTGCACAAGAAACAGAATCATTATTACAAAGCGAACAATTCAATGACTTCATACATCAAATGTATGGCGACCAACCCGACACATGGTCAAACACATTGAAAGATGCTGACCGACATCGTTTTATTATTAATTGCTTCACCCGTATCCGATATTGTGACAAGAGTGGGAGACTTAACTTAAAAGAAAAATGTCCTCCTGGCTCACAAGATAAACAATTAACTCCCTGGTATGCATTGCCAGAACGTAAAACAAAAAAAAATAAAATTATCTTCGGACATTGGTCGACGGTACGCCTAGGAAACGAAAAAGACTTTAAACAATACAATGTCTACCCAATAGATACGGGATGTTTATGGGGTGGAGAGTTAACTGCAATGCGATTAGAAGATGAAAAGTTATTCAGTATTCCATCACAGCAAGAGAAGTTTCAAAAATAATATTTTCTTTTCAGGCTAAATAAACACTAACGGCGAAACATGGAATCGATTACTGATTTTTTTTATCTGCTCAATATTTAGTGCTCTTTTCCCCGTTAATATTTCAGACACCACGCCTTGGCTTCCTATTTCCTTTAAGTCAGATTGTTTTAACCCATGTTCTTGCATAAGATATTTTAAAACCTCTACAGGAGAAGCATCTTTTATTTTATATTCATTATTCTCATAGTTTTCTATCAGGTTTCCTATCGTTTCCATTATTGGTGCTAACTTATGATTTTGCTTATTTCCTACTTCATCAACTAAGCTATCTAATGTTTTAACTAAGGCCTGATACTCATCATCAGAATGTGGCACTGAGAATATAGTTTTGATACTTGGCCACACTTTCGAGATATTCTTTAATTGACTATTCATGATTTTTTCCATTTCTCTTTATCATATTCTTTGTGTGTTAACACATGGCGAATATATAAACATTGAGTATTGTAGTGTATCGCTGCGATGAGTCTTATCTTATTACCACCTATATTAAACACAGTTAAATTACCCACCTTATCTACACTTGGAAATATCTTTCTCAATTTCGAGAAATTAGCTATTTCACTATGTTTAACAATTCGATACCACGCATCCAGTGAAACCGAAGTATTAGAATGCTTTTCTGCAAATTCCAGCAATCTCCTTCGCGTAATAATATGCATGATTCAAATATATCTCATAATGAGATATATTGCAAATAGAATTTTTGTATCTAGTAAGTGATAAATTTTCAACGTTTTGGCAACAGAGAATAATTAAGAATGAAATTATCTTCGGCCATTGGTCGACGGTACGCCTAGGAAACGAAAAAGAGTTTAAACAATATAATGTTTATCCTCTTGATACAGGCTGTTTATGGGGTGGAGAGTTAACTGCAATGCGATTAGAAGATGAAAAGTTATTCAGTATTCCATCACAACGACCTAAGATATAAATCTCAATTAACACTTCAAATTTGCTAATCAAGATGTTTAGCAATATCCATTCGTTTATGCAGAATACGAACTATGAAAATACCCTCATCAGAAATTTGATAAAAAATGACATGGCTCTGATGTAAAAAACGATGATAACCAGATTTAATATCAGTAGCTTCGCTGCCCATTTGCGGATTCTTATCTAGAAGGTCAAAACAATTTTTGAGTGAGCTATAATAGAGTTCTGTTTGATTAAGACCAAAGTCTATTACAGACCTTTCAAAAATAATCTCAATATCCTTGGCTGCGGCCTCTGAGAATTCAACCATTTACCTATCCTTTTGTTTTATACCCTTCCATATTTCATCAATCGTGCGTTTTGAAACTCCACTTTTCTCGCCAGCTACAAGTGCTTGAATTAACACTTCGCGTTTATCTTTTTGTTTCTGATCTTCGCGTATTAAATCACGGATGTAGTCACTAACGTTACTGTAATGACCTGTTTTGATCTGGGATTCGACCCATTTACGCATAAGATCTGGAAGAGAAACATTCATAGTCGCCATAACAATACCTCCTAACAAAAGATTGGCATATTTTGGCAATCTTTGTCAACATTAACAGTTCAAATTCGTTCTAATAAAACAAAACTATAATCAAACTCATTCTTCTCATTGGCTTTAAAACCTTCTCTCGATAACTCCTTCCATTCACTATGATCAAACTCAGGAAAAAACGTATCACCTTCTACTTCTGTATGCACTTCTGTTAAATATAAATGTGTCGCCTGTTTTAATGTAGTTCGATAGATTTCTGCACCACCGGTAATCATCACTTCATCAGCATTGTTACAATGCTTCAATAGTTCATCCGGACTTTGTAAAACAGTACAGCCTTCTGCTTGATAATGTGTATCCCGGGTAAGAATAATATTTTCCCGGCCCGGTAACGGCTTACCTATCGATTCATGAGTTTTACGTCCCATCACTATGGGTTTCCCCATGGTTAATTTTTTGAAGTTTTGTAGATCAGCAGAAAGCTTCCAGGGCAAATCACCTTTAGCACCAATAACACCATTACGATCCATAGCTACAATAAGGGAAAGTTTCATTCGTCTGTTTCTGTGTAGTATTAAATTGCTATGGGTGCTGAAATACTCGGGTGAGCCTGATAATTGATTAACTCAAAGTCTTCATAAGCAAATTTAAATATATCGCTTACTTCCGGATTAATTTTCATCACAGGCAAAGGATAAGGTTCGCGCTCTAATTGTGTCTCAACTTGTTCCAGATGATTTAGATAGATATGTGCGTCACCAAACGTATGCAC
>CAZGBJ010000037.1:12453-16732 GCA_964523895.1 uncultured Enterobacteriaceae bacterium
TCTCAACTTGTTCCAGATGATTTAGATAGATATGTGCGTCACCAAACGTATGCACGAAATCACCGAGCTTTAAATTCGTGACTTGTGCAATCATCATCGTTAACAAAGCATAGGAGGCAATATTAAATGGCACACCCAGCAAGATATCTGCGCTACGTTGATATAACTGACAAGAAAGTTTTCCATCACTCACATAAAACTGAAAAAAAGCATGGCAAGGCATTAATGCCATTTTATCCAGCTCACCCACATTCCAGGCACTGACAATCAAACGCCGTGAATCGGGATCACTTTTTATCAATTCAATTACATTAGAGATTTGATCGATTGTTTCACCAGAACTCGTGTTCCACGATCGCCATTGCGCACCATAGACTGGGCCAAGACCACCATTTTCATCAGCCCATTCATCCCAGATACGAACACCATTATCTTTCAAATATTGAATATTGGTTTCACCATTCAAAAACCAGAGTAGTTCATGAATTATTGATTTAAGATGACATTTTTTAGTCGTGACTAAAGGAAAGCCCTTGTTTAAATCAAATCGCATTTGGTAACCAAAGACACTAACTGTCCCAGTGCCGGTTCGATCTTGTTTCTTAAAACCGCTTTCTTTTACGTGCTTTAACAAGTCCAAGTATTGTTTCATCTTAATCTCTGTAAATATTTATACTACTTGTGACCGCCATGGATGGCGGAAATACTTGCAATGCAGGAGCAATTGCAAGTGCTTCATTAATTTTTCCTATACGCCATAAGCATCCATATCACACCCAATATTATCATAGGCAGTGATAGCAACTGTCCCTGAGTTAGCCAATCAAACGCAACATAGCCAATATGCTGATCCGGCACACGGACAAATTCAACCAGTGATCTGAAAACACCATATCCAAGTAGAAACAAACCAGAGATTGCCATCATGGGTCTTGGCTTTGAAGAAAACCACCATAAAATAATAAACAGTAACATGCCTTCCAATAGAACTTCATACAACTGCGAAGGATGTCTGGCAATACCGCCCGCTGCAGGGTCAGGAAAAATCATTGCCCAGGGTAAATCACTAGGACTTCCCCAAAGTTCACCATTGATAAAATTTCCAATCCTGCCACAACCAAGACCTACTGGAACGACTGGTGCAATAAAATCTGTCACTCTGAAAAAAGGCTTGTTAATTTTATGAGCAAAAAACCAGACTGCGACAAGCACACCGATCAAACCACCGTGAAATGACATGCCACCCTGTTGCAGATAAAAGATCTCAATCGGATGCTGAATATAATACGAAAAATTATAAAAAATCACCGAACCTAAACGACCGCCAAGAATAATACCGAGCATGGCATAAAAAATCAGATCGGAGATTTGCTCATTACTAAACTCCCAATGAGACTGCTTACCTCGATAGCGTAACAACAGCCATGCCGCCAAAATACCCACGACATAGGTAATACCATACCAATGTATTTTCACGAGCCCCATATCTAAGGCAACAGGATCAATATCTGGATAAGTTATCATTGTAAGTAAATACTAACATTTAAGTAAAAATTAAATTTAAGAAACTGCCTGATGCAGCCGATAAAAAAGAGCATGCAACTATACCTAAATAATATTAATAATGGCTAGTTCTGAAATGACCGGACAACAAACAGTATCAAGCGTCAGACTAGAGATCCAAAAAATAGACTGCTTACCACCCATACCATCAATAGCACAGGATATCCTGATTGCAACCAATGATGACACTATTGATATGGATGATATTGCAAAAATAATAAAACGAGATCCTGCTCTAACAGCGAGAATAATAGGCATGGCTAATTCAGCCTTTTTTGGTTTTGGCAGAAATGTCACCACTATAGAACAAGCTATCATCAATGTTTTAGGTCTGGATTTGGTAAAAGGTTTTGCCTTGAGTCTGGCAATGAGTAAGGTATTTGATCTGGAAAAATGTGCAAGTTTTGATCTTAAACGATACTGGTGCAGCGCATTTCTAACAGCAGAACTTGCTAGTGGTTTTACAAACCACATTGATTCAAAAGAAGTCTTCGATCCTAAGCAACTTTACTTATATGGCTTGTTACACAATATAGGCATATTAGTTCTGGTTCATCGTTTCCCAAATATTATGACTGAATTATTTACTACTTCTGTAGAAGATAAAGAGAAACGATTAATCGATTATGAAAATGAGACCATTGATTTTAATCATCACCAGGCAGGTGCATGGTTAGGGCATAAATGGAAACTACCTTATGAAATGATCGATATAATTGAACACCACCATGACCTGAGTCATCAGGATAGAAATTCAAACCTGGTCATATTGATTGGTTTCTGCTCAAGAATCGCCCGGCAATGGGTACTCGATACTAATTACGACCCTATGCAAGAATTAGAAGTAATCAAAACACTTAAGCTCAATCCTGATTTATTAAAATCTTATCTGGATAAATCTCATAGTAAATTAAGTGATATCCAGAAACTCGTCGATGACATAACCAGGTAACATCAATGAAAGATATTATTGAAAAGCTGGAAACGCCGGATATTTTAAATAACCGGTTTATGCAATTATTAGATTCTTTATCGGGAATAAGGACGATATCGAATCTGGGAACTCAACAACTCGAGAAAGAACAATTTATAGACTCAATAATGAAAACGATCATCGAGCATCTGGAGGTTGAAAAAGCATCCTTATATTTGCTTGAAAAGAATTCACTTAAGTGCGTAGCAAATTTAAATTGGGAACAATTTATTACAAATGAATCTTCCATAAATAGTAACGGCAAATCATACTTGTTGGGTGAAGGAATTGTTGGAAAAACGGCCGCGAACCTTCAGCTAATACATATTCACAACTGCAAAGCATCTGACGAAAACCTGATTAAATATGAAACAAACAAAGAAAAAGTTGGAGCCTTAATCTGCGCACCCATTATGGTAAATAACACGCTTCTTGGTGTCGTTGAATTATCTCATCCCGAACCGAATCATTTTGAATCATGGCAAGAACATTCAATAGTTATCTACGCCGATTTAATAAGTATGTTGTTAAGTAATAATAAACTCTTATGTGATATGCAAAGTATTGTGGATGCGCGCACTGAAGAACTTCGTCACGCTCTTGAGGAATCAGAAAAATTAAGAGCGCGCTATGAAGAAATGTCAGTTATTGACCCATTAACAAAATTATATAACCGCCGCTACTTTTTTACCGAGGTTTCATCGACTTTAGCAAGAGCAAAACGCTATTCTCAATCATTCAGTCTCATGCTCATGGATCTTGATCGTTTCAAAGATGTTAATGACACATTTGGTCATGAATGTGGAGACAATGTATTGACAACTATGTCAGAAATATTGAGCCAATTTACACGTGAAGGAGATACGCTTGCCAGAATTGGCGGTGAAGAATTTGTACTCGCCTTACCAGAAACCAATAATCAAGGCGCTATAGTACTAGCCGAACGAATTAGAGCGAGCATAGAAGAACATGATTGGAAATGTAATGAAGATACAATGGAAATTAAGATCAGTATTGGAATAGCAACACTGGCAGACTTCAATAATGAGGAAATTCTTCATGACGATATTCAACTTAGCGATATTTTAAGAAAAGCTGACCTCGCCTTATATTTTGTCAAGCAGCATGGACGAAACGGAGTCAAATCATTTTCTGCAATGTCTTAAACTGAATTACCACAAACCCCAGCGACATTAATTTTTCTTGGCTCACAAGAAATTTAGACTATTTCTTCAAGATCGGCTTGATTTAGTCCGCAAAAACAAGAAGTATGTGCTCTCTGCGAGAGAAATGTTGCCTCGCAGCACGCATAATTCCCAGAAAATAAAAAATAATTATAATAAAAATAAGTAATTAGGAAGACTTCTTACGTTCTGGAATTAAAAAATTCAGGTAAATGCTGAATCACAGAAACTGTGTGGATCTGCTTTTACCTAATAAAAGTTAAGCAAAAATACACTTAATACGAGGTAAAGATAAGATGTCTACGAGTAATAAGAAACTACAGGCTTGGGTCGATGAAATGGCCGCGTTATGTCAACCTGATAATGTCGTCTGGTGTGATGGTTCTGATCAAGAATGGGAAGATATGTGGAAGATTCTGGTTGAAGGCGGAACCGCCATCAAACTGAATGAAGAAAAGCGTCCCAATAGCTACTACATTCGTTCAGTACCTGCTGATGTTGCGCGAGTTGAAGACCGTACCTACATCTGTTCTGCAAAAGAAGAAGATGCTGGTCCTAC
>CAZGBJ010000038.1:0-8820 GCA_964523895.1 uncultured Enterobacteriaceae bacterium
ATATTTAGGTTAATTTATCTACATTTGCTACATCTACCGCATCAAGGTGTGGCAATCACCTTTAAATAATGTAGCACCATCAGGCTAGCTACATATCAATAACACTGATACATATTAATTATGTAGCAAATGCAGGTTATTTACCAAAAAACTTTTATCTAAAGTAGATAAAAGTAGAGATTTATCTTTATCTTAGTAAATACAATAAAAAATCAACTTCATTTCATCATTGGAATTACTTCAAACAGGGTCGATAAAACCAAGGGGTCGGATTTATCTTGTTTCTTGGGATTTAACAAAAAATTATTACCTACACCTGCAGCTAAACCCGCTTCAATATCACTAATTTTATCACCAATCAGAATAGAACTACTTAAATCTAGATTTAGCTCTAGTTCTGCTTTTAGAATCATTCCCGGTTTTGGCTTTCTGCAATCAGCACCTTTTTTGTAATAGCCAATACCACCTTCAAGATGAAATGGACAAAAATATACAGCATCAATTTTCCCGCCGTGTTTGACAAACTTGTCTTTCATCCAGCTCATCAATTCATAGAAATCAGTTTCACTATAATAACCTTTGCCAATACCTGCTTGATTGGTTATAACAACAACCATGAATTTTTCTTTTTTTGCCTTTTCAACCAATTCAAATATACCGTCAACAAACACAATATCATCTGGTTTATACACATACCCATAATCCACATTAATTACGCCATCACGATCTAGAAAAAGTGCACGATTGGCTGCCAAAATTACAATCCTGCCAATTCAGTTTGGGCAAGTGCGTAATCAACTGGCACACCAATATCAATGAAGCGGCCTTGCATGATGAATCCGTCAAGCCTTATATTCTGAAGGTTTTTAATGAAAAACTCAATTTCTATGGAAAAAGGCTGTCCTAGAGGAAATTCATCTAATCCATCATTTGGAAGCACATAACAGCCTGCATTAATCAAACCTAAGCCAGACTGACCCTTCTCAAGAAAAGCGATTACACGACCATCACTCATTTCCACTCTACCGAAACGAGCAGTATCAGGAACCTCGCGTACTACAATCATGGGGTTATTATTTCTTTGCCACAACTTCTCTAGCTCATCAACTTCAAGCTCAAGATAAGTATCCCCATTAAAAATAAAAGCATGATCTTCCTCGCAGTGCGCTAATGCTGCACGAATCGCCCCTCCAGTACCTAATGGCTGGTTTTCTACTTCATAAATTAATTCCATTCCTAGATAATTATCACCAAAATGTGAGCTAATTTTTTCAGACATAAAACCAAGCGATAAAATAACCCTAGAAAAGCCTTTAGCGGCCAACATAGAAAGCAATATTTCGAGAAAAGGTCGCCCTGCAACAGGTGCCATCGGTTTAGGTAAATCAGGCACTACCTCTTTCAAGCGAGTGCCGAAACCGCCTGCCAATACAATTGCCTCCATCAACTAGGCGCCTTAAAAATTGCATTTTCAACCAAACCGCAAAGGATGTGACCAATGACCAAATGCCCTTCCTGAATCTTAGGCGTATCACTAGAGGGAATCTCTATCAAATAATCACAGAGGGACTGCATAGGCCCACCACGATTTCCCGTGAGTCCGATACAAATTAACCCTCTTGCACGAGCCTCTTCAAAAGCACACGTAATATTAGGCGATATACCAGAGGTAGAATAGCCAATAAATATATCTCCCTTATTACCATGTGCTTGAACTTGACGAGAAAAAAGTTTCTTATAACCATAGTCGTTACCAATAGCTGTGAGTATTGATGTATCAGTAGTCAAAGCTATCGCAGGCAATCCAGGTCGATCAATTGCAAAGCGGCTCACAAATTCTCCAGCTATATGCTGTGCATCTGCCGCACTGCCTCCATTACCCGCTAATAGAATTTTTCCATCCCGTTGTAATGATTTAATACAAGCATTAGCCGCCTCTTGCACGGTTAAAATCAAACCTTCATCAGCAAACATTGCAGACATGACTTGTTGCGCCTCATCTATCTGGACTGAAATATACTGCTTCATCCTATTCTCCATGTTTGTGCGCCATGTTTAGTGAAGTGGCAGTTACTCACCTGCCCATTAAATCTTTCAAGAGCTCTAACAACATCCATACGTTTCTCTGGGGGCACAAAGAACATCATGAATCCTCCGCCACCTGCGCCAGAAACTTTGCCAGCCATGGCGCCAGCGTTAATTGCAGCGTTATATATTTCATCAATATGTAGATTAGATACTGTTGTTGCCGAACGTTTCTTACTTTCCCAGCCTTTACGCATTGAAACTACTATTCCATCAAAATCGCCTCTAAGTATGCACTCCTTCATAGTCAAAGCCTCATTCTTAATACCGTGCATCGCTTCTACAGCATCAGTTAATCCAGATTTCACATTCTTACTTTGATCCTCAATAATCTTGGCAGATTCACGAGAGACACCTGTGTAAAATAGCAATAGCGAGGCTTCTAGTTCACATATAATCCAGTTCTTAATTCGTAGTGGATTAATAACAGCACGCTCATCTGCATAAAACTCCATAAAATTAAAGCCACCAAAGGTTGCTGAATACTGATCTTGCCTACCACCTTGCAAGCCACAATCCACACGCTCAATTTTAAAAGCCAAATGTGCAATGGTGTAATCATCCAAAGGTAAGTTCAGTAACTCAGAAAAAGCACTAATCATTGCCACCACCAATGTAGATGAAGAGCCTAAACCAGACCCTACAGGCGCATCACAAAACGTACTTAACTCCATCGAAATAGGCTTTCCACCGTTGTAATGCTGGATCATATAGTTATAGACCACCTTGTGCAGATCGAGCTTGCCGTTCAATAGTAACGGCTCATCAACAGCCTTAACCTTTTCTGTCTGCTGATCCGTAGCCACAAAACGTACCACTGACTCATCCAACGTCTTAATAACCGCATAGGCATAACGATCAATGGTGGCATTAAGGACATACCCACCATGAATGTCGCAATAAGGGAAGACATCGGTACCACCACCGGCAAGACCAAGGCGAAGTGGAGCGCGTGCTCTTACTATCATTATTTATATTCCAAATTTTTCATACCAATACAATAACTCATCCAACTAATCACCTATTCAAAGGTATTTTTCCTTTAGCAATCTCATCTCTCCAGTGATTCAGTAAGTCACTAAACATCTGTCGAACTGGTATTTCTGGTTTCCAGTTAATAACAGATTTTATTTTTGAATTATCAAACATTTGATAATCAGCATCAATTGGACGCAACCTATCAGTATCAGTCACAACTTTAATATCTTGTCGTGTACTCATACTCAAAATAAGTTCAATAACTTCAGGAAGTTTAAAAGCTTCTTCCCCAGCAATATTGAAATAGTCACCACACTTAATATTTCCTTTCTCACTTTCCTCAAGAAGCATAAAATAGGCTTTGACCGCATCCCGAGCATCTTGAAAAGTTCGTGTGCTCGACAAATTACCCACCTCAATAATGGGCTCCTGCAATCCAGCCTCAATCATGGCTATTTGCTTGGCAACAGTGCTCTCAAAAAAAACATCACTCCGCCGAGGACCAGAATGAGTCCCCATTCTTGTTATAAACGTTCGTATCCCATAAGCTTCTCCGTAAAATTGCCCC
Source organism: uncultured Enterobacteriaceae bacterium (assembly GCA_964523895.1). Taxonomy (GTDB): domain Bacteria; phylum Pseudomonadota; class Gammaproteobacteria; order Eutrophobiales; family Eutrophobiaceae; genus UBA7359. The sequence goes on from CAZGBJ010000038.1 coordinate 3,632, forward strand.
AGATAATCCGTTCCAATTTTGCTAATACTGTAGGGGCTCGCACCATGAAAAGCAGTATATTCTGCTAAAGCTACGCCGGGTTTTGCCTTGCCATACACCTCACTTGATGAGCACACATGCACAACAGGATCATATCCATCATTTTCCTTAAGTTGCCGAATGTTCTCAAGAAGATTCGCCGTGCCAATAATATTGGTCTGCAACGTCTCAATTGGAATATTGAACGATGTTTTAGGATAGGATTGTGCGGCTAGATGTGAAATAAACTCAGGCCTCACATCTCGCAACATTCTTGATATCGCTGTCGAATCGTTCAAATCGGCATAATAGATGCTAATTCTCTCATTCTTATTAATTCTGTCAGCCAAATGATATAAATTATCCATTGGCTCCTGCCAACGCATCATCCCAACCACATCATAGTCTGTGCTTTCCAATATGTAATCCGCTAACTGCGATCCTACCTGACCAGTTATTCCCGTTATTATTATTTTTTTACTCATTTGACTCCTTAAAACTTAAAAATCGATATTAATTCAACTAGCCTGATACAAATTCTATTTTCGCTGCATCAAGCAAACTACGAGCTGGTTGTCCAAGCAACTTGGACAAAATTGGTGATGTCATTGCAATAATTTTAGGTCGATTCTTAAAAAACGCTTCTTCAGGTTCTGTTACCTTAAACCTCAAACTAGGGATTCCAGCACTCTTCAAACATTCAGCGAAATCTATTCTTGAAAGTACTTCAGGTCCACCAAAATTAATCACTTGTTGTGGAAACTCGTCCCAGCGTTCAGCCAGAGCAAGAGCGCCATCAACAACATCATCACGATGAACAATTGCCCGATAAAAGGGATGGAATAGATCCGCTTCCTCTCCACGTTCCTCGCATCCGATCAAATACTTAGTAAATTTATCTTCTCGCGAAAACACATATGAAAGCCTGATAGATTTGAAGAGTGGGTTGCCTAAAAAACGTTTCTCCACCTCATGCTTCATTTCGGCATATTCTCCCGATGGATTGCTTTCTGAGGATTCATCAAATGCATCGCTACGTTCGCCATAGACCGTGTCACTAGAGAAAAAAACTACCCGCCCACCACGACCCATCACCTTGGTAATAAATGCTGATGTACCTGTCACATTCACCGCCCAAGCGCGGTCATGTTCATTAGTGCAAATATCAGGAGCAGAAAGCGCAGCAGTTAAGAAAATAACACTATCGGGACCAATAATCCTGTAGTCAAAATCAGAGGGAGAATCAAGAAGGAGTTGGAGAAAGCCACTTTTACCGGTAGTAGACGTTCCACATGCAGAACAATATATCTTTGCCTTACTCAACAATGCATTGCCCAGATACCCTGTCGCGCCAACAATAAATATTTGATTATTATTCATGAAGATGTTCTGCAAGCCTCAGCGCCAAAGCCACAATAGTCAGCGTTGGATTAGAGTAACCAACAGTTGGAAAAACACTGGAGCCACAAACATAGACATCATTGACACCAAATACTTTTAAATTCTTATCTACGACGCCAGCAAATAAACCATAAATAAAATCTCTCCGACTTAAGCTATATATCAATTTTTTTTTAGTCACTGACAACTCCTACTGTCATTCAACAATGTGTTACTCCAAATTAGTTCGTTCATATTCCTCTCCTATTCTCACCGTTTACTTGCTCGAAAAACAATCTGACCACCACCAAAATGCCCAAACTCTGCTGAAATATAGGTATCCACGCTCACACCTGAAAACCCTGCTACTTTCATCAGTTCCAATATATCCCAACCGAAATCTGTAAATACGAGCGAGCCATCTGCTGAAACTGGATTGCCATGGTAGGCTTCAGGCAATAGGTGTTCCACTTGGCCGTTATCAAGCTGTGCACGAATGACCGATTCATCCATGCCGCTATGAAATGGAATCGTTGCCAACATTACTCCACCAGATTTAAGCACACGAGCGCACTCAGCAAATGCTTTTACGGGATGAGGCACATGTTCAAACACATCGTTACTCACAATCAAGTCAAGTTGTGAGTCAGAGAAACTTAAGTTTTCAACATCTTCGTGTCGAATACCTTTTACGATTGTTCCCCCTTCATATTCATAGCCGAGATATTCACTGCCAACAAGGTTATGCTCTTTGAATTTTGATATTGCCCAGTTGTAGATAGGGGTAACCTGCTCCATAAAGTAAACATTCTGATTTTTATTGTTAGATAGATTTTGGTTTATTAAGGTTGCAACAAGGCGCTGTCTATTATTCATTCCACATAATGGACACTCCATACGTTCACGCCAGTTAGGTATCCAGCTATTAGTGTTACGTTGCCCGCCAGATTGCATATCCACCAAAAAAGGCACCTTTTTATTACATGGCACACAGAAACCATCTACTGTAAACGCTTCGGCGTTAGCAGCAGCAACTAGCTGCTTCTCAATAGCTCTAGTTTTGGTTATCTCTTCGCCTTGCAAGAGCTGTTCGTACTCTTTTCTATTTTTAACTGAGGCAATAGACTCAAGAGTCTTTTCTGTTGAAGGTTTTGCTTCTGAGCCATTCCATTCAGAATAAAGAGTTAGAGTATATACATTGCGTGTTACGTTTAGGCTCAAGTCAGCAACAATAGCTGCCAATATGCTCCACGCTGCTTCCGATCCCCATGCTTGGTCTGCAAACATAACCCCATTTTCGCTTATGCGACTCCATAATGATTCATCTTGGTAAAGATTTGCAATAGTGCTGGCAAAATCTTCTGCACCATCAGCCACGAGGATATCTTCGCCATTATTAAGTGACATTCCTTCTGCTGCCAATGATGTCGCTACAACCGGCAAGCCTACTGCCATAGCCGTACCAATTTTGCCTTTGATGCCAGCCCCATAACGTAGTGGCGCAACTGAAACACGTATTTTGTCGAGAAATGGCGTAAGGTCTTCAACAAAACCAGTGATGATAATGTCTTCCGATGCTAGTGCTTGTATGTCAGCTGGTGGCTTGCTACCTACGGCATAGAAGTGTATCCCTGGTAGCTGTTTACGTAATAAGGGCATAATTTCGGTGGCGAAGTAATGCACCGCATCCACATTGGGGGTATGTTGATAGCCCCCAACAAAGACGATGTCTCGGCGATCAGCAAAGGTTTTATTTGTCCCTGGTATATCCATGATCAATGGAAACACATGCAACTTAGCATCTGGCAGCATAGGCTGAAGAAGTTCAAGTTCAGCAGTACTATGTACAATGCATGCGTCAGTAGCACGAATTACTGCTAGTTCACGTTGCTTCATTTCATCTGCCGCTTTTTGTTTAGCCATGCTTGATTGAAGTTCGGCTTCACGCGACATCCGCAGGAAATGCAAGTCAACAGTGTGGAAAAGCACCTTTACTTTTGGGCAAAATTTCCTAATAGATTTTAGATGACGTTCAACGACTCCCGGCCGGAATAAGAAAGCTAGATCGTAGCGATTTTCATATTCTTTCAAATGCTGCTCAACACTGGTGACATAAGGTGCATATAGTACTTCAATACCTGCTCGTTGCAATGCTGTGGTGTAATCAGGCATGTAGAGGAAATTGTCTTCAGGGATGAAGGTGACCTGGAAATTCATTTCTCGTAATAATAACAAGAGATTGAATACGGTTACCGAGCCAGCATCTTGATTAGGCATAGGCGTGCAGTGATCAATTACCAAAACACGGCGGGTTGAGCGACGATCTTTTGCATTGTCTGCATCTACACCTGGCACCTGGTGTGCTTGCAATCGTTCTTGCCAGCGTGTGAATAATTTTTTGCTGTTATCTATTTGGTATACTTTGGTGCCTTGACTTGTGTCCGTCCCAGAAGTAATACCTTCATAGTGGATAACGGTTGATAGAGGTTGGTAAATTACCCGGTAGCCTTTGTCTCGAATTTTAAGAGCAAGGTCAGAGTCTTCACAATAGGCTGGTAGATAATGCTCATCAAAACCTCCTAGCTCACCAAAAAGTGTCTTAGGAATCATTATAGATGCGCCTGAACAATAATCGACTTCTCTGGCGTAGTTGTAGATGGGAAGTGCTGGTTCTTGAAATCGGCCAAAATTCCATGCACTGCCATCTTGCCATATTATACCGCCAGCTTCTTGCAATCGCCCATCGGAGTAGACTAATTTGGAGCCCGCCAGTCCAGTACCAGGAAACTCACTAAAAGTGCGTAGCAGTTCATCTAACCAGCCGCTGGTGACTTGGGTGTCGTTATTCAGAAAGTAAAGGTAGTCACCTTTAGCTTCACTTACTCCAGTATTACACGAGCGTATAAATCCCTGATTTTGTTCGTTACGTACTAAGCGGATGCCTTTAACTTTTGACAATACATCAAATGAGTTATCTGGCGAACAGTCATCGACTACGATTAGTTCAAATGCTGCTTGTGGTAAATTATCTATGATGGATGTGAGACATTGTAACGTATAGTCAATCTGGCCATAGATAGGAATGATAATCGTAACCAGCGGGCTATCAGAGGTGGGGATTACTAAATCAGCTGAAGAAATAAGCGTAACGCCAGGTTCCTCGTTGACAGGCTTTTTACTAACACTCTCGTCGGAAACACTTAATATTGGAATTGTCTCAGGGTGACTCCCTGATGCTTGCAATAGCTGGGGGAATGTTTTGGCAAGAAACTGTCTATGCTTTGCTTTGGTTTTATAGTTAAGCGGTAGTGATTGATACACTCGCTTTGATACCTGCAACATTCCTTTTGTATACCGTTTCACTTGCCAAATTGGTGATGAGACCCAACACCATGCTTCACGTAAGGGTAGCGTTATACGCCATGAATTACTTCTTGTTACGGCCAATAACCTAGCACGTTCTTCTTTGAGTTCGGCATCAAGACCTAATGCCCACACGCCACGACGCACTGTTTCATCCGTTAGGCTTTCGACTTGCTTATTACGTTCGTAGGCTGTTAGATTGAGGCTTTCTATCTGCTCACCGCGTTCAGCAGCGGTTTGCTTGAGACTTTCGATCTGCTCATCTCGCTCATGAACAGTTTGGTTCAATGCGTCTATCTCATCATCTCGCTTAATGACTGTTTCATCCAATTTAAAAATCTGTTCATCGCGTTCAATGGCAGTCTGATTAAGGCTTTCGATCTGCTCATCTCGCTCATGAACAGTTTGGTTCAATGCGTCTATCTCAT
>CAZGBJ010000038.1:8920-16361 GCA_964523895.1 uncultured Enterobacteriaceae bacterium
CATCTCGTTCAGCTACAACACCCTTAAGTGATTGAGCCCATTTTGCAAATCCGGTGTAGTGTTTTACTAAATCAAGATTATCTGGATAAAGTACTGACATATCTATACTCGGTAAATCATCAGTATTTTTTCCACAAAATGCCACAAAATACACTGGATCGACCAAATGACCAGCGTTTGACTTTAACTCTGCCCCATCATCCCGCCAAGCACGAAATGAATTTTGACTGCCTTCAAGTGGTTGAATCACAGATCCCATCAACATACGTTGGCCAAAATACTGTCTGGCTGGAAATTCTGTCTTCAATAATTCATCAAACTCTATAAAATCAAGTTCTTTGGCATGAAATTCATTATGCTCGCCACTCTCTTCAGAGTAGATAGGGCGATTCGGAGAGGAGATAACAAGAACCCCATCCGGTCGCAGTACACGTCTTATTTCTGCAAGCATCTGAGCTTGCTCAGCCAAGTGCTCAATAGTTTCGAAGGAAACCACTACATCGAATGAGTCATCAGAAAAATCCAATGCCACAGCATTCCCCGTGCAAAAATCCAAATTTGTTTTTTTGTAAGTAGTCGAAGCGTGCTGCACAACTTCCTCGGAAATATCCACACCAACAACTGAAGCGGCAACATCAGCCATAAAAGATGATCCATATCCCTCACCGCATGCCACATCCAAAACATTTTGTCCTTTGACTACATCTAACACTGTTGCATAACGATGATAATGTTCTAAACGGACTTTCCCTTCTTCGGAAGGGATATATCGTTCACCTGTAAATTTCATTCATGCTCCTTTATTTTCTGGCTACTATGGCTAATGCTGCCGGGTATTCAAGTGAGTAAATTTCGCACGATCGAAAGCCTGCTTTCAGTACAGTTGCCCATGCATCCGCACCAAACTCTGTACAAACTACTTGGTCATTCGCAATAACTCCCGACTGACCATGATAACTTGGAGAAAGACCTGTGCGTGAGCGGCTCATACGATCAACAATAATTGGAATAGTAAAAATACACTTTCCATTCTTACGTAAAACACGATGACACTCCGAAAGTCCTCTCTCGGGATTGGGGACATGCTCCAATGTATCAGAATGAATAACCAAATCAAAAACACCTGACTCAAACTTAAGATTGGTCATATCGTACTCTGGGTATCGCACGAGCCGATGATTAGGCAATACTTTTAAAGTAGGTGACAATCCACCCGCCTCGTTGATTTCCAACACTTTAATTGTTCTGCCTGCATTTGATTCCGAAAAGTTTTCTAAAGTCCCTGAAAAATCGTATGTACTTAAAATTGCATCGGCAAGCACCATTGATCTAAGATTGTTACCACATGCCGTGCAACAAAAACCTTGCTGCCGATTCACATAATCAACTTCACTAGATGACAACTGCCAATCATTAATGAGTTTTTGCCAAAGCACTGTATTAAGCAAAAAGTCTACCCCACCGCAAATTGGACATGAACCAGAAAAAAGATTCATAATTGCCCGTCCAAAGTTATTTTCTTCATTGGAATCCCCATTAGACCGAAACAAACTGAACTCGCATGTACTCGGACTATCAGAGCATCGTGCAACCAGTGGTGCTGCACATGATTATCTTGTGTGCCCTCAGCAATCGCGACTGCAACACTGTAATCTTCAGTAGGCAACATGGGTAAACGAAACTCAAACCTCGCCGTGAACTCGCAACCTTGATTAACCTCTTGTGGATTGTTTTGATACACCAGAAAAGTATTGTCAGCGAAAAGTACTTGACCAAGGCGATCTTTGAATTCAAAGCCTACAATGGGCTGAAAAATATCTTTATTGGCCATACACCGTATATCCAAAATAATATCTTCACCCCCAACTACCCATGATAAAGGCGTGCCACTCTGGTCAAGTAATCGCACAGATACGATAGTTGCATCACCAGTACCGAAAGCCGCTTGGTCAGGTTTGAATTCAAAAACTTCAATGTCATTACGCAAGGTAGATGAATTTATAAATGTCTCCCTCATGTCACGATATTCTTCTACCTGATTATCTGAATTATTAGTTTCGTCAGTTAAAACGCCATCGACTTTTTGATCTGTTTCGTAGACTGTGGAGAGGTAGTGCTCAATTACCTGTTTTGGTATGCCAGACTTAGCAACTTGTCCATTTCTTAACAAAATAGCCTTATTGCATAAATTGACAACTGCACCTGTATCATGGCTTACAAATAACACCGTGCCTTCTTTCATAAAACCGCGAAAAAATCGCATGCACTTTTGTGTGAAAAATGCATCACCCACGGCTAACGCTTCATCCACCACCAAGATATCCGCATCCACATGAGAAATTACGGCAAATGCTAATCTCACCATCATGCCACTGGAATAGGTTTTGACTGGCTGCTCAATAAAATCACCAATGTCGGCAAAGGTTACAATGTCATCAAAACGCGTATCGACCTCTTCCTTACTTAGCCCAAGCACCGCAGCATTCATATAAACATTCTCACGGCCTGTGAATTCTGGGTTAAAACCAGAGCCAAGTTCCAGCAAGGCTGCGATTCGTCCATTGGTTTGAACGCTTCCACTGGTAGGAAAGAGAGTTCCACAAATAATTTGCAATAAAGTGGACTTTCCTGAACCATTACGTCCAATAATACCAACCGTTTCGCCTTTTTTTATTTCAAAAGACACATCATTTAATGCCTTAAATTCATGGAAATATTGTTTTGGCTGTTTACCAATCATTCGCTGTAGTCTAGGTGCCAGCATTTGTTTAAGTCGATCTTTGGGAGCATCGTAAATTTGATAGTATTTACTTAAGCCTTGAACGCGAATTGCAAAATCATTAGAGGACATCTGCAAACCCCTTGCGTGTTTTCTGGAACCAGGCATATCCTGCCCAAGCAATAGCTATTGCTATTAGCATATAAATTCCTAGGCCAGACCAGTTTGGCAAGTGTCCATAAATAAGTACTTCACGAGATTGCTCAATAATAAAGGTAAGCGGGTTTGCCAAAATATAAGGGTGATACTTTTCTGGCATGGCTGATAATGGATAAAAAACTGGGGCTAAAAATAACATTACTGTAGTAATAATTCCGATGGTTTGCCCTATATCCCTGATGAAGACCCCTAATGAGGCTAATATCGATGATAGCCCTAGAATAAGAATTATCAAGGGTAATAATACTATTGGCAATAAAACAACGGTCCAAGGTAAATAGAAATTTATCGCTGCCAATATAAGTAGTAACACAAGAATGCTGACCATGCTATGAAATAAAGCGGCAATCAAACTGATTGCAGGTAAAACTTCCAATGGAAAAATTACTTTTTTAACATAATTAACATTACTGACTATTAAGCTAGGAGCGCGATTAAGTACTTCAGCTAACAAGCCGTGCACAATCAAACCCACAAATAGTATTAAAGCAAAGCTGGTTTTACTATCTCCATCATCTATCCCCCAGCGTGCTTTAAAAATAACGGAAAATACAAATGTGTAAACTGCTAACATTAGTACGGGGTTAATGAACGACCAAAACAACCCTATGATCGAGCCTTTGTAGCGTCCGGTTACCTCTCGCCATGCCATTTGTTTGATTAATTGTCGATGCTGCCAAAGACTCTTTCCCAATGATACTGGAGATATTGGTTGCTCTGCATGCGGATTCAAATAAATACCTCCGCATTATTTAATAATGCACCTTGTTTATCTTTTCCAGAAAGCTGAGGTTGCTCCTGAAATGTCCAATCAACCGCTATATCAGGATCATTCCAGGCAATACAGCGTTCATATTCTGGTGCATAAAAATCTGTTGTTTTGTATAAAAAGTCGGCTGTTTCACTTAACACTACAAAACCATGACCAAAGCCTTTTGGCACCCATAATTGTTTTTTGTTTTCTGCCGATAGTTTTTCGCCCACCCACTTGCCAAATGTTGGCGAATTCTTCCTAATATCAACCGCAACATCAAATACCTCTCCTTGAGTAACACGCACAAGCTTGCCTTGTGCTTTTGGTGGTAATTGATAATGCAACCCTCTTAACACGCCTTTGGTGGATTTAGAATGATTATCTTGTACAAAATTAACGCTATATCCAACAGCCTCTTCAAACTTCTTATGGTTAAAGCTTTCAAAGAAAAAGCCCCTCTCATCTGTGTAAACAGTTGGCTCGATTAATATTACTTCAGGTATGGCTAGTGGTGTTGCTTTCATGATTAACCAGCCTCCTTTAACACTTGCATTAAGTATTGCCCATAACTATTTTTGAGCATGGGTGCGGCTAACTCTTTAAGTTCGTCATTAGTAATCCATCCTTGGTGATGAGCTATCTCTTCAGGACAGGCAATTTTTAAACCTTGGCGATGCTCAATTGTTTGTACAAACTGATGTGCCTCTAGTAAAGACTCATGTGTACCAGTATCAAGCCATGCATACCCCCTATCCATAACCTCAACAGATAGTTGGCTATCTTCCATATAAAGCTTATTAATGTCGGTAATTTCTAATTCGCCACGATGTGACGGTTTGATCTGTTTGGCATAATCAACCACTTTGTTGTCGTAAAAATATAGACCTGTTACTGCGTAGTTAGATTTTGGATTTTCAGGCTTCTCTTCAAGACTAATAACATTACCATTTGCATCAAATTGTGCAACACCATAGCGCTCTGGATCGTGCACATGATAAGTAAACACAGTTGCACCTTCTTGTTGCGAATTAGCCGATTCAAGCAAGTGCGAAAATGAATGGCCATAGAATATGTTATCGCCCAAAACTAAGGCTGATGGTGCACCAGATAGGAACTCTTCGGCAATAATAAAGGCTTGTGCCAATCCATCAGGTGAGGGTTGTACTGCATAGCTAATCTCTAAACCCCATTTAGAACCGTCACCTAACAACTGCTCAAACAAAGGCGTGTCATGAGGGGTTGAGATAATAAGTATTTCTCTTATTTCTGCAAGCATTAAGGTCGTTAATGGATAATAAATCATCGGCTTGTCAAACACTGGTAATAATTGTTTTGAAATGACTTGTGTTACTGGATACAGTCTAGTGCCAGATCCGCCTGCAAGAATAATGCCTTTACGTTTCATTATGAATCTCCATAAGCTTGATTGAGAAAACGATCAACATGAACTTGCCAAGGTGGCATAAAAACACCAAAGGCTTGCTTAATCTTGTCTGTATTCAGTAGTGAATTCTCAGGTCGCTTTGCTGGTGTTGGATACTGCGATGTTGCTATAGGGTTTAAATCAATAGAATGACTAGATAAGCCATCAACAATAGATTGGCCTTTTTCAAATAAATGCTGTGCAAATCCATACCAACTTGTATTGCCATTAGGCGCAAGATGATAAACACCTGATAAATCTGTATTTTTTTGTAGTGCCTGTATCAAACAAGCAGAAGTAACATCAGCAATTAGTTCAGCGCTTGTTGGTACGCCAATTTGATCATTAACAACACTTAACTCGTCTTTCTCTTGAAATAATCTGACCATAGTTTTAGCAAAATTATTGCCATGAAATCCATATACCCAACTGGTTCTAAATATTAGATATTTACACCCGCTACTCGCAATTAATTCTTCGCCCTTGCACTTTGTGCTTCCATATACATTGATCGGGTTTGTTGTGTCAGATTCAACATAAGCATCTAGTTTTTCACCATCAAATACATAGTCTGTTGAATAATGCACCAACCATGCATCTAAGTCTTTAGCTTCTTGTGCCAAAACGCCAACTGCAGTTGCATTGACAAGCTCCGCCTTATCCTTGTCAGACTCTGCTTGATCTACCGCTGTATAAGCTGCCGCATTGACAATGACATCAGGCTGGTAATCTTGTATTAAAGAACGAATGCCTTGTATATCTTCGAGATTAGCTTGCACTCTTGTACATGACTTTAGCTCTCCAAAAACAAGAAGTGTTCGTTGTAATTCATTGCCAACTTGTCCGTTAGCACCTAGCAGTAATATCTTCATGCGTACTGCTCCTCAATCCAATTTTGATACTCGCCACTCACTACATTGGCTACCCAGTCTTGGTTGTCTAGATACCATTTGAGCGTCTCTTGAATGCCTTTCTCGAAAGTGTATTCTGGTGTCCAATTAAGTTCACTTTCAATCTTGGTTGCATCAATTGCATAGCGCTGATCGTGACCTTCACGATCTTTTACATAGGTGATTTGCTTGGCATACGGTTTTCCATCTTCCCTTGGGCGTGTTTTGTCTAACATCTCACATAATGTGTTAACAATATAAATATTGGTTTTTTCATTAAGACCGCCAATGTTATATATTTCACCAACAGATCCTGCATCCAACACACGACGAATAGCACTACAATGATCGCTAACATGGAGCCAATCACGAATTTGCAAACCGTCGCCATAAATTGGCAAATCTTTGCCTGCTAAAGCATTATGAATAACCAGAGGAATTAGTTTTTCTGGGAATTGATACGGGCCATAATTATTAGAGCAATTAGTGGTTAGCACTGGCATGCCATAAGTATGGTGATATGCTCTAACTAAATGGTCTGACGACGCCTTAGATGCCGAATAAGGACTATTTGGCGCATATTGATGATCTTCTGCAAACCCAGGCGCATTTGCATCAAGCGAGCCGTACACTTCGTCAGTAGAAACGTGCAAGAATCTAAATGCGTCTTTTTTATCTTGCTCTAAACCACTCCAATATGATCTTGTAGATTCGAGCAATCTGAATGTACCAACAATATTAGTTTGAATAAATTCTTCTGGGCCGTGAATGGAGCGATCCACATGCGATTCTGCGGCAAAATTAACAATTGCTCTTGGCTGATGCTCTGCTAAAAGCTGTTCAATTAGTTCAATATTGCCAATATCGCCTTGAACAAACATATGATTAGGATTTGAACTAAGTGATTCTATATTGTGCAAATTACCTGCATAGGTGAGCTTATCAAGATTAATAACCAACTCGTCACTTTGTGACAGCCAATCAATCACAAAGTTGCTACCAATAAATCCTGCACCGCCTGTTACTATAATTGCCATATATAATCTAAATTTTGTTCAAGATTGTTGCAACAATTAAGCCAATATTACCAAATGTTGTTTGTCTATAAACACCAGAGCCTCTAATGCCAACAAAACGAAGGGGTAGTGATTTATTTCTAGCCAACGCAAACTGGTTTAGAATTGTTCGATTCGTAGGTGTTAATTGATCTTCAATGGTTTTTAAGGCATCGATATTTTGATTACTCCATTGTTTAAATCTACCTTGAAGTAACATTTTTAAGCGGGCTAGACGTGCGCTAAATGAGTTATTTGCACCAACTAAATTAGCATCATGCTGTCTATATCTAATATATGGATTAGGATCATAAAACGCTTTTCCGCCACACCCTAAAACCAGCATATAAGTCCACCAGTCATGGCTTGGAATTTTTATAT
>CAZGBJ010000039.1:0-15533 GCA_964523895.1 uncultured Enterobacteriaceae bacterium
AGAAGGTGGCCGTACTGTTGGTGCGGGTGTTGTCTCTAAAATTATTGAGTAATTATTTTAATAATAATTATTGTATAAAAGTTATAGGTAGATTCTTTGAAATAGAAATAGGCCAGTAGCTCAATTGGCAGAGCGACGGTCTCCAAAACCGTAGGTTGGGGGTTCGATTCCCTCCTGGCCTGCCATTTAGAGAAATCTGGCCCTGGATTAAATACGACAATATGAATTCAAATGTAGAAACAACCAGTGGAAAACTGGATACGCTTAAACTTGGCTTGGCGCTATTAATATTAATAGCTGCTTTAGTTGGCTTTTATTTTTATGCCGATGAAGCTTTGTTATATCGAGTAATCGGTTTATTAACAGCAGTTGGTATCAGTGTTGGTATAGCGCTACAAACTGATAAAGGGCGGGAAGTTTGGGGTTATTTTCATGATGCCCAGATTGAAGTCCGTAAAGTTGTTTGGCCGACGAGAAAAGAAACGGTAAACACAACCTTACTGGTGATCGGCATGGTCATTATCGTAGCTATTATATTGTGGTTACTGGATATGTTTCTCGGTTGGTCAATAGGTATGTTGATGGGGCATGGATCTTAGTATGGCTCAGCAATGGTATGTGGTTCACGCCTATTCCGGTTTTGAAAGTCAGGTAATGCGGTCGTTGTGGGAACGAATCGAGCGTAGTGGTCTCAATGATATGTTTGGTGAGATTCTTGTACCTACGGAAGAAGTAGTTGAAATGCGCGATGGTAAAAAGCGCAAAAGTGAACGTAAATTTTTCCCAGGCTATGTTTTGGTCAAAATGGAAATGAATGACGATACCTGGCATTTGGTTAAAGAAGCACCGAAAGTTTTAGGTTTCATTGGTGGTACTAGTGATAGACCTGCACCAATTACGGATAAAGAAGCAGATGCGATATTACAACGTGTTGAAGAAGGCGTTGATAAACCGAAACCAAAAATACTTTTTGAAGCGGGTGAAGTTGTACGAGTTAAAGACGGTCCATTTACTGATTTTAATGGTGTTGTTGAAGAGGTGAATTACGAAAAAAGCCGTTTGCGAGTATCGGTTTTAATTTTTGGGCGTTCTACACCTGTTGAACTTGAATTTGGACAAGTAGAAAAAGAGTAAAACGATTTTGTATTATTGATGTGATTCATTCACGTCAGCTAAATTTAATGGGGAGCCGAAAGGCGTTTGCACCCAAGGAGAAAGGCTGTGGCCAAGAAAATTGAAAGTTATATCAAGTTGCAAGTGCCTGCTGGTCAGGCAAATCCCAGTCCACCAGTAGGACCTGCTTTAGGACAGCATGGTGTTAACATCATGGAGTTCTGTAAAGCATTTAATGCGCAAACACAGAGTCTCGAACAGGGGTTGCCCGTACCCGTCATCATTACCGTCTATAACGATAAAAGTTTTACTTTTATTAGTAAAACAACCCCGGCATCAATCCTTTTGAAAAAGGCTGCAGGCGTTAAAAGTGGCAGCGGCACACCAAACACGGATAAGGTTGGTAAAGTAAACCGTGCGCAATTAGAAGAAATTGCCAAGACCAAAGAACCTGATTTGACTGCAGCGGATTTAGATGCAGCAGTCAGAACTATTGCTGGTACCGCTCGCAGTATGGGTATTGAAACCGAAGGGGTGGTCTAGTCATGGCAATATCTAAACGTACAAAAGCATATCAAGACAAGATTGAGCTAGGTAAAGCCTATGTTGTTAAAGAAGCGATGGAATTATTAAAGGAAGTATCATCAGTTAAGTTTGATGAATCTGTTGAAGTGGCTGTGAATTTGGGTGTTGATGCTCGTAAATCAGATCAACAGGTTCGTGGTTCAACTGTCTTACCTAAAGGCACGGGTAAAACTGTCCGAGTTGCCGTATTTGCGCAAGGTGAGAATGCAAAAATAGCTGAGGCTGCAGGCGCTGATACAGTTGGTTTTGATGATCTTGCTGAAGCAATGAAGAAAGGTGATATCGATTATGGTGTTGTTATAGCGACACCTGATGCTATGCCTGTGGTAGGTAAACTGGGTCAAATTTTAGGTCCACGTGGTTTAATGCCAAACCCGAAAGTGGGCACAGTAAGTAATGATGTTAAACAAGCTGTAGAAAATGCAAAGGGTGGTCAAGTGCGTTATCGAACAGATAAAAACGGCATTATTCATTGCGCCATCGGTAAAGTTTCATTTGATCCAGACTCATTGATTGAAAATCTACACGCGTTACTTGGTGATTTGCAAAAAGCAAAACCAACTGGGGCGAAAGGTGTTTACCTGAAAAAAATAAGTGTCTCGACAACAATGGGACCTGGTCTATTACTTGATCAGGCCAGTTTGTCTGTTTGAGTGTAAATAGAATATTTTTATAGAACGATAACGTTTTGGCGGCGCTTTAGCTGAACGTTGAAAGACTTTGTTACTGGCTTTTATATTAGCCAGACGTCAAAGACCGTAGGTGACTCTCTTTTATAGAGTCTTAATGTGTAACATTTACCTACGCAGACGGTGTAATCAATACACAGGGCAACCTGTATGGTCACCGTAGACCGGTCTGTCGATAAGTTGTTTTTAAAGACGGGCTTTTTAGTAGAAATATGGTGTTACATCATATTTAACTTAATAGGAGGCGAAGAGTGAGTCTTAATTTAGATGCAAAAAAGGCAATTGTAGAAGATGTTGCCAATGTTGCGGCTGAGGCTCCTTCTGCAATCGCGGCCGAGTATATCGGTTTAACGGTGGCTGAAATGACTGAACTGCGTAATTCTGCGCGTGAAGCGGGTGTGTATTTAAAAGTAGTACGTAACACCCTGGCGCGTAAGGCATTCGAAAATACACAATTTGAATGTATGCGTGATGGATTAGTCGGGCCATTAGTGTTGGCATTTTCTAATGATGAACCTGGAAGTGCTGCACGAGTTGTTCGTGATTTTGCGAAGGGCAATGACAAACTAGTAGTTAAGCTTGTTGTGTTGGAGGGTGAGCTTTTAGACCCATCTCAACTTGAGAAGCTAGCTAGTATGCCATCGCTTGATGAAGCACGCGCTATGTTACTTGGATTGTTATCTGCTCCGCTTGGTACATTTGTACGTACGCTAGCAGAACCACCGGCTAAGTTAGCCAGAGTTCTTGCTGCACAGCGTGATAAAGCGGCTTAATAAACAGTCTACATATATCAGTTTAGTATTTATTTTTGGAGGATTTTAAAATGGCAGTTTCAAAAGACGAAATCAAAGAAGCATTAGGTCAAATGCCAGTGCTTGAGCTTGTTGATTTAATCAAAGAGTTAGAAGATGATTGGGGCGTATCTGCAGCGGCACCTGTTGCTGTAGCAGCGGCAGGCGGCGGAGACGCTGGTGGTGCTGCAGAAGAAAAAACCGAGTTTGATGTTGTTATGTCAAGTTTTGGTGAAAACAAGGTTGCCGCTATTAAAGCAGTACGTGCTATTACAGGTCTTGGCCTGAAAGACGCAAAAGATCTTGTTGAAGGAGCACCTTCAACCATTAAGGAAGCAGCAAGCAAAGAAGAATCTGAGGATATTAAAAAGCAGCTTGAAGAAGCTGGCGCATCAGTTGAACTTAAATAATTTCAATTGTCGCGTTTAGTAAACTTAAAGCAAAACCAGCGGGCAGCAAAAGCTGCCTGTTGGTTTCTTGCGCTTATTAATAATACCGAATTTACATTGTTGTCTGTAAAGCGGTATCAGTTGAATATTCATCTATTTGGGATATTCACTACAAAACAAACACTATTATTGAGGAATTGTAATGGCCTATTCCTATACTGAAAAGAAACGTATCCGAAAGGATTTTGGAAAACGCTCCAGTATCATGGAGATACCTTATCTGGTGGCGACTCAGATTGAGTCGTTTGCCCGATTTATACAAGTTGACACTAATCCTGAAGAGAGAACAGATATTGGGCTACAAGCAGCATTCAAATCTGTTTTTCCTATAGTTAGTTTCTCGGGCAATGCTGCTTTAGAATATGTCAGCTATAAGCTGGGTACTCCAGTCTTTGATGTTAAAGAATGTCAGCTCAGAGGATTGACTTATGCATCCTCATTACGCGTTAAAGTTCGTCTGATTATTTATGATAAGGAGGCCGGACTTAACAATAAGGTTGTAAAGGATATTAAAGAACAGGAAGTGTACATGGGCGAGATGCCATTAATGACTCGCACTGGTACCTTTGTAATTAATGGCACAGAACGTGTCATCGTTTCGCAGATGCATCGTTCACCGGGTGTATTTTTCGAACATGATAAAGGTAAGACGCATTCATCCGGGAAATTACTCTATTCCGCACGTGTTATTCCTTACCGTGGTTCATGGCTTGATTTTGAATTCGACGCAAAAGATCTGGTTTATTGTCGTATTGATCGACGACGTAAAATTCATGCAACCATTTTATTACGTGCCTTAGGTTATTCATCTGAAGAAATACTCGATATTTTCTTTGACACTGATACGTTCAAAATTACCAGTAAGGCTATTACCTTGAATCTGGTCGCCGAACGTTTGCGTGGTGAAACAGCATCGTTTGATATAAAAACGAAGAAAGGAAAAATTATTGTTGAAAAAGACCGCCGCATCACCGCACGTCATATTCGAGAAATTGAAAAAGCAAAGTTAACATCATTAACTGTTCCTGCTGAATTTTTGATTGGTAAAGTTGTTGCCAAGGATATTGTTGATATTGTTGATGAAGAAACAGGCGAAATTCAATTTCCGGCAAATACCGAAATTACAGAAGAATTGCTTGAAAAAATTACTGAATATAAAGGAAAAAGTCTTGAGTTAGAGACTATATACACTAACGAACTGGATAGTGGTTCTTTTATCGCCGATACCTTGCGAGCTGATCCAAGTAATAATCAAATAGAAGCTCAGGTTGAAATTTATCGCATGATGCGACCTGGTGAGCCGCCAACAAAAGATGCAGCTGAAAACTTATTCAAGAACCTGTTTTTTAGTCCTGACCGTTATAATCTCTCTGCCGTTGGCCGAATGAAGTTTAATCGTCGGGTAGGTCGTAAAGAAGTTGAAGGCGAAGGCGTTCTTTCTAATGAAGACATTGTTGCCGTAATGAAAGTGCTACTTGATATACGTAATGGTAAAGGCACTGTTGATGATATTGATCATCTCGGTAATCGTCGTATTCGTAGCGTTGGTGAAATGGCTGAAAACCAGTTCCGTGTTGGCCTTGTTAGAGTTGAGCGTGCAGTTAAGGAACGTTTGAGTCTGGCTGAATCGGAAGGATTGATGCCACAAGAGATCATCAACGCAAAACCTGTTTCAGCCGTAATAAAAGAATTTTTTGGTTCAAGTCAGTTATCCCAGTTTATGGATCAAAATAATCCTTTATCAGAGATTACTCATAAACGACGCATCTCTGCATTGGGCCCAGGCGGTTTGACCCGCGAACGGGCTGGTTTTGAAGTACGTGACGTACATCCAACACATTATGGCCGCGTTTGTCCTATTGAAACTCCAGAAGGGCCTAACATTGGTTTGATTAATTCTCTGGCTATCTTTGCCAGAACAAATTCCTATGGTTTTCTTGAAACGCCTTATCGTAAGGTTAAAAATGGTAAAGCAACAGATGAAATAGAATACTTGTCTGCTATAGAAGAAGGCGACTTTGTTATTGCACAGGCTAGTGCAACTTTGGATGCAAAAGGCAAGTTACTTGATGAACTTGTATCTTGTCGTTACCAAAATGAATTTGCTATGTCCACGCCAGACAAGATTAACTATATGGATGTGTCTCCACGGCAAATAGTTTCTGTTGCAGCATCGATGATTCCATTTTTGGAGCATGATGATGCGAACCGCGCATTGATGGGTTCTAATATGCAACGTCAGGCTGTGCCAACATTGAGAGCAGACAAACCATTAGTGGGTACTGGTATGGAAAGACGAGTAGCAATCGATTCGGGTGTTACCGTTGTCTCGGAACGGGGTGGTGTTGTTGACTCCGTTGATGCCAGTCGAATTGTAATACGCGTTAATGATGGTGAGGTTGTTGCCGGCGAGCCAGGTGTTGATATTTATAATCTGACTAAATATACGCGTTCTAACCAAAATACATGTATTAACCAAAAACCTTTGGTGAAGACAGGTGATCACATTGTAAAAGGTGATGTGCTGGCAGATGGTCCCTCCACGGACATGGGTGAATTGGCATTGGGTCAGAATATGTTAGTTGCCTTTATGCCATGGAATGGATACAACTTTGAGGATTCAATTTTACTCTCAGAAAAGCTGGTTAAAGAGGATCGCTACACTACAATTCACATCGAAGAGCTTACCTGTGTTGCACGCGATACAAAACTGGGCTCTGAAGAAATTTCTTCTGATATTCCTAACGTTAGTGAAAGTGCATTGAATAAACTGGATGAGTCCGGTGTTGTCTACATCGGTGCTGAAGTGAATGTTGGGGATATTTTAGTTGGTAAAGTGACACCTAAAGGTGAGACTCAACTTACACCGGAAGAAAAACTGCTAAGGGCTATCTTTGGCGAGAAAGCATCAGATGTTAAAGATACTTCTTTACGAGTTTCTTCGGGCATGAATGGAACGGTTATAGATGTGCAAGTCTTTACTCGTGATGGCGTTGAAAAAGACGCACGTGCGCTTGAAATTGAAGAATCAGAATTAAACAGCGTAAGAAAAGATTTGAATGACCAACTTAGAATAATGGAAGCCGGTGTTTATCAGCGTGTTGAGAAATTGTTAACTGGTAAAGTTGCAGCAGGTGGTCCTTCAGGTTTGTCTGCGGGCGATAAAATTACAAAAAATTATCTGGATGAGACATCGCATGAGAAGTGGTTTGAAATTCGTCTTAAAGATGATAAAGCTAACAAACTGCTGGAAGATGCAGCTGAACAATTTACAGCATTAAAAGAAGATTTTGACAGACGCTTTGAAGAAAAACGCACGAAGATAACTTCGGGTGATGATCTGGCGCCAGGCGTGCTGAAAATGGTTAAGGTTTATGTTGCTGTTAAACGTCGTACTCAGTCGGGTGATAAAATGGCGGGTCGTCATGGTAATAAAGGTGTTATCTCGACGATTGTGCCGGTTGAAGATATGCCGCACATGGAAGATGGAACGCCGGTTGATGTTGTTTTGAATCCTCTAGGCGTACCTTCTCGAATGAATGTTGGCCAGATTCTGGAAACGCATTTAGGTTGGGCAGCTAAGGGTGTTGGTATCAAGATTGGTAAAATGCTGGAACAGCAAGCTCAAACTGTCGAAATTCGAAAACTGCTGGAGAAAATTTATAACGCCAGCGGAAAGAAAGAAGACTTGAATTCATTTTCAGATGAAGAAATTCATGAATTGGCGAATAACTTGAAAGGTGGTGTGCCTATGGCCACGCCGGTATTTGATGGTGCCACTGAAGATGAAATCAAGGCAATGTTGAAACTTGCTGACCTTCCTGAAGATGGACAAATGACATTATACGATGGCCGTACCGGCGATGTTTTTGAGCGGCGAGTCACCGTAGGTTATATGTACATGCTTAAATTGAATCACCTGGTTGATGACAAAATGCATGCACGTTCAACCGGTCCGTATAGTCTGGTGACACAACAACCGTTAGGCGGTAAAGCCCAATTTGGTGGACAGCGTTTTGGTGAAATGGAAGTGTGGGCTCTTGAAGCTTATGGCGCTGCCTATACCTTGCAAGAAATGCTCACCGTTAAATCAGATGATGTTAATGGTCGTACCAAAATGTATAAAAACATTGTTGATGGTGATCATCAGATGGAAGCAGGCATGCCTGAATCTTTCAATGTATTGGTTAAAGAGATTCGATCATTGGGTATCGATATCGAACTTGATCAGTGAACTTGGCAGAATGAAAGAAATGAATATTAATGACTCTATTTTCGGATACAGATCCGAACAAATCTCCATAGGGGGCAAACCTTGAAAGACTTACTTAAGCTTTTAAAGCAACAGGGACAGGTTGAAGAATTTGATGCTATCGCCATTGGTCTGGCGTCACCTGAAAAAATTCGATCATGGTCTTTTGGAGAAGTTAAAAAACCGGAGACGATAAACTATCGTACCTTTAAACCGGAACGCGATGGTCTTTTCTGCGCCAAAATATTTGGCCCAGTTAAAGATTATGAATGTCTGTGTGGAAAATACAAAAGACTTAAACACCGTGGTGTTGTTTGTGAGAAGTGTGGTGTTGAAGTAACGCTGTCAAAGGTAAGACGTGAACGCATGGGTCATATTGATTTGGCCAGTCCGGTTGCTCATATCTGGTTTTTAAAGTCATTGCCATCAAGAATGGGATTGATGCTGGATATGACATTACGCGAAATAGAACGAATTCTCTATTTTGAAGCTTATGCCGTAATAGAACCCGGTATGACCGATCTTGAACGCGGTCAAATGCTGACGGAAGAAAATTATCTTGAAGCAATTGAACAATATGGTGATGAGTTCGAAGCAAAGATGGGCGCAGAAGCGATTCGTGCATTGCTTAAGTTTATCGATCTCGATGAAGAAATTACCGAGCTACGTGAAATAATCCCTAATACAAATTCTGAAACAAAACTGCGTAAGTTAACTAAACGTTTGAAGTTACTTGAGTCATTTAAGGATTCTGGTAACAAACCTGAATGGATGGTTCTGTTGGTTTTACCGGTGTTACCGCCGGAATTACGTCCTTTGGTTCCATTAGATGGTGGTCGTTTTGCAACTTCTGATCTAAATGATCTATATCGACGTGTTATTAACAGAAATAACCGTTTAAAACGTTTATTAGATCTTAATGCGCCGGACATTATTGTACGAAATGAAAAACGTATGTTACAGGAATCTGTTGATGCCCTGCTTGATAATGGACGACGTGGCCGAGCAATAACAGGAACCAATAAACTGCCATTAAAATCATTGGCAGATATGATTAAGGGTAAGCAAGGACGTTTTCGTCAAAACTTGTTAGGTAAGCGTGTTGATTACTCTGGTCGTTCAGTCATTGTTGTCGGTCCAACTTTACGATTACATCAATGTGGTATCCCTAAAAAAATGGCACTGGAATTATTTAAGCCGTTTATCTTTAGTAAATTGGAAAGACGTGGTTTAGCGACAACAATTAAAGCAGCAAAAAAATTAGTTGAACGTGAAGGATCTGAAGTATGGGATGTGCTTGAAGAAGTGATTCGTGAACATCCAATCATGCTTAACCGTGCACCAACATTACATAGATTAGGTATACAGGCTTTTGAGCCTGTTTTGATTGAAGGTAAAGCAATTCAGTTACACCCATTAGTCTGTACTGCGTTTAACGCTGACTTTGATGGCGATCAGATGGCAGTACACGTGCCATTGTCAATTGAAGCGCAACTTGAAGCTCGTACATTGATGATGTCGACTAATAATATTTTATCGCCAGCTAACGGTGAGCCAATTATTGTTCCAACACAAGACGTTGTACTGGGTCTTTATTATTTGACCCGTGAATCTGTTGAAGCGAAAGGTACCGGTATGGCTTTTGCCAATGTTAACGAGGTTAATCGTGCTTACGAAAGTGATGTGGTTTCCCTGCAGGCAAGAATCAAAGTACGTGTGCGTGAAGTGTCTGTTGATGAGAATGGTGAAAAACAAGTTACTTTAAAACGTTATGACACTACAGCAGGACGTGCTTTGTTATCACGCATCTTACCAGATGGCATATCCTTCGAGTTAATCAACAAGATAATGACGAAGAAAACCATTTCTCAATTAGTTAACACTTGTTATAGAAGGTTGGAGTTAAAAGAAACTGTTATCTTCTCAGATAAATTGATGTACACCGGTTTTAAATATTCAACGCGTGCGGGCGTGTCTATTGGTATTGAGGATATGGTTATACCAAATGATAAGGACGACATTATTGGTAAAGCAGAAGATCAGGTTAAAAGTTTTGAAGAGCAATACGCTTCAGGCTTAATTACTGATGGTGAACGTTATAACAAAGTTGTTGATATCTGGTCGCGTACCAATGATCAGGTAGCCAAGGCAATGATGGATAAATTGGGTGTTGATCTTAAAACTGATGTCGACGGTAAAGAAGTAGAAGAACCTTCTTTTAATTCCATTTATATGATGGCTGACTCAGGCGCTCGAGGTTCGGCCGCGCAAATCAGGCAGTTAGCCGGTATGCGTGGTCTGATGGCCAAGCCGGACGGTTCTATTATTGAAACACCGATTACTGCAAATTTCCGTGAAGGACTTGATGTGCTTCAGTACTTTATTTCGACACACGGTGCACGTAAAGGTCTTGCCGATACCGCGTTAAAAACAGCAAACTCTGGTTATCTGACGCGCCGCCTGGTTGATGTTTCTCAGGATTTGGTTGTGTCAGAAGAAGATTGTGGTACGGAACAGGGTTTGGATATGAGTCCTATTATTGAAGGCGGAGATGTTATTGAGCCTTTAAGAGAACTCGTGCTTGGAAGAGTATTATTAAAAGATGCAATCAACGTTGAAGGGGATGTTGTTGCAAAAGCAGGAACCTTACTTGATGAACATTGGGTTGATGTACTTGATGAAAAAGGTGTTGACCAGGCGGTTGTTCGTTCAACCATTACCTGTGATAGTCGATACGGTACCTGTCGTCAGTGTTATGGTCGTGATTTGGGTCGTGGACATCTGGTTAATATTGGAGAAGCAGTTGGTGTTATTGCGGCACAATCAATTGGTGAACCGGGCACGCAGTTAACAATGCGTACTTTCCATATTGGCGGTGCAGCATCTCGTGCAGCGGCAGTCAGCAGCATTGAGGTTAAAAATGGCGGAACGGTGCATCTAAAAAATGTTAAAACTCTGGAGCAGGATAGTGGTAACAAAGTTGTTATCTCTCGTTCAGGTGAAATTGTGGTTCGTGATGAAACGGGACGTGAGCGTGAGCACTATAAG
Source organism: uncultured Enterobacteriaceae bacterium (assembly GCA_964523895.1). Lineage (GTDB taxonomy): Bacteria > Pseudomonadota > Gammaproteobacteria > Eutrophobiales > Eutrophobiaceae > UBA7359. The sequence continues at coordinate 10,928 of CAZGBJ010000039.1, forward strand.
CTTCCTTACGGAGCAGTTTTAACAGTTGGTGATAGTGAAAAAACTATGCCAGGACAACAAATAGCATCCTGGGATCCTCATACACATCCTGTGATAACTGAAGTTAAAGGGCGTGTTCAATTCTCGGATATTGTTGAAGGTGTTACCGTCACTCGTCATACCGATGACATCACTGGTTTGACTAATATTGTTATTATGGATCCAAAGCAACGTGCGTCTAGCGCGAAAGATTTACGTCCTACGGTAAAATTGGTTGGTGAGGATGGTGAAGATCTTAAAATTCCCGGTACGGAACAAGTTGCTCATTATTTATTGCCGGCAAAGGCTCTTATTAATGTAAGTGATGGTAAAGAGGTTAATATTGGCGAAGTAATTGCGCGTCTTCCTCAAGAATCCTCGAAAACCCGTGATATTACCGGTGGCTTACCTAGAGTTGCTGACTTGTTTGAAGCTCGTAAACCGAAAGAACCAGCGGTATTGGCGGAAATTACCGGCATTATCAGTTTTGGTAAAGAAACAAAAGGAAAGCAGAGAGTTGTTATTACCGGTCAGGGTGAGGACAATGTTTATGAAATACTGATTCCAAAATGGCGTCATGTCAGTGTCTTTGAAGGCGAACACGTAGTCAAAGGCGAAAACATTGTTGATGGACCTCCTACACCACATGATATTCTCAGGCTCAAAGGTATTAGAGCCTTATATGACTTTATAAGTAGTGAAATACAGGAAGTTTATCGTCTTCAGGGTGTGAAGATTAATGATAAGCACATTGAAGTTATCGTACGACAAATGTTACGTAAGGCAGAGATTACCGATTCTGGCGATACAGCATTCCTGAAAGGTGAACAAATGGAACGTTCGAGAGTGTTGGAAGAGAATGAGCGTGTTGAAGCAGAAGGCAAAAAACCTGCTGAATGGGTGCCTATTTTGCTTGGTATCACCAAAGCTTCGCTTTCAACGGAATCATTTATCTCAGCGGCCTCATTCCAGGAGACAACACGAGTTCTGACTGAAGCCAGTGTCTGTGGTAAACGTGATGTTTTACGTGGATTAAAGGAAAATGTCATTGTTGGCCGCCTTATTCCAGCAGGTACGGGTCTTGCCTATCATGCCGAGCGTAAAGAGCGTTTAGAAGCGAAAAATGCACCAGAAGTAGCTGCAGAAAACGTGGAAATTGAGGATGTTGAAATCCCTGTTATTGACCCAGATTCTGAAGCTGTTGAGGGTACGACAGGAACTTGAAAAATAAGCTGTAATCTTCCTTGACTGGACAACGCCAAGGACATAAAATCCCGCCTCTTTGACAGACTGAGTCAGTTTTCTCAGTCTGTCATTTTATTTTAAGTACTGGAAATTTCGGCGAATTTTAATAATTCGACGTATATCAGATAAAGCCTCCAGGATATCCGAAGGAATTCTGCACCGGTTCGTACTGCTAGAAGTATTCACATTCGTATATCGAATGCTTCCAGCTTGGACGGGTGAGGTAGTCTGCGCACTTAACAAATTGAAAAATAAGATATTTTATGCCAACAATTAACCAATTAGTCAGAAATCCGCGTAAGCGACAAATAGTAAAGAGTAAGGTGCCTGCATTGGAGGCTTGTCCTCAAAAACGGGGTGTATGTACACGCGTATATACAACAACGCCAAAAAAGCCGAACTCTGCATTACGAAAAGTGGCACGTGTTCGATTGACTAATGGACATGAAGTGACCACTTACATTGGTGGTGAAGGCCACAATTTGCAGGAACACTCTGTAATTCTAATTAGAGGTGGTCGTGTGAAAGATTTACCGGGCGTTCGTTATCATACTGTGCGCGGCACCCTGGATACGTCGGGTGTGGCTGATAGACGTCAGGGTCGTTCTAAATATGGTGCGAAACGACCTAAATCATAAACAGACACAATATATAAGAATAGATACAGGAAATATTTTGAATTATGTCTAGAAGACGCGTAGCTGAGAAAACAGAGATTCTGCCTGATCCGAAATACGGAGATAAGGTATTAGCAAAGTTCATCAATATTATTATGCGTAGTGGAAAGAAGTCGATTGCCGAAAAAATTGTTTATGGCGCATTAGGGCAGATTGGTGACAAGGGTAACCCTGAACCGCTCGAAGTTTTTAATAAAGCACTTGAGAACATTCGCCCTGTTGTAGAAGTTAAGTCACGTCGAGTCGGTGGCGCAACTTACCAGATTCCGATCGAAGTCAGAACCGATCGTAGTATAACTTTAGCTATGCGTTGGATAGTAGACGCTGCTAAAAATCGCGGCGAAAAAAATATGGGCTTACGTTTAGCAGGAGAATTGTTAGATGCTTCTGAAAATCGTGGTACGGCAATTAAGAAACGTGAAGATACGCATCGTATGGCTGAAGCAAACAAGGCTTTTTCACATTACCGTTGGTAATTACGATTAATAATTTAAAGACATGGCACGCAACACACCCATTGAGCGTTACCGTAATATCGGGATTATGGCTCATATTGATGCGGGCAAGACAACTACGACTGAACGCGTTTTGTTTTATACAGGGGTGTCTCACAAGATAGGTGAGGTTCATGATGGTGCTGCAACCATGGATTGGATGGAGCAAGAGCAGGAACGAGGGATAACAATAACTTCTGCAGCGACGACTTGTTTCTGGAAAGGCACAGCGTCACAGTTTGATGAGTACCGTATCAATATTATTGATACCCCTGGGCACGTTGATTTTACGATTGAAGTAGAGCGTTCGTTACGTGTTTTAGATGGGGCTTGCGCTGTATTTTGCGCAGTAGGTGGAGTTGAGCCACAGTCGGAAACAGTTTGGCGACAGGCGAATAAGTATTCTGTACCACGTATGGCTTTCATCAATAAGATGGATCGCTCTGGTGCTGATTTTCTGCGTGTAGTTGAGCAGATTCGCGAACGCTTAGGTAGCAAAGCGGTTCCGATGCAGCTGCCAATAGGTGCTGAAGAGAATTTTGAAGGTGTGGTTGACCTGGTAAAAATGAAAGCTATTTACTGGGAAGAAGAAAACATGGGAATTAAGTTTGAAGAAAAAGACATTCCCGAAGCTTTGCTAGCAGAAGCGGAACTATGGCGTGAACGCATGGTTGAGCATGCAGCAGAAGCGAATGAAGGTTTGATGGATGCATACCTTGAAAAGGGTGAGTTGACCCAAGAGCAGATAAAGCAAGGTATACGTTTGCAAACATTAGTGAATGAAGTGGTGCCAGTATTTTGCGGTTCTGCTTTCAAGAACAAAGGTGTGCAAACAATGTTGGATGCGGTTATTGAATTTATGCCGTCTCCTTTAGATGTTCCTGCGATAACAGGAATTTTAGATGATAAAGATGAGTCTGAAGGCGAAAGACAAGCAGCAGATGATGTTCCGTTTGCAGCATTAGCTTTCAAAATTGCAACAGACCCATTTGTAGGCACGTTAACGTTTTTCCGTGCTTATTCCGGAATACTGAAGTCTGGAGACTCAGTATTTAATCCGGTTAAAGGAAAAAAAGAACGCATTGGTCGATTGCTACAAATGCATGCCAATAGTCGTGAAGAACTAAATGAAGTTTGTGCTGGTGATATAGCAGCAGCAGTAGGTTTAAAAGATGTAACGACCGGTGACACACTTTGTGATGTCAAAAACGTGATTACGCTAGAGCGTATGGAGTTTCCTGAACCGGTGATTGCAGTGGCAGTAGAGCCAAAAACAAAGCCGGACCAGGAAAAAATGGGTATTGCTTTAAGTAAGTTGGCTCAAGAAGATCCTTCATTTCGTGTGCATACCGATGAAGAATCTGGCCAAACCATAATTTCAGGTATGGGTGAGCTTCATTTAGAGATCATTATTGATCGCATGAAGCGCGAGTTTAAAGTTGATGCCAATGTTGGTAAGCCACAAGTGGCTTATCGGGAAACAATTAGGGCAACACTTGAAAAGGCGGAAGGAAAATTTGTTCGTCAATCAGGTGGCCGCGGTCAATATGGGCATGTTGTTTTTAAGCTTGAGCCAAAGAAAGCGGGCGAAGGGTTTGAGTTTGTAAATGAAGTTGTCGGTGGCGCAGTACCAAAAGAATACATTGCTGCCGTCGAGAAAGGTGTTGTAGAACAAATGGCAAACGGCATTGTTGCGGGTTATCCGGTAGTCGATGTCAAAGTCACTTTATATGATGGTTCGTATCATGAGGTTGACTCTAACGAAATGGCGTTTAAAATCGCCGGCTCGATGGGATTCAGAGAAGGTGCAAGTCAGGCAGAACCTGTTTTACTTGAGCCAGTGATGAAAGTAGAAATTATTACCCCGGAAGAATATATGGGGACTGTGAATGGAGATTTGAATCGTCGCCGAGGGATTTTACAGGGCACTGAAGAATCACCTGCTGGAAAGGTGATAAGAGCAGAAGTACCGCTTAAAGAGATGTTTGGTTATGCAACAGATCTTCGCTCTGCTACTCAGGGTCGCGCGGTTTATACAATGGAATTTGAAAAATATAGTGAAGTACCAGCAAATATTGCTGAAAGTATTATTAGTAAAAACACATAACGTTATTAATTTAAGGTATAGAAGAGGTAATTAGCCGTGTCTAAGGAAAAATTTGAACGTACAAA
>CAZGBJ010000040.1:0-15143 GCA_964523895.1 uncultured Enterobacteriaceae bacterium
AGAAGGTGGCCGTACTGTTGGTGCGGGTGTTGTCTCTAAAATTATTGAGTAATTAAAAGATGGCTGATGAACAACAAATAATACGAATTCGCCTAAAGGCGTTTGACCATCGTTTGATCGATCAATCTACAAAGGAGATTGTCGAGACAGCAAGGCGTACAGGTGCTCAAATTAGAGGCCCTATACCTCTGCCGACGAAGAAAGAACGCTTTACTATATTGATTTCGCCGCATGTAAATAAAGATGCTCGTGATCAATATGAAATTCGTACTCATAAACGTTTAATGGATATTGTTAACCCAACTGATAAAACAGTTGATGCGTTAATGAAACTTGATCTGGCGGCAGGTGTCGACGTTCAGATTAAACTTCAATAAGAATAATTGGTGGATTAATAACAATGACGATTGGAATAATAGGTCGAAAACGAGGCATGACACGAGTGTTCACTGAAGATGGACATTCTGTGCCAGTGACTGTTGTTGAAGCGACCCCTAATCACGTTACTGATTTGATTACGCCAGAAACAAAAGGTTATACCGCAATACAAGTTTCGTGGGGTTCAAAAAAATCTTCATCGTTGACTAAGCCAGAAGCAGGAAATTTTGCCAAGGCCAATCTTGAAACAGGCTCAGGGCTTTTGGAATATCGGCTTACCGATGAAGAACTAGGGCAATATTCTGCTGGTGCTGAAATTAAGGTTGATATGTTTGAAGCAGGACAAAAAGTAGATGTTACTGGTACTACCAGTGGTAAAGGTTTTGCTGGTGTTATTAAACGACACAATTTTAGTCATCAACGTAACACGCACGGTAACTCATTATCGCATCGCGCACCTGGTTCTATTGGCCAATGTCAAACGCCGGGTCGCGTTTTTAAAGGTAAAAAAATGGCGGGTCAAATGGGTGATGTGCAGCGTACAACTCAGAATCTTGAAGTTGTTAGCGTTGATATTGAACGAAATTTATTATTGATTAAAGGTTCTGTGCCAGCAGTTAAAGGTGGCAGGGTTGTTATTAAACCTTCAGTAAAGGCACGGCAATAAGGCAAACACATGGAACTTAAAATTCAAAAATCAGGCAAGAAAAAAGCAGGCAGCATGACAGTTGCCGATAGTGTTTTTTCTGTCGAATTTAATGAGCCATTGATACATCAGGTTTTGACCACGTATCTGGCGGGTGCACGCTCTGGCACAAAAGCACAAAAAACACGTTCTGAAGTTCGTGGCGGTGGTAAAAAACCATGGGCACAAAAAGGAACCGGTCGCGCTAGAGCAGGAACTATTCGTAGTCCGTTATGGCGTAGTGGTGGTGTTACCTTTGCAGCTAAACCTCGCGATTATAGTAAAAAATTGAATAAAAAAATGTATCGGGCTGCGATGCGTTCAATTCTTTCTGAGCTTGTGCGACAGGAACGATTTATCTGTGTTGATGAATTCGACGTGGCAGAGTCAAAAACAAAACTGGTTCAAGAGAAATTAAATAACTTTGGTCTTGAAGACGTTTTAATCGTTACAGAAGAATTAAGTGAGAATCTTTATTTTGGAATAAGAAATCTTCCTAAAGCAGATGTGATAGATACTAACGAAATTGATCCTTATTCATTGATCGGTTTTGAAAAAGTATTGATGACTCAGGCTGCCGTTGAAAAAGTTGAGGCTTGGTTATCATGAATCAGGAAAAATTAATGACAGTTTTGCTTGAGCCAAGAGTGACTGAAAAGTCGACCTTGATCGGTGAAGCTTATAACCAATATGTGTTTAAAGTTGCAAAGAGTGCAAGCAAACCTGAAATTAAACAGGCCGTTGAATTAATGTTTGATGGTGCTGAAGTTTTGTCTGTTCAGGTTAGCAACGTAAAAGGTAAGAAAAAAATATTTGCGCGCAAGCCAGGTCAGCGTACTAACTGGAAGAAAGCCTATGTCAAACTTAAGCCTGGCTTTGACATTGATTTCATGGGGGCTGGATAGGTAACGACATGGCATTAATTAAACCAAAACCAACATCTGCAGGCCGTCGTTCTATGGTTAAGGTTGTTAGCCCTGAGTTATACAAGGGCAAACCTTATGAACCGTTGTTGGAAAAACAGAATAAACATTCAGGTAGAAATAACCATGGTCGTATTACCGTGCGACATCGTGGCGGTGGTTCAAAACAGCGTTATCGCATCATTGATTTCAAACGCAACAAAGATGGTATTGCAGCTACAGTAGAGCGAATTGAATACGATCCAAATAGGACAGCACATATTGCTTTATTACTTTATGCGGATGGTGAAAGACGCTACATCATTGCACCTAACGCCATTAAAGTAGGCGATCAAGTAATGTCGGGTACTGAAGCAAGTATTAAGGTTGGTAATAGTATGTCTTTGCGGAATATCCCTTTAGGTACAACTGTGCATTGCATTGAATTGAAAGCGGGCAAAGGTGCTCAAATAGCACGTAGTGCAGGAACGGGAGTCCAGTTGGTTGCAAAAGAAGGACAGCATGCAACGCTTAGATTGCGTTCAGGAGAAATGCGAAAAGTTTTATCTGATTGTCGTGCGACAATTGGTGAAGTAAGTAATGGAGAACATTCATTACGATCTTTGGGTAAAGCCGGTGCCAAGCGTTGGCGTGGTGTTCGACCTACCGTTCGTGGTGTGGCTATGAATCCGGTAGATCACCCACATGGTGGTGGTGAAGGTCGTACTTCCGGTGGTCGTCATCCAGTTAGTCCATGGGGTACGCCGACCAAGGGTTATAAGACTAGAAAGAACAAACGAACTGATAAATTAATCGTTCGTAAGCGAAAATAAACAAGAGGATTACACGTGCCACGTTCAGTAAAAAAAGGTCCGTTTATTGACCATCACCTGGTAAAAAAGGTGCAAGCAGCAAAGGAAACTAATGACAAGCGTCCAATTAAAACCTGGTCTCGTCGTTCTATGGTTATGCCTGAGATGGTTGGATTAACAATTGGCGTACATAATGGTCGAGATCATATGCCTGTTTATATTTCTGAAAATATGGTTGGACATAAACTAGGTGAGTTTGTATTAACTCGTACTTTTCGTGGTCACATGGCAGATAGAAAAATTTAAATATAGAAACACTACTTATGGCAACTTCAGCAACATTAAAATTTTCACATTTGTCACCGCAAAAAATGCGTTTAGTGGCAGATCAAATTCGTGGTATGTCGGTAGATCGTGCGGTCAACTTACTCGCATTCAGTAACAAGAAGGGTGCAGATATTATTAAGAAGGTACTCGAATCAGCAATTGCCAATGCTGAGAATAATGATGGTGCGGACATCGATGAATTAAAGGTAAGTGCGATACAAGTGAATCAAGGTCCAACAATGAAGCGCTTACGCCCACGCGCAAGAGGCCGTGCCGATAGAATTATAAAAAGAACCAGTCATCTTATTGTGACGGTATCTGAACCGGAGACTAATAAATAGTATGGGTCAAAAAGTACATCCAACGGGGATACGCCTCGGCATTATTAAAGACTGGACCTCAACCTGGTATGCAGAGAACAAGGATTATTCTGACTTTCTGCATGCGGATATCAAGGTTAGAGAATATATTCGAAAGAAATTAACTAATGCGTCAGTTAGTCGTATTCAAATTGAAAGACCAGCCGGTAATGCACGAATTATTATTCATACTGCTCGTCCCGGGATTGTTATTGGTAAGAAAGGTGAAGATATTGAACGTCTTCGTTTTGAAATTTCAAAAATGATGGGTGTGCCAGCACATGTAAGTGTAGAAGAAATTCGTAAGCCTGAGCTGGATGCGTTTCTTGTTGCTGAGAGTGTCGCGCAACAAATTGAACGGCGTATTATGTTTCGTCGTGCAATGAAACGTGCGGTGACTAATACCATGCGTCTTGGTGCGTTAGGTATAAAAATATCCGTTGCTGGTCGATTGAACGGTGCTGAAATCGCACGAGGTGAATGGTATCGCGAAGGTCGAGTCCCTCTACATACATTACGTGCTGATATTGATTACGGTACGGCTGAGGCAAGTACCACTTACGGAATTATTGGAATTAAAGTCTGGATTTTCAAGGGTGAAGTTTTCGCTCCAGAGCAGAAGATAGAAGCAGAAACCCCAGTAGAAGAAGTTCAGGCATAAGCAACTAACAGGATAAAGACGTGTTACAACCTAAAAGAACAAAATTTAGAAAACAAAGTAAGCTGCGAAACCGTGGTCTTGCAACGGTTGGTAATAAAGTCAGCTTTGGTGAATATGGCTTAAAGGCTGTAGGACGAGGCCGTATCACAGCTCGGCAAATTGAAGCAGCACGACGTGCATTAACACGAAAAGTTAAGCGTGGCGCAAAAGTGTGGATACGTATTTTCCCGGACAAACCAATTACCAAGAAGCCTTTGGAAGTTCGTCAGGGTAAAGGCAAGGGTAATGTCGAGTATTGGGTTGCTCAGATTCAACCAGGCAGAATGCTTTACGAAATGGAAGGCGTGACAGAAGAACTGGCACGTGAAGCGTTTGAATTGGCGGCGGCTAAATTGCCAATTAAAACAACTTTTGTGACGAGGACAATAATGTAATGAAAACAGCAGAACTTAGAGAGAAAACACCTGAAGAATTGCAGGCTCTGTTGTTAGAAGAGTTGCGTACGCAGTTTAACTTGCGCATGAGAAAAGGCACTGGGCAATTAGACAAGCCTAGCGAAGTAAAGAAAACACGACGTAATATTGCACGGCTTTATACGCTGATTAACGAAAAGAAAATTGCATTAGGTAAAGAAGCATGAGTACAGAAGAGACACAAGCGAAAACAGTAAGTGGTACTGTGATCAGTAACAAAATGGATAAAACCATTTCTGTGTTAGTTGAACGCAAAGTGAAACATCCCTTGTATGGAAAGTTTATGCGCCGTTCAACAAAATTAATGGCTCATGATGAAGCAAATGAGTGTAATGAAGGTGATGTAGTCATTATAGAATCATCACGACCACTATCTAAAAATAAAAACTGGCGCTTACAGAAAGTTGTCAGCAAAGCTCAAGTTGTTTAATCGGAGATAGAGCGCAATGATTCAGATGCAATCAATACTTGATGCCGCAGACAACAGTGGTGCTAAACGAGTAATGTGTATAAAAGTGTTGGGTGGTTCAAAACGACGATACGCTAATATTGGTGATGTAATTAAAGTCAGTATTAAGGAAGCCATTCCGCGCGGCAAAGTAAAGAAAGGTGAAGTTTATAATGCAGTTGTTGTGCGTACTCGTAAAGGTGTACGTAGACAAGATGGCTCTGCGATTCGTTTTGATGGAAATGCAGCTGTATTGTTGAATGGTCAGTTGCAACCTATAGGCACTCGTATTTTTGGCCCGGTAACACGTGAATTACGTGGGGACAAATTTATGAAAATTGTTTCTTTGGCACCAGAGGTACTTTAAAAATGAGTCGATTAAAGAAAGGTGACGAAGTTGTCGTGATAGCCGGCAAGGACAAAGGTAAACGAGGTGTTGTTTTATCCGTTATTAATGAACTGGATAAAGTCTTTGTTGAAGGTGTCAACATGATAAAAAAGCATACCAAAGGTAATCCTCAGGCAGGAACACCTGGAGGTATTATTGAGAAAGAAGCTGCAATTCATATATCTAATGTTGCTATATGGAATTCTGTGACTAATAAAGGTGACCGAATTGGTGTTCGACATCTTAATGATGGTCAGAAAGTACGTTTCTTCAAATCAAATAATGAAGTAGTGGATGTTTAAGGTTTATTTTCATGGTCAGATTACAAGAACATTATAAGAATACGATATTTAAACAGCTAACTGAGCAGTTTGGTTATAAGTCAGCTATGCAAGTGCCAAAGATTACCAAGATCACACTTAACATGGGTCTGGGTGAAGCTGTCGCGGATAAAAAAGTTGTTGAACATGCTGTAGGCGACATGATCAAAATTGCCGGACAAAAGCCCATCGTTTGCAATGCTAAGAAGTCAGTTGCGAACTTTAAAGTACGAGAAGGCTGGCCTGTCGGTTGTAAAGTAACATTGCGTCGTGACCGCATGTATGAATTTTTAGATCGTCTTATTTCTATTGCTATACCACGTATTCGGGATTTTCGTGGTTTAAATGCAAAGTCGTTTGATGGTCGCGGTAATTACAGTATGGGTATTAAGGAACAGATTATTTTTCCGGAAATTGATTACGACAAAATTGACACTCTTCGTGGTATGGATATAACGATTACCACCACTGCACGTTCTGATGAAGAAGGTCGTGCATTATTAAGAGCATTTAATCTTCCATTAAGATCTTGAGGTCTATTTGAAATGGCAAAGTCATGTATGGTGAACCGCGAAATTAAGCGAATTCGTTTGGTCAAAAAATTTGCTGCGAAAAGAGCAGAACTAAAAGCAGCTATTAAAGACGTATCGCTGAGTGATGAAGAACGAACTATTGCTCGTGAAAAGTTGAATAAGATGCCTCGGGATGCAAGTCCTATTCGTGTTCGAAACCGATGTAATATTACAGGTCGTCCGCACGGTTATTACCGAAAATTTGGATTGGGACGAAATAAACTACGTGAAGCAGCTATGCGTGGCGACGTGCCAGGCTTGGTTAAAGCAAGCTGGTAACAGAGAGAGAATAAGATATGAGTATGTCCGACCCAATTTCAGATATGTTGACGCGAATTCGTAATTCACTGCAACGTAATAAATTCGATGTGAAGATGCCTTCGTCTAAATTAAAAGTGGCGATTGCTAACATCATGAAAGAAGAAGGTTATATCACTGGTTTTAGCGTTGAAGAGAATGATAAAAAAGCGACATTAACGATAGAACTTAAATACTTTGAAGGTAAACCTGTTATCGAGTCGATTAAACGTATTAGTCGTCCTAGCCTTCGTAGTTATAAATCAATGAATGATTTGCCAAAAGTAATGGGTGGTTTAGGTGTAGCGATTATTTCTACAGCTAAAGGTGTCATGACAGATAAATCAGCACGTGCGCAGGGTATTGGCGGCGAAGTGCTGTGCTACGTTTCATAAATGATTGGATTGAATAATGTCTAGAATAGCAAATAACCCTGTAGCGATTCCTAGCGGTGTTGATGTCAACATTGCCGGTAGCTTGATTACGATTAAAGGTGGTAAAGGTGAATTGTCACACGATGTTCACCCTTTAGTTAAAGTCGAACAAGAAGACAGCGTGTTAAAAACGACTGTTAATAATAATAGCAAGACTGCAAATGCGCTTTCTGGAACAACGCGTGCGCTGATACAAAATATTATGACAGGTGTTACTGAAGGTTTTGAGCGAAAACTTGAAATCGTTGGTGTTGGTTATCGTGCTGCTGTTTCAGGAAAAGTGTTAAATCTTACCCTGGGTTTTTCTCATCCGGTAAAATTTGCAATTCCTGAAGGAATTACAATTGAAACACCAAGTCAAACAGAAGTTGTTATTAAGGGCATTGATAAACAGCAAGTAGGTCAGGTTGCTGCAAATATTCGTGCTTATCGTCCACCTGAACCCTATAAAGGCAAAGGTGTTCGTTATTCGGATGAGCGTATTATCCGCAAAGAAGCTAAGAAGAGCTAATTGATATGAGTAAAAAAACAGATAGATTGCGTCGTGCTAAAAAGGCGCGTGCCAGAATCAAACAACAAGGTATAAATCGATTGAGCGTGCATAAGACGTCACGTCACGTTTATGCACAAGTTATTGCTCCATGTGGTTCACAAGTGCTTGCGAGTGCTTCAAGTCTGGATAAAGAAATTAAGGGTCAGATTAAATACAGTGGCAATGTCGAAGCCGCTGCTGCTGTTGGTAAAGCTCTGGCTGAACGTGCGAAGAAAGCAGGTATCTCTAATGTTGCTTTTGATCGCTCAGGTTTTAAATACCATGGTCGCATTAAAGCATTAGCCGATGCAGCTCGCGAACAAGGTATGGAATTCTAAGGGAAGGATTTATGGCAATAGCAAACTCAATAACCGGTAACGAAGATCTTCAAGAAAAACTTGTCACGGTCAATCGTGTTGCCAAAGTAGTTAAAGGTGGTCGTCAATTCCGTTTTGGTGCAGTAACTGTCGTTGGTGATGGTAATGGTCGAGTTGGTCTTGGTCTGGGTAAGTCTCGAGAAGTGCCTCTTGCGATTCAAAAGGCAATGGAAGATGCTCGCCGCAATATGATTACTGTGCCGTTGAACGAAGGCACACTTCAATACCCAATCGTTGCTGAATTTGGCGCCGCCAAAGTGTATATGCAACCTGCCTCGGAAGGTACCGGTATTATTGCTGGTGGTCCTATGCGAGCAGTATTTGAAGTGGTTGGTATACATAATGTATTGGCTAAATCAAACGGTTCAACTAACCCTATCAATGTTATCCGCGCAACGATTAAAGGATTAAAGTCAATGTCTTCTCCTGAACAAATTGCAGCTAAACGTGGAAAATCAGTCGAAGAAGTGGTTAGTTAATATGACCAAGAAATCAAATAATAAATTAAAGGTGACGTTGGTTAAAAGTACCAATCGACGGATCGAAAAACACAAAGCGTGTGTCATGGGCTTAGGTTTACGTCGTATACGTCATAGTGTGACGGTCGATGATACGCCAGAAAATCGCGGCATGATTAACAAAGTAAGCTATTTGCTTAATGTTGAAGAGGTATAACGATGCGTTTAAATTCACTTAAACCCCATCCCGATTCGACGTCGAATGCAAAACGTCCAGGTCGCGGTATCGGTTCCGGTATTGGTAAAACAGGTGGTCGTGGACATAAAGGACAAAAATCACGTGCCGGCGGTTATCACAAAGTTGGTTTCGAAGGCGGGCAAATGCCAATTCAACGCCGTTTACCAAAAGTCGGTTTTAGTTCGCGTATCGGTCGTGTCACGGCTGAAGTGCGTTTAAATGAATTAGCAGGTTTAGATGTTGATGTTATTGATATAGATGCACTTAAATCAGCGCGATTGATTAATAAAAGTATTTTGCGAGCTAAGATTATTCTTTCCGGTAAGCTGGAAAAGGCTGTGACCGTTAAAGGGCTCATGTTGACCAAAGGTGCTAGAAGCGCGATTGAAGCTGCTGGCGGAAAGATAGAAGATTGAAGGCCATAAAATATAATGTCTGCATCTAGCTCAGCAATAGCAGGAGGAATTTCGGGACTTGGCCAGTTAAAAGAACTGCGTCAGCGTTTATTATTTGTGTTGATGGCGTTATTCGTTTATCGAATTTCAACACATATTCCGGTTCCTGGAATTAATCCAGTAGCACTGGCCGATTTGTTTCAGCAACAGAAAGGCACTATTTTGGACCTGTTTAATATGTTTTCCGGAGGCGCGTTAAGTCGCTTCTCGGTCGTTGCGCTAGGGATTATGCCATATATTTCGGCATCGATTATTATGCAGCTACTTTCAGTTGTTGATCCAAAGCTAAAACAATTGAAGAAAGAAGGTGAAGCAGGGCGCAGAAAAATTACGCAATATACGCGTTACGGCACCGTTGTATTGGCGACGTTTCAAGCCTTTGGAGTTGCCGTTGCTTTGGAAGGGCAACAGGCTGCGGGTCTGGCCGTTGTCATGGACCCGGGTGTTGGATTCAGAGTTGTGGCAGTGACAACATTAGTTACCGGAACCATGTTTTTAATGTGGTTAGGTGAACAAATAACAGAGCGTGGCATTGGTAATGGTATCTCGATCATTATTTTTGCCGGTATTGTTGCGGGTTTACCTTCAGCTATTGGTGGAACAATTGAGTTATCCAGAACGGGCGAAATGCATTTATTAGCTGTGTTTGGTTTATTTGCATTAGCTATAGCAGTGACTGCTTTTGTTGTCTTTGTAGAGCGTGGTCAACGCCGTATTACGGTTAACTATGCAAAACGTCAGGTTGGTCGGAAAATGTATGGCGGTCAAGCCAGTCATTTGCCATTGAAATTAAATATGGCCGGTGTCATTCCACCGATATTTGCATCGAGTTTGATTTTATTTCCGGCGACGATAGCCGGTTGGTTTGGCCAAACTGAGGGTATGGGTTGGTTGCAGGATATTGCAACGACGTTGTCACCAGGGCAGCCCATTTATGTATTGTGTTATGCAGTAGGAATTATTTTCTTCTGTTTCTTTTACACCGCGATGGTATTTGATCCGCGTGAAACGGCAGATAATTTAAAGAAATCAGGTGCGTTTATCCCTGGTATGCGTCCAGGTGAACAAACGGCGGCTTACCTTGATAAGGTATTAACCAAATTAACCTTGGCAGGTGCGGTTTATATTACTGCTGTTTGTTTATTGCCTGAGTTTTTAATTGTGAAATTTAATGTGCCATTTTATTTTGGTGGCACATCATTATTAATTATTGTTGTGGTTGTTATGGACTTTATGTCTCAGGTGCAATCGCATTTAATGTCCCATCAATATGAGGGACTTATGAAGAAAGCAAATTTAAAGGGACAAGGGCGACGTTAATACGTCAAGCATTCTTGCCTGGAGATAGAAGATGAAAGTTAGAGCATCAGTAAAAAAGATTTGTCGGAACTGTAGAATTATCCGACGTAATAGAGTTGTACGTGTTATCTGTACAGACCCACGCCATAAGCAGCGTCAGGGATAGATAACCAGAGCTAAATGAAGACATTGGAGAAATAACACATGGCTCGTATTGCAGGCGTTAACATAGCGGACAACAAGCATTTAGTTATTGCGTTGACCTATATCTATGGCATTGGAAATACTCGTGCACAAAGTATTTGTGATGCAGTGAATTTACAGGGTACAACTAAAGTTAGAGAATTGTCCGAAGCTGATTTAGACAAAATTCGTGCTGAGATTACCAAATTTGATCTTGAAGGTGATTTACGTCGCGAAGTTTCAATGAATATTAAACGTTTGATGGATCTCGGTACTAATCGAGGAATTCGTCATCGCCGAGGACTTCCAGTTAGAGGTCAACGAACTAAAACAAATGCGCGTACTCGTAAGGGTCCACGAAAAATGATTAAAAAATAACACACTCAGGTTTTAAATATGGCCAAAACAGCAGTAAAGAGTCGCAAGCGTGTAAAGAAAACCGTCGTTGATGGTATTGCACATATACATGCTTCATTTAATAACACGATAATTACGATTACAGATCGTCAGGGTAACGCTTTGTCATGGGCAACTTCCGGCGGTAGTGGTTTTCGTGGTTCTCGTAAAAGCACACCATTTGCTGCACAGATTGCTTCGCAAAAAGCAGGTGAAACAGCAAAAGAGTTATTTGGCATGCAAAATCTGGAAGTATTGATAAAAGGACCAGGCCCTGGTCGTGAATCAGCAGTACGAGCACTTAATTCAATCGGACTTAAAATCACAAATATAACTGATGTAACCCCGATTCCACATAATGGGTGTCGCCCACCCAAGAAACGTCGGGTTTAATTCAGGAGCTTTATAATGGCACGTTATCTCGGACCAAAATGTAAACTTAGTCGACGCGAAGGCACAGACTTATTTTTAAAAAGTCGCGCCAGACCGATTGAATCAAAATGTCAGATAGACAAACTACCTGGTATACAAGGTAGTCGTCCGAAAAGATTATCTGACTACGCATTACAGTTACGCGAAAAACAAAAATTACGTCGTATTTATTGCATCCTGGAAAAGCAATTCCGTAAATACTATAAAGAAGCTGCTCGTCGTAAAGGCTCAACCGGTGAGAACCTGTTACAGATACTGGAATGCCGTCTGGATAACGTTGTATATCGTATGGGTTTTGGTTCAACTCGAAATGAAGCACGTCAATTGGTCAGCCATAAGTCGATTTTGGTAAATGGTAAATCAGTAAACATCCCTTCATACGATGTTAAACCAACTGACACGATATCAATTCGTGAAAAAAGTAAAAAACAATTACGTATTCAGTCTGCATTAGAAATTGCAGAACAATACGGACTGCCAGATTGGGTAGATGTAAATATTAAAGGTATGGAAGGCGTATTTAAATCAGTTCCGGAAAGAAGTGAACTACCGTCTGAAATTAATGAACAACTCGTTGTAGAACTTTACTCCAAGTAATTAACGTAGAGGATTATCACGCATGTCATCGACATTTTATGAACTACTAAAACCACGGTTGGTTGATGTAACGACCATCAGCAATACTTCTGCGAAAATAATCATTGAACCTTTGGATAGAGGTTTTGGGCATACTTTAGGTAATGCCTTACGCCGCGTCCTGTTATCTTCAATGCAGGGTTGTGCTGTTGTCGAAGCAGAAATCGAAGGCGTATTGCATGAATACACTACGATTGAAGGCGTACAGGAAGATGTCATCGATATTCTGATGAACCTGAAAGGCCTTGCTATCATGATGCATGCCAAGGATGAAACAATTTTAACGTTAAAGAAGAGTGGTCCTGGTGAAGTTTACGCTAAAGATATCACGCTTGATCATGATGTAGAGATTGTAAATCCTGATCATCTTATTGCTAACCTGACCAAAGCAGGCGAATTGAACATTACAATGAAAGTTGTTCGAGGTCGTGGTTATAAGCCGGTTGTAATTGGTGGTACTGATGAGACAGAGCAAACCATAGGCCAGTTAAAGCTGGATGCGTCATTTAGTCCAGTAACGCGTATTGCTTATGAAGTTCAAAATGCACGTGTAGA
The DNA here is from genome assembly GCA_964523895.1 of uncultured Enterobacteriaceae bacterium. Lineage (GTDB taxonomy): Bacteria > Pseudomonadota > Gammaproteobacteria > Eutrophobiales > Eutrophobiaceae > UBA7359. The sequence goes on from CAZGBJ010000040.1 coordinate 12,618, forward strand.
ACAACGTACTAACCTGGATAAACTGGTTCTCGAGATAGAAACAAATGGAACAATCGATCCAGAAGATGCCGTTCGTGAAGCAGCAACGATTCTGCGTTCTCAGTTTGCTGTGTTTGTTGATCTGGAAGCAGAAGAAGCAATTGAAGCAAGCCAGAATAAAGAACCGGAAATTGATCCTATTTTGTTACGTCCTGTTGATGATCTTGAATTAACGGTACGTTCAGCAAATTGTTTAAAAGCGGAAAGTATTTATTATATTGGTGATTTGATTCAGCGTACGGAAGTTGAATTATTAAAAACGCCTAATCTGGGCAAAAAATCACTGACTGAAATAAAGGATGTACTTGCTTCACGCGGTCTGTCATTGGGTATGCGCCTGGAAAATTGGCCGCCTGCCGGACTTGAAGAAAAAGAAACGCCGACTATATCCGCACCTATATCATTTTAAGAGAGAAGAATAATGCGTCATCGTAAAAGTGGACGACAACTGAACCGTAATAGTTCGCATCGCACAGCGATGTTTCGAAATATGGCAGTTTCGCTTATGGATCATGAAATAATTAAAACGACTTTGCCAAAGGCAAAAGAATTACGCCGTGTCGCTGAGCCATTAATTACGATGGCAAAGGTTGATAGCGTAGCAAAACGCCGACTGGCATTTTCGCGTCTTCGTGACCGTGATGTTGTAACCAAGCTATTTAATGAATTAGGTCCACGCTTCAAAGAACGTCCTGGTGGCTATGTGCGTATTCTAAAATGTGGTGTTCGTTCAGGTGATAAAGCACCTATGGCGATAGTCGAACTGTTAGATCGTCCTGAAACAGCAGAAGCTGTTGAGGTAGAAGTAGAAGAACAAGCATAATAATAATCATAAGCTTGTGTCCTTTAAAACCGGGTTTTTTAACTCGGTTTTTCTTTTTCTGAAGGCATATTTTCCGTTTATGCTTCGTTGCTGCCATTTTCTGCGGTGCTCATTTATGACTTATAAACTCCGCTCCTCGAAAATGGCGCGCCTCGCCTAAACGAAAAATCTACTCTTCAGAATAACCTTTCAAATCCAGATATTTCTAAAAGTAGGAAGATTGACCTTTCATCCATAAGTTCTAGACTACTCTCATGATATTTTTATTTACAGATTATGGTTTAGAAGGGCCATATATCGGGCAGGTAGAGACGGTGTTGTATCAACTGGCTCCAGATGCAAAAGTCATTAATTTGATGGCGGATGCACCACGTAATAATCCTAAGGCGAGTGCTTATTTACTTGCGTCATTGATTCATCAAATTCCAGTTGGCTCAATTATCTTCAGTGTGGTTGATCCGGGTGTGGGTTCGGATAAAGATAAGCCTACGGCTATAAAGATAGATGGGCGCTGGTTTGTTGGTCCTGATAATGGTTTGTTTGATATTGTTGCTAAACAAGCGAAAGAAATATTAGTTTGGCATATCACATGGAGACCTGAGGAATTAACGAATAGTTTTCATGGCCGTGATTTATATGCGCCTGTTTGTGCCATGCTGGAAAACAAAGAACAGATCCCCGGTGATAGAGTTGGCTGGACAGATAAACAACAATGGCCAGACTATCTAATTGAAGTGATCTACATAGATCACTTTGGTAATTGTATTACAGGAATACGTGCTGATCAGTTGGATCATAAAATAACGATAAGTATTAATAGTCAGAAAATACTAAATGCGAATACGTTCTCAGATGTACCAGAAGGAAAAGCGTTTTGGTATGAAAACTCAAATGGTTTGGTTGAAATAGCTGTAAATCAAGGTAGTGCAGCAGAAGTTCTTCAACTTGAAATAGGTAGCCATATCCTGCTTTCCACCTAATATAAGCACCCCAAAATCACATTTGGTATTCAAAATGCATTGATTGTTACAGTTTTATTACATTTGTGACAATTCTATGAAAATACATTAGTCTTATTACGCATTATCACAATACTCAACGGGCAATGCCCAAAAGGAGCTTGATGATGGCGGAACTGATATTGAGTTTGATCGTTTGGATCGGTGCGAACAGTGAGTATGAAGTCGACTTTCCGCAACCTATCGTTGTAATGACGACACAACATAATATGTGTCAGTTATTCGGAATAGATGACATGTTCCGTTGTGATGTCTCCGGCCTCAAAGGTTTTTATAATGAAGACCTGACTATCTATCTTGGGACTGATTTTGATTCAGCAAATCCTCATCATGTTTCAAGACTTCTGCATGAGTTAGTTCATTATGTTCAATATAAAAATGATGTAGGACAGGGTATGTGTCGCGGTAATCTTGAAGTTGAAGCCTATGATATTCAGGATGCCTGGCGTAAAGATAATGGATTGGAACCGATATTGGCTGAGTTTAATCGGTTGATGTTAGAGGCAAATTGTTCAGCTTAAGTTTAGTAATCCGTTTCGTCTGATGACGAGTCACTTTTCTTTGCATGGCCAAAGAAAAGTAACCAAAAGAAAGGCCACGGTACGATACACCCACATCGGTAACACATTAATACAAGTACATAGG
>CAZGBJ010000041.1:0-14227 GCA_964523895.1 uncultured Enterobacteriaceae bacterium
TTTTATTTTTTCATTTTTAATAATAAACATTACAAAAAGCCCTTTCCTGAAGCCAGGTTTCCAGTCATTTTCATTGCAGAAAGGATCATCTCATGGTTAGCAACTCCTTTGCCCACGATATCGTAAGCTGTACCGTGTGCTACCGACATATGCAAGTAAGGAGGGCCAACCATTACTGCACAATTACCAACAAAGCCCCATGTTTTAATAGCAATATGACCTTGATCATGGAACATCGCCAACACTGCATCATATTTTTCATCGATACATTGACGAAATATAGTATCTGGTGCCACAGGTCCTTCCACGTTAATACCTGATGTTTTTGCACGTACAATTCCTGGTGTTATTTCATTTTCTTCTTCTTCCCCATAAGCATGAGGATTAAGTCCGGAAACACCGATTCGTGGTGACTTTATACCCCATTCTTTCAATCGTGAATCCATCGTTTGTAATGCATTGAAAACAAGATCACTACTGACTAGTTCACACACTTCACGTAGAGAAATATGATCAGTTAAATGCATGACACGTAATGTTCCGCTTACTAGAAACAAATAACTGAGACCTGGTTTGATATTAAAAACCTTGCCCTCTACACCTGCCATTTTCATCGCAACTGAACTGATTGGACCCATGATAGTGCCTGCAACCTCACCTGCGAGCGCTAATTTATCTGCCTCATCTAACCAGTCAGCTGAAATCTTTCCACAAGCAGCGTTATCTTCTCCCAAAGTGACATCGTTGATATCGAATTTTCCGGAATCCAAAATATCGATAACATCTGCTGAGTCGGTGATTTCATCAAGCTTACTAATTTTACGAACAGGGAGTTTTAGATCTGAAAAACCAACGGCTCTTTCCATCACCTCTGCAGAACCTATGAGAACCGGAGTTGAATATTCATGTACTTCACCTGTTGCCCATGCTTTGGCAATGACTTCCGGGCCTATACCACAAGGGTCTCCAATCATGGTTGCGATAATGGGTTTTTTATTTGTATTCATCTACATTATTACTCAATAAAATATTTAACTTAGTGCAGGACCACCTTTATCAATCCACATTTGTATATCCCAGTATTCACGCCAGGCATTAATTTTACCCGTATCATTGAATTCAAAAATACCTAGCACAGGTAGTTGGTCTACACCACCTTCTGCAAATCCAAAACTATCAACACGTTCTGTTACTACTCGATTCTCATCTGCAGTCAAAATCAAGATATCAAACTTGGCGGATGTTGCTATTTGAAAAAAACCACCGATAAATTCCCGTATGGCTTGATGACCACTGAGTGTTTCCAACGGTAAATTATCATAGACCGCATCTTCACTCATATATTCCATAATGGCATCCAGATCCATACGATCCCAGGCCGCACAAAAATCTTTTACAGTTTCTACATGGTTCGACTGTTTAATATTAGACATAATTTATTCTCGTTAAATGTTATTTATTGACCACCCAAAGATCCATGAACTCATTGACAGGCATGCTTTCCAGTTCTTTCTGATCGCTGCAAACTGCAATGATTTTTTCGTAATTATCTCCACTGATCTTCAAGGTAAGATTACGTTTAAATTTCTCTTCTAGCACAGGTATTCCTACTTCTCGACGACGACGATGCCCAATTGGATATTCAACAACAATATTCTCCGTGCTGCTTCCGTCCTTAAAAAATATTTGCACCGAATTACTGATAGAACGTTTTTCAGCATCCAGATAATCTATGCTGTATTGTTTATTTTCCTTAACTTCCATTTTATTTCTCAGTTCATCAACACGCGGATCTGCAGCGACATCATCTTCATAGTCAGCTGCGGTTAAACCACCAGTAAGTAAGGGCACAGCAACCATGTATTGAATACAATGATCTCGGTCAGCCGGATTATTCAATGGCCCTGTTTTATCAATAATCCTGACACCGGCTTCTTGTGTATCGATGACAATTTTTTCAATTTCATCGATACGATCTTTAACTTGCGAATGCAAAGTGACTGCTGCTTCAACAGCGGTCTGCGCGTGAAATTCTGCGGGAAAAGAAATCTTGAATAAAACATTTTCCATCACATAAGAGGCAAAACCTTGTGTAAACTCAAATGCCTTACCCTTGAATAAGACATCAAAGTAACCCCAGTTTTTTGCTGACAATGCGGATGGGTAGCCCATTTCACCTGTCATTGCGATTAAAGATAGACGAACAGCACGACTGGTTGCATCACCCGCCGCCCAGCTTTTTCTGGAACCCGTATTTGGTGCATGACGATAGGTACGTAATGCACCACCATCAACCCATGCGTTTGAAACTGCATTAATAATGGTTTCTTTATCTCCACCTAACATTCCGGTGACCACAGCCGTGCTCGCAACTCGCACCAATAAAACGTGATCAAGCCCGACACGGTTAAAACTGTTTTCCAATGCAATGACGCCCTGGATTTCGTGAGCCTTTACCATTCCAGTTAATACATTACCCATTGTCAGAGGATATTTGCCAGCGGCAATGTTTTGTCGGCTTATATAATCTGCCGTTGCGAGTATGCCACCCAGATTATCTGAAGGATGACCCCATTCAGCGGCAAGCCAGGTGTCATTAAAATCTAACCACCGAATCATACAGCCAATATTAAATGCTGCTTGAATGGGGTCGAGTTCATAAGCTGTTCCTGGAACCCGAGCACCATTCTCAAGTGTTGCACCCGGAACAACGGGTCCTAATAATTTCGTACAGGCGGGATATTCCTGTGCAAGTAATCCACAACCGAGGGTATCTAACAAGCAATACCTTGCTGTCTCTCTGGCTTCTGTACTACTCACCTCAAAATCGACAATATAATCTGCAATATCTATTAATAATTGATCCGGTTCGGGCATCATCGTGTCTCTGGTTCCAATGTCTGACATTTACTTTAAAAACTCCTGATAATAAATTGAATGAATAAATTATGTGCGTTGTTCGATAGGCGTAAAAGCTTTATTGTCCGGGCCCGTATAATTTGCATTGGGTCGGATAATCTTTCCGTCTTCTCGTTGTTCTATGACATGTGCAGCCCAGCCACTGGTTCGAGAAATCACAAACAAAGGTGTAAACATTGCAGTAGGCACGTCCATTAAGTGATACGACACCGCTGAAAACCAGTCCAGGTTTGGAAACATCTTTTTTAGATCCCACATCACTACCTCAAGACGATCGGCAACGTTAAACATAGTCATTTCACCTGTTTCTTCACCTAGTTGTTGCGCTACTCTTTTAATAACAATGTTTCGTGGATCACTAATGGTATAAACAGGGTGACCAAAACCGATGACAATTTCTTTATTGGCAACGCGCTCACGAATATCCTTTTCTGCTTCATCCGCTGAGGCATATCGACTCTGTATTTCAAAAGCAACTTCATTAGCACCGCCATGCTTTGGACCACTTAAAGCACCAATAGCACCGGTAATACTTGAAAACATATCTGCGCCCGTACCAGTGATTACTCTTCCGGTAAATGTAGAGGCATTAAATTCATGCTCGGCATAAAGGTTCAGTGAAATATGCATGGCGCGAACCAATGAATCTTTAGGTTTTTCTCCGTGTAATAGATGTAAGAAATGTCCGCCAATAGAGTCATCATCGGTTTCAACTTCTATCCTGTTACCGCTGTTGGCGAAATGGTACCAATACAAAAGCATGGAGCCAAAGCTGGCCATTAACCGATCGGCAATATCTCTTGCCCCCGTAGAATTATGGTCATCATCTTCTGGTTCGACACAACCTAAAGCTGAGCAGCCCGTGCGCATAACATCCATAGGATGGCTGCTTGCGGGTAATTGTTCGAGTATTGTTTTGACAGGATCTGGTATAGAGCGCAATCCTTTTAGTTTATGCTTATAACTATCCAATTCATTTTGAGTTGGAAGCGTTCCATGCACCAGTAAGTGAGCAACTTCTTCAAACTCACAAGTTTCCGCCAAATCAAGAATATCATAACCGCGATAATGTAAATCATTACCTGTATGACCAACCGTACAGAGTTCAGTATTTCCTGCCAAGACGCCACTCAGTGCCACTGATTTCTTTGCCTTTGGTTTTTTATCAGAATTTTCTGACATTATTCATTCCCTTCATTTTCAAATAATATATTTAATTTTTGTTCAAATTGGTGATATCCAAGATAATCATACAAATCATTTCTGGATTGCATGGTGTCGACGACGGCTTGTTGTGACCCTTCTTCTTTCAACACTTGAAAAACATTTAACGCGGCAGCATTCATGGCACGAAAGGCTGATAAGGGATACAAAGCCATACTGACATTATGTGCAGCCAACTCTTTTGTCGTGAATAATGGAGTTTCCCCATATTCAGTAATGTTGGCCAATATCGGCACACCAACTGCATCGGCAAATTTCTGATACATACTTAACTCGGTGATAGCTTCAGGAAAAATCATATCCGCACCTGCTTCAACACAGGCACATGCGCGATCAATCGCAGACTGTAAACCCTCAACCGCTAATACATCAGTACGTGCCATAATGACGAAGTCCGGATCGTTTTTAGCGTCAACAGCGGCTTTGATACGATCAACCATTTCATCCTGAGAAACGATGGCTTTACCGGGTCGGTGCCCACAACGTTTTTGTTGTACCTGATCTTCAATATGAACTGCCGCAGCACCGGCTTTAATCATAGCGCGAATAGTGCGGGCAATATTAAACGCGCCACCCCAACCCGTATCAATATCTACTAGCACAGGTAAATCAGTCACATCTGTAATTCTGCGTAAATCAATGAGTACATCTTCCAGACTGGTAATACCCAGATCAGGAATACCACAGGAACCTGCCGCGACACCGCCTCCAGAAATATATAAAGCCTTGAAACCAACGGCTTCTGCAAGACGTGCATGATAGGCGTTAATCGTACCCACGATTTGTAAGGGTTGTTCATTTTCAACAACCGTACGAAATTTATTACCTGGTGATTGTAATTGAGACATTTTATTTAATTATTAAATATTGTTAGAGGGATAACCTAGTGCCAATAATGACTCGCTTATTTCATTCAAAATAAGAGGATCATCAATCGTTGCTGGAATTTTATAATCTTCACCGTCTGCTATTTTACTCATTGTACTGCGAAGGATTTTTCCAGAACGAGTTTTAGGTAACCGATTTACAACCGTTACCAGTTTAAAAGAGGCAACAGAACCAATTTTATCACGAACCAACTGGATCAACTCATTCACAATATCTCCATGTGGTCGATCAACACCTGCCGCCAGCACAACTAAACCCAAAGGAAGTTGCCCTTTGAGAGAATCTGCTACCCCTGTCACAGCGCATTCGGCAACATCTATATGTGAGGCAAGGACTTCTTCCATGCCTCCTGTCGATAAGCGATGTCCTGCCACATTAATAACATCATCAATACGGCTCATGATATAAATATAACCATCGTCATCGATATAACCGGCATCACCAGTAAGGTAGTACCCTTCATAAACCGCCAAATAAGTCTGCAAGAATCGTTCATCACTCTCCCACAGTGTTGTCATGCATCCAGGCGGAAGTGGAAGTTTGACAACAATATTCCCCATCTCTCCTGCTGGTAGATTATTCCCGTCAGTATCAAGAACTTGTACATCGTAACCCGGTACTGCCTTTGACGGTGAGCCTGGCTTAACGGGGAATGCTTCTATTCCCATGCAGTTTGCAGCAATCGACCAACCTGTTTCAGTTTGCCACCAATGATCAATAACAGGCACGTTCAAATGATCTTCTGCCCAATGTAAGGTGTCCGGATCGCACCGCTCTCCTGCGAGAAACAAGGCGCGAAACTTCGATAGATCATATTTCTTTATGTGTTCACCATTTGGATCTTCTTTTTTAATAGCCCTGAACGCCGTTGGAGCAGTGAACATCACTGTTACTTTGTGTTCGGAAATCACGCGCCAAAAGGCGCCTGCATCCGGTGTACCTACAGGTTTACCTTCATACATTAATGTTGTACAACCTTTTAAAAGCGGTGCATAAACTATATAAGAATGACCCACTACCCAACCAACATCAGACGCGGCCCAAAATACTTCACCCGCATCAACATTATAGATATTCTTCATAGACCATTTCATGACCACGGCATGACCACCATGATCACGTACCACGCCCTTCGGTTGTCCGGTCGTGCCCGATGTATAAAGAATATATAAAGGATGTGTTGCCTCTACCGGAACACAATCAACAGGACTGGCATCTTTTGTTATTTCCTGCCAATCCAGATCGCGTGTATTCGTCAACTTACAACTTCCCTGTGAACGTTGATAAATGATGCAATGTTCAGGTTTGTGTCTAGATTGTTCTATCGCATCATCAAGTAATGGCTTGTAGTCAATCACACGGTTAACTTCAATACCGCATGATGCGGATAAAATAACTTTTGGTTTAGCATCATCTATTCTCGTTGCTAATTCGTTAGCAGCAAAACCGCCAAAAACCACTGAATGAATAGCACCAATCCGAGCGCAGGCGAGCATGGCCATTGCTGTTTGCGGGATCATTGGCATATAGATGATGACACGATCACCTTTTACAACGCCCTGCTCTGCCAGCGCTCCAGCTAACAAAGCAACTTCATCACGAAGTTCCGAATAGGTATAAGACTGACATATATCTGTTACCGGGCTATCATAAATCAGCGCCACTTGTTCTCCATGACCATTGTCAATGTGATAGTCCAGAGCGTTGTAGCAGGTATTTAATTCACCACCAGTAAACCAACGATAAAAAGGTATATTGGAGTCATCTATGACCCTCTTCCATGGTTTATCCCAATGTATATTGTCTGCGGCCTTAGTCCAGAATTTTTCTGGCTGTTCAAGAGACAATTTATACGATTGATTGTAATTCATTATGATAGCTCATTGGAAAGTCATAGAACTTTAATCAATCTGTCTCTTCTACCAGTTTACTTGTCTCTGGTTTATACCTGATGCTTGCATAAATACTTCCACCTATGATAAGAGCAAGTCCAAAAAGATGATATTGATGCAGTTTATCATCCTGGAAGAAGGCAGATAAAATAATGGTATAAACGGGCACAGTATTTAAAAATAAAGAAGCACGCGAGGGACCGATCAGTTGAACGCCCTTATTCCAGAATAAAAACGATAAGACCGTTGGCCCGATACTAATAAAGATTAAGCTTGCAACAACTTTCTCATTCCACACAGCTTGTTGAATATAATTTAATTCAATAATGCCAAACGGGAACACTATCACCATAGCTAGAATGACACCCATTGCCGTCACGACAAATGGAGATATACGGTTCATGATTATTTTGCCGATGACACTGTAGATTGCCCAAAAAAATACGGAAATAAAAATAAACAGGTCGCCAATATTAAAATTCATATTGTATAAATTCAATAAATCTCCATGACCTAGAACAATAAATAAACCAAGAATGGAGAAACACGCTGCGATCCAATGATGAAAATCGAGTTTTTCTTTAAGATAAATTGCTGCAAAGAAAGCTGTTACTAAAGGTATAAGTGCACTAATCAGGCTCGTATTGATAGAAGTCGTCCAATGTAATCCATAGTACAATAATGCCTGGTAGCCAACGACTCCTGTCAAGACCATTATAATTAATAAACGCCAGTCAGTAATCTGTCGAATATCTTTCAATTGACCATTCATTTTTAGTAGCGTAATAAAAATAACGCCGCCTATTAACAAACGAACACTCATAATCAACCAGGGCCCAATAAAGTCTTTTAAAAACCGACCCAGGATCATATTGCCTGCCCACAGAATACTCGCAGCATTCAATAGCAATATTGCTTTTAATGTATTTCTTGACAAAAAAAGGAGCCGAGATTTCTGATATCAATATGCTTGCTTATCTAGAAATAAACATTCATATTTTTACTTATTAGAACACTTTGCTTAAGCACAATGCGACGTTTAGCCAGTTTTAAGACACCCTCTTCCCGACGCCAGATATCTTTACGGCTACCGATAAGTGTATCTTCATCTCGCTCAACCCGGTTCCGATAAACCAGGAAATTTGAATACACCAGATACTCATCTGGATTATCTGTGGTTTCAACCTCGACATTAGTAATCAGATGGCAATAACGCGTGGCGGGATCTTCTGACCATGCAGTGCCTGTTTCTAGTCTGGCCAGACGTTTCTTGATCTCTTCCTTGTTGTCATTGTAATACGCCATTCTGCTTGTATCGTTCAGCTGGTCAGTTTTGTCTTTGCGATAACGTGTTTCTATTCCCGGCATAAAATAATGAATGTCCTCAGTCATCATATCAAACCAGTCTTCATAGTGTTCATCATCTAAAATGCGAGCCTCCCGAAAAATTCTCTGTTCGAGTTCTTTAACCTCTTCAACAGTGGCTATGCCATTACCCTGTTCTAAAATAAAAGCTGTCTTTGTCATGATTAATGTTTCCTTATGCAACTTCCATTGATGGTATGTCACGCGTAGCACGACCGTTTAATTTACTCTCATAACGTGTTGGCACATCATCCCAACTCTGTGCGTTCATCATGTCTGCCCAACGTTGATAGAATAAACGTTGATTAGAGTCATTATATTGCCCACGATAAATTGTGCCGGGGAAATCAGGATGGTCAATCTGCCGACTAATACCGCAACGGTAATGTAACTTTTCATGCCTGGTAACAACGCCACGGTTTACCTTGGTACAGTTTTCCCAGTTTTCACCATCATCCATTTCAAAAGCACCACCGGGGCCAAAGGTGCACATAACCCCTTTGGTAATATCATCCTTGATTTCATCTGGCATATTTTTATTTACAATCACCCATGTCTTCAGTTCAAGTTCCCAGGGACCCTTCGGGTTCCATGTCCTGAAGGTATGGATTCCGGGAAGAAAAGATACGTTCGGAAAGATAGAAGCTGATGCAACCGAACCAAATATTTTAGAACGGGCTTCACCCAGACGTTCGGCCATTTTTGGACGGATATCATTGTAGTATTCCATTACCCTGGGGCGGCCTAATAAAAATATATCGCCCACCCCTTCCATACCAAATTCCCAGCCATGGCCATTGACGCTGGCATGAAATGAATTCTGCATATCCACTGGCGGGAAAGGGTTGCCATCATTCATTGCCCTGCAACCGGAATCGTGAGTCCATCCGGCATGGTAGGCATCACCAATAAAATTTTCTACGCCAAATTTCCAGTTGGCACCGATGACAGATTTGATACAACCACCGATAAATTCTGTACCGCCTTCTTCATTATCGAGTAAGGCATCGAGATACCAGCGGAAATCTCCAAGATATGTTTCCAATGACGGTGCAGCTTCATCAAAGGTAGCAAAAACAAGCCCCTTGTAACTATCCAATTGTGCAACCTGTTTCAACCCCCATTTTGATTTCTCTATGTCACCTTCTTCGTAGCAATACTCTTCGTGCATGCCCTGTAAATTACCTCCGGTATCAAAACTCCAACCGTGATAGTTGCAAACAAATCTCCGCGTGTTCCCTGTATCAGCAAAACAAACCCGATTACCTCTATGCGGACATGAATTCAAAAATGCTTTGATGCTCATATCTTTCTGACGAGCGACGATGACTTTATCTTCACCCATATAAGTCGTTAAGAAGTCTCCGGGCTTGGGGATTTGAGTTTCATGCGCTAAAAATATCCAGCAACGCGCAAATATCTGATACATTTCCTGATCAAAGATTGCCTGTTCAGCAAATATACGCCGATCGACCCAACCTTCCTCAAGATCCATATATTTTGAATAATCAGGACGCGGCCCCTGCATGTTATGTAGTGTCATTGTTATTCCCCCCACCTCTGTTTTAAATCTTAAACAAGGCTTCCATATAAAAATCTATTGTTTAACCAGTTAATCGTTTTACTTCTTTAGCGAATTTTTGTTTACACACTATAGATATCCAGCACATTTGGAATTGAATCATTCTGAAGCACAATGTGACGCTTGCTGATCTTTAGCCCTTCATCTGTGTTACATAATGTATGTGTTTGATGACCATAAAAACTATGCGAAACTTTTAATCTATAGGAATGGGTCGTCCACGCAGATCGGACAAGCAATTCATTTGACTCATTTTTTTCAATGTGAAAATTCGACGTCATATGACAAGTTCTTGGTAAAGGTGATGAAGCCAACGATAACTCCGTACGGATTCTGTATATACGATCTTCCAGTCCAGCCCGTGATCCGTAATAGATAAGTGACAACTGCGTATCTGGATCCGTTGTCATCGTAAATTCGTCGTCCCATGCCGGCATCCAGTATTCACTGTCTTCTGTATACAATGCTAACCACGCATCCCAATCCTTATCATCAAGATACATACCTTCAGAAACGATAATGTCTATCGCATCTTGTTTATCATCAGGCGACATCTGAATTCTCCTTGTTGCTCTCTTGCCCCGCTCCTCTCTCCATTAACTCTAACCAACGATGATGTTGAGCAACCATAATACCTTCGTCCTCAAGTTGTGTACCTGAAGCCACAGGGTTTATTCCCAATTCAGTAGCAAATTTCTCTGGTCCCTTAACAGTGTTCATAACCCCTCTGGACATATCACTCCAACGAGAATTTTCCCCGTGAAAACCTTTCATAGACTGATTGAACGCAGCCAGATCATCGGGTGTTGCCATACCACTGGCATTAAAGAAATCTTCGTATTGTCGAATTCGTGAACGTCTTGCCTTGGCTGACTCACCTTTAGGTGCAAAACAAACCGTTGTGACTTCTGTTTTGTTTACTGCAATAGGTCTAAACAGTCGAATTTGAGTACTCATTTGATCCATCAAGAATACATTGGGATAAAGTAATAAATTGCGCAGGTATCCATCCATCCATTTAGCGCGAAGTTCACCATATTTTTCTACTAGTTCATCATGCTTTTCATAGAGTGGTCTAATTTGAGGATTTATAAATTCATTCCATAATAAAACATGGCCATTGTCTAAATCATAAAATCCACCTGGTAAGCTGTTTAAATCACCGACGGCAACGGCCTTGACCGGATCATCACCTTGCCGAATTTTTTGTCGGTTCTGTATGGTCTGCACATAGTTCGCATGTATTGTTTCAACATGATAACCATCAACACCATTCTCAGCCTGCAGTTTCCAGTTCCCATCAAACGTATAGGTTTGTACCCCAGGTATTACTTCAAGTCCTTGTTCGGATTGATCCACTAGCATATCAATTAGTTTTGTTGATTCACCAAGATGTGTTTTTAATTGAGGAACATCATCGCTCAAACTTCCAAAGACAAACCCTCCATAACTTTCAATTTTGGCGATATGTGTAAGACCTAATTTAGTTGGTTCAAAATCTTTTGAATAACCGTCGGTGTCCTTTTCACCATGGTGAGCTAACTGTCCATTGGTTTTATAACACCAGCCATGGAATGGACACATAAAGATTTTTTTATTACCACGAGAACAGTTCTCTATCTGGGTTCCTCTGTGGCGACAAGCATTAATAAAACCATTGATATTGTTATCTCGGTCGCGATTGATAATGACCGGTTGTTTGCCCATATAGGTAGTAATGTAATCATTTGGCTTTTCTATCTGGCTTTCATGACAAAGATACAACCAGCTGCTTTCAAAGATATATTTCATCTCCAAATCAAAAATATCAGGGTCGGTGAAAACGCGTCGATCAATTCGATAAATTCCTTCATCGGGTCGTTCATCGATAAATTTTTTGAAGTCTATCGTTGTATTTCTCGGCATGAATACCCTCTCTATTTTTAATTATTTTCCAGTTGTCTTGAATCAAGAAATTTATCGTAATGAATCTGTCCAATATTAACGTTGTTTTTCTCCAGTTCTATTAAGGCAGCATCAATCATCCCCGGTGGGCCACATAAATAAGCATGGCATTTGGGTAATGACATTCCTGTCGATTCGTCATTAATAAAATCTGTAACCAAACCACGCATCCCTTTCCATGATGAATCTTCAGCCTCTTCTGATAAAACAGGAATATAGTTGAACTGCCTGGGCCATAGTTCCTTTAGCACCTGCATCTCATCAAGACAATAAAGATCCCGTTGTTCTCTTGCTCCAAACAAATAGGTAACAGGTCTATTTATATTTTTTGTTAATGCATCATCGAGTATTGATTTAATCGGTGCCATACCACTACCACCAGCAATACATAATATAGGAGCATCGGCTGGACGTAACCAAAAGTTGCCTGCGGGGCCATGCAATTCAAAGCGTTCATCGGTTCTATCTTCGGAAAAAAGCCACTCGGTGTAACTACCACCCGATACAAGACGCACATGAAACTTTAGTTCTTTTGTACCCTCGGCAACCGGTGCTGAAGCGAAAGAATAACTTCGGTGTCGACCAAAGCCTTCAAGTCCGATATCAGCAAATTGTCCGGCAGTAAATGAAATAGCTCTGTCCAGCTCAACAGATACCTCCATGATATCGTGGGTTAACATATTCGTTTCTTTAACAACACCATGAAAAGTCTCAATTGGAAAATCGGGAACAGCATCGCTGATCTCAATTTCTACTTCTACATTATTTTTTAACATACTTTGGCAGGCGAGAATAAAACCGTCATTAATCTCGGCTTCAGACAAAGTGTAGGAGAAATCAAGCACTGCTCGAACATTACCTCTCAAAAGTTTACATTTACAGTTGCCACAGGTTCCGACAGTACAATGATGCGGGAATGCTATATCTTGTTCCAGCGCTGCTTGAAGTAATGTTTGATCACGCGGTACTTCGATAGTTTTATCCAATGGCTGTAAAGTTGCCATACGCGGTTTATTTCGATCCTTAAAACCCTGGATAATATTTTTTAACATTTAATTGTGGAGAATAAAAACTAGGCAGTTTCAACTTCGTCTAACCAGTCTTCCCAACCTGCTTTTTTATTCGCTTCTCTGGCGAGTTGTTGTTCATCTTTTGTTGCAAACTTTATGTCCCATTCTTTTAATTTTGGTTTTGCAATAAAATTAAACCAAATTGGAGGTATTAAACCGGCTAAATAACACAATAAGATGCTGGGCATCTGTGGCCCATCTATTTTTGGTTTAAGGTTATAGAATGGTAAATAAGAATCCATATGGTGATCATTATGGTTAGTAATTTCAAATGACACTGCTCGTGTAACAGGAGTTAAGTGATTCCATAAATGTTTTGACTCATATTGCTCACCTTCAACTCTTATCAAACCATAATGTTGATAGTAATTAAACATTTCAACTAAGGTCTTGGCAACAAGCACACTTCCAATTGTCAGGATGATACCTAAAAGTCCACCAAACCAAGCCGCTAGACCAAAGAGAATAAATAACTGTACTGATGCCCTGAAAATTCTTCCTCTTGGTGAAAGTAAGCTTAACCCTTTCTTTTTACATCTCTCTTTCTCAATTTTAAAAAAATCTTTTAGACTACCTATCGTTGCCCTTAGTGCAAAAGAATACATAGTCTCGCCTCTATATGCTGTATCAGAATCTTGTTGAGTACCAAGGTGGATATGGTGAGTATGAAGATGTGCTACATCTCTACTTGGATCGGCATAGAACGTTCCAAGAAAATCAGCCAGGAGTCGATCAATTTTATTTCGTCGATGCATTAATTCATGATTAACGGGAAGATTCGGTACAGCTCCAAACCAACCTAACGAAATAACCGCTCCGAATAGAACATGTAAAGGAACTGAATTTGCGTTTTCTAATGTAGTGAGCCAATTAAAAAAAGCAGCATATAATAAAACCATCAGAACTACATGAAGATAAAGGGGTATCTCAACCAATCTGGGAATGGTTACGTCTCTGACTTTTAAATCCGGTTTAGCTAGTAGATCGCAAATAAGTAATGGGATATATGTAGCAATCCCCAACCATACCCAGCTGCCACCTAATAAAAAACCAACAATCCCAACTAAAACTATAATGTTAGCAAGATAATATCTAAGATAATCCATAGTAATTTACCAAATTTACCTTTAAATTAGTTCAATTATAATTGATATGTCCAGCTATAATTATGCCAATTCAAAAATAATATAAGTTATTGATATATATATATATATATATTTATCTGGTATTTATAAATTTAATCATATAATGAATATTTAACTATTTTCACTTATTTAAGGAGATAATATTATGTCTGAATCATTTTCTGGTGGTTGTTCATGTGGCGATTTTCGTTACCAGGT
>CAZGBJ010000042.1:0-12986 GCA_964523895.1 uncultured Enterobacteriaceae bacterium
AAAGCTGGTTACTTGAGGCACAGGGACGATTTTTCTTCAATCAAAAAGCCAGCGATCCCACTACCGCCTTTACCAAAGATGATTATATCGAATTATTCCTGACCTATAATTTCTAAATTTTAGATCACCATTGATGACACTGTATAAGAATCGCGTTAAATTGTCTCCTGCCTATAAGGTTCAACGGAAGCAGACTGTAGAGGATCTACAATTTAGCCTTCATATCGATTCCGTAATTAATTTATCAATATCAAACTTATGATTTTTTCTGCATTAAGAGGAACACTTAAAGATAGATCTTTTTTTACAACTTTTAGTAATAATATTCTCTCTGGAATTACTGTTGGTATTGTTGCATTACCTTTATCAATGGGGCTTGCCATTGCCAGTGGAGTACCGCCGCAACATGGTCTTTATACTGCAATTGTTGGTGGTCTGATTATCGCAATAGCCGGTGGATCTCGAGTTAGTGTTTCGGGACCTACTGCCGCCTTTGTTGTTGTGCTATTTCCCGTTGTCTATAAATTTGGACTCGGAGGACTGTTGCTTTGCGGTGTATTGGCAGGACTATTCATGATTAGTTTTGGTCTGCTTCGCTTAGGTCGCATAATTCAAATTATTCCTTACCCGGTTGTGATTGGTTTTACTTCTGGAATAGGTACCGTAATTGCAGTTTTTCAGTTGAAAGACTTATTAGGGTTGCATCCTGAAAATGATGGCCTTCACTTTACCGAGAAGCTCCACGCAATTATACATGCATCACCGAATTTTCAATGGGAAGAATTACTCATTGGCTCTCTGACTTTTTTAGTGCTTTTATTCTGGAAACGATTACATACTAGGATTCCATCCTATTTCATTGCGTTAATAACAGGTTCTATACTTGCCGCATTATTTAATTCAATTGAGTCATTACCCGCAATTGAAACCATTTCATCAAGATTTAGTTACGAGATTAATGATGTGATTGGTCAAGGTATTCCCACTGCTATGCCACAATTTGTTGTACCGTGGGAACTGGCAGGCGCTGATGGACTACCCATCGGTTTATCCTGGAGTATATTGAAAACCTTATTAGGCGCAGCGTTTTCTATTGCCTTATTAGGGGCGCTTGAATCACTCCTTTGTGCCGTTGTTGCTGATGGAATGACTGGCTTTAAACATAATCCAGATGGTGAATTAATAGGTCAAGGCATCGGTAATATTTTTGTTGCTTTCATGGGTGGTGTCCCTGCTACTGCGGCTATTGCCCGAACGGCCACTAACATCAGATCAGGTGGCAGCACACCTGTGTCAGCGATAACACATAGCATCGTTGTATTATTGACAATACTTTTTTTCGCCAAATGGTTAGGATACATTCCAATGGCTTCAATGGCAGCAATATTGTTAATGGTAGCCTGGAATATGAGTGAAGCACACCACGCTTGGCGGATTTTCACTAAAGCACCTGCAGCTGATTCAGCCGTGTTTCTGACTTGTTTTCTACTTACAGTTTTTATTGATATGCAGGTTGCTGTAGCTGGCGGTCTTGCGCTTGCCTCCGTACTATTCATGAAACGAATGATTGAACTGACTGAAGGTTCAGTACTCGATCATAAAAACCACCCTCATGAATTAGTAAAAAATGAACACGTTATTATATACAACATTAATGGCCCCTTGTTTTTTGGTGCTGCACATAAGGCATTAAAAGTCTTGTCTTCGGTAAACTCCAGTATTCAAGTTGTTGTGCTGGATTTTTCTGATGTGGCATTACTGGATACAACAGCAATGATTAATCTAGAATCTATTGTTGATCAGCTAGAGCTGAAGAATATTTCTATTATTCTTATTCATGTCAAACCAAGGTTAATTGATAAATTAAAACGTTTCGAGTTATTAGGCAGACATTGCAAATTGACTATAAACGATAATATGCAGGATGCTCTTGAGAATATTGAAGCTAAAAAATAATATATTATTTCCAATAGCAATTCTTCTTCTGTTGGTTTTTGCCTCCTTTAGGTTTGTAGTGCCCTCTTGGGTTGCCTGGAATAAAAATCGAATCGAATTATCCCCTCCCTATAAAGTTTCTGCTGAAGCAAGTGAATTACATCAAAGTCTAACAATAGCTGATCTTCATGCAGATACTTTGTTATGGGGTCGTAATATTTTAAAACGATCAAAGATTGGACATATAGACTTACCCCGGTTGATTGATGGCAATGTATCTTTGCAAGTCTTTAGTGTTGTTACCAAAACACCTAAAGCACTTAATTTAAAAAGAAATGATGACAAGAGTGATAATATTACATTGCTGGCTCTTGCTCAGGGATGGTCATGGAAAAGCCTGAGCAGTTTGAGTGAACGTGCATTATATCAAGCCCATCAGTTACATGATTATGCGGACAAATCCGATGGAGAACTGATATTAATTAAGTCGGCGAAAAATCTCGAAGACTTTTTTGCCTTAAGAAAAAATAATCACAATATTGTTGCGGGATTACTTTCTCTCGAAGGAGCTCACGCGCTAGAAGGGAAGATTGAAAACCTTAATAAATTGTATCAGGCTGGCTTTCGCATATTGGGGCTAACACATTTTTTTGATAACGATGTTGGTGGTTCTGCACATGGTTTAAAAAAGGAAGGTTTGACAGAGTTTGGTCGAAAAGTTGTTAAGCACGCTCAAGCTATGCATATGTTAATTGATTTATCACACGCCTCATCAAAATTGATTCAAGATGTTTTAGAAATCAGCACACAACCCGTTGTGGTTAGTCATACAGGTGTTAAAGGTACGTGTGACCGTTCCCGAAATTTAACGGACGATCAAATTCTCGGGGTGGCAAAAACGGGAGGATTAATCGGTATTGGATTTTGGCCTACGGCAATCTGTGGTCATAATGCGAGAGAAATTGCGCAAGCAGCACATTATGCAAAAAATATTGCTGGCATTGAACATATTGCATTGGGATCAGATTTTGATGGAGCAGTTTCTGTCCCCTTTGATATTAGCGGATTATCACTACTGACAGAGGCTTTACTTAATGAAGGTTTTAGTCAGCATGAAATAAGGTTATTCATGGGAGGAAATGTAGTCAAACTATTCTTAAACGCACTTTAATTCATTATTTTCATAATATTACAGTCATATTAAGGCTTTCTTAAGCACTTCTTAAGATTTCATCTATAAGATTCATCCTATATTTTCAAATAGGATTTATTTCATGTCTGCAACTGCTCTTTTACAATCAGAAACTGAGTTTATTCCTAATAGGATATTAAGACGTCTGCCATCTATCGCGGGAATAAATGTTGATCTGGATAGTATAGATAGTGAGCAAAGATTATTAGTTGAGACTTATATCCATGAAAAATTTAATGCGCGTTATGCGGCTAATGTTCAACATTTTCTCCCTTACATTCTTACACTTAAATGTAATGACAATATATGCTCTACAGTAGGTATTCGTCTGGCAGAATCAGGGCCATTATATCTGGAAAAATATTTGCAAAATCCAATTGAACAAGAGATTGGAATGCATTTTAAAACTGCGATACAACGAAAGAGTATTGTTGAAATAGGTAATCTTGTTTCTACCTGGCGCGGTAGCAGTCAACTGCTGTTTGTTTTCCTGACTGATTTATTATTTAGAATTGAACGTGAGTGGGTTGTTTTTACTGCAACCAAAGATGTCGAACATTTACTGCAGAAAATGCATTTCGACCTGATTCCTTTGGGAATAGCATCAGAAAATATGCTGGGGGATGATAAAGATCAATGGGGCAGTTATTACCAGGATAACCCTAGGTTGATACTAGGTCATATACCAGATGCAATGTCTAGATTGAAACAGAGTGCTTTAATGAGTTATCCCTTGTCATTATTCTCAAACAAAATAGAAAAGCTTGCGGAGCGCTTAAATGCAGGAAGTTAATAATCAAATAATATCTCACTTGATTCAGATAGCGGATGAATTTCCTGACAGGATTGCGTTGACTTCTGAAAATAAAGTACTTACATATAAAGAATTAATATCCAGTGCTTATGAATTAGCAGATTGGTTACAACAATATCAAAAGAAAACTGTTGGAGTTTATGTCCAAAATAGTTTTGAATGGGTGTTGATAGATCTCGCTTGTATTATTGCCAATGTTACACATATCCCATTACCCGGTTTTTTTTCCGACCAGCAACTGAAGCATATTCTTAATGCCGCTAACCCCGATATTATTTTTTCTGACTATGTTGAGCGACTATGTCAACTCGGTTTGAAATTCACCAGCTGTAATAAAGTACTAGGACTGGATATTTTAAATCTTGCATCTAACGAAGGAACAAAATCAACATCCTCCAATTACAGCAAGATTACTTTCACCTCTGGTACGACGGGCAACCCAAAGGGTGTATGCATAAATCAACAATTGATCGAACAGGTGGTATTAAATCTTAAAGAACGTTTGCAGAACATATCAGCAAAGCGACATCTTTGTATCCTGCCATTAAGTACCCTTCTGGAAAATATTGCAGGTATATATGTCCCATTAATAATGGGCAACACCATTTATATTACTCCTATACAAAATCTGGGTTTTAATGGTAGCTCCGGCATCGATCCGCATCTATTTATTAAAAAATTGCAAGAGATAAAGCCCGACAGTCTGATTCTTCTACCACAATTGCTGTCAACTCTTGTTGAATATACCGCTCAAGCAAAATCATTACCCTTTGAACCAACATTTATCGCTGTTGGCGGTAGTAAGACGTCACCGTCATTAATACAAAAAGCAAAGGCACAAGGTTGGCCAGTTTATGAAGGCTATGGACTATCTGAGAATGCTTCGGTTGTCAGTATGAATGTGCCAGACATGGAAAAAATAGGCAGTGTTGGTAAGCCATTGTCTCATTTGAAAATAGAAATAATTGAAGGTGAAATATGTATTCCAGGCATTCACCATTCTGGTTATCTTGGTGAAGTAGAAAAAAATGAAGATTATTTACACACCGGTGATCTGGGTTATCTGGATGATGATGGTTATTTATATGTCTCTGGACGCAGAAATAATCTCATTATTACCAGTTACGGTCGAAATATTTCGCCTGAATGGATTGAGAGTGAATTACTACAAGTAACTTGCATAGCTCAATGTATGGTTATCGGTGACA
Source organism: uncultured Enterobacteriaceae bacterium (assembly GCA_964523895.1). Classification (GTDB taxonomy): domain Bacteria; phylum Pseudomonadota; class Gammaproteobacteria; order Eutrophobiales; family Eutrophobiaceae; genus UBA7359. The sequence goes on from CAZGBJ010000042.1 coordinate 5,150, forward strand.
CAAAGGCATTTTGTTCTGCAATCATTATTCCTAATTCATCTCATGTAATTGAAAATGAAATACAGGAAGCTATTTTTGAATTAAATAGCAACCTGCCAAATTATGCCTCGGTAAATTCATGGTTCATCGCGAAAGAACCTTTTACTGTCGATAATGGTTTATTAACCACGAACGGCAGACTTAAAAGACAGGAAATAGAATTTCGATATCGAAATAAAATAGATTGCATTTATGAAACTAAGATAGTTGCAGGAGCCAGTTTATGAGTTTTTATGATCAACTTGTCAAACAAACAGCGTCGTCACGTGAATACCTATTGTCTTCACCCATCATTCTTCGCACGTTTAAAGGGGAAATATCTAAGGAAGACTATCTCGCTTTTTTAACTCAAGCCTATTACCACGTAAGACACACAGTCCCTTTACTTATGGCTGTTGGTTCAAGAATGACGATGGAACAAGAATGGCTAAGAGAAGCACTTGGTGAATATATAGAAGAAGAAATGGGACATCAGGAATGGATATTGAATGATATTGAAGCCGCTGGTGGAGATAAGAAAATAATTCAACATGGTATGCCTGGCATGGCAACAGAATTAATGGTTTCTTATGCATATGACACAATTCATCGCGGCAACCCTCTTGGTTTTTTTGGCATGGTGCTGGTACTAGAAGGCACCAGTATCAAATTAGCTACCGATGCAGCAGGAATTATTCAGAAGACATTAACCTTGCCCGATAATGCATTTAGTTATCTTACGTCACACGGCAGCCTGGATATTGAACATATGACATTCTTTGAATCGTTAATGAATAAGATAACTGATGCAAGTGACCAAAAAGTTATTATTCACGCCGCACATATTTTTTACCATTTATATGCGGAAATATTTAGAACATTAGAACAAACAAAAGCAGAGGCGGCATAATGAACAAGGCGAACAAAATGCTTAAAGATAGAACGGTGTTGTTAACTGGCGCCACGGGAGGCATAGGTAGTGAAATTGCCCGGTTACTTTCGTCAAATGGTGCTCAGTTAATTTTAGTGGATATACATGAATCGTCACTTGAGTCTCTGGCAAAGGAACTAGGCGCAGGACTTCCGTATATTAAAACCATTGCTGCCAACCTAAGTACCAGCCAAGGTCGTGAATCAGTCAAAATGTTCCTTGACGAACAATATGATTCATTAGATATGTTAATTAACTGCGCAGGTATTAATGAATTTTCTATGTTTACTGATCTGGATGATGATCAAATAGAAAAGATGATTTCGGTAAATATTACCTCACCAATCTTATTAACCAAAAAACTCATTCCTTTACTCGGCAAGTCAAATCATAGCCAAATAATTAATTTTGGCTCAACATTTGGTTCTATTGGCTATCCTGGCTTTGTTACTTACAGTGCATGTAAATTTGCCATTCGGGGTTTCACTGAAGCACTACGCAGGGAATTAGCTAAAACAAATATAAGTGTTAGTTATATTGCCCCCCGGGCAACGCGAACGAATATTAACACTGAACCTGTCAATGACATGAACGATGCGCTCGGTGTAAAAATGGACACACCACAAATCGTTGCCGCACAGGTAATTTCTATACTCAAAGATGGGAAGTCCAGCGCGCGTTATCTTGGCTGGCCAGAAAAATTATTCGTAAGAATTAACAGTTTGATACCAAAACTGGTAGACGGCGCATTAATTAAGCAATTGGACACTATTAAGCATTACGCAAATTTAAACCGTTCCTGAAATACATAGGAGGATGTAACATGAAAAAAATAATTCTTATTTTTCTTATATTATCAAATTCAGTTGTCTATGCTGGAGTCTCTAATGAAGTTAAGAATCTTCAAACTCAATGGGCAAAAATCAAGTACAACACACCTGAAAAAGAACAGGAAAAGAAATTTGAGCAGCTTCTTGCAAAGGCAGAAAAATTGGTTATCAAACATCCAGGTGATGTGGACACACTTATTTGGGAAGGCATTATTCGTTCAACTTATGCCGGCGCAAAAGGTGGACTAGGCGCTTTAAGTGAAGTAAAAAAAGCAAAAATATCCTTTGAACATGCACTTGAAATAAACCCCACTGCACTAAATGGTTCCGCTTACACCAGCTTGGGCTCACTCTATTATCAAGTACCTGGTTGGCCTCTCGGATTTGGTAATTCGGATAAAGCCGAAAAAATGTTAAAGAAAGGGCTTGGAACAAACCCTGATGGTTTAGATTCAAACTATTTCTATGGTGATTTCCTCAAATCGGAGAAAAAATATACTGATGCATTGTTTGTATTTGAAAAAGCCTTGAAGGCTCCACCTCGTCTAAATAGGGAATTAGCTGATAAAGGTCGTAAAAAAGAAGTAGAATCCGCTATATTGGAAATAAAATCTTTACTTGAAGAAAAGAGCTCTAAACACAACTCTCTTTAAAATAGATGAATGCATATACTACTTGTTGAAGATGACGCACTTTTGGCCGATGGAATAATCAAGGCGCTTCAACGGGAAAGGTTCACTGTTAACCATGTCAAAGAAGGCAAAACTGCATTAAACCATATTAATGCAGAGCCTCCCGACATTCTCATTCTTGATCTGGGTCTTCCTGATATAGATGGTCTTGATGTCTTAAGAAAGTTGAGAAAAAAATCCTCGAAGTTACCTGTTTTAATTCTTACAGCCAGAGATATGTTGAATGATAAACTTTCAGGTTTGGATAGCGGAGCTGATGACTATATTACAAAACCATTTGAATCCAGGGAATTAGTTGCCAGACTGAGAGTACTGGAACGTAGGCTTGGTAATGTAAGTACGAATGAAATAATTATAAGAGATGTTAGCCTGAATACGGGTACCTTGCAGGTGTGTGTGAATAGTGAAATTCTAAAATTATCAAAACGTGAATATATGCTTCTTAAGGCTCTAATGGAAAGTGCAGGCGCTATTCTTACTAAAGAAAATCTGGAAGCAAAATTGTATAGTTGGGGTGAAGAAATATCGAGTAATGCGATTGAAGTACATATTCATAACCTGAGAAAAAAATTACCTTCTGACTATATCCAAACTATTTATGGCATGGGCTATATAATAAAAAAGCAATGAATTCTATAAGATCGTTTCTCATTGTCATTCTGATTTCAACTATAACACTTGTCAGTTTCTTAACGGCGTTACATGGTTATCGTGAGAGTATCAAAGAAGCACAACTGTTGTTTGAAGATCAATTACGCCAACAGGCTGACATACTCGGTACTGTTCCAGTCCATAAAGATTCGGAAATAATCATTTCTGATCTTTCAAGTAAAAATGATGTTTCTAACAATGCGTTTCAAATATTCAATCAGGATAAAAAACTGGTGATGCGTTCAACAAATGCGCCGGAGACACTCATCACAGGGCTTATACCAGGATTTTCAAATGCTAACTTCTCAGGTTATCGTTGGCATACTTTCGTGAAGTCAAACCAATCAAATTCAAACTGGATAATAGCGGCAGAGCGTGAAGACATACGCAATCAATTGGCTGATTCCATTATTATGGAATCAATATTTCCTATAGTCGTTTCAATTCCACTAACGGGAATTTTAGTCTGGTTTATTGTCAGTTTTGGTTTAAAACCGATTCATGAATTGGCAATGCAATTACGATCAAAAGAAGTATCTGATCTAACACCAATAAAAATTGAAACTATACCTGAAGAATTAACAATATTAGCGGCCTCTACCAATGATCTTTTACAGCGATTGGAACGCTCATTCTCAAGAGAAAAACGGTTTAATTCGGATGTTGCGCATGAACTTAGAACTCCTATTGCCGCACTGAAGATTCACTTACAAAATCTATTAGATGATCTGGAAAACCCACCTGATTCAGCAATCAAACTTGAACAAGGAGTACAACGAATTAATTATCTGGTTGAACAAATAATTCTCTTGAATCGAATGACGCCAGATCACTATATGGCACAATTCACGAATATTGATCTATTCGATGTGACGCGTAGCGTAATAGAAGATATTCTGGATGAAATTAATTTAAAAAATCAGACACTCGAGCTTAATGGGGAAAAATGTGAAGTATTTGGTGATGCCTTTGCCGTTGGAACTATGATCAAAAATGTTTTACGTAATGCAAACAAATACACCCCCGAAAATGGCAAAATAGTCATTCGTTTCAAAGAAAAAAAAGGACAATGTGTTTTACAGATTATGGATGATGGACCTGGAATACCAGTCACTGAATATGAACGTATTTTTGAACGATTTTATCGGCTTGGTGGTGATAGACATGATTCTACAATTTTAGGTTGTGGTCTAGGACTATCTATCGTCCAATATATTGCTGAACTTCATGAAGCAACTATAAATCTTGAACCATCTGAATTTGAATCTGGATTGCTATTCACTATTTCATTTCCAGAAAAAAAAATACCAACAGAATTTGCATAGAAAAATCATGCAGCCATTAAGTCTAATAAAAGCACCAAATAAATATGCTACTTCTGTAATAATTTTATTGCTGAGTCTTAGTGTTCAGGCAGTATTCGCAGATACCCCTGTGTACGAGATCCGAATCAAGGATCATCTCTTTCAGCCTTCCAGACTAGAGATTCCTGCCAACACAAAAGTAAAATTACTCATACTGAACGAAGACAATACACCAGAAGAATTTGAAAGTTACGAACTAAACCGTGAAAAAGTCATCATGGGTCATAGTAAGGGGATTATATTTATAGGCCCACTTAAACTGGGTAGCTATCCTTTCTTTGGTGAATTTAATCCTCTCACTGCTCAAGGCAGTGTGGAAGTAAAATAGCATGCTAGTTACCGTCATCATTTTCCTGCGAGAAGCTCTTGAAGCTGCTTTGATACTCAGTGTCTTGCTTGCTATTTCCTATCAACTTATTCATTCCAGAAAATGGATATTGCCAGCATTATGGATTGGTTTAGTTGGTGGTGGCGTAACTGCGAATTATCTTGGTGAAATATCCAACCTGTTTGAAGGCGCTGGTCAAGAAGTCATAAATGCAAGCTTCCTGTTAAGTATGGTGATATTGATTAATATCGTTTGCCTCTGGCTTTCCCGTTTTTTATTTCAAATTCAAGCTTGCCCAGATTTTCTGTTGGCAAAATACATCAAATTTATATTCATCACTTATGTCGCTATTGCGATCACACATGAAGGTTCAGAGCTTGTTATTTACAGTTATTCATACAGTCTGGCACATAACAATATCCTGCAATTAATAGTTGGCAGCAGTCTGGGACTTGGTATTGGAGCTAGTCTTGGTGCGATTATATATTATCTGTTGATAGGACTTCAGAAACAAACATTGATAAAAGTTTCAATTTGTATATTGATGCTTATCGCAGCAGGAATGGCATCACAGGCGATATTATATTTAATTCAAGCTGGTTGGGTACCATCACAATCACCACTTTGGGATACTTCAGGTTTTATTCCAGAAAGATCACTTGCCGGACAGTTGCTTTATGCCTTGATGGGATATGAAGCCACGCCCAGCCTGATACAAGTATCGTCTTACTTTGCAGTCATTGCTTACTATATTCTATCTATCTTTATATACATAAAATACATGAGTCCGAAAGATTGAAATCATTATGAATAATATTAAATATTTTATTATTTTGTTCTTTATCGGTTTTTGTGAACCCGTCTTGGCCGAAATAGACAAGATTTATCACCCCTATGTTGAAGGTCATAAATCAGAAATCGAATACCGTGCACTGTATAAAAATGATAGTAGTTCTGTCAGTGATGGGACTCAATTTCATCGTTGGGCCTTTGGCCATGCCGTGACTGATCGACTCTCTGTGGAGACCTATGTCATTGGTAAAAATCTGCCTGCCAGCAGTTTTTCAATTGATGCTTATGAGCTGGAAGTAAAATATCAACTTACAGAACAAGGCGAGTTTTGGTCTGATTGGGGCTTATTGTTCGAATTTGAAAGAGATACAGAAATAAATAAATGGGAAACTGGTCTTGGTGTTTTATGGGAAAAGGAATGGGGTAATATTATTACTACGGCAAATTTTTTTATCGATTATGAACTTGGCTCTGGTGTTAATGAAGAATTTGAAACAGCTTTTCATAGTCAGATAAAATATCGATGGTCGCGTTATTTTGAGCCGGCAATAGAGTTATACATGGATGAAGAAACACGTGGCTTAGGACCGGTTTTCCTTGGCACACAGAAATTAGGCGTTAACAAACTAAAATGGGAATTGGGATTTATCTTTGGCTTCAATGATGAAACGGCAAATCAGAATTTACGATTTCTTCTGGACTATGAATTCTAAAAATAGTGGCTTCATCAAATTAAATCAAAAATATGACAAACCAGTCTTGATATATATTTATACAGCCCTATATATGTACTCATAAACTATAAGCTTACTATCTCATTCATATAGGTCTGAAATTGAACTATTTAAACAATAGGCCTGTCATAATTAAATGTTTAATCATTTATATATTTATGTAATACAAAAAACAGAATGTTAAAAAGTATTTCATCATCTTCAATTATTATCCTGTTGTTATTTATAACAGCAGAAAGTAATACCTCTGTATTAACCGAGAAAAGTCATTTGTTAAATGACTTGATTTCTTCTATTGATATTTCACAGGATGAATCTAACATTAGTTTTGATGAGAAATCATATCATCATAATGAGAATCCTGTTGCTAACGACATAAAATTATTTGCAAACCACAACAACAATTACTTAAGTTTTACAACTCACCCTCCTCGCTATACTGCACCACGTTCTCCTCCAGAAAATTAGATTTATTAAATGTTGTCCACTGCTTTTAATTGAGCAGCTATTTTAATTATTCTAATTGGAGAGAATTCATGATCAAACGAATTTCTTATAGAAATATGCATGTTAATGACGCGCTAAAAAAATTAGTTCAAAAAAAAATGAGTAGTATTTCAAAATATAATTTAGGTTCAATACAAATAGATGCCGTTGTTCAAAAAAATAAACACTTTTTACAATCAGAAGATAAATTTAATTGTCATTTATCTGTCGCCGATGATTATGGCTTTACAGCTAATATTAACAATAAAGGTAACTCGCCAGGAAAAGCCGTCGAAGATGCATTTAACAGATTGAGAAAAGCAATCAAACGCCATCATAGAAAATTGTACGATGGCCGGAGAAAAATGTTTAAAAGACCAATTAATAAATCGATGTCGGGTTCGTTGGTGTGTTATAAAGAAGATGGTTTATCATTTAATTAGAGAGCATTCATTGACTTGTTTTAGGCTATATAATATAGCGAGCAGAATAATGGTAATGTTTGATTCTAAAAGGATCTCATATTTTAATAAAAAATCTTATTGATTTGAGAGAGTTTGAAGTATTCAATAATAATTATTGTCTATAATTCAATTACTTTTTAAAAATAGGGATGAATAACATTATGAACAGGAGCAAAGAATGAGTACTAAGCTACTTGTCGCGCTACACCCCGGGTTTATAGATACCCCAGCCGTTGAACGTGCCTATGCATTGGCTAGTGCACTCAATATCGAGATTATGCTTTATAGCGTAGTTTACGATGAATATATTCCCAATCTAAATATTAAAGAAGATGAAGTACAAAAGATCACAGAGGAAGACTGGAGAAACCGTGAAAAGTGGGATGATTATAAAGCGGCAATCAACGATATGGTATCGCACACAAGTACCGAATACGCACCCTGGACTCTGATTCCTGGAAATGATAAAAAATATGCACGAGTAGAAATATTAAGAGACTGTAACTAAAACTGTGTAACTGTTTATTATTACCCTAAACTGGGTAAA
>CAZGBJ010000043.1:0-12981 GCA_964523895.1 uncultured Enterobacteriaceae bacterium
TTGAACTCAATGTCTACCGCGTAGCTACTGCCACATCCATTGACAATCCATTTTTCTCCCCAGGATCGAGAACCAGGCTCCCCCTCAGGTAGCCGCGAAATATAAGCTAAAAAAGATTCCGGTTTGTTTCAGCCCTCTATATCTACCTTGGTGGCAACTCCCATCATTGTGTCACCCATTAATTTTTCATTCGTTAAAGTACCTGACTGTACGGTTCCTTCAGGTAAGTCTTCAGCCAATACTAACTCTGCATGAGAAAATAGAAAGACGTAAGAAATTATGATTGCTACTTTTTTTAACATAGGATAACTCCACAGTATTACAATTGTTCTTTAATAAATTTATTTGACTTTACCATAGTGATTAAGTTCGCTATACATACCAGACACCATTAGTAACCATACAGTCGATTGAGTCTAATGCCATATGAATGACTAATCCAATTCCAACATATCGGCATTGTTTAATAAAACACAGCCCGCAATAAAATAGTATAGGAATAAATTCATGCAATGGATGAAAACCAATACTACAACGATTTGGATCGTAGATCGGATCAGCTATCAAATGGTCAACATCAACAAACATTGTCGACATCATAATCAGAAAGACTATTTTCCACTTAAGCTTAAAGAATAATAGCGCAACAATCAGTGGCACTATTAAATGTAGCGAGATATGAAAAATACTATATTCCCTGTGTTACTAAGGTAATTCCGTCAACACTTGTTGCAACGGTTTCCTGACTGTTTGCGGTATTTCAGCCGGATAACCATACCAGATTATACCAACAACATTTTCTAGTTCTCGATTAACCCAAATCAGATCATAAAACCGTTCATCAAACGTAATAGTTCCTGTCGACCACTTTGTCCCTATACCTTTCTGCCAAAGGACAAGCATCAGGTTTTGAATCACACAACAACAGGATGCATAGTCTTCCTGATAACGTATTTCGTCATCTGATTTTTGACATGTCACTACCAACCAACCGGGGATATTCATCCAACGCCTATATTTATTTTCAGCCGTTTCATTACCTTTCGTCTCAAGCAATATTTCTTTATTTAATTTACATACGTTAGTAATGGTTTCTTTTTCCAGTAAATAGAATCGCCATGGCTCAGTAAGATGATGATTTGGCGCCCAACAAGCTGTTGTTATTGCATCTTTAACAACTATTTTGTCAGGGGTCTTATCCGGAATGAAATCGTGAATTGTACGACGAGATTTAATTGTCTCTGCCAAATCTATCATTCGATTTTTCATGGGAACCCCAATAAAAACTTATAGTTATCCATCATATCCTTTTTCCCACTATCTATTAAAGGGTAAAGAGGCTTATTAGTCTTTCCAAATTTCTGCAATTTATTAAATAGGCACTTTTTATCTATTTTTGGCTAAATTCATAAAGTTTTATGCTCTATTGCCGATAATTAAGATAGCTATTTCATTCAGGTCAATACATTGAGCACACAATTACAAGTTAACGAAAAGCGTCGACTAAAACGTTTCTCCGTACACCTAAAGGTCTATTCCCAGCTAACGGATGAATTACTAGGTTATGCTGAAAATCTCCATACTGCGGGAATGATGTTAGTAAGCAAGAAACCAATCCCGGAAAAACAGGAAATCCTGATTTGGTTTGGCGCAACAAAAGAAGAGAAAAGATTGAACCGAATATTTTTGTCTGCCTATAAAGTATGGAATAGTTTTACCGATACTGAAGATCGCCTTTATTATTCTGGTTTGCACTTCGTCAGCCCATCAGAAGAAACCATGGATAATATCGAGCTGCTTATTGAAAACTCAAATAATTAACTAATCCCTTTGTTATCTTCTTCTGTCTTGGTGTCTTTTTTATAGTTCGTATCCTGACGCTTTAGGTTAACTGCATGTTTTTGTTGATAGATATCAAACACTTTTTCTGCATCAAGTCCGGCACACATCATTGCAGAAACAAGAAAATGTAAAATATCAATTAATTCAACACGTATGTTCTGCATATCAATTTCGTCTTTGCTCCACCACTTCCATAACAACTCTTCATCAAGTTCGATTAATTCTTCTTTCATCGCTTTTGAATAATTCACCAGCCACTCATTCGGCAAATCATTGACCATTACTTTATTCTCGGCAACAGCAGCGATAATTGCTTTCATATTTAAATCTTGCCCTGATTTATCTTTCAGTTTATTTTTCGTAAAGACGTAATCATTAAGCTCTGTCTGCATTTCGAAAATCTTGTCTAGCATCGTTTGCTCCATTCTGGTTTCATTTTTGAGGGAACAGGTTTAAGTCTGTCCCTGTTAACTTACCACGATTACAGCCTATGACAAATCCTGCATCTTAAGCTGACTTGGGTATATAATCGCGCTTCTTTTAGAGCCTTATAAATTATGCCCCTAATCACTTTTGATGATATTTCTCTCGAATTCGGTGATCAAATGATCCTGGATAAGGTCAGCCTGGCGCTGGAATCGGGCGAACGTGTCTGTCTGATTGGGCGTAATGGTGCAGGGAAATCAACCTTAATTAATATTATTAACAATAAGGTTGAAGCTGACAGCGGTGAAATAGTTAAACAATCCCATCTCAGAGTGAGTCAATTGGAACAAGCACTACCTGAAATACGTGATATTAATGTAAAAGATTATGTCGCCGAAGGTCTAAGCCATTTACAGAGTTTATTAAAAGAATACGAAGTTTTATCAAACGAAAACATTGAAAATAATCCTCATTTATTACGCGAACTGCAAGATCTGCAACAACAGATTGAAGCTGAAGGTGGCTGGAATATTGATCAACGTGTTGAAACCATTATTTCTGAGCTGAACTTACCTGCTGAATTAAAACTGGACCAGTTATCTGGTGGCTGGCGTCGCCGTGTTGCTCTAGGTAGATCATTGGTCAGTAATCCGCAATTATTATTACTTGATGAACCAACTAATCATCTCGATCTAAGTACCATTCAATGGCTGGAAAATCGTTTTATCAACTTTACCGGCGCCATACTTTTTATTACGCATGATCGTGCTTTTCTGCAAAAACTGGCAACACGAATTATTGAACTGGATCGCGGACGGCTTTCCAGTTGGCCGGGAAGCTATCAGGATTATTTAGTCAATAAAGAAAAAGCATTAGAAGAAGAATCAAAGAGTAATGCTCTATTTGACAAAAGACTGGGCGAAGAAGAAGTCTGGATTAGACAGGGGATAAAAGCCCGGCGAACTCGAAACGAAGGACGGGTACGTTCATTAATGACAATGCGTAAAGAAGTCGCAAAACGATTAAAACCGCAAGCGAAAGCACGTATCCATATTGAAGAAGCAGAACAATCAGGACGTAAAGTCATTGAAGCTTACAATATTTGCCATAGCTATGATGAACAACCCTTAATTAATAAACTTTCATTAAAAGTCATGCGTGGCGACCGTATTGGTCTGGTAGGGAATAATGGCGTTGGTAAAAGTACCTTATTAAAAATTCTATTAGGTGAAATCGAAGCAAACTCTGGCACAGTAAAGATTGGGACTAATCTTGAAATCGCCTATTTCGATCAATTGCGTCGCAATCTCGATCCGGAAAAAACGATCGCTCAGATCGTTGGCGAAGGCGGTGATTATATAAAGATAAACGGCAAAGATCGTCATGTTATTGGTTATCTGCGTGGATTCTTATTTACCGCCAAGCGTGCCATGACAAAAATTAAAGTATTATCCGGCGGTGAAAAAAACCGTGTCATTCTTGCCAAATTATTAACCCGCCCCAGTAATCTTTTAGTGCTTGATGAACCAACTAATGATCTTGATGTTGAAACGCTGGAGGTTATGGAAGAACGACTGTCAGAATACAAAGGAACATTGATTGTCGTCAGTCACGATAGGGAATTTGTTGATAATGTCGTTAGCAGTATTCTGGTGTTTGAAGATTCAGGCACTATTCAAAACTATGCTGGCGGATTTAGTGATTGGACTAGGCACGGGAAACATCTTGCCGAGATGGATAATCCAATAGCAAGAAAGGGAAATAATAATTCTGATGGCGGAAATAAAAAGCAAAACAGAAGTAATAAACTTAGCTACAAATTAAAGCAAGAACTGGAGTCATTACCCACAATAATAGAATCACTTGAACAAGATGTGGCTGAGCTTGAAAGACAAACCGACGCTGATGATTTTTATTCAAAACCTTATGAACAACAACAACCTGTGCTTGATGAACAACTGGAAAAACAAACCGAATTAGACGATGCCATACATCGCTGGTATGAACTTGAAAACAGGGAAAAGGAACTCCAGTCTAATGACTAAATTTAATAGTGCCTTTAATGGGATTTGATAAACGCTATCTACTACACGGTTTCCTGCCAGCGTTCTTATCTGCCTGTTGTTTTGCCGTTATGGCAACCTGCATTAAAATTGCTTCATCTGAATTACCTGCTCCGCAACTGGTTTTTTTTAGAAGTGTTGTCGGTTTACTAATTATTCTTCCTATTGTCTTGCCACGCGGCATACAATTTATAAAAACACCGATACTGCACCTGCATATGTTTCGTGGTTTCATTAGCCTTTGTGCCATGACCTGTTTCTTTTATGCGATTGGACATGTTGGCTTATCTGAATCTACTTTATTGAATGCAACTTCACCGTTGTTTGTTGGTTTACTGGCAATACCTGTACTAAAAGAAAAAATAAGTCTGCGAACAGTTATCGCATTAATAATTGGTTTTATCGGCGTTGCTTTTATTCTAAAACCGGGCACAGCATTATTTACCCTTGCCGCCTTAATTGGTCTTTGCTCCGGTTTGTTTATTGCCCTTGCAAAAATATTAGTACGTTATATGGCCAGTACTGAACCAGTCATGCGTACTGTTTTCTACTTCAGCATCTTTTCGACCTTATATTCAGGCATATTAATGATTTGGCTTTGGCAAACTCCAAATATGCATGACTTATCAATTATGGTATTGGCTGGCATCTGTGCAACGGGTGGACAAACATTACTAACTTACGCCTTTACACATAATGAAGCTGTTACCGTTGCTCCCTTCACTTATGTCACGGTTGTTATTGCAACCCTGATTGGCTGGTTTGGCTGGAATGAACTACCTGATATTGGTTCGGGTATCGGTGCAATACTAATTATTAGTGCTTGTTTATCAATTTCCATTCAAGGCAAATTACCTAACCCGTGGAAAATCAAAAAATCAACGAATTAATTTTAGTTGCTTTCTTTTTATCATTTAAATTCTTATTCATCAGTAATTATTAAATTATTTTTATGGTAAGTATAAGCGTCAAAATTTAGTGTAAATTAGCAATATCAGAAACATAACTTGAAACTATTGTGAATAAGCAGAATTTCACTAGCTAACTCTAAATCTATAAAAAAATCAGAGTAATGAATTTATTGTTGAAAGGCAGGATTGATAATAACTCTGCCCAAATAAATTTAAATGATTTAATTCATGATACAAACGATACAAGCTTATTCGTTGTTCAGCTCCATCTTCCAGTGACCAGACTTCTGCATAAGCTGCTTCACAATTTGTTCCAAAGCCACCAAACATACGCATCATGCCTATCTCTGCCTCACGATGACCGTAATAACTGGCAGGGTCAAAAATGACAGGTTTACCTTGTTCGTTCGCTGCGGCATTACCCGACCATAAATCACCATGCAGTAATACGGCTGGTTCATTAATATCACCAATTAACACATCGAGTTTGTTTATTAGTCGTTCGCCTGCCTGCAATAAAGGATCATCCTTATCCGTTTTGCTCGAAAATAATGTTAATTGATAAGCCAGACGTTGTTCCCGCCAGAATTCTAGCCAGTCATCACACCAGTTATTAATCTGTTTTGTTGTTCCAAGATAATTGTCTCGGCTAAAACCAAATTTATTATTTTTTGTTGCTAAATGTAATTGGGCTAAAGATCGTCCCATTTGTTCTTGCCAATCTTTGGCTGGATTACCTTCTTTAAATACTTCTAATACAATAAAGTCATCACCATAAACAATTGGTTTAGGCAAATGAATAGCATCAGGCTCGCGTAATAATTGCAACGCTTCAAATTCAGTTTCAAAAAGTCCGGGAGTGCTTTGTGCCTGAGGATGCGTTTTGACAAAAAACTGACGGCCATCTTTTAAACTGACAATACGACTATCATTAATACATCCACCATAAGCAGATTCTGAATTAGTAATTTGTGCTTCTTGCTTAGTGCTGGACGAAATTGCTACTTCAATACGGGTTTGAAGTGTCATTAATTCTTTTTGTTTAAGATTTCGAGACAATATGCCAACATATTGGGACAGGCTGATTCAATCATATCCAATACTTGTTCAAACCCGGCTACACCACCATAGTAAGGATCAGGCACGCTAGGCGTGTCCTGATTATTTTTATAACCATCCAGAAAAGATCCTAATAAACGAATATGTTGTTTAGAACCACCTGCCATCGCTTCCAAATCGTTAAAATTATCGGTATCCATTGCCACGAGCAGATCAAATGACTCTATATCCTCTACTGTGACTTTACGCGCTATTGATTGGAGTTTATAAGCACGTTTCGCTGCAACTTCACGCATACGCGTATCGGCTGGCTCACCTTCGTGATAAGCAATCGTGCCAGCTGAGTCGACATGAATTTTGTCAGCATAGCCTTTATTTTCAACATAATGTTGAAACACGCCTTCACCTGTTGGCGAACGGCATATATTTCCCATACATACAAACAGAACATTTACTTTATCTTCTGAATTCATCTCAAAAGTCTAGTCAACAATGGGTTGCACCAACACCCAGGGCTTAATTACGACAGCCCAGACAGTAACATTACTTTCATGCCAGGCACTGGCTTGCTCATCACTGACGTTGGCAACTAACCCTTCCTCCATCCATGCTTCCAGTTGTTGCTTATTATCTTCAGATAATTCACAGGCAACTTTAATTAAATCCAGTTTATGTGAGACATAAATCGCCATACCTGTCGCAAAAAACGGTAATAACTCGGTCCAGGCAAGCTTGGAGGTTTCCAGATTTATTTTAATCCGAATTTCTTCTGGCGTACCTTCATTTTTATTTTCTTTCATATCAGCAAAATGAGTTAAATGTGAGAATTAAATCAGAAAATAAACTTGTTTCCGATTAAAAATCGATAATATCGTATTTGAATAACATTGCTATTAATTTGTTAACCTGTAAAACTAAATACATTAACAATTAGCAAATAAATTTAATGAACGATTCAAAAGAAGAACAAAACTCGACTGAAAATATTGTTATTTCCCAATCTGTCGCTATTCTCATAGACGGCAACAATATAGAGCGTAGTATTCATACCGAAGCAAATGATACGAATACAATGCTGAATTTTGATGCATTGATTCCAAAATTATTGGTGAATCGTGGCTTGAGTCGCCTTGTCTATTTCCGTGAAGGGAAGCACATCTCCAATAAACTCCAGGAACGCCTGCATAATTTTTATCACGGCTCTGTCAGACCTTGTCATAAAAGCGCAGATATCCCCCTTTCAATTTTTGCCATTCAGGTCGCCGCCAAGGTTGATACCATTATTATTATGTCTGGTGATTCAGACTACATTGAATTGGTTCGCCACCTGAAATCAGAAGGCGTTCGAGTTGAAATCGCCGCTGTTCTGAGCACAACATCGAGATTTATAATGGATGAAGTCGATTACTTCCATGAAATCACCAAAGAAGACTGGTTCACATTACCTACTAAAAAACCACAAAGTCGTCGCAAAAAAAAACCGGCTAAAACTAAACCTGTCCCCAAATCCAATACAACTCCTATTGATACTGACGCAGCAGATCCCAATAACAAATAATATTCTCCATTCAAATCATCTGGATATAACAATTAAACCTGGCTGCCTAAAACGACATATCGTGTAACTAATTCAAACACTTAAATTAGTTACACGGGTATTTTACTGCCAAAATGACACCTGCTGATACCTCAGCAGATTCAGATAATAGATCAGGCTGAGATTTCAATCCGTCAATCACTTCTCTCGCTAATGTTTCAGCTGCTTTACCGTCCGGCAAACAAACACGGGGAATAGCCGAATCTTTTCCATGATGACAATCGCAAGGTGTTACATACCAGACACACATCATAGCTCTAGTACCATGAAAACCTTTTTCTAAAGCTTCTTCACATGCAGCTAATACATCTGCCCCTGTCGGCGCAGCATGTAAACCTGGGCTTAATATCATCAGGAGCACAATTTTTTTAAAAATTCTCATGGAAAATGATTCATTTTATTTGAATTATTAAGATTATATACGCATAGTACGCCTCACAAAAATAGAGCACACTTAATCATCATTGGAGAACCCCATGCAATTAGTAAAAGATAAGGTCGCCGTTTTAAATTACACCTTGAAAGATAAAGAGGGAGAAATTATAGACCAATCCAATGATGGTTCATTCACCTATTTGCATGGCGCTAGAAATATTATTCCAGGCCTGGAAAATGCGTTAGTAAACAAGCAAGCCGGTGATAAAACCAGTGTGGTAATTGAACCTAAAGATGCTTATGGCGAACGTAGTCTGGAGAAAATTCAGCGAGTACCACTAAGCATGTTCCCACCCGATGTAGAGATAGCAGAAGGCATGCAATTTGAATCTGAATCCTCTGATGGCGAACGCGTTATCGTTACAGTAACCGCGATAGACGCAGGTGAAGTTGTCGTTGATGAAAATCATCCTATGGCTGGAGTACAACTTCATTTTGATGTAGAGCTTATTGAAGTAAGAGAAGCGACTGAAGAAGAATTAAAACACGGTCATGTACATGGTCCACATGGACATGAACACTAATGGAACTGGAGACCTTCTTAAATAAATTAAGTGACAAACCTGAGTCAATTGAATTTGCCGATACCATTTCTGCTATTGAACAAAATTACAATTATACCGCTACTGCTTTTACTAATGGTGATGTAACGAATGAAGCGGGACAAAATGAAGGCTCTTGTAAAATACTAGCTTTTGCATTTATTAATAATTTGACGGTAACAGAAACGCTAAATTGCTTTGGCAAATACTATCGTAATGATGTATTGGGTAATCCTGCTGGAAATGATCATCAAAATATACGGCAATTTATATTAGATGGTTTTGAAGGCGTTAAATTTGACGTTTTGCCATTACAAATTAAATCTTAAAAGAAAAAGAAGCAGGCAATAGACAAACAAAAATGACGTGCATGGATGCACTAATACTGCGAGTGCAGGAAGCACAAGAGCAGTGAAATCACAATAATCGTCCAATAATATCCTGGTTCATTTGCCTTATTAACAGTCCTCCCTGATGCGAATGGCACTTACTTAAGGAAAAATGCTGTCATGCTGGTGTATACCAGCATCCAGTAAATAAAAGTGTCCGCAAAGCGGACTCGTTGGAATCGACTGGATTCTGGCTTTCGCCAGAAAGACGAAGAATAGGTGGTTACAGGCATATTTCATAACGTTCGTCCTTAAGTAAGTGCAATTCCTCCCTGATGCCTTATCTTTTGCATAGACATCTCCTGTAAACAAACAGTAAATGGTATAAAAAAATATCAAGATTCCAATTCCTTTAAACGCACTCTTTTATTACTCTCTTCATTTAAACAACTAAACCAGCAACATAGCCTGAAGACCAGGCCCATTGGAAATTATATCCGCCTAGATGACCGGTGACATCAACTGCTTCACCAATAAAGTATAAACCTGTTTGAGTTTTACTCTCCATTGTTTGAGAAGATAAACTAACTGTATCTACACCACCCATAGTAACTTCCGCCGTTCGATAGCCTTCTGTACCAGAGGGCTTTAATTCCCACGAAGATAAATTCGAGACTATATTTTTTAAAACTTTATCAGGAATATCAGAGAGATATTTTTCGCGCCACTCCGGCCAGAATAAAGTTTCGAGTTCTTGTACTAACTTTTTCGCCAATTGTCGGGAAAATAAATTTCGTAGTAATAACTTAGGCTTTTCTTTTTTAGTGCTATTGATTATTGAAGCAATATCGTTATTTGGGAATAAATTAATATAAATACTCTCCCCTGTAGTCCAGTAGCTCGATAATTGCAAAGCAGCAGGACCACTCAAGCCACGATGTGTAAATAGAATATTTTCCTGAAATTGCTTTTTACCTGTCGACAATATAACTTCTTGCGAAACACCGCTTAATCGTTCAGATAATTCTTTAAAATAATCACTAAAAGTAAACGGCACTAGTCCTGCTCGCGTAGGAACAACAGGGATATTAAATTGTTTGGCAACCTTGTATGCAAAATTTGTTGCTCCCATTTTCGGAATCGATAATCCACCTGTAGCAATAACCAGACTAGATGATTCAAATTCACCAAGATTCGACTCTAATTTAAATCGTGCTTCAGTTTCTTCAATTACATTGGATGTAATCGAGGTAACATCACAATGCTTATGAATCTGAACACCCGCTTGTTCGCATTCATTTAACAACATCGCTAAAATTTCTTTAGCAGAGCCTTTGCAGAACAATTGTCCATGTTTGCGTTCTTCATAAGCTATGCCATGCTTTTCAACTAAATTAATAAAATCATACTGTGTGTAGCGACTTAAAGCAGATTTGCAAAAATGAGGGTTACTTGAAAGAAAATAGTCTGGATCAATATTCAGATTGGTAAAATTACATCGTCCACCACCCGACATTAGTATTTTTTTACCTATCTTGTTACTACTATCCAAAACCAGAACGCGGCGACCACGTTGACCGGCCGTAATGGCACAAATCAAACCTGTAGCACCACCACCAACAACAATGACATCGTAAATCATAACTTAATCTGAGATTCTTTGATTAATCTTCAATGATGGTCGCCTCGATTACCACGTAAACTTGTTCAAATGTACTCACTTTTATACTCCAAAAGATAAATCAAAGAAGCTGTATAATAGCGTATTATTTTATAATTCATTTTATTAAATTCAGACATGTTGGATATTACACAAATTGAATCCGAACTTGGGATCAATACCAAAGCAGCGATTATTGAACCACTACAACACCCAGTTCTGGATGAACATGAAATTCATCTCCATATAAAACGTGATGATTTATTACACCCCATCATATCGGGCAATAAATGGCGCAAACTTAAGTACACGCTTCTTTATGCATTAACTCACGGACACCAACATATTATTAGTATGGGCGGTGCTTATTCTAATCACTTACATGCACTTGCCTATATCGGTCATAAACTGAATATAAAAACAACCGGGCTCATCCGAGGTGAGCAACCAGCAGCAGAAAATCAAACCTTATCTGATCTGAGAAAATGGGGTATGACACTGGAATTTGTCAAGCGAAGCGCATTTCGTGAGCTTAGAAAAAATCGTGCACATGATTCTAAGCCAGCAAAACAATATAACGGTTTCTGGATAGCTGAAGGCGGCGCTAATCAGGATGCATTACGTGGTGTTTCTGAAATATTGCAAGAGATCGATATAGACTTCGATACATTAATATTGGCTTGTGGCACAGGAACAACGCTGGCAGGTCTAGCCAAAGTACTCCCTGCCTCTAAACAAGTGCTAGGCTTCTCCGCACTTAAAGGCGGTGGCTTTTTGGAAAAAGATATTAAAAAACTATTACGAAAAAACTCAAAACATAACTGGTCAGTTAACTTTGATTATCACTTCGGTGGCTTCGCAAAATCAAATGAGGAACTAACGTCATTTATTAGAGAGTTTCAATCACACAACAACATACCACTGGAACCGATATATAACGGTAAAATGCTATTTGGGTTGATTGATCTGATTAAAAATGGTTATTTTATTAAAGAACACAAAATTATTGCTATTCATACAGGCGGACTTCAAGGGAATAGTGAATAAACCTACAGCTTTCTATTCCTGACTATAACTATGTATCTTGTATTATCTTAATCAAAGCTTCGCCATGTCGATTTGCCATTTTTTCACTTACTTTATCTATTTTTAACAAATCAGATTTATTTTCAGGTGATAATTTTGCCATTGCTATCATTGCATGGTCCGCTAGTATCCATTTTCTTGGTCTGTTTCGTTCACGAGCAGTTATTTCTCGCCATGCAGCCAATTTTTTTACGATCTCTAACTGCTTACCTTTAAATCTTTTAGCAGCAAAGATTTTCTTCCACATTGTTTCCGGGTCAGGTTGATATGTTTTCGCTTTTGTTAGTCTTTCAGTTTGTGCATTAAAATCATGTAGGTTTTGCACATGTTTTATTTTTTCCAAAAAGACTTCATAGATTTTACCAAGATAGACCGCATCATCTACCGCATATCGAAGCTGCTCTTTTGTTAAAGGTCTCTTCTTCCAGTCAGCACGAGCGTGTCCTTTATCCAGTTCGATATCCAATACTTCCTTGACTAGATTTCCATAACCTATGCCTTGCGCATAATCAAATAATGGTGCGGCAATCTGTGTATCAAACAACGGTATTGGCACCGCACCTTTTATATGGAAAAATAATTCAAGATCCTGATGTGCCGAGTGAAATACTTTTGTAATGGATTCTTGATAAAGCAAATCGTATAAAGCTTGCAGATTTTTAATTGCCAGAGGATCGACAACAGCATGAACAGTTCCATTGGAAATCTGTACTAAACATAATTCAGGGTAATAGGTACTTACGCGTTCAAATTCAGTATCTACTGCTAACCATGCTGAGCCACTAAGTTCCTTACAAAGTTGAAATAATGATTCTTCATTATCAATAAATGTAAATGTTTCGGTCATATTGGCAATCAATATATTTATTGGATTATAACGCGCCGACTTCCTGCAAAGTGGAATAAATCGTTTCTGCCATTACTCGATAACCTTTATTATTCGGATGTACTGCATCAGACTTTAGTGAATTGTCACCCAGTATGTCAGGAACCAGATCTTCAATAAAAATAATATCCGTTGAGTCGGCTAT
>CAZGBJ010000044.1:0-12581 GCA_964523895.1 uncultured Enterobacteriaceae bacterium
GAACTCTGCATATATTTATTGACCTTAATCGTTTTGTTATTATTTAGCTCAATAGCAAGTTCTTCAAGGCCAAAGCCGGAAGTATTAGCTTTACGGCCGACAGCGACCAGTACTTGATCAAATTCAATTTCAACATCTTGTCCGTTGAATTCACAAATCAAAATATTTTTATTATCTTTTTGAATAAATTCCTTTGCCTTATGATTTGTTCGAACATCAACACCTTCTTTTATAAATCTTTCAGTAATCAATTCTGATACATCTTCATCCTCTCGAGCCATTATGCGCGTAAACATTTCAACTTGGGTGACAGTTGAGCCCAGTCTTGCAAAAGCCTGGCTTAATTCACAACCAATAGGACCTCCACCAAGTACTAATAATCGTTTGGGTTGTTCACGTATTTGCCAAAGATTATCTGAGGTTAAACAATCGACTTCTTCAATACCTTTGATGGCTGGAATTAAAGGCCTTGCCCCGGTGGCGATGATGATATTTTTGCTGGTTAATGTTTTTTGATTAACTTCTACAGACCAGGGTGACGTTATTCTTGCTTCAGCTTCGATACATTCAACACCCAAACCTTCAAAGCGTTCAACTGAATCGTGTGGTTCTATTTTTGTTATGACGGATTGAATACGTTCCATCACGGCTGGAAAGTCGATATTCGATTCGGGAATATTTATTCCAAATTCATCAGCGCGTTTTATCAGGGATGCTACCTTGGCAGATTTTATTAATGCTTTGGAAGGGACGCAGCCGGTGTTTAGGCAATCGCCGCCCATTTTATGCTTTTCAATCAAAGTGACCTTGGCGTTTACAGCCGCAGCGATAAGTGCAGAGACAAGGCCAGCTGAACCTGCACCTATAACAATTAGATTACGATCAAATTGTTTTGGTTTATTCGGCATTTGTCTCAGGATCAGTAAAGTCGTCTAGACTTTCGTGTCGTTTCTTTCTTACGTAAATTAGAATTTTCTTTGCAGCCAGGGGAAATATTCCGAGTAAAGCGAATGAAAGTATCAATTCAGGAGATAGTACATCGCCGGGTGATTCTATTTTTGCTAACTGTGTTCCGGCATTTACGAAGATAATGGTAGGTATCAACATGCCTATTTGACTGACAAGGGCAAAATTGATTGTTTTAATCGGAGTTAATGCCATTAGATTATTAACAATAAAAAAAGGAAATATGGGTACGAAGCGAATGGTAAACAGATATAAATTTCCTTCTTTTCGAATGCCATGATTTATAGGCTCAAGCTGTTTTTTAAATTTGGTTTGCACATAATCATGAAATAAATAACGTGCAACCAAGAAAGCCATCGTAGCGCCAAATACCGAGGCAAAGGAAACCAATATTGAGCCCCAGACAACACCGAATATTGCACCGCCGGCCAGGGTTAAAATACCTGCGCCTGGAAGAGAGACGCCTGTAATCACTATATAACTGACAAAGAAAACTAAACCGGTACGAACTGGATTTAGGCTGTAATAATCATCTATTGCGCTTTGTTTTGATTTTATATAAGCCAAATCCAGATATTGAGCTATATCAAGGCTAAAAAATAAAGCAACGAAAATAATGAAAACGATAACAAGGACTATTTTTTTATTATTCATATGCGGAATTAGAGGTATTTGACCGAGTTAGTTCACCAATATGTCAAATATACAGCATTAAAAACTAAAAAGGCTACTGAGTAGACACTCAGTAGCCTTATAAATTTTGAAAGTATTAATTATCTAGATAGTTGCAAATAATAGTCCATCAACAGTACCTACTTTTTTTGCAGGAAAAAGAAGTTCTTTAATGAAATGAAACGGATTTGATCTAATCAGTTGTATACGTTGTTCAATCTCTAATTCGTATTCCTTTGCGAATACATTATTAAAGACCAGATCATTTAGCGAAATATGCTTATGGATATTACTAGTTTGCCCCAGCTCGGGCACAAACATCCATCTAGAATTGTGACTACGACAACAATAGCCCCTAAAGCCAAGATACCAACATTGATAAACGTTCATGTGACGATCCTTTAATATTTTTATAATTATTTTGCAACTCGTATACCGTATTTGATAATAGGAGCTAAATGTTCAAGAATCTGTGAATTGAATCACACTATCCAAATTTAAATATAAATAAAATCAATGAGATAGAGTGTTTTAAATAATACTTAAACTAGTCTATAGAGATGATGTTGTGGCATGAGTTAGTGCAAAACACTAAATATTGTGTCGTTCTTTAATGACATTTACTTTGGAATGTCGACATTAAACAGGTACGATACAGAAATGAAAAAAGGAATGCGGTAATAAAAAATGATAAAAAGATACGCTCTCTATTTGTTTATTTGCACGCTATCAGCTTCTGTAATCGCAGCTGATTTTTCCAGTCCTACAGGTCGTATTAAGGATTCTGTCAATAAGGTACTCAAAGTCTTGAAAGATGAATCTCTGGATCGTGAAACACGTTGGGACAAGATAGGACTTGTTATTAATGATAGTTTTGATTTTCGTAGCATGTCGCAAAGCGTGTTAGCTACGAACTGGAAAAAAGCCTCGCCGGAAGAACGTCAGCAATTCGTCGTATTTTTTTCCCAATATCTGGAAGACACTTACCGAACTAAAATTGAAGCTTACACCAACCAGAAAATTGAGTATGTTGGTGAAACAATACGCGGTAAAAAAGCAGTCGTAGAAACATTAATAATCACTGATAACACAGAAATCCCCATTAACTATAAGTTGAAGAATAATGATGGTACCTGGTTTGCCTATGATGTGGTCATTGAAGGTATCAGTCTGGTTAACAATTATCGAAGTACCTTTGCCGCAATAGTCAAAAATGATGGCATGGACGGCTTGTTAAATGATATTCAAACCCGGATTAATAAATATAAAGCATCGCAGAAAAAAACAGCCCCTGCAGAATTTACAGAAGATAGTTAAATTATTTACGTTTCTACAATATCGTCTTTCAAACTCAAAACAAACGCAACGACATCATCACACTCTTGTTGAGGAACAGCTAAGGCTTGCATCGTAGCACCAGCATGTTCAAGAAAGATAGACCAGTCACTTTCACTGATGTTCATGCCTTTATGTGTCGTTAACATATTTCGTCCTGTATAGAGCATCGGACCACCAGCACTTGTACACAAATAATCGATTAACAACTGCTTTTCTCTTGCAATACCATCGTCACCTCTGTTTTGCCAGAAACGACCTAATTGAGAATCTCCCTGTAGACGCGGTAATAAATCACTGGCAAATGCAGTAATGCCATCATAGCTGCCAAGACGTTGATAAAGTGATTTCGTTGTCATTAAATTAATCTCCTGATTCGAAGATGTATTTACTAATTAATTCTTCCAGATTAATCGAAGGTTCTGTTTCGATAATTTCCATACCTGCTTCAACATAGGTATCGCTGCCGCCAGCAGATATTTTTATGAATTTATCGCCAATAATGCCAGCGGTTCTGATTGATACGATGGAATCATCAGGTATTGCAATCGTGTTTGGTAAGCTGATATCAACAACGGCGAGATAATTTTCCGGATCAAATTCAATTTTTTTAACTTTACCAACAGTAACGCCAGCCATTTCAACATAAGCGCCTTCTCTTAAACCTGATGCCGAAGTGAATTTGGCTTGAATAATATATTCATCGCTATTAAATAAATCGACATCGCCCATACGCAATGCCAAAAATGTAATGGCAATAATGCCAACAAGCATGAAGATGCCGACGAGTAACTCTGTGTGTTGTTTATCATTCATAATCGTAGTTTACAGTATCAAGGCACTGAGTAAATAATCACTAAAAAGAATGGCCATAGAAGAGATGACAACGGCCTCTGTTGTTATGCGGCTGACACCTTCAGAACCGTATGCGCCGCGTTTATCAAGATGCAAGTTAAATCCTTTATCGCAGGCTATCCATGCTATCAATAAACCAAATACAATAGACTTGGAAAAGCTCATTAAGATATCTCTGTTTAATATGGTATCTGACATGCCTTGAAAATAAGAACCGGGACTAACGCCAAATAAAATAACACCGACGAAGTAACCACCAAATATTCCAACCAGAATAAATATGGCAGTTAATAGTGGCACGCAAATGACACTGGCGAGAATTCTTGGTGCAAATAAATAACGATAAGGGTCAATTGCCATGCATTCCAATGCATCTATTTGATTGTCTACTCGCATAATGCCAATTTCAGCGCACATGGCTGAACCGCTACGTCCTATTACCATAAGTGCCGTTATTACGGGACCAAGTTCACGTATTAAGCTCAGACCCACGGCAGAACCGAGTAAGCTGATTGAACCAAAACGAAGTAAAGTATCATAGAATTGTAGCGCGATAACCATTCCGACAAATAAACCCGCGACAATAATCACTAACATTGATCGAGCGCCAATGAAGGCAATCTGTTTTATTAGCGGTTTTAAAGAATAGGGTGGCAATACAATTGTGCGAATCGTTTCGAATAGAAACAGGCCTGCAATACCAAGTCGTATTAATCCATTTTCTATGGTTGATAATGCTTGCAGTTTACGGATGCTTACCATGATTAATCACGCGTTAGTTTGTTTAAATAATCATCTGCATCGATCATGTCATCCATCGCTTTACGTTCTAGCATATTAACGATTCTTGGATCAGGAAAATTTCTTATCATGTCTTTATTGCCGGTAATAATTTGATGTCCGTCATCAAGCACGGTAATTCTATCTGCAATTTTGAATGCACTATCTAAATCATGTGTAACGACGACAATCGTCATGTTTAATGCGTCACGTAATTGTAAGATCAAATTGTCTAACTCAGCTGAAGTTACCGGGTCAAGTCCGGCTGAAGGTTCATCAAAAAAAAGCACTTCCGGGTCCATTATAACGGCTCTTGCTAAACCGGCACGTTTTAACATACCGCCAGAAAGTTCGGCTGGCATTAATGATTCACTGTCACTTAAATTCATTAATTCAAGTTTAAGTCGCGACATAATACGAATTGTATTTTGATCGAGTTTTGTATGTTCGCGTAAGGGTAGTTCTACATTATCCTGGAGTGACATTGAACTGAATAAGGCCCCATTTTGAAAAGCAACACCAATACGTTTGCGTAATTCATGTAATTCCTTACGATTTAGATTTGTAATCTCTTTATCCAATAGTTTTATTGAACCTGATTTGGATTTATCCAAACCAATCATGTGCCTTAATAGCGTACTCTTGCCAGAGCCACTGTGTCCCATAATGACCATGATTTCCTTACGCACAACATTCAATGAAATATTTGATAAGATTTGCCTGTCGCCGTACCAGCTATTCAAACCTTCAATTTCAATAATATTATTTTTGTCAGGATCGTTCATGATATTAACAATACGAAGTCATCACTTATCATGCCAGAAAAAAGTCAGGCTGGCACGAGGATAGAATATTACTGGCGGGTTTATAAAGAAGGATTTGTTAGTCTGCTGGATATTTGTTTCGATAATTCCTGAGATTCTGAAAGCTCTGTATCAGTCAGTTCGCTTTTCAACATATCGCGGCGACGTAAATCCATAGCATTGCCGGCATTGGCAACAACTTGATACCAGGCAAGTGCCTGAATTTTATTTTGTTCAACGCCTTTGCCGTCAAGATACATCAATGCCAAATTTCTTTGCGCAATGGTATAACCTTGTTCGGCAGATTTACGGTACCATTCAGCTGCTTTTTTCTGATCTTGTCGCACGCCTTCACCATAAGCAAAAGCAACACCTACCTTGTATTGTGCTAGTGCATATCCTTTTTCTGCGGATTCATAAAATAGATTAAATGCGGTTCGATCATTTTGTGCTACGCCATCACCAAAGGCATAGGCTAATCCCTGCTCATATTCTGACTTACCGTTTATGTCTGAGTTTATTGCTGGTTCAACCATGTTTTCATCATCAAGGCTGACTAACTGATCATTGCTTGTTATTGTTTCAATTTCTTCTAGTGGGATGCTTGCCTGAGTTTTTTGAAGATTCTCAAGATTATGTTTTGCTGAGTCATGACCTTGTTCTGCAGCCAGGGCATACCAATGTGCAGCCTGACGGTCATCCTGTGTTATGCCTTCACCCATTAAGAACATATTGCCTAAACTGTATTGGGCATCAACATTGCCTTGCTGTGCCGCACGTCGATACCAGAGCGCAGCTTGAGAATAATCCTGTTTAACATCATTACCAGAATAATAAAGTGCTCCCAATTCATATTGAGCCAATTGGTCACCTTGTGTCGCTAATGGACGTAATCTTTCTATTTCAGTTATGACGATTGTTTCTTCAACAATTGCTTCATCAGCATCAATTGATGTTTCTTCTATTTCATGTTCATGTTCGTGTTCCGGTTCAAGCATAGCAATCTCTTCAGGATTTTCAGATTTGCTATTATCGATTTCATCTTTGTTTTCAGAAGAAAATATATTGCCGATAAACCCAAATAGGCCTCCTGATTCTTCTGTTGTTTCAACTAAAGCTTCATCCGACTCATTATTAGATTCCCCGACTTCAGTTTCAACATCAACATCCATTTGTTCTTCAGAAACGACTGAATCGTCATTAATAGTGGTTATTTCTTCTGATGATTCGAGTTCAACACTATCTGCTTCATTTGCTTTTTCTAATTCATCATTTCCAAATAAGCTTTTAAAGAAGTCGGGTGATTCGGATGTTGAGGATTTAAAATCATCGAGTGCAGCTATGTTGTTGTTTGATTGTTCCTCATTTTCGACAATGGGAATAATTTCAGAAGAATGAGAAACATCTTGACTCTCTTCTGCCATTTCTTCGTTCGGTAAACTTTGTAAAGGTTCTGCAGAAGGGGCTTCGCCCGCAGCATAGGTGGTGATATTTGTTTCGGCTTGTTCAAGTTCAACAATCTCAACTTCAGCTGATTCTGATTCGGAAATTATTTCGGCGGTATCATCATCCTGAGCAGGTTGGTTTTCGGAAGAATTACTTTCAAATAAACCACCCAATAAATCAAGTAAATCCGGTTTTTTCTCCTCTACAATAACGGCTTCAGCATCAGGTTCTGTCATCTCTTCGTCCAATGCTGCAATTTCTTCTGTTGACTCTACAGGTTCGGATGTGACTTCTTCTTTAGCTTTTTGTTCTGCTGCTATCGTGTCCAGCTGTAATTGATTATTGTGATTTAATAACTCAAGTTTTTTCAGACTGGCAAGATTATTTTTGGCGGCAACATGTCCTTGTTCGCTCGCTAATAGGTACCATTTTTCAGCATCAGAATTATTTTGTTCAACGCCTTCCCCTAATAGATACATATTGCCAACACTATACTGGGCGTCCATATTTCCTTGGTCAGCTGATTTTTTGTACCAGTTGTATGCCTCATTGAAATCCTTACTTACACCTTTGCCAACATAGTAAAGGGAACCTAAATAGGATTGTGCTTCACTGTTGCCAGCTTCTGCTAATGGTTTGAACTGCTCTAATGCTTTGTCATAATCGTTATTCGTTAATGCGCGTCGGCCTGCATCGATACTATATTGGCTTAAATCAGTTTCGGCTTCTTGAGCAAGCTCAATTTCCTCAATAACCGGAGCGGGTTCTTCCATTTTTGCAATTAACACGTCATCGCGTTCAATCTCAGTTTCGCTTGTCGCTGATTCAGGTTCTTTATCACCGCCAGAAAAGAAATCACCAATGGCAGAAAATAAACCACCGGAAGATTCACTTTCATCAGTAGTTTCTGATGTGTCAGTTGCAGTATCAGCCCAGGAATTTTCTGAAGCTGTAACTTCCTCAGATGTCGCTTCTTCAATTTCTGCGATAGTTGCGTCTGCTCCATCCCAAGTGCTTTTACCTGCCGTACCTATTACCTCTTCTTCAGCTATGTCGATAATTTGTTCGGTATTATCGGTTTCGGTAACAGTTTCTGTTTCAGTAATCGAGGTGTCGACTTCCTCAGTTTCTGTGCGGGAAAATAATTTACCGAAAAAACCACCGGATGATTCTGCTTCTTCGTCTGCAGAGCTGGTATCAGTCGGTGCAGGTAAGCCCAGAGCATTATGAATCGCTGATTCATCTGATTCAGAGACTTCGGCAATTTCGGTTTCTTCTACGATAGTTTCAACAGGGATGGTTTCTTCAGTATGAGTAACAATTTCTTCTTCAGCTATATCGATAATTTGTTCGGTTTCATTTTCTTCTTGATTCTTAACCGGTGTTTCAACAACAGCTGGTTCAAAATCTGTAACAGGTTCATCGGTTTCGGTAACAGTTTCTATTTCAGTAATCGAGGTGTCGACTTCCTCAGTTTCTGTGCGGGAAAATAATTTACCGAAAAAACCACCGGATGATTCTGCTTCTTCGTCTGCAGAGCTGGTATCAGTCGGTGCAGGTATGCCCAGAGCATTATGAATCGCTGATTCATCTGATTCAGAGACTTCGGCAATTTCAGTTTCTTCTACGATAGTTTCAACAGGGGTGGTTTCTTCTGTATGAGTAGCAATTTCTTCTTCGGCTTCTGGTTCTGGTTCTGGTTCAGCAATATCCAGTTCAGATTCACTAAGCGATAATAAGCCTTCTTTCTCAACACTAAAGAGGGGTTTCTTTTTCGAATCATTAACTTCCGAATTTTTTGTTTGTGCGTGTTCTTCAGTTTCAGTGTTTTGAACAGCAACTTTTTCTTCTATGGGTTCTGCTTTTTTAGTTGGTGTCGGCTCAGGTGCTGTTTCTTCAACTGGAGGTATTTCAGGTTTTGTTTGAATAGTTCGTGTTGCAACGTTTGCTGCTGCTGAACGTTCAAGACTGGCAAGTTCATTTTGTGCTGCAGCATAGCCTTGATCAGCAGATTGTCTAAACCAGCGCTTTGCCTGAGCATAATTTTGTTCTAAACCTTTGCCCAGGCGGTACATCGCACCGAGATTGTATTGTGCTGTTGCATCGCCACGATCTGCAGCCATGCGATACCAGCGAGCTGCTTCAGTATAATCTTGTTCAACACCTTCACCGGTGTGGTACATGCTTCCCAGGTTAACCTGTGCCCGGGCATAACCCTGATCAGCTGCTTTTTTAAACCAGCGAGCCGCTTCTTTTTGGTCTTGTGGAACACCTTCACCATAGGCGTAGGAAATACCTAGACTATATTGGGAAACAACATGATTCTGCTCACCTGCACGGCGATACCAGATAGCGGCTTCAGTCAAATCTTGTTTAGCGCCTTCACCAAATGCATAGGAGACAGCAAGATTGTATTGGGCATCTTTATTTCCCTGTACAGCGGCTTTGCGATACCAATAAACCGCTTTCTCATAATCCTGCGGAACACCTTCACCGGCATAATACATGTAACCAAGATTTGCTTGCGCATTGGCATCGCCTTTTTCAGCGAGCTTTGTAAATTCTGCTACGGCTGTTTCGAAATCGCCTCGTGCAAGCGCATTGCTTGCACTATAAATATCTGCCTGAGCAGTAAGAATATAGCAAAGTGAAAGTAGGGTGATTGATAGAAAGCGAGTCATTAAATCAGTCCACTATAAATCTGAGCGATTATTTTCGTAAGTAGTTGTTGCAATTATGGTTTTACGGAAGATCCGTTGATTAATGCGAATTATACAAATTGTAGAGGAAAATGAGCTTAAAAACACTATATATTGTGGATTTTAATGCTTTTCAGACAAAATCAGGCGAGCAAACCACCAATAAGTGCGCCAATTAATAATGGCGGTATATAGAGCACATATAGCAATAGTCCCAAACCGGCAAGTGTGGCACCGATTACCGGCAAGGCAGTCAACATTGTTCCAGCAAAGAACAGAGCAATTGCGACAAGAATTCCTGGAAGCAGGGCTGCCAATAATCCGGCAAATACTCCTCCTGCTTGTTTGCCTCCGACGATACCGGCAATTAATGATCCTATACCAGGTAACCAGAACAGAAGAAGGGATATGATGAACATCCAAATCATGCCCATTACTATACTGCCGTTACTTTCTTCTGCCATTTGTTATCTCCAGTTTCAATGGTTCATTCTATTAGTCAAGCTCGCCTGCCACTGTAGTACAATTTAAACTTTATTCAATACTATTTGGGGAACAGTTCAATGTTAGACAAGCAAAGCCCATATTTACAAAATCGTGTCGGGATATTTTCTGTCTATTTTGTATTGCTAGTTGTTGGTATTCCCTGGTACTGGCCTAAGGATAGTAATCTTATTGTTATGGGATTACCGGCATGGGTTTTTATTGCCATTCTGGTTTCAATTTTCACTTCAATTTTCACTGCTTTTCTTTTATTGCGATATCCATGGCAAACAGATCCAGATGAATAGTTTTTATGCTTTTGGTCTGGATGCATGGATATTTATCGGTGTCTATCTCTCATCATTGATACTGGTTGGCTTGATTGCTTACAAAGCAAGAAAAGAAAATACATTAAAAGATTTCTATCTTGCCGGTAACGGTTTTGGTTTGATCGTTATCTTTCTGACACTCTATGCCACGCAATACAGTGGTAATACTCTATTTGGTTATTCAGGTAAAACCTATCGGATAGGTTATGCCTGGATTATGGCGCTACAATTTATGACGGCGATCGTTGCTTGTTACATGATTTATGCACCTCGTTTATATGCGCTTGCACGAAAATATAATTACGTCACGCCGACGGATTATCTGCAACATCGATTCAATTCTCGTTGGCTTAATATTTTTGCTACGTTAATTATGGTGCTTGTATTAAGCAATTATTTACTTGCTCAATTGATGGCTATGGGGCGCGCTATGCAGGGATTTTCATCTGCTGATCCAGCACTGGCCTATCAACAGGGAGTTATCTTCCTTACGTTAATCATGGTGATCTATGGCACGCTAGGTGGAATTCGAGCTGTTGCCTGGACAGATGTTATTCAAGGTATTGTATTGATGACGGGATTTATAATTTTATTGTTAATGTTGTTTAAACAGTTTGGCCCCATTTCTCTGGTTACCGATGCGATTCAACATTCAAATGATTTAAACATAAGTAACAAAGCGAAGGTGCCAGATGCTAACCGTCTACGTGAATGGTTGAGTTACATTATTATTATTGGCTTAGGCTCGACCTTATACCCGCAAGCGATTCAGCGTATTTATGCTGCTCGTTCTGAAAAAGTATTACGACAAGGTTTAGCCTTTATGGCATTCGCACCCTTATTTACTATATTGATCGCAGTTACTACGGGACTTTATGCCATTGTGACTATACCGGGTCTGCAAGGCGCTGAAACCGATCAAGTGTTGGCCAGAATGTTGTCGATAGTGCAAGGTGATTCGATTTTTGGCTATTGGCTTGTTGTTATTATGTTTGCAGCTATTCTTGCAGCAATGATGTCTACGGCAGATTCGGCATTACTTTCAATATCTTCCATGCTGAGCAAGGATATCTACGGTGGCTTTATAAATTCAGAAGCATCTGAAGCTAGATTAACTTTACTGGGTAAACTATTTTCCTGGGGCTTGATAATTATTTTAGTTTGTCTCGCTATCTATTTAGGTGACAAGACTTCGCTATTAAAATTACTGGATCGTAAGTTTGATATGTTGATACAACTCGTGCCTGCGTTTATGTTGAGCATTCATTGGCGAAAAATGCAGGCATTACCTACTCTGATTGGCTTACTGATGGGGGTCGTCTTATCGTTGTATCTTGCTTTTGCTGGTCTTGATTTTGTGCAGAATGGAAAAATAGCCGGCTTTCATCCTGGTTTGTTCGGCTTGTTATTAAATTTCCTGATTGTGATTACAGGTTCGTTCTATTTAAATAAAAGAGAACAGGTTTAAGTCTTTCTGATCCATTTACGATTCATTTCATAATAGGTAAATGATGCTGTCCACGCGATCAAGACAAGCCCCATCAAAGATTCAACAACGGATATAACGCGTCCACTACCGACAAGTACAATATCACCATAACCGACAGTGGTATAAGTGGTGCCTGAGAAATAAAATATATCAAAAAAGTCGGGGTCGATTATTGAAAAAGTGATCATGTTATGTGAAAGCATGAACTGTAGTGCATAGGTGAAGATTAATATTTCCAGCAGATGCGCTATTACGGCGAGTAACAACGAAAAGACAATAGTGGCTGGATGTATACCATGAAAATACGCGAGAATTTTTGTTATTAATAACAGAGCAGTAAAATGTAATCCTATAGAGAGTATAGAAGCCAGAGCAGTAATCAGGGATATTTCCAACATGTTATTTATTTAGCCATCCGTGACGGCATATTTTTCCAGCACTTCAAGTGGCACATATTTTAATGCTGACTCATGTGTTGCACGCGGTAATATTTTAGGAGCAGCGCCCGCTTCCAATGCCTCTATCCAACGCGGCAAACAGATACACCATCGATCGCCTGGTTTAAGTCCAGGGAAATCGAAATCTTCTACCGGCGTTGATAAGTCATTACCACTTTTTTTTGAAAAGATTAGAAATTCTTCTGTCATCTCAGCGCAAACGGTGTGCATACCCAGGTCTTCTTCGCAGGTATCACAACTACCATCACGAAAGAAACCGGTTGCCA
>CAZGBJ010000045.1:0-11318 GCA_964523895.1 uncultured Enterobacteriaceae bacterium
GCTCTTGCATATCAGAGATTCTGCTAAGGAATGGATTGATTTCGAGCATTTTTTTTAGCGAGAGTATGAATTATTTAAAGCGAGCGAGTATACAGCGTTAAACGTTAATCGTGAAGCGTGCACTTGCAATTGCTCCTGCATTGCAAGTATTTCCGCCATCCATGGCGGTCAAGGGTGAACCTTCTACTTTTAACTTTTAACGCTTCACTTGCTTAAGCAGAATGAACGAGTTTAATGTGAGGCACTTCTACTTCGTCAGATTTCTTTGTTAGAAACTGGGTAAATTCTTCAGCAGGAACAGGTCTACCCATGAAGTAACCCTGAATTTCATTGCATCCATGCGCAGCCAGATAATTAAATTGCTCTTCAGTTTCTACACCTTCAGCTATGACATTAAACCTTAAACTTTTTGCCATTGCGATTATGGCAGAGACAATTGCTGCATCATCCGGATCTTTCAATAAATCTCGAACAAATGATTGATCAATTTTTAAAGTGTCCAATGAAAACTTTTTCAAATAGCTCAATGATGAATAACCCGTTCCAAAATCATCGATTGATATGTGTATACCCCAACTTTTTAGTTCATTCAGCATTTGATTACTTTTTTCTACATCTTCTACCAAAGCACCTTCCGTTATTTCCAATTCAACATATTTTGGTGCCAAATCTGCACAAATAATCTGATTGAAAATTCGTTTGGCAATATCTTCTTGATTAAATTGTTTTGGCGATAAGTTTACTGCCATTCTTATCGGTTTATAACCTTGTTGCTGCCAGATTGAATTTTGTTTACAAGCCTCTTTCATTACCCAATCGGTGATAGGTCCAATTAATCCCGTTTCCTCAGCTAAAGGGATAAAAACTGCTGGAGAAATCATGCCTTCTTCCGGTTCGTTCCAGCGAATCAACGCCTCAGCCCCTATGGATTCTCGACTCTGTACATTAAACTTGGGCTGATAATATAAAATAAATTCTTGCTTTTCTATTGCTCTCCTTAGTTTTGCTTCCAGGTTCATTTGCACGATTAAATGCGAATTCATATCTGCTGTATAAAAACGATAACAATTACGACCACTTTCCTTGGCATCATACATCGCACTATCCGCATTAATAAATAAATGACTGGCATTAGTATCGTCTATAGGATAAATAGTAATGCCAATACTGGGAGTAACAAAAATTTCGTGTGAATTAATTTCAAATTCTTTTTTCATAAAATATAATACTTTGTCAGCAATCTTCACTGCGTCATCTATGCTTTTTATATCTTCCATAACGATAGTAAATTCATCGCCGCCAAGCCGAGCAATGGTATCACCTTCACGTGTACACTGTTCTAACCTGCTTGCCACTTTAACCAGAAGTTGATCTCCGGCATCATGACCCAGGCTATCATTCACATTTTTAAATCTATCAAGATCGATAACCAATAAAGCAACCAGTGCTTTGCTTCTATCGGCGCGAATCAATGCTCTGTCCAGACGTTCGCGGAACAATAAACGATTAGCAAGACCGGTCAAACTATCGTAATTAGCCAACTGACTCAGTTCTTGAATATCTTTTTTTCGTTCTATGGAATAATCAATGACTCTGCTGATTAAGTGGCCATCACCTTGTCCTTTGATCAGATAATCCTGTGCCCCCATTTGCACAATTTGCAAAGCTAACTTTTCATCGTTTTGACCACTAAGAACGACGATGGGGACTTCTGAGTTAATTTCTTGTATATAAGTAATGACATTCAAATCATCGGTGTCAGGAAGATTTAAATCTGTAATAACAATATCAAAGTCATTTTCTTGCAGGCAGGCCATGCCCTCTTTTGCAGTATATGCGGCGGTAATAACATGTTTGCCCGGCTGCGCATCATTAAGTAATACTTTTAGCAGGCGTGAATCCGCCTCGTTATCTTCTATGAGTAAAGTTTTTATTATTGTCTCTTGCATAGTATTTTAAAAAAGTTACGTTTTTTCCAGAACACAGCCTGAGCTCCACACTGGATTATAAAAATCATACGATTACTAATTAAGCGGCGAGAATAGAAGAAACTTTAATATAATAAAGGACTTAACACTTGTCCTTATAAACTGACAATGACTACAAATTTAGATTAAATATCTATATTTAACAATTACTTAGACAGTAAAACGCAAGTCTGAATGGAGTCAGGTGGAAAAAATTTAATAATTTAGCGCTAAAATCTAAACAGAGCTTAACCTCATGAAGATGCTTCGGTGCAACGACATGTTGCGCTGTCTAATGTTCAGAACTCAATATCAGGAAGACTAACGATAGTGAACCAGAAGTGTTCAATGGAGCGCACCACCGCGACAAATTGGTCAAAATCAACCGGTTTTGAGATAAAACAGTTAGCATTTAAATTGTAACTCTTGGCAATATCAATATCACTTTGAGAAGTTGTCAGAACAATAACCGGGATATTACTCAAATTATTGTCTTTGTGGATTTCTTCCAGAACTTCTCGACCATCCATACGCGGCATATTGAGATCAAGCAGAATCAAATCAGGGCGCGGTGCATCACTGAATTCTCCTTCTTTATTCAAAAACTGCATGGCCTCGACACCATCCTTCACGTGGTGTAATTCATTACTGACCCTGCCATCCCTCAAGGCTTCCTTGGCCAAACGTGCATCACCTTCGTTATCTTCCACCAATAATATAACCGCTGGAGTCCCGTTAAATTTTTTCATGCCATCCATCCTTAAATTCTCTTTATCTGTGTTTTAAGCGTAAACTGAAATTCCATAATTGTCACCTTTGACGTGAAACGTGAAATGTTTTAATGCATAGGCAAGGTAAAATTAAAACGTGTTCCTTGCCCATACTCCGATTCCACCCATATACGACCATGGTGGTTATCAACGATTTTTTTACATAGGGACAGGCCAATCCCGGTACCCTGATATTTGTCTTTACCGTGCAACCGTTGGAAAATAACAAATATTTTCTCAAAATAATTGGCTTCAATTCCTATACCATTATCTTCAAAGCAAAACTGATAGCTATCACTAAGTTCTTTAACCGAAACATGTACCTTATTCATTTTTTCAGGATCGCGATATTTGACGGCGTTACCGATCAGGTTCTGGAATAACTGGCGCAATTGGCCTTCATCTCCATGGATCACCGGCAGATCCTCTTTCGTTACCACCGTACCACTCTCATCAATCGCCACAGCCAGGTTTCCAATAGCATTGTCATACAAATGATTCGCCTCTATCGGCCTTAATACTTCTACCTTGCTCGATAATCTTGAAAAGCTCAATAAATCCTGAATCAATAATTGCATGCGCTTTGCGCCACCGACAATATAGTCCATGAATTCATTAGCATCATCATCCAGCTTATCTTTATAACGGTTGGAAAGCAGTTGCGTATAACTGGATACCATGCGCAAGGGTTCTTGAAGATCATGAGATGCAACATAAGCAAAACGATCCAACTCTTCATTGGATCGTTTTAACTGTTCATTATTCTCCTGAATTGATTCCTCCAACTCTTTCATGGAAGTTATATCTTGCATCACCTGTAGAACACCTGTTCTTTCCCCATTAGCGTCAAAAATGGGACCGGCATCTAACGTTAAAAAACGTTTAGCGCTTTTTAATGGTAAATCAACCCAGTTTTGCACACGTTTACCGTTAGGCATTATGCTGTCTTCAATTTCAACTGGATATAATTCAGGATCATCATAAGTTTCATCTAAAACCAGATCTGCCAATAATGGGTGTTCTTTCACATAGAGCGCTTTTCGAGAATTTTGTGTCCCCAATAAATCGCTGGACATAGTTCCTGTCAATGCTTCACACGCTTTATTCCACATAACGACTTTATGATCATTATCAAGAATAAAGGCAGGCACGTTTAAATATTTAAATAAATTTTCGTAATAATCTTTCTGATCTACTATCTGTTGCTCTTTTTCAACTCGCTCTGAAATATCTCTGACGATATAGGTAAAACTATGACTCTCTCCTATCTTGTTTTCACTCACAGAGAGTTCCATCGGGAAAGTACTACCATCTTTACGCCGGCCTATCACTTCACCACCAATAACCTTCTTATCACCGGTCTTATGATAATTGCTTAAATAACCGTCATTCCCATCATGGTATAGTGAGGGCATCAACATCTTGATATTCTCACCCAGCATCTCTGACTCGTCATAGCCAAACAACTTTTTCGTTGCCGGATTCACTGACAGGATGATTCCCTTCTTATCAATACTAATAATGCCATCGACTGCATTTTCTAAAATGCCTTGTATAAATAATTCTTTTTTATCAAGACTAATTCGACCTCTAAATAAAATGATGTTTAAACAAGTCCATGCAACGACAAAGACTAAAGTAATAAATATAGAAGAAAATAAATATTGTATTACTTTAGAAGATGTTATTTCTTCCTCCACCTTCAATATATTATTTAATGATTTATACAAAGAACTAACAGAAAGAGAGTATTGTTTCTTATATGAATTATATCTATCACTAAAGAGTAATTTCTCTGCTTGTTTATTTTCTCCAATATTTATCAATTCAAACGCTTTGTTTTCTAGCTCGATTAGTTTTTCATTTGCTACGTTGGTTTTTTCTAAATGTATTATTAATTCATCTGGAAAAAAAACTTTCGCTTTTTCAAGATTTTTTTCAAGCTTTTCTTCAGTTTCCCGGTAACGTTGCTCCCATTTTTCATCACCCGTAATAACGGCCATCCGCGCTGACATCGATAAAACTTCATCATAAAATCGAATTTCTCCTTCTAAACGAGAAACTTCAATTATTTTTTCCTCATGCTCTACAAACCTAATATCTTCGGCATATAAGTTATAGATAAACCACAATAGCAATAGCAATAGCAGGGATACCGAAACATTAATTATAAGGAATAAGTTTTTATTAATTCGTTCAGGAATAATTATTTTCATGTCTAATTATTTAATATTAGAAATATGATGATCCGTTTTATATTTTTTATGTCTATCGTTCAATTTTTATTATATAACTTAATTTGATATTTCTTGAATAAAATCTGTATTACGTCTAAATTCAGCAATGATCGAATCCGCGAGATAACTAGCTGTCTGCTGGACTTCGTTTTGTAATAGTTTATTTTCATTCTGAATTTGTATTCGCCACAAACTAAACGTTAACACGATCGAAATTGCGCCCACCAAAATGACTGATGGGATAAATGATAAATTAATATTCTTTATATTATTCATCTAACTTTATACAACAGACCTGATTAGTAATGCTATCTAATGGTGCGCCCCTGCTTTTAATGGTTCATTCACTACACCAACTATTTTATTAGCTGAAGACAACACTAATGCGTCATCATTGTTAACGGTCTCTTTTGCTTCGCCGGTCAATGTAAAATGAAAGGTACTTCCCTTACCGTGTGTTGATTCAATCCATATTTTCCCGCCATGTCGAATAACAATTTTTTTGCATATTGCCAGACCAATACCAGTTCCTGAATATTCTGCTCGCGTATGTAAACGTTGAAATACATCAAAGACACGATTAAAAAACTTTTCTTCTATACCGATACCGTTATCACTGATAGAAAATTGCCATTGCTCACCTTTCTCAATTACAGATATATCAATTTCAACCTGCTTATCTTCTGTTCGATATTTAATCGCATTACCAATCAAGTTCTGAAATATTTGTCTAAGTTGTGAAACGTCACCCATGACGGTGGGCAATGATTGTTTTCGTATTATTGCACCGCATTCATCAATCGATAGCCTCAACATCTGGCTCACATCGTCAAACACCGAATTACAATCGACACTGGTAAAGGTTTTACCCCGTGTACTAACACGGGAATACTCAAGTAGATCATTAATCAATACCTGCATACGTCGAGCACCATCCTGTGCATACTCGATATAATCATTGGCATCATTATCCAGTTTATCCTTGTATTTATTGGCCAATATTTTGGTATAACTCGCCACCATACGTAAGGGTTCCTGCAAATCATGAGATGCAATATAAGCAAATTTTTCCAGTTCTTCATTTGAACGGCTTAATTCATCCATATATTTCTTTAATTTAGATTCAGCTTCCTTCTGATCGGTAATATCTATGTAGGTACCAATATAACCATCGAATTCCCCTACCGCATTTTCCTTAGGTACTCCAACTTCATGCAGCCAACGATAGACGCCATCATGCCGTTTCATACGAAAATTCTGCGAAAATTTTGATTGTGTTCCTATCGCATTATTATAAACTTTTAAACAATTCAGACGGTCATCCGGATGGATACTATCGCCTTCCCAAGCATGAGCGAGCTCGTCATCCAGATCTCGTCCGATAAATTTCAGCCAGGTATCATTAAATGAAATTGCTTTTCCTTCTGCATTAAGCATCCACATCATTACCGGAGCTCCATTAAGAAAACTTTTCAGTTTATCCGTGCTCTCTTGTAATTCCTGCTCCACTCTTTTTTGCGCTTCAACTGCATTCTGTAACTCTAGTGCCTTACTTCTAAGTAATTGATCGCGTTTGACCGTACTTGAAACATCGTTTATTTGTAATAAACAATATCTTTCTTTCGAGTCAAGCCGTATCGGCTTAACCACGATAGAATGATCCAGGCGTTGATTTTTTCTACGATCATTTTCATCCAGGTAAAGTGGTAACGGCGCTTTGTGTATAGATTGAGAGAGCACGGAAGCCGCACCTTGTTGAATCGCCTGAAAAATCGTCTGTTCTAAACGACTATCCAGCAATTCTGGAAAAACATCACTTATTTTTCGACCATGAACATCTTCTGATGAGAGTCCTGATTGTTTTTGCATCCAATCATTCCACAGTTCAATCTCAGCTTGTGGGTTAAATATGACAAGTCCGTTATTTGCTGCATTAATAACAGTCTCAAAAAGCAACTTGTTTTTTGTTGATAATTCAGTCATCCCTACTTCTTTATAAACATTACAAATTAATCTTTAAAAGCTATGCCTAGGCACTGACTTCGAGTTGAAAATGTTCTCGTAATTCATCGCGGAAACGTTCAATAGAATGAATCCCCATAATAAATGTCACATAACCTTCTATTTCTTTATTCTTAATAGTGAAGTTCATATTTAACACGATGATAATTTCGTCTTCACTTTCATGATCAACATCCAGAATTTCATTTACCGTACCTTTCACTAAACTCGGGATATCACTCTCTACTTCCTTGCGGATGATATCGGCAAGACTGGAAAGACATCCGGTTAAGATAATATTACCCACCTCTGTCAATGCCTCTTGTTCCATTTCAGATAATAATTCTTTAGGCACTTCATCACCCAAAACCAATTGTACCAGCGCCAAACTTTGATCCTCAGGGAACAGCAGCATGGCATCACCGTAGATGGGACCTGTAAATTTTTCACAAACACCGGTGATCGAGTCACCTTTCCCTTTGCAGATCAATGTTGCTGCCCTTTGTTTAGTCGTAAACTCTACCAAAGGTGCCGACAATTCCACTTCATGATTTACCATCTTACTTAATGAATTACCTGCTTGACCCATGCCCATATTAAAAGCCTCAGTGATAGCATCCTTTTCTAATTCACTCAGTTCAAGCATCAACCTTCTCCATTTGTAAAAAACCCATTATCTTGTCTTCTGATATAGGTTTTTCTATAAATTCTGCTCCGTATGATGCTGCTCGTTGACGAATCGCATCCTGGACATTTGCCGTAACCATAGCGATAGAGGCTTCAGGAAATTTTTCTCTGAGTTTAGCGCCGAGATCAGTGCCACTCATACCCGGCATATTGACATCGATGGTCATGCAATCAATTGCTGTCGTCTCCGCCAATGCCAATGCCGATTCACCATCAATCGCCTCAACAATGTTCCAATCCGAAAAATTTTCTTTGATTATTGAAGCGATCATCATTCTTGATAATTTACTGTCATCAACAATTAGTGCTGTTTTACTCATTTGTTAACTCCTATTATTTTTCTCGCCTCCGAACAACGCTTGCGATACAAGCTCGGAAAAATACCGTCAATCTCAATACAGTAGCGGCTAAACTGCCAATTTCTTGACAACATTTGTTGATACTGATGTATTAAAGCAAAGACAGCGCCAAATTCGACGAGAAACCAATTTTTATTAAATACTCTTTATAAATCAATTATTTATTGACTCTCAGAAATACTGCCGATGATAAATTAGAATAGAACGTAAAATCATCTATTTAAATCAGCTCATAATCACCGATTAATTCGATAGATCCTGTTGGTCTTTAACATCCTGTTGTGTAATCAATAATAATGGCTTATCTGGTTCACTATCGAGTTGAGTAAATGCCAGACTCACCATATTCAAACTATTTATAATCCCGGCATCAGCAACGACATTCGCATAAGCCAATAAATCCTGATTGAATTTATGCCATTGTTTAAACCCAAATTTATATTGCTTGAGTAAGTCCGCATCGCTACTTTCGGCGATTTGTTCGAGTTGGTGGTAATGAAGTAAATAATCCGTAACCTGAACGGATAAATTCGAAATGAGCTGTCGCACTTGTTCATGATCACTAGCATGTAAAATGAGATATTGGTTTCGGGTAATCGTCAACATTTCTTCGTGCAGCTGCGTAATAATCGATGCTTTTTGCAATAGCAATTCGCTTTGCATCGCCAGCTTTTGTAATTTTTGTTGATGTAGTGTGTTTATAGAAAAAACACACGCAGATAAACAAACGAGTAAGCAACCCCATTTAATAAGGGCTCCAATATAACGATCCTGCTTAATTATTGATTCCATATAGTCTATAACTGCATGATTTATTATTCCTTTAGTAAAAACAGGCAAAATCCAGACCAAACAGAGAAAAAATGGCTAAAACCAGAATACCACTTACTTAAGTTACTAAAGGCAATGGTTTTCATCGTTTTGTCATCCCCGCGCAGGCGGGGAACCAGTGAATTATATTGTGACTTGTCTTACTGGATTCCCGCCTACGCCTGTCTCTTCTACAAAAATCAGTAGAATGAGATAAAATATCAAGTAAGGCTTATTTAAAAGGAATTCACAACGTCATACTGGCGAACGACTACACGGACGTAGTCGGTAGAGCGAAGCAGGAGCCAGAGCCGAGGCCAGTATCCAGTTTAATAATAAAAAGTCACTATGGAAAAACATCCTTGTGTTTATATTCTTACTAACAAACGCAATGGCACGTTGTATATAGGAGTGACTTCCAATTTACTCAAACGTATTTGGGAACATAAGACTAACGCTGTCAAAGGCTTTACAGAGAAGTACGGCTCAAAGAAATTAGTCTGGTATGAGAGTCATGAAACAATGATGTCGGCTATTCAGCGAGAAAAGGCTATGAAAAACTGGAAAAGAGAATGGAACACAACAGCATTGAAGCCATTAATCCTGATTGGCATGATCTGTATGAAGAATTGAATTGACTGGA
The DNA here is from genome assembly GCA_964523895.1 of uncultured Enterobacteriaceae bacterium. Taxonomy (GTDB): domain Bacteria; phylum Pseudomonadota; class Gammaproteobacteria; order Eutrophobiales; family Eutrophobiaceae; genus UBA7359. The sequence goes on from CAZGBJ010000045.1 coordinate 9,475, forward strand.
TACTGGCATACGCCAGTATGACGTCGAAGCAGGTGTATTTGTTTAGAAGAAACAGGCCTACGCGGGAAAGACGGGCTTAAGTAAGTTCCATTGGGCTGCCACCCCACTAATTGAAGCAGAAAGTAGTTAAGGTTTGAGTGGTTCGATATATTCGATGAATAATTGAAGTTGTCTATTTCCACGAAAATCATTGATACCTAGACGATAAGTAGAACGGATTTGTTCTGCAGCCACTGGCCAATCTTCATCCGTCATATTAAATGCAATGGCCTCTATTACCCGATTACTTCCTTCCGCTTGCAGTCTCAACTTTAAATGTTTGGCGCCGACAATACGTTTGTCCACAATTTTAAATTGCCCGTCGAAGACAGGTTCCGGAAATGTTTGTCCCCACGGACCAGCAAGCTGAATTTCTTCAGCAAGTTTCATAGAAAAATCACTACTGGATAGTTCTCCATCAGTCACGCATTCGTCCCACATGTCTTCCAGAGAAACATGATTTTTAACAACGTCAATAAAACTTTTTGAAAAATACTCAAACTGTGATTCTTTTATAGTTAATCCTGCAGCCATAGCATGACCGCCAAAAGTAAGAATTAAATCTGGATGCAAACGTGTTATCTCTTCCAGTAAATCCCGAATATGTAATCCATTAATAGAGCGGGCTGAACCTTTGATGATTGCATTATCTTCCTCCCCATCACTCTCTTTTGCAAAAGCAATAACAGGACGATTAAATGTTTCCTTTACTTTTGCAGCAAGTATACCAATAACACCTTGATGCCAATCAGAATCATATAAACATAAACCCAGAGGTATTTCGCCAGAAGTATTTTGCAAGTATTCATCTAATACCAACATAGCTTGCTCATGCATTTCGTCCTGTATTTGCCGACGTTCTTGATTAAGTTCATCCAACTGATTCGCTATGTCTTTTGCCCTTTTTACATCATCAGTAAGCAAACACTCAATACCCAGAGACATATCGGTTAAACGACCCGCTGCATTTAATTTTGGCGCAATAGAAAAACCAAGATCACTTGCACTGAGTGTCGACAATGATCTTCCTGATAATTTTAAAATTGCTGATATACCGGCAATAGATTTATTTTGTTTAATTAGTTTTAAACCATGTGCCACCATGGTTCGATTATTTTTATCCAACGGCACAACATCAGCGACTGTTCCCAATGCAACAATATCAAGCAACTGCGCTAAGTTAGGAATGGTGAGTTCTTTTTTATCAAACCAATTCTCTTCTCTTAATTTTGAGCGTAAAGCTAATAAGATATAAAAAACAACACCTACCCCGGCCAGATTCTTACTTGGAAACTGATCACCAACTAATTGTGGATTAACAATCGCATCGGCATCAGGTAATAAATCTCCTGGCAAATGATGATCAGTAATCAAAACCTTTACACCATTTTCTTTTGCGCGTTTCACGCCTTCGACACTTGAAATGCCATTATCAACAGTGATTAACAGATCAGGTTCATACTCCAAAGCAACATCAACAATTTCCGGTGTTAAGCCATAACCATATTCAAATCGATTTGGAACAACGTAAATAATATCCTCAACACCCATTAGGGTAAGACCACGTATAGCCAAAGCACAGCTGGTTGCACCATCAGCATCAAAGTCGGCGACAATTAAAATTCGTTTATTTTTTTCTATTGCTTCTTGTAATAACAAAACAGCATCATCGATATGACTTAAATTATTAAAGGGTAATAATGAAGCAAGGGAATAATCCAGTTCCTCACTTGTTTGAATATTTCTGGCAGCATAGACACGTTTTAATACAGGATGGAGTGAATCGGGAAGATGACAACTATCAG
>CAZGBJ010000046.1:0-1110 GCA_964523895.1 uncultured Enterobacteriaceae bacterium
CTGACTACTGACTACTGACTACTGACTACTGACTACTGACTACTGACTACTGACTTATGACTTATGACTTATGACTTTTAGAAAACGTTACACGGGATTAATTGAAAACTATCGTGACCGCCTGCCGGTCTCTGATGATACTCGACTGATTAGTCTAGGCGAAGGTAATACGCCTTTAATTCAATTACAGAATATTCCTGGTTTACTGGATAAGCAGGTTGATCTTTATGTTAAGTATGAAGGATTAAACCCGACAGGCTCTTTTAAAGATCGTGGTATGACGATGGCGGTTACCAAAGCGGTTGAAGAAGGTGCCAAGGCGATTATTTGTGCTTCAACCGGTAATACTTCTGCTTCCGCAGCAGCTTATGCAGCGCGTGCGGGAATAACAGCATTTGTTTTAATTCCGGATGGAAAAATTGCACAAGGTAAATTAGCGCAAGCGATGATGGAAGGTGCGATTATCTTACAAATTAAAGGTAATTTCGATGACGGTATGCGTTTGGTCAAAGAAGTGGCGGATCATGCACCCGTGACTATTGTTAATTCAATTAACCCTTATCGCCTACAAGGTCAAAAAACAGCCGCGTTTGAAATTGTTGAAGAATTAGGTCGTGCACCGGATTATCATTGTTTGCCATTAGGTAATGCCGGAAATATTAGCGCACACTGGATTGGATACAGTGAGTGCGCACAGCAGGAAACAAGTATTTGTGCTTTGCATGAAAGTAAGACGGCTAGTGAGGCAATGGTGAGTACTCGGCCAAAGATGGTCGGTTATCAGGCAAGTGGTTCAGCTCCGTTCATGCGAGGTGAGATGGTTGATAATCCAGAAACTGTTGCTACCGCAATACGAATTGGTCACCCGCAATCATGGGACTATGCCTGGGAAGTTAATAAAGAATCTGATGGCTGGTTTGATGAATGTACCGATGAAGAGATTTTGGCAGCACAAAAATTACTAGCAGAAAAAGAGGGCGTGTTTTGTGAACCAGCGTCAGCAACGTCGTTAGCAGGTGCCATGCGTGATATTAATTCAGGTAAGATTCCAGAAAATAGTTGTGTTGTTTGTACATTAACCGGTCATGGTCTTAAAGATCCGGATACTGC
>CAZGBJ010000046.1:1210-10937 GCA_964523895.1 uncultured Enterobacteriaceae bacterium
ATAGTTGTGTTGTTTGTACATTAACCGGTCATGGTCTTAAAGATCCGGATACTGCAATCAAGCAAAGTACCGCACCTGTAGTAAAGGTTGATGCAGAACTTGAGCAGGTAAAGGCAGCAATTCTTGAAAATTTATAATAGACAGGGAACAGGTGACAGTAGACGGTAGACGGGTAACAGTAGACAGTAGACGGCAAACAATAGACAGGGATCAATAGATGATTCAAAATTTCAGACTACAGACTACAGACTACAGACTACAGACTACAGACTACAGACTACAGACTACTGTTGTATTCATGTTTAAAAATATATATGTGTAAAGACAGTGCGTAATCTCACCCTATATATTCCCGGTTTGTTTGGGCCTGATATAGCAATCCATCCTGATGACTTACCGAGCTTGCCTTCATTGAACTGGTTTCTAACGAAAGGTACGCATCAATCAATTCAACAAATTTCAGCAAGTTATTCTCTTTGTGAATTGTTCGGTTTATCTTCAGAGCACGGTGATCATCCTGTCGCCGCTATTTCCCGTTTAAGTGATGATAATCAGCATCCGCAAGGCTTGTGGTTACGTGCTGATCCTGTTCATGTCAGTGCTGATCGTGATGGTTTGATTTTAATTGATAACAATCGATTTAATCTAAATCAACGTGATGCTTTAGCACTTGCTGCTGATATTAATTTGTTATTCGAAGCTTATGGAATAAGTCTTGAAGTACCTGTTCCATACCGCTGGTATTTACGAGTAAATGAGGATTATAAATTAAAGACTGTGCCAGTAGATTCTATTGTTGGTAAAGATATTTTGCCTTTTATGCCAACAGGCGATGATCGCATTAATGTCATTCAATTAATGAATGATATTCAAATGACATTACATGATTCTGATGTTAATAAAAGGCGAGAACAAGAAAAAGAGTTACCCATTAACAGTGTCTGGTTTTGGGGTTACGGCGAATTACCAAAAATTATTGAACGTCATTGGTCTTTTGTCATGAGTGATGAAATGTTAGCAAAAGGGTTATCGATGATTGCGGCAACGCCTTTTGAAGAACTGCCTGAAAACTATAATCTTATTAAAGATAAAGGTTCCAGTTACAATGGTCTTATTGTTGTTAATTCATTTCAAAAATTTAGTTACTATCATGATCTTGAAGGTTGGCTTGAAGCATTATTGTATTTTGAATCAAATTGGTTTGCGCCATTACTAGCAGCATTAAAAAACAAACAATTTGATAAATTAACAATAAGAACAGATGTTAATTCCATAACGATAGATAAATCTTCTCGTTATAAAATCTGGAAAAAACAAAAAAATCTATATTCGTTCAAGAATTGATAATTTAACCTCAGCTTTGCATAAAAATTTATGTCTTAAAGTTAAAGTATTAGCCACAGAGCGCACGGAGAACACAGAGGAATGTTAAAAACAACAAAACAAAGGCAACATGGACAGAGGACGTTAGACAGTGAATAGTAAAGTGTGAAAAGAATATGCCCCGAATGGCACTTACTTAAGGACGAACGCTATGAAATATGCCTGTAACCACCTATTCTTCGTCTTTCTGGCGAAAGCCAGAATCCAGTCGATTCCAACGAGTCCGCTTTGCGGACACTTTTATTTACTGGATGCTGGTATACACCAGCATGACAGCATTTTTCCTTAAGTAAGTGCCATTCGAGTATGTCCCTGCATTTCAAATTTCATTTACTTTACAAGATTTATTGGTTTTTCTCTGTGTCCTCTGTGGCAAGATTTCATGCATTTAATTTTTATTAAAATCTGAGATTAAGTAAGTATGAATAATAAAAAAATAGTTCACCGTCATATATCTGATAGTTGTCATCTTCCCGATTCACTCCATCCTGTATTAAAACGTGTCTATGCCGCCAGAAATATTCAAACAAGTGAGGAACTGGATTATTCGCTGGCATCTTTACTGCCCTTTAATAGCTTAAGCGGAATTGATAATGCAGTTGAGTTATTGCAAGAAGCATTAGACAAAAATAAAAAAATATTAATCGTGGCTGATTTTGATGCAGATGGCGCCACCAGTTGTACTTTAGCTATACGTGGTCTAACAATGATGGGTGTTAAAGACATTGTTTATGTTGTTCCTAATCGATTTGAATATGGTTATGGATTAACACCTGAAATTGTTGATGTTGCTCTGGATTATGAACCAGACTTACTTATTACCGTTGATAATGGTATTTCAAGTATTGAAGGCGTGAAACGAGCGAAAGAAAATGGTGTAAAGGTTTTGATTACTGATCATCATTTGCCGGGTGATTTATTGCCAGATGCTAACGCAATTGTTAATCCTCAACTTGAAGGTGATTTATTTCCTAGTAAAAATCTAGCCGGCGTTGGTGTTGTTTTTTATATTCTGCTTGCTTTGCGCGCAAAACTTAGAGAAGAAAACTGGTTTGAGAAAAAAGGAATTGCTGTCCCTAACTTAGCGCAACTGCTTGATATTGTCGCTTTGGGAACAGTGGCTGATGTTGTACCGTTGGACAAAAATAACCGAACTATGGTGGCACATGGTTTAAAACTAATTAAACAAAATAAATCTATTGCGGGTATCTCAGAAATTTTAAAACTATCGGGAAGATCATTGGCAACTTTAAGCGCCAGTGATCTTGGTTTTTCAATTGCGCCAAAATTAAATGCAGCGGGTCGTTTAACCGATATGTCTCTGGGTATTGAGTGTTTGCTTACTGATGATGTAAAAAGGGCAAAAGACATAGCGAATCAGTTGGATGAACTTAATCAAGAACGTCGGCAAATACAGGACGAAATGCATGAGCAAGCTATGTTGGTATTAGATGAATACTTGCAAAATACTTCTGGCGAAATACCTCTGGGTTTATGTTTATATGATTCTGATTGGCATCAAGGTGTTATTGGTATACTTGCTGCAAAAGTAAAGGAAACATTTAATCGTCCTGTTATTGCTTTTGCAAAAGAGAGTGATGGGGAGGAAGATAATGCAATCATTAAAGGTTCAGCCCGCTCTATTAATGGTTTACATATTCGGGATTTACTGGAAGAAATAACACGCTTGCACCCGGATTTAATTCTTACTTTTGGTGGCCATGCTATGGCCGCAGGACTAACGATAAAAGAATCACAGTTTGAAACTTTCTCGTCAAAGTTTATAGAGACACTAAACAATTTTATTTCGTTAGAAAATATGCAGGATGAATGTTTAACAGATGGGGAGTTATTGAATAACGATTTATCGATGCAACTAGCAAAGGAAATTCATGCAGCAGGTCCATGGGGGCAGTCGTTCCCGGAGCCAGTCTTTGAAGGACAATTTAAAATAGTCGATAGGCGTATTGTTGGTACTAACCACCTTAAACTTAGACTGCAAATAGATGGCAATAATCGGATATTAGATGCCATTGCTTTTAATATGACGGATGACGGTTGGCCTGTCGGTTGTGAGCAAATTCACTCTACTTACCGTTTAGGAATTAACGAATTTCGCGGAAATAGCCAATTACAGTTATTCATAGAGCATATCGAACCTCTTTAGAACCCAGTCACTTCACTTTTCCTGCAGAATTGAACGAATTTTAGCCTTTTTTCAGATATGGCCTTGATTTTGCCTGTTTTTACTAAAGGAATTAGGGAGTATGACGGCTATAAGCTATATGAATACGATGGGTTTAACTCGCAAAAAGGACAGTTTTTTTGATGTCATCAAATGGATAGGATTTTTCATTTTTTTGTTTTTGTGTGTGATGGGGATTAATACATTACACCAGCAACAATTACAAAACTTGAAAACGAGCAGTCTCTTGTTGAAGCAAAAATCATTTCTAGTTTCTCAAATGCACGAAGAAATGTTATCCATGTCACGAATCCAGTTACAGATATTTCAAGCAAGTGATTATCAGCAAGTGAAAGATAATTTACAGCAGTTATCAAAACTGGTTTCAAATCATCTTGTTCATTATCACCAACTAAATAATATCGCAGATGAGTCTGATACTGATTTATTAATGCAATTCAGGATTAGTTTTGAAAAATGGCATAGCTTTAATGAAAATTTATTAACTTATGGCAATGTTGTTTCTGATTCCGGCTTTATTCATATCCTTAATAAGGTTGATTTAGCATTCAGTCAAATCGACCTCAATCCTGATGATGCGATACAAATAATTGCTGAATTCAGACGTGATACTGATTTTATTCAAGAAATACCAAATTAAGTTATATAATAAATAGTTTATAATTTACTATTCAAGAAAGTCTGTGTTTTTTATTTTTAATAAAAAATTGAAGGATAGACATAAAAAATCTAAAACGGATCATCATATTTCTAATATTAAATAATTAGACATGAAAATAATTTTTCCTGAACGAATTAATAAAAACGTATTCCTTATAATTAATGTTTCGGTATCCCTGATATTAATATCGCTATTGTGGTTTATCTATAACTTATATGCCGAAGACATTAAGTTCATAGAGCATGAGAAAAAAATAATTGAAATTACTCGTTTAGAAGGAGAAATTCAATTTCATGATGAAGTTTTATCGATGTCAGCGCGGATGGCCGTTATTACGGGTGATGAAGAATGGGAGCAACGTTACCGGGAAGCTGAAGAAAAGCTTGAAAAAGATCTTGAAAAAGCGAAAGTTTTTTTTCCAGATGAATTAATAATACATGTAGAAAAAACCAGTATAGCAAATGAAAAACTAATCGAGCTAGAAAACAAAGCGTTTGAATTGATAAATATTGGAGAAAATAAACAAGCAGAGAAATTACTCTTTAGTGATAGATATAATTCATATAAGAAACAATACTCTCTTTCTGTTAGTTCTTTGTATAAATCATTAAATAATATATTGAAGGTGGAGGAAGAAATAACATCTTCTAAAGTAATACAATATTTATTTTCTTCTATATTTATTACTTTAGTCTTTGTCGTTGCATGGACTTGTTTAAACATCATTTTATTTAGAGGTCGAATTAGTCTTGATAAAAAAGAATTATTTATACAAGGCATTTTAGAAAATGCAGTCGATGGCATTATTAGTATTGATAAGAAGGGAATCATCCTGTCAGTGAATCCGGCAACGAAAAAGTTGTTTGGCTATGACGAGTCAGAGATGCTGGGTGAGAATATCAAGATGTTGATGCCCTCACTATACCATGATGGGAATGACGGTTATTTAAGCAATTATCATAAGACCGGTGATAAGAAGGTTATTGGTGGTGAAGTGATAGGCCGGCGTAAAGATGGTAGTACTTTCCCGATGGAACTCTCTGTGAGTGAAAACAAGATAGGAGAGAGTCATAGTTTTACCTATATCGTCAGAGATATTTCAGAGCGAGTTGAAAAAGAGCAACAGATAGTAGATCAGAAAGATTATTACGAAAATTTATTTAAATATTTAAACGTGCCTGCCTTTATTCTTGATAATGATCATAAAGTCGTTATGTGGAATAAAGCGTGTGAAGCATTGACAGGAACTATGTCCAGCGATTTATTGGGGACACAAAATTCTCGAAAAGCGCTCTATGTGAAAGAACACCCATTATTGGCAGATCTGGTTTTAGATGAAACTTATGATGATCCTGAATTATATCCAGTTGAAATTGAAGACAGCATAATGCCTAACGGTAAACGTGTGCAAAACTGGGTTGATTTACCATTAAAAAGCGCTAAACGTTTTTTAACGTTAGATGCCGGTCCCATTTTTGACGCTAATGGGGAAAGAACAGGTGTTCTACAGGTGATGCAAGATATAACTTCCATGAAAGAGTTGGAGGAATCAATTCAGGAGAATAATGAACAGTTAAAACGATCCAATGAAGAGTTGGATCGTTTTGCTTATGTTGCATCTCATGATCTTCAAGAACCCTTGCGCATGGTATCCAGTTATACGCAACTGCTTTCCAACCGTTATAAAGATAAGCTGGATGGTGATGCTGATGAATTCATGGGCTATGTTGTCGATGGCGCTAAGCGCATGCAATTATTGATTCAGGATCTGTTGAGCTTTTCAAGATTATCGAGCAAGGAACAGGTAATAATGCCGATTGAGGCTAATAAATTATACGAAAATGCCATTAATAATCTAATAGTGACAATTGATGAAACTGGAACGGTGGTGACGAAAGATGAACTGCCGGTGATTTATGGTGATGAAGGTCAGTTACGCCAGTTGTTTCAGAATCTGATCGGTAATGCCATCAAGTATCGCGATCCTGAAAAGATGAATAAGGTACATGTTTCGGTTAAAGAACTGGGAAGTGACTGGCAATTCTGTATTGAAGACAATGGTATTGGCATTGAAGATAATTATTTTGAAAAAATATTTGTTATTTTTCAACGATTACATGGAAAGTCTGAATATCAAGGGACAGGAATAGGGCTTTCCATCTGTAAAAAAATTGTTGAGAATCACCATGGTCGGATATGGGTGGAATCTGAGTTTGGTCAAGGCACACGATTTTATTTTAGTTTACCTATGCATTGATATGTGAAATAGATGACATCTTGCAAGAATGACTTATCAACGGATATGAGCTAAAATTCATGTAAATTTTACAGGGTTTGGTATGAAAATATTTAATGGTAATCCGGCAATAATCTTATTGGTAGAAGACAATGAAGGTGATGCGCGTCTTGCTATAGAAGCGCTGAATGATGGAAAAATTAATAATGATATTCATCATGTAAAAGATGGTGTCGAAGCCATGCAATTTTTGAATAAAGAAGGTGATTTCAAGGATGTTCCGCGTCCTGACATGATATTGTTGGATCTGAATATGCCACGAATGGATGGTCGTGAAGTACTGGAAGAAATTCGTAAACAGCCTGAACTGACCAGTATTCCTGTAATTGTACTAACGACTTCGCAAAGTGATATCGATATTGGTAAGAGTTACAATCTAAACGCCAATTGTTTTATCTCAAAACCCGTTGATTTTGATCAATTTGTGAACGTGGTGCGTTCCATAGAGCATTTCTGGTTTTCTATTGTTAGCTTACCAGATGGCTTACATCTCTAAAGCTTGCCCGAGTAGTGAAATTTTGACCGTCATCCCAGACTAGTACTTCACGCTTTCAAAATAAGGAAGTTATGTTTCATATTCAACTTTTTATTCTTTACTTCGAAGTATTCTAAAGTTCCTCCTTAAATTTGCCGTTACATGTAGTTACTAGGTGTGTAGTGATAGGCAAATATAAATGAGTTCCAACAAAACAGCATTAATTGTCGATGATAGTAAATTATCGCGTACCATGATCAGTACTATTCTGAAACAGTCTTTTCCTGACTGGGAGGTACTGGAGGCGGTTGATGCTGAGGAAGCACTAGAATTGAACACCTTATCGATAGATTTGATAACCTTGGATATGAATATGCCTGGTATGGATGGTGTCGCTTTAGGCAATAAGTTAAGGAAGCGTTTTCCAAAGGCTTCAATTTCTCTCATTACTGCAAATACACAAAATGAAGTAAGGGAAATGGCTGAAATTAGCAATCTCTATTTTATAGCAAAACCAATTACAGAAGAAAAAATATTCGAAGCGGTGAAATATGGCGTACCTTCCCAGAACAAAAGTGCGCCTGGTATTTGAACTGCGTCAGTTAGAAATACTAGTCTCGTTTATGCGAAATATTCTTATGTCATTGATAAATAACAATAATAATAAATTTTTATCATTCTCACTTAAGCCTTTGTTAAATTAAAGTTTTTTTTAATTTTGCCGCTTAATTACTAACCATACAATTTATTGTGACGATATAAGTTAATAAAATTGCTATTAAAAGAGATTACCCTTTGTATTCAGGCTGATCACTTTATAGGAAATTTAATTTTTTAAAATACTATGCAAAAGACAATAATAAAAATTTTACTCATAGAAGATAATGAAGGGGACTCACGCCTGCTAAAAGTATTACTTAATGAAGCGCAGCCGGGCAAACATGTTATTACCGCAGCATATACTGCAAAAGAGGGCATGGTCTGCCTGCAAGGAAATGACTTTGATATTGTTATTACAGATTTAAACCTTCCTGACACCGATAATTTGAATATCATTACTTATATACAAGAAATTAATGCAGAAATACCCATTGTCGTTCTTAGTGGGCAAAGCGATGAAAAGTTAGCTTTGCAAATTGTGCAAATGGGTGCACAGGATTATCTGATCAAAGGACAAGGTGATGGCCACTTAATCAGCAGAGTCATTGATTATTCCATAGAACGAAAAAAAGATATTCAAGAACTGAGTCAGTTGGCTAATTACGATAGTTTGACCGGTCTTGCTAATCGTTTATTGTTCCGCGAACGTCTGGACAGAGCATTGATTCGCGCCGATAGAAGCAAAGCACTGGTTGCTTTATTGGTTATCGATCTTGATAGATTTAAAAATGTGAATGATAGCCTGGGTCATGATGCCGGAGATCAACTTCTGGTTAAAGTGGCAAGCAGGTTAGAACAGTGTACACGTGAAGGTGATACCATTGCTCGGCTTGGCGGCGATGAATTTACTATCGTTATGGAAGATATAAAAAGCATAGATGACGCAGTGAAGATTGCTGACAAAGTATTATATTTTATGAAAAAAGAATTTGAAATTAATTCACACGAAATTTTTGTTACTCCCAGTATTGGCATTACTATTTATCCTATAGACGATACTAATGCCAGTCATTTATTTATTAATGCGGATAGTGCGATGTATGATGCCAAGGAAAGTGGTCGTAATTGTTATCGTTTTTATACAGCAGATATGAATTCGCATTTAATCGTGCAAATGAACCTGGAAGCAAAACTAAGGAGAGCAATAGAAAAGCAAGAATTTATTTTATATTATCAGCCCAAGTTTAATGTACAGAGTCGAGAATCCATAGGGGCTGAGGCGTTGATTCGCTGGAACGAACCGGAAGAAGGCATGATTTCTCCAGCAGTTTTTATCCCTTTAGCTGAGGAAACGGGATTAATTGGACCTATCACCGATTGGGTAATGAAAGAGGCTTGTAAACAAAATTCAATCTGGCAGCAACAAGGTTATAAACCGATAAGAATGGCAGTAAACTTATCGCCAAAACAATTTAATCAAGAAGATATTGCCAAACGAATTTTCAATCAGATTATTTGTGCAGATTTGGCACCAAAATATGTTGAATTGGAAATAACGGAAGGTGCTTTGGTAGAAGATGTAGAAAAAAGTAATCAAATGCTGAATGAACTAAAAAGTTGGGGTATACACATATCAATCGATGATTTTGGAACGGGTTATTCATCATTGAGCTATTTGAAAAAGTTTTCATTGGACACTTTAAAAATTGATCAATCATTTGTTCGAGATTTATTGAAAGATCCGGATGATGCAGCAATTGTCTCTGCCATAATCGCAATGGCAAAAAGTTTAAGGTTTAATGTCATAGCTGAAGGTGTAGAAACTGAAGAGCAATTTAATTATCTGGCTGCGCATGGATGCAATGAAATTCAGGGTTACTTCATGGGTAGACCTGTTCCTGCTGAAGAATTTACCCAGTTTCTAACAAAGAAATCTGACGAAGTAGAAGTGCCTCACATTAAACTCGTTCATTCTGCTTAAAAAGCGCACCTTCACGCTTAGTCTCATCTGCTGTATACTCGCTCGCTTTAAATAATTCATATTTCCGCTTAAAAAAATGCTCGAAATCAATCCATTCCTTAGCAGAATCTCTGATATGCAAGAGC
>CAZGBJ010000047.1:0-10762 GCA_964523895.1 uncultured Enterobacteriaceae bacterium
TTGTAACCGCTTTGGACTATTAAGACTCTATATGCATAGTGCTTGAGTCACCACGTCGCTTCGGACTCCTCGGTCTCTGTTACAGACTCGACTCTATACCATATGTATATTTCGTACATGGGAGAGAGAGTCACCACGTCGCTTCGGACTCCTCGGCTCTAGCTTCCTGCTTCGCCCTACCTCCTGCATCCATGCAGTCGTGTCCTCTCGCGACATTGCCTACATGGATGTAGGTACTCAGGATTCGCATAAAGCGCCTACTGTTGGTGCTTCGAGCAAAAATCCTGAGAAGCCATCCTGTACATACATCGTTTGTGTGCTCCTGCACAAACGACATACTTTACATCCATGGCCATCGTCGCTCCTGCGCATCCATGCGCCCGCGACATACAGGCCATCCATGGCCATAAAAAAAGGGAAAGGTTTTAAAGCCTTTCCCCGTTTCAATCTATTGTATTAAAGATTTAAGCGAGGCTGGCTTTAGCCTGTTCTGCCAAGGCTCCAAAAGCCGCTTTATCAAATACAGCAAGGTCAGCCAATACTTTACGATCAACCTCTATAGAAGCCTTGCTCAAACCATTAATGAAACGGCTATAGGAAAGACCATTGTTTCGTGCTTCTGCATTAATTCTGGCAATCCATAACGCACGGAATTGTCTTTTACGTTGACGTCGATCACGATAAGCATACTGGCCTGCTTTGGTTACAGCTTGTACAGCGACACGAAATACGTTCTTGCGTCGACCACTATAGCCTTTAGCCTGATCAATAACTTTTTTATGTTTGGCGTGTGCGGTAACACCACGTTTTACTCTGGGCATTGCTTCAATTCCTCTCTATAAATACGGAACCATTCGGGCTATTGCCTTCTGGTCACTGTCATGAACAGTCAGCATTGCACGTAACTGACGTTTACGCTTGGTGCTTTTTTTAGTCAGGATATGACTACGGTGCGACTGACCACGTTTAAATTTTCCCGAAGCAGTGCGTGAAAAACGCTTTGCAGCACCACTGTTTGATTTCATTTTGGGCATTCTATGAACTCCACTATTATCTATATCTGTAATATGAAAAGTTTAAATAAATAATTACTCCATCACTTTTCACGTTTAACTTTTAACGTTTTACTTCTTAGCCGCCATCACCATTACCATTTGTCGACCTTCCATTTTAGGAAACTGCTCTACTATTCCATACTCATCAAGATCCGCTTCTATACGTTTTAACATCTTGCTACCAAGTTCCTGATGAGCCATTTCGCGACCACGAAAACGAAGCGTAATTTTAACCTTGTCTCCGTTGGTCAGAAATTTAATCAAATTCCTTAACTTAATCTGGTAATCACCATCATCTGTACCAGGTCTAAACTTAATTTCCTTAACATGAATCTGCTTCTGTTTCTTTTTCGCCGCATGCTTTTTCTTATTTTGCTCGAAAACAAATTTACCATGATCCATAACTCGGCATACGGGTGGTTCCGAGTTAGGAACAATTTCGACCAAATCTAATTCAGATTCCTCAGCGAGTTGTTGAGCTTCATTAATTGTAACGACACCAACTTGTTCGCCCTCTGCATTTATTAACCTCACCTCCGGCGAAGTTATAGCTTCATTAAGGCGTGTCTTCTTGTCTGCGCTGATAAATTAATCCTCCAAATTAGTACGGCCGAGGCACGCGATATCCTTATTTAGACGTTGAATCAGACTATCTAGAGACATTCCTCCTAAATCTTCACCATCTCGCGTGCGTACAGCCACAGTATTTTCGCTTTGTTCGCGCTCCCCTAAAATAATTTGAAAAGGAACGCGTTGCATTGCGTGGTCGCGGATTTTAAGCCCGATCGTTTCATTTCTCAAGTCCACTTCGGCCCTAAAGTCCTGGTTTTTCAAGATTTCTGCTATTTTTTTCGCATACTCACTTTGTTTCTCAGTAATTGAGATAACAACAACCTGAATTGGTGCCAACCAAAGCGGAAAAGCACCGGCATAATTCTCGATTAAAATGCCAATAAAACGCTCCATTGAACCAACAATGGCACGATGAAGCATCACCGGAACTTGTTTCGAACTGTCTTCGCTGACATAACTGGCATCAAGACGCCCAGGCATAGAGAAATCGACCTGAATCGTGCCACATTGCCACACTCGACCTATACAATCCTTTAATGAAAATTCTATCTTTGGCCCATAAAAAGCCCCTTCGCCAGGCTGTAATTCCCAGTCTATCTCTTTGTTATCTAAGGCTAATTCCAGTGCTTTCTCAGCTTTATCCCAGACTTCATCACTGCCTACGCGTTTTTCTGGACGCGTCGAAAGTTTAATAATGACATCATCAAAACCAAAATCACGATAAACCTCAAACAACATATCAATAAATTTTGAAACCTCATCCTGAACCTGATTTTCAGTACAAAAAATATGCGCGTCATCCTGAGTAAAATTACGTGCACGCATTAGGCCATGCAAGGTGCCCGAAGCTTCATTTCGATGACAAGAACCAAATTCAGCCAATCTCAAAGGCAAATCCCGATAACTTTTTAAACCTTGGTTAAAAATCTGAACGTGACAGGGACAATTCATCGGCTTAATAGCATATTCACGGTTTTCAGAGCTGGTGGTAAACATATCCTCTCTAAATTTGTCCCAATGTCCGGAACGCTCCCACAAACTGCGGTCGACAAGTTCCGGTGTATTAATTTCCTGATAGTCATGCATCCGCATCTTCGAACTAATATATTGCTCAAGTACCTTATAAATTGCCCAGCCCTTCGGATGCCAAAACACCATACCGGGCGCTTCCTCCTGAAAATGGAATAAGTCCAGTTTCTTGGCCAACTTTCTATGATCACGCTTCTCAGCTTCTTGCAGGCGGTTTAAATACGCTTTGAGAGACTTTTTGTTCGGCCAGGCAGTGCCATAAATGCGCTGTAGCATTTCATTATTCGAATCTCCCCGCCAATAGGCACCAGCTAATTTCATCAATTTGAACGATTTAATCTTCCCTGTACTCGGTACATGTGGCCCACGACACAAATCGGTAAATTCACCTTGGGAGTAGAGTGAGAGATCTTCATTTTGTGGGATCGACTCAATAATTTGTGCTTTGTATTCTTCGCCCATATCACGGAAGAATTGTGTCGCTTCATCTCTACTTTTTACTGTGCGTGTCACTTCAAAATCTGCTTTAACCAATTCCTTCATCTTTTTTTCAATTTGCAGCAAATCATCTGGTGTAAAACCCGGTTCATAAGCATAGTCATAGAAAAAACCATCTTCAATAACAGGGCCAATCGTCACTTGCGCTTCGGGATAAAGTTCTTTAACCGCTTGCGCCATGAGATGCGCACATGAGTGGCGAATTATCTCCAGACCTTCTGGATCACGATCGGTAATAATCCTTAAATTACTATTATTTTCAATAAGATGTGACGCATCAACAAGCTTGTCATCAAGCATTCCACCGAGAGTAGCTTTGGCTAATCCAGGGCCGATATCTTCAGAGACCTGCATAACAGTCACTGCTTGTTCAAATTCGCGCTGACTATTGTCAGGTAATGTAATCGTTGGCATATCTGCACCTTTTATTTTCAGTGGTGACCCCCACAACAGGTCACGTGTTAAAGGATAATTAACAAAAATAGGCATCACAAAATTTGATGCCTATTATGTATTTGGTAGGCACGATGTGACTCGAACACACGACCTCTACCATGTCAAGGTAGCGCTCTAACCAGCTGAGCTACGCGCCTATATAATGCAAGCGAGGCATTATACGAGGCGGATTTCATCCGTCAAATTTCTTTTTAGATCATTACTTTATCAATAAGATACCGTATCAAATAAATTCGTTTTTACGTCTAAAATTGCCACAATCAGCAACTGAAAAATGACCTTTTTTATTTTGACCTAAATTATGACCCATAATATGGCCCAAATGAATTATCTTTTTAAATTTAAAAAAAATTATAATGTTGAGCACAACCTCAAAAGTGACTTTCTGAAAAGGATATTTAAACCCCTATTCCGGCGGGAATTTTAGTCACTATACTTTGTCATACCAACACATCATGAATTACAATGATGTTTTATACCAATCCTAACTTTAAAAGTGATGTCGTTATCAGGGGCAGGTAAAAATATATCTTGTTATCGCCCAAGGAACATTAAAATGAACTATTTTGGAAAAATTATAGTATTTATTTTTATTATTTTAATCCCTGCCTTAGCTTTATGTGAGGATAAAAAAATCAATTCAGATAATAACTATACTGAAGCAAAAAAACAGGAAATAAAGATAACCGAAAAGGAAGAAGTTGAGGCTCAAATAAAGCGTATTGAAGAAAAACTCAGGAGTGAACCCAAAGTTGAAGGGTGGATTTTGGTAGGTGATGCCAATATGCATTTGAAAAAATATGATGCCGCTGCAAAAGCTTATAAAGAAGCATACATATTAAGTGGATATTCACGTGAAACACGTAATAAATTAAAAAACGCACTGTATTACGTCCAGTCAGGAAAAGAAGAGGTTGAATAACCTTCTGAGATTAACCTTACGTTTAACTACGTCGTATCTATAAATAAAAAAAGACGCAATTAATCATCCTTGTTTTATAAAGTTATGAACAGCACGAATCACCTTTTTGTATCGGTGGGCATTTAACATCACCATATGAGCAGAAAACACAACAATCTCCTTGATTTGGTTTAAGCAGTGCTTTGCAACTCTTGCAATCATAGAAAAATTGACATGAATTAGTAGGCATGGTTTCTTTTTCTTTATACCCGCATTCTGGACAAGTGATTGTAGATTCTAGGATCAATTTATCAGTCAAATTAAATACAATTATTAGTCACACTTATTAACTTGCCGAATAATTCATCAAACGAATGCGGACATGTATACCAAAACTCTGAATATAATTTACACAAACCGCATGGAGACTGTCCCAAGATCCTGATAACGTACCATGATATTGTCTCCTGCTTCGACAGTTACTGCAGCGGTGATACCACCAGTCATGATGAATGTTCCAGCGGGAATATCTTCACCACGTTCCACTAACATATTTGCCAACATAGCAATACTGGAAGCAGGATGTCCAATGACTGCCGCACCGGCACCGACTTCAACAACCTGACCATTTTTTTCCATGACAACACCAGTAGAACGCATATTGATGTCATCAGGGGAACATATTTTCCCACCCGTGACATAACCTGCGGATGAGGTGTTATCTGCAATGACACTTTTAAGATCAAAACGAAAATTTTCATAACGTGAATCTATGATCTCAACCGCAGGCAAAACAAAATCAATCGCTGCCATCACTGAACCAATATGACATCCTGGCCCCTTTAATGGTGCCTTGGTAACCACAGCAATTTCAGCTTCAACCTTTGGATGAATGAATTTTGAGATATCAATCTCGGCACCGTCAGGATAACTACCGTAATCGGTGATGAAACCGCTGATAGGTGTTTCTACACCCATTTGCTTCATCTTGGCGAACGAAGTTAGCCCCATCTTGAGACCCGCCACCTTATTACCTCGATTTAATTTTCTCTGGCGGATAGTTTTTTGTATTGAATAGGCATCATCCCAATCCATATCAGGATATTCATCGGTAATCTTGACCACAGGGCTGCAATTAAGCTCTGCATTCTCCAGATATTCCGCCAGCTTATTTATGGTGTTTTCATCCAGTGTCATGCAGATGCTCCCGCTGCCTCACGTGACATGTTCAATGCCACATCTTCAATCATATCTTCCTGCCCACCTACTGTTTTACGCTTACCCATTTCCAATAAAATATCACTGGAACGTACACCGTATTTATCCCCCGCACGTTTGGCATGCAACAGAAATGATGAATAAACGCCAGCATAACCCAGGACTAGAGAGTCCCGATCAACGCGTATAGGTTGATCCATCATTGGCGTCACTATATCTTCAGCGATATCCATCATTTTAAAAATATTAACACCTGTTATGGCACCCATACGATCAAGGACAGCAAGAAAAACTTCTAATGGTGTATTTCCTGCACCTGCTCCTAAACCCGCAACTGAGCCATCAATACGATTAGCACCGGCATCTATTGCTGCCAGAGAGTTAGCTACCCCCATTGCCATATTATGATGCCCATGAAAACCCAGTTCGGTTTCCGGTTTAATTGCAGCGCGTATCGCTTTAACACTGGCAGTAACATCATCAGGCAACATATAACCCGCAGAATCGGTACAGTAGATACAGTTTGCGCCATAACCTTCCATTAACAACGCTTGCTCAACCAACTTTTCAGGACCAGCCATGTGCGCCATCATCAAGAACCCAACTGTATCCATACCCAGTTCTTTCGCCAAACCGATATGTTGTTCTGTGACATCTGCTTCCGTGCAATGCGAGGCAACTCGTATTGTCGTCACGCCTAAATCATGCACCATTCTTAAATGATCAACGGTGGCAATGCCGGGAATTAATAAAGCTGAAACTTTGGTATTTTTTAATTTAGGAATAACCGCTGATAGATATTCAGCATCGGTATGCGCTGGAAACCCATAGTTAACCGAAGCACCGCCCAGGCCATCGCCATGAGTTATTTCGATTAACGGCACACCGGCTTCATCCAAAGCAGTGGCTACTTCGATCATTTGATCGATTGAAATCTGGTGGCGTTTAGCGTGCATACCATCGCGTAAACACATGTCGTGAACTGTTATTTCTTTACCTGTTAAATCCATCATTGTCTCCTGGAATAACTTTATTCTATTCGTAATTTATTTATTGATTATGCCGCTTGTATTTTTTCAAGCACCAAAGTCCCGTTAAGTATCTCTTCGGCAAACATTTCAGCGGTTCTCAGACCTGCTGCAGTCATAATATCGAGGTTACCCGCGTATTTTGGCAGATAATCTCCTAGTCCTTCGACCTCCATAAAAACAGAGACTCGATTACCGTCAAACACCGGTCCATTCTTCAATCGATAACCTGGGACATACTTTTGCACTTCTGCCAGCATTTCATGAACAGACTTGGTGATGGCTTCCTGATCAGGTGTATCTTTGGTCAAGCAATGTACTGTATCTCTCATAATAAGAGGCGGTTCTGCAGGATTAAGAATAATAATGGCTTTTCCTTTCCTGGCACCGCCTACTTTCTCAACGGCACCGGATGTCGTACTGGTAAATTCGTCAATATTCTTACGTGTACCTGGGCCTGCTGAACGGGAAGATACCGTAGCAACAATCTCACCGTATTCCACTTCCTGAACACGACTGACCGCTGCCACCATGGGAATGGTAGCCTGTCCGCCGCAGGTAACCATATTGACATTCATTTCTTTCTTGCCGACATGTTCTTGCATATTCACTGGTGGCACACAATAAGGACCAATGGCAGCAGGTGTCAGATCAATCATCATGGCTCCTTGTTCCTGAACCTTTCGATTATTCTCATCATGCACATAAGCAGAAGTCGCATCAAAACAAATCTGGATGTTGTCTTCCTGCATATGGGAAACCAGACCATCAACGCCTTCATGTGTAATCTTTAATCCTGCCTCTTTTGCTTTAGCTAATCCATCTGAATCTGGATCGATCCCAACCATCCATACGGGATTGATAAATTCACTACGCAGTGCCTTGGCCATTAAATCCGTGCCAATGTTTCCTGATCCAATTAATGCTGCATTTACTTTCATGTTTCTTCTCCGAATTAAACGAACCGCACTGCGGCTGTTCCTATTCCACCAATGATTAAACTCATATTATCGCCGGGTTTTATTGGCTCCAATGGGACTAGAGAGCCAGATAAAATAACTTCGCCTGCTTTTAACGGGATACCAAACTCCCCGAGGGTATTCGCCAACCAGGTAACACAATTGATAGGCGACCCAAGTGCTGCTGCCCCGGCACCCGTAGAAACAACTTCACCATTCTTTTCCAGCACCATGCCACAGGTAGTTAAATCGACTTTACGTGGATCCACCGCTTGATCACCAAGCACGAACAGCCCACAGGAAGCATTATCAGCAATAGTGTCCTGTATCTTGATTTTCCAGTCCTTTACCCTTGAATCAACGATTTCATAACAAGGCATGACAAAATCTGTGGCTCTTAATACATCTGCATTAGTCACACCTGGGCCAATCAAATCCTTCTTTAAGATAAAGGCGATTTCACCTTCTGCTTTTGGTTGAATCAATTCACTACTAATGGGCATATCTTCACCATTGGCACAAATCATTCGATCGGTCAGATAACCAAAATCTGGTTGGTGTACGTTCAACATATTTTGCACAGCGGCACTGGTGACACCGATTTTTTTACCAATAATCGTTTCCCCATCGGCCTGTCTACGATCAACCAGGTGTAGTGAAATATGGTAGGCATCCTCTATGGTGATATCCGGTTCTCTATCTGTCAGTGGTTCTACCATGGTGCGATTACGCAACGCGTCATAGAGTTCATCACCCAACGTTTTAATTTTTGCTTTATCCATCATGTTTGAAATTTTGCCCTGATGTTTTTGTTAATATAATATTTATAACTTGATACACACATTCTTCATTTCGGTGTAAAACTCCAGTGAGTGTACACCACCTTCGCGACCTATCCCGGAGCCTTTCATACCACCAAAGGGCGTGCGTAAGTCACGTAGAAACCAGCTATTCACCCAAACAATTCCACTGTCTATCTGAGCTGCCACACGATGTGCTCGTGAGATATTTTCTGTCCAGACAGATGATGCCAAACCGTACTCTGTGTCATTCGCCAGTTGAATAACTTCTTCTTCTGTATCAAAAGGACGGATATGGCAACAAGGTCCAAATATTTCTTCGCGTATGACAGTTGCATCATCAGCCAAACCAGTCCAGATGGTTGGTTCAATCCAGGCGCCCGCTTTTAAATCTTCTGGCATATCAGGAAAACCACCACCGGTAACCACTGTTGCACCTTCTTCTTCAGCTTTCTTGTAATAAGACAACACTTTTTCCTGATGTGTTTTACTCACCAAAGGCCCCATATTACTATTTTTATCCTCTGGAACCCCTACCTTGAGTCCTTCCGCGGACTGTTTTAAGCGTTCTACAAACTCATCAAAGATTGAGCGTTCAACAAATACACGTTCGGTACCAAGGCAAACCTGTCCACAATTGGCAAAAACAGAACGTGTTGTACCTTCGATAGCTTTATCCATATCGCAGTCAGCAAAAACCACAGCCGGATTCTTACCGCCCAATTCCAGAGAAATATCTCGAACACCCACAGCAGCTGCTTGCATAATGGCAGTACCCGTGAGCGTTTCCCCGGTAAAGGTAATCGCATCAACATCAGCATGTTGTGTCAAATACGCACCAGCTGAGTCAGGACCAAAACCATGCACAACATTAAAGACCCCTTTGGGGACACCGGCGTCGTTCATGACTTCACCCAATAACGCTGTGGTCGTGGGCGTTTCTTCAGAAGGTTTTACAATGACGGTATTTCCACATGCCAGGGCAGGCCCAACTTTCCATGTCATTAACAATAGCGGTAAATTCCATGGGCTGATGACTGCAATAACGCCTTTGGGAGCACGTAATGCATAGTTAATCGCGCCAGTACCATCGGGGGTGGCCATAGTGAATAATTCTGTTCCCTCATTTTTAATGGTGTCAGCAAATACCTTGAAGTTCGCTGCACCACGAGGAATATCAATATGTCGTGCCAGTGAAAAAGGTTTGCCAGTATCGGCACATTCGGCCTCAAGAAATTCATCGAAGCGTGCATTAATACCGTCGGCGACTTTATATAATAAATTTACCCGTTCATTGACATCGATACTTTCCCATTCACCCTGTAAAGCGGCACGAGCAGCAGACACAGCCTGATTGACTTCATCCATACCACCTTCGTGTACCGTTGCGATCTGTTTGCCATTAATGGGATTGATATTTTCAAATGTTTTGCCGTTTGATGAACCGACAAACGCACCATTGATAAAATGTTTTATTTCTTTCATGGAATAGTTTTTTTAATGAATGTAATTATTATTTTTTAAATAACTGTTTTGTTAATTTTTTAAGCCAATCGCAGCCAGACCCGCTGCTGCGCATTCTGCATCTTCTTCTTCTGAAGCCCCGGAAACTCCGATGGCTCCAATGACCGTTTCATCAACGATGATTGGAAGACCTCCACCAAACATGATCATGCGATCGACACCAAGCAAGCCATCTTTTACGGCCTGCGAAAATGATTCCAGAACAGTAGACCAATCGGCCGTCGAGAAGCCAAAACTGGCAGCGGTGTAGGCCTTGTCTTTAGCAATATCTATGGAGTGAAAGGGTGCGCCTGGTACCCTCAAAAATGCCGCCAGGTGTCCACCTTGGTCGACAACGGCAACATTAACCTTAACGCCTATTACATCAGCATGTTTAACTGCGGCTACAACAGCATCATTAGCTGCCTGCCAGTGGATATTCTTTTGCGTTACTGCTATTTCCATTTCAATCTACCTTAATTTAATACGTTGAACGTAATGACTAAAAAATATTTGGAAAGTATCAATGTGCATGATTCATGCCTTGAACATATCTAATTGTTTTTATTATATTTATCCTTATTTTTATTAAAATAATATTACCTGAATTTGATCATATGATAAAGATAGAACCGAGAGTGTTTATAAAAATTCATTTCTCAATTATTGAGATAGTAATTTAGTAACAACTTAGTTAAGAGAGTGCCTTAAAAACACAAACCCGTACACATGTTGTGTAAAA
>CAZGBJ010000048.1:0-1309 GCA_964523895.1 uncultured Enterobacteriaceae bacterium
TTAGCATTACACGGTGATCTTGATCAAAGAGATCGCGATCAGGTATTAATCCAGTTTTCAAACAAGAGTAGTTCAATATTGATCGCAACCGATGTTGCGGCACGTGGTTTGGACATTAAAGATCTACAGGCCGTTATTAATTTTGAGTTGTCACCTGATGCGGAAATACATATACACCGTATTGGACGAACTGGTCGCGCAGGTAATCAAGGTTTGGCACTCAGTTTATTTATGCCATCTGAAAAATTCAGAATTGAAGCAATAGAAGAATTCTGCAAGAGTCCTGTGCGTATTGATAAAACATCATCACTTAAAATTAAAGAGCACAACAAGCTCATTCCACCGATGACAACGCTAGGTATTAATGGCGGTCGTAAAGATAAGGTTCGCGCAGGAGATATATTAGGCGCACTAACGGCAAGCAAAGATATACAAGGTAATCAAATAGGTAAAATTGATATCTTCGATAAATACGCTTATGTCGCTGTAGAACAAGCGATTGCAAAACAGGCTTTGGAAATTCTTTCCGAAGGAAAAATAAAAGGTCGTAAATTTAAAGTGCGCAGACTGCGTTAATATTAAATAGGGATCAATCTACACACGGTATGATCTTGTCCAGTTATTTCAAACGTCGTTTTTTCAGCTTGCCTACCTTCACCAGTATAGATATCAATGTGGGTATTTTTAATTGCACTACCGACATCGTCAGACACATATAGTTGATGCTTCAGATTATTCGGTAAACTTGGAATTTTTAATGTTTCGCCTGCAGGTATTATATTGCGGTCAGTTGCGATAGAAGCAACACTCAACGGCTTACCCATTGCATTCAGTGGATATTGACTTCGATGCCATTTATTTGAGAAACGACCAAGATACCAGCCGTCTTTTGTTTTACCCCAGCCTTCGATTTTTACTGCTTTAAGAAAAGCGCTGGCATGGATACTTTCACCCAATTTTTCTACATTAATTTTGATTTTGTCTGCTTGCGAGTAATCCAATTCAACCGGGGTAAAGTAACCTGTGATATGCCATTGGGAGCTACATGATTCCTCATGTGAGGCATGGCTAAAGCGACTGAATAATAAAATACCAACGATTACTACGCCGAAAATGGCACTGCGCCGAATTTTCTTTCGTAAAACCAACGATAATCCCCGCTAAATATACGTTCGTGTGAACAATATTTGTTGGGATAAATATCATACGCATTTCTTCCATAAACATCACTATATTGTGTTTATTTATGCAATAAACCACTATATATAGTAATTTCTTATAATTAGAAGAAAATTAAACACAATTTACA
>CAZGBJ010000048.1:1409-3556 GCA_964523895.1 uncultured Enterobacteriaceae bacterium
AATGTCACCATGCAATTTGGCGCTAAGCCATTATTTGAAAATATTTCAGTCAAATTTGGCGAGGGTAATCGCTACGGTCTGATTGGAGCCAATGGCTGTGGTAAATCCACCTTCATGAAAATTCTCGATGGCAGTCTCGAAGCAACAGCTGGAAATGTCTCTATTAGTCCGAATGAACGTGTAGGTAAATTACATCAGGATCAATTTGCATTTGAAAAATACACCGTGCTCGATACCGTCATCATGGGTCATGCAGAATTATGGGAAATCAAACAAGAACGCGATCGCATTTATTCATTGGTAGAAATGTCTGAAGAAGACGGCATGAAAGTAGCGGAACTGGAAATCAAGTTTGGTGAAATGGATGGCTATAGTGCTGAAAGTCGCGCTGGTGAATTACTTATGAGCGCAGGTATAGAAGAAGAATTACATGAAGGCTTGATGAGTGAAGTAGCTCCTGGTTGGAAGCTTCGCGTATTACTTGCACAAGCTCTGTTCGCGGAACCCGATATTCTTTTATTAGACGAGCCTACCAACAACCTCGACATCAATACTATTCGCTGGTTGGAAGATGTACTTAATAATCGTAAGAGCACCATGGTTATTATTTCCCATGATCGACATTTTCTTAATGCTGTTTGTACACACATCGCCGATATTGATTATGCTGAGCTACGTGTTTACCCCGGCAACTACGATAATTTCATGACCGCATCAACACAAGCACGCGAGCGTCTGCAATCAGAGAATGCAAAGAAATCGGCACAGATCGCTGACTTAAAACATTTTGTCAGTCGCTTTTCGGCCAATGCATCAAAAGCAAAACAAGCTACCTCACGCGCAAAACAAATTGAAAAAATAACACTGACCGATATTAAAGCGTCTAGTCGGGTTAGTCCTTACATCCGCTTTAATCAAGAAAAGAAACTACATCGACTGGCATTAACTCTGGAAGATCTGGGTCATGGTTTCGAAGAAGAAACATTGTTCGAAAAAGGTGATGTTCTTCTGGAAGCAGGTGCGCGTTTAGCCATTATTGGTGAAAATGGTGTTGGTAAAACAACGCTTCTTCGTTGCTTGATGAATGAACTCGATGCGAACAACGGCACTATTCAATGGGCAGAAAATGCAACACTGGGCTATTGTCCTCAGGATAGTAATGCTGATTTCGATAATGAATTGAAATTATACGATTGGATGAGTCAATGGCGTAAACCAAAGCACGATGATCAAGCCGTTCGCGCTACGCTAGGACAACTTTTATTCTCATCAGAAGATTTTGAGAAAAAAGTTAAGGTCTGTTCAGGCGGTGAAAAGAATCGACTATTATTTGGTAAATTGATGATGCAAGAAACCAACATCATGCTAATGGACGAACCTACTAACCATTTAGATATGGAAGCAATTGAAGCCTTAAACCTGGCACTGGAACATTACGAAGGCACTTTAATTTTTGTCAGTCATGATCGTGAATTTGTTTCATCGCTAGCCACGCGTGTTATTGAAATAAAAGGCCACAAACTAATCGACTTTCAGGGGTCTTATGAAGAATATCTAGCGAGCCAACAAGAATTAGAGAAAAAAGTCGTTAATTCCAGATAAGAAAGACAAAATAAATAAGGCTTGCTATTTCTATCCTTGTTAAAGTATTTCAATGAAATTATTGATACGTAACCTTGCCCGCACTACCACAGAATCAGAAATCCAGACGTTGTTTGAAGAGCACGGCAACGTGCAATCCTGCACGCTAGTAATGGATAAAAAAAGCGGCGAATCTAAAGGCTTTGGTTTTATCGAAATGCCGAAAGTGGGTGATGCCAAAGCAGCAATGAAAAATCTTAATAATAAAGAAATTGATGGTTTTAAAATCCGTGTAAAGAAAGCCGAGCCTAAAACAGAAAATGATAGCAGCAGTGACGATGCCAGATCAGAAAAATAAGACACGCATTCAGGATCCGCTACATGGCATAACGTTAAAAATGGTAGTGACCCAACTAGTAGAAACCTATGGCTGGGAAGATTTAGGACAGCGTATCAATATCAAATGCTTCACCAATGATCCCAGCATCAATTCCAGTCTTAAATTCTTGCGCAAAACACCATGGGCACGAGAAAAAGTAGAAGCGCTTTATTTAAATAGTAAATGG
>CAZGBJ010000048.1:3656-9811 GCA_964523895.1 uncultured Enterobacteriaceae bacterium
ACACCTCTGGGAGATATTAGTCTCAGAAAAAGAACCGAACCCAGACTCGATGGTAAATTACTCTACGAAGTAAAACTGGATGACGAATTTCTGATGTCCAGTTTATTTACTGAATCTGAAATACAACTTTCGAAACTCAGCCTTGCCGCATTAAAAAAAACTCAACATAAAGACAAACTCGATATTATCGTCGGTGGATTAGGACTCGGTTATACCGCTGCTGCTGCATTGGAAGATCCGGCAGTAAAATCACTAAAAGTTATTGAAGTCATGCAACCCGTTATTGATTGGCATCGGCGCAGTCTAGTTCCACTTGGGAAACAACTTACATCCGATCCACGCTGTACGATTCTAAATGCAGATTTCTTTGCCGTGGCAACATCAGGGAACAAAGATAAACAAGTACATGCAGTATTACTCGATATAGATCATTCACCAACGCATTGGCTTAACGAAGGCAATCGTTCTTTCTATACGGAAGAAAGTTTAAATAAGTTAGCTAATAAAATTTATCCCGGCGGTATTTTCGGACTCTGGTCCAACGATCCACCGGATGAAAAGTTTATGGATTTACTTAATAAAGTGTTTGAATCATCAGAATCTCATATAGTCAGCTTTCCGAATTTGTATACTGATAAAGAATCATCTTGCACTGTATATCTCGCCTACAATAATGCATGACTATCAGGATAAATTATTTTATAAAGAATTAATTTTTGCGCCACATAATATTGCAATCTGCTTCAATAGCCGCAATTAGCATCTGAATCAAGGGGAAAGCCCGGTTCGCCGTGCTCACTTTAATTTCAGTATCATTGTCATCACCATCAATAGCTACACTTTCCACCGACGTTCTCTCTTCAGATTCAATCGCTGTTTTTAAACGTTCCAAAACAGCGGGAACATCTTTGGCAAATATTGCGCTCGGTATTGTGCCGCTGTGTCCCATCAATTCAAGTAAGTGCTCTGCATCATTACCAAACATCGTAATATCGGCATGTGCTTTACATGTGAATGTCACCAACATAATGATTGAGCTACAAAATAACTAATACTTTTATTTTCCATCGACAATAAATTTAGCAAGCATGTTATCGATAACATCATTGGAATTCATCAGAATATCCTCTTCCACTTCACCAATAATCAACTGACTTAACTGTTCCGGTAAAACATCTCGCAATGATTTTATAACAGCTTGCGGTGCGACAATAAGCAATGCTTCAAACATATTCTTCTCATATTGTGCACTTAAAAAATCTGCCTGCTGCTGGATAAAGTTTATTTCTTCTGACTTGGCAGTGTCCTTTCCCGGCAGCCTCGGTTTACAGTTGACCATTTGATAACAGAGTTCCGCTAAGGCCTCGTTCTTATCAGCATCTAACACCGAAAATTTAGTTCCCGTACCATTATGAACCATTACCTTGATATATCTGCCGTCACTGAGTACAGCCCATGTTGTTGTGTCACTCATATATTGTATTGTTGCCTTATAATTAATAAATAATTTTTCCAAACGCAATACTGACAGTTTTAACAAGCATAATAAAGTCGCTATTATGCAAAAAATTATATTGTAGTTTAAAGCATAATCTGTCCCCCAACTCTTTGTTTCTTACCAAATCAGATCATCTGGTATTTCATAGTCGGCATACGGGTCATTTTTGTCGAACTCAGGCTCAATGCTATGTTCAGTATTAATAATACAATCAGCATCACGTTGTTTTATTTTGTCCGCTACCAGCTTTGGAACCAATTCATACTTATCACCCAGTTTGGCAATAGACAGATAACCGGACATAAGGTGTATATGGACTTTCTCTGAAACAAAGAGACGTTTAACAACATTAGCATCATTGAAATTGTAAACGATCTCACCATCACGATCTTCAACGCGATTAGTTTCTATCAACTGAATAATTTGCGCAGCGATAGCCTTGCGTTCAGCCTCTTCTTTATTCTTCAGGTTAATTTGTCGATCGCGTTGAATTTTTTCAGCCTGCGCCTTTTGCGCCAATAGCTTGGCGTCGTCTAATTGGGTAACAGCACCTTTTTTTATCTTCCGTTTTTTATTTTTATACTGATCTTGCTTGGCTCTTGAAGCCTTGGTTTTGTTAACTAGACCGGTCTTTTTAAGCTGATCTATTAGTGAATTTCCCATGCAATGGACTCCAAATATTATTAAGGCATTCTGACCGTTTTAAATAATCAATTCAATAATCAAGATAATATCTACTATATTTAGATTAGGTATTTCCGCTAAATTTATTAACGTGAATAATAAGGTTATTTTGCAATGAAAGAACAAGAACAATATATACGAGATAATATTACCAGCATCGCGGAAGAAGCCTTCCCCGACAATATTGGTAACGAGTGGATTATCCATAATATTTTAGAACATCCAAAAGGAATAGAAGTTGAAGTCGAACCCAGACCAGACGATGTGGGCTACTCCCGCTTTCGGTTTATTATAGAATTTAGTGCATCTGACTCAGCAGTCATCACCTATTGCTATTGTCTGGAAGATACCGGCGAATGGGATTTGTTATTTACAGGATAAACTGCAAATAAAATTAATCGACATTGACCTTTTTGGCTTTTTGATTATTAATTATGATGAATCGATCTTTACTTACTATAAAAAAAATCCTGATATTAGTAACTGTATTGGGGCTCACTGCCTGTTCACAAGAAAGACCTCAGATATTGGTAACAATCGCAGATGCCCGGCTTAGTCCTGCACAATACACTGACACTGGTAATTCCGGTGATTCTGTTGGTGACATATTATCATTCGATCAGCCCTTACTTGATGTAGACATGAAAGAGATCGGCAACAACAGCGGTATCTGCACACGTACTCAGGTTGGTCATAGTTACCAGTGCCAATGGACACTGACATTCGAAAACGGAAGCATCCAGGTTGCCGGACGCGAATACGATCAGGGCACCTCAACCCTAAGTATCATCGGAGGCACAGGTAAATATTCAGGTATTAATGGTGAAATGGTATCGATTAATAATAACGATGCTACGTTTACGCAAACTTTGCGTTACTGGATTAGACAATAAGTACTATATCGGGGAACAATTATCGAATAGCTAATCGATTGTACTTTAGCGAATAAAATGTCAACCCCTTCACAATTCTCACTGCAACAAAGATGCACATGTCACATTAGTAATCACTAAACAATCTTAATGTATAAAAGTTAAATAACAGGGACGTCCCTAGACAGAGGCGATCGCTTGATGTGGAAATGTCAGCCTGAATTCCGCTCCGGGTTCGCAATTGATCACATCTACTTTCGCATCCATGGCCTGAGCTAATTGATGTACTAATGCCAGACCTATACCCGTACCTACAGTTTCGCGTGTGAGTTCATTTTCCGAACGATAAAACAACTTGAAGATTTTTCTCATTTGATCATTTGCAACACCAGGACCGTAATCACGAACGCTAAACAAAACCGATCCATCCTGTTGTCGTTGGCAGTTGACATCAATATCAGTTTTGTCTGACTTGGCAGAAAACTTAATGGCATTATCGACTAGATTGATCAAAATTTGATTTAAGTAATCCAGATCAACCTGGATAACAGTTTGTTCTGTTTCATTATTACAATTTATGTTTATGTTATAACCGGCGCGTTCGACATAGGATGAAATTTTCGACCGAATCATATCCAGTACTTCATTAACACTGACAGGTTTAAGATCAACCTGTAATTCATTGCGAGTCATTCGTGCCAGTTGCAATACATTATTAATAAGGCGTGACAAACGTTCACTTTCATCGTGTATATAACTGTAATAAGTTTTCTTTTTATCTTCGTCTGCCCAGCCCTCACGTAGCATCTCGCCATACATACGAATAGAGGTCAACGGTGTTTTCAATTCATGGCTGACAGCTGAAACAAAGTCCTGTTGTTGTCGGGCGAGATTAATTTGTCCCAGACCCAAACGATACATCAACAAAAAACCACCACATAAGACCATAGCTAGTATGACCGCAATCCAGTTAATCACCGATCCCGCCGTACCAGCAGGTAAATGATTAACACTAAATATCAACTCAACATTATTTAATGGAGTGGATAACTGCTTTTGATAAAGTAATGAGCCTTGTAAAGTTTTTGAACTATAGTCATATCTGTTACTTGATTGCCCACTAATCACCGCAAGAATATTTCCCTGATAAGCAACAGCAAGATTACTCATAAGCGACAAATTAGTACTACGAAATGTTTTCTCTATAACGTCTCTAATCAATTTTTCCGGTTCTATAAGTAAACCCTGTATATAACGTTGGCCATCACGCCATACGTTTCGGAAAAGTACAAAATGACCACTGTCGAGCAAACTAATATTGAACGGATCGATTTCACTTTCAAACAAATTAATATGTATATTCTCCCTGAACGCGTTATTAACTGAGTCGTCCATCTCACTTTCGCTGATAGACCCTTTTAATTGTTGCTCTGGCAAGGCACTCCGCTCTTTTCTCTTCATGCGTTTTTCAAGCAAGGGAGCAGAAGAAGCAACAGCACTGTTTTCATACGTTGATTCCAGTTTTAAATCTTCAACACGACCCAATGAGCGAAGCACGTTCTTTTTAGGCGCTTTTTTCTCTTGTCTCTCGTCTTGTGCATAAAGTCGATCAAAAGCAGCTTGCGGCTCATTTTCCTCTACCGCCTCCTCTAAATAAAACTCGCCTGATACATCCGCATCAATACTAGATACGCTTTCAGGTAAATTAGCTACTACCCCGGGCGTAGCAAGCAGTGAATCCATTGAACTAATCTCAGCAAATTTATCTTGCTTAAACTCTTCTTTATCTTTTCTACCAACGATTTCAGACTGTTGTTTTTTGACAAGGCTATTTTTACTGAGGATGTCCTGAATTTCGTTTTGTAACTGACGTCGCTGACCTAGTTCTTTTACAGAAATACCATATTGCAAAGATTGTTGTTCATCCTTGGGTAATAAGGGTGTTGTCAATTTGCCATTGGCGTCAACTTGAAAGTAACCCAACAAACCCGGTGTCTCGGATCGAACTGGAAAGTCCGATAGTGTCGAACGTTGCAAGAAATTAGCAGCCGGATCACCAACCACATTTAAAAAACTATAATCCGTAAACGTGCGCGCTTCTTCCAGTTCAATTAATTCAAGCAGACGTTGGTCGATACGATCGGTCAACTCTTCTGCCATTATCTGATATCGATGAAAAGCTTCCCATTTTAATTGTGAATATGCCTGATAAATTAAAACAACCGTAGGTAATGCCAACGCCAAAAAAAACAGGGCGAGATAAAATCGCAATTGTTTTTTATTCAAACCTGTTAATGAATTGCGGAACATTGTTTAATCATCAAGTAAACGATAACCCGCACCGCGCACAGTAATCAGGTAACGAGGTTTTGCAGGTTCATCTTCAATCTTGCTGCGCAGTTTGGCAATATGAATATCGACGGTACGGGTTTCTATATTCATGTCTTTGCCATAACCCCATAACTTACTCAGCAATTCTTCACGCGGAACTGGTCTTTCATTATTGGCTTTAAGATATTGCAATAATTCGATCTCACGTCGGGTAAAGGAGAGAGTTTCACTGCCACGTTGACCGGAAAGATTTAAAGTATCAATCTCGACGCTATCACCGAGATTAATTTGATTATCCATTTCAATACCGATACGCGCACGGCGTAATACAGCCTGAACACGTAATACCAGTTGTGCAATTGAAAATGGTTTGGCGACATAATCATCAGCGCCTAAAGACAAACCCTGAATGATATCTTCATCACCTGTTTTTGCCGTTAGCATAATGATGGCTTGATCGCGATCTTTCGTTCTGACTTGATTGCATATATCAAAACCATTCATGCCGGGTAACATCACATCCAGCAGGATCATGTCGTATTTGCCGCTCAGTGCTTTTTTCAAACCGTCATTACCATTGTCGGCAAAGTCGACTTCGTATCCGTGATAGATAAACACATCGATCAATCCGCTACGAATCGCTTCTTCATCTTCAACAATGAGTATATGTACCTTGCGTGTCATGTATTCAAACCTGAAATCTGTTTTTATTTTCAATCTCTTTGGGTTTAATTCCCCACAGCTTGCTGCGTTGTTGTCATTCCTGCGAA
>CAZGBJ010000049.1:0-9767 GCA_964523895.1 uncultured Enterobacteriaceae bacterium
TCTATCCAATACTCTGCATTAAAAGGTGATTTTCCATAAACAAAGCCGACATGACCGCCGTGTTTTGTTAATTCCAGTGTGGTACTTGATGAAAGCTCATCTTTAGTTGGAATGGCTTCGGCACTCATGAAGGGGTCATCTTTGCTGTGTAGTATCAAGGTGGGTGTGGTTATATTTTTTATAAACTGTTTAGAACTGGATTTAGTGTAGTAGTCATCGCCGCTTTTGAAACCGTGTATGGCTGCTGTTACATTATGGTCGAAAGAATGAAAGTCCGTCCATGTATCGAGCTTATCAATATCAAAGGGCGCAGGTCTTTCCTTGAATTTATCACGCATTTTCTTGCTGAGGCGATTAATTAAATGCTGTTGGTATATTTTTGAAAATCCGCTGTTTAATTTTTTTGCACTATCAGCTAAATCAAAAGGAACTGAAATTGCCATAGCACAAGTTAATGGGCATTCGTCACTTTGCTCACCAAGATACTTAAGCAGTACGTTGCCACCTAGTGATACACCTATTGCTGCCAATTTCCGACCTGGATAACGTGTTTTTAATGTTTTAACAAAGGTGTCTAAATCACCGGTTTCACCGGAATGATAGCCTCGATCTAATCTGTTATGTTGTCCACCACAACCTCTGAAGTGCATGAGTACGCCTTGCAAGTTGTTGTCTTGAATCGTTTTTAATATTCCTTTTGCATAGGGTGAGTCTATTGAACCTTCAAGACCATGTAGCAGGATAACTATAGGACCTGTTTTTATTTCTTGCGTCCAACTTAACTCAATAAAATCACCATCAGGTAATTCAAACTGTTCTTTGTTGAGTGTTAATTTAGTTTGTCTTCGAAATAATGTTGGGTAGAGTGTTTGCAGGTGATGATGTCTACACCACCAGGCTGGTTTGAATTCACTTGAAGTTATTTTCATGCCTTATGAGCTTATTTCATAAGGAAGGCTGTCTATTGTGATTTGATTATGATCAAAAAATAGTTTTTCATTTAACTTATCTAATTCAATAACGGCGAGACCATAAAAGTTGCCATCAGGATGTATTGCAGAATTTATTATTGTGCCAACCTTGTTTTCTGTTTTATTTTCATAAATATTGTTGCCAACTTTTAATTCGACTTCTGAATTTATTAGTTGCAATCGTTTTTTTACTTCGCCACGATAGTGCATACGCGCAATAATTTCCTGGCCGGGGTAGCAACCTTTTTGATAACTCAATCCGTTGAGTAAATCGAGATTCAACATTTGTGGCAAGAACTGTTCCTGTGTTGTAGATGTTATCCATGGTAGTCCGGCAAGAATATCGAGTAAATCCCAATTAGGACTATCCGTTATTTTTAATGACTTTGTTAGTTCAGATACTTTGCTATTAAGAATTTCATTGTTGCCCGTTATCAGATAACGGCTTGAATTATCAGGCAGACATATAATAAAGAGACCATCAATGGCTTGTACTTCGCCTGGTTTTGTTGAAATATTTGATCCCAGTAACGATAGATCGTTAGTATTAGCCAAGCCAATCAATGGTGAATTATCTGAAATATCATTTATCGTGACATCAGAACGCATAATAAATATACCAAGTCTTTGTTGCACAAACCCTTTTAAATCCTCTTTGAATAGCAATAGGTAGGTTGTACCGGTATTGATGATTAAAAAGTTGCTAATGACCTGGCCTTTAGGATTACACCATGCAGAAAATTGTGCAGCCGGCTCCTCTATTAAATTTAAATCATTAATAAACTGACCATGTAAAAATTCATGGCGGTCGTTACCCCCAATGGCTAAAAGCGAAAATCCGGAAAGAGGTGAGACTAAGGGTGCTTCATTTAGGTATGCCATGTGTTTAAAAGAATAGAATTAGTTAATATTTCTGGATTTTCGAATCAAGCTGACAATATGGATTAGATCGTCTTTTGCTTCGTCTTTCCCCATGATCCAATTCAGAATATCGAGATCGGCTTCGTCCAGTAGTTGTGTAAACGCATTTTTATCAGTGATGTTGAGGGTATCATACGATTGTTCTAAAAAATCTTGCAAAACGATATCCATTTCCCGAATACCGCGTCGGCAACGCCAGATTAGTTGTGAACGGTTTAACTCCATTTATTTGGGGTTTTATAGGGGAACATCGCAGGATTTGATTGTGATGAATAAATCACATAGAAAGGCAATAAGTTGAACAACAAATACGCTTCACTCTTCACCTTTCAATTTATCACTTCTCAGACTGTACGTGACACCATTAGTTTTTTTATCTCGGCAATGGCTTTTGCCGGATTCAAATTTTTTGGACAGGTATTAGTGCAATTCATTATGGTATGACAACGATACAGACGGAAAGGATCTTCCAGTTCATCTAAACGTTCGCCAGTAAATTCGTCACGACTATCTGCTATCCAACGATAGGCCTGTAATAAAATAGCAGGACCGAGATAACGATCACTATTCCACCAGTAACTAGGACAACTGGTCGAACAACAAGCACAAAGAATACATTCATACAGTCCATCAAGTTCTGCTCGTTCTTCTTTCGTTTGAAGTCGCTCTGAATCTGGGGGCGGCGGTGTTTGAGTTTGCATCCACGGTTTAATTGACGCGTATTGCGCATAGAAGTGTGTCAGGTCTGGAACCAAATCTTTGACTACCGGTAGATGTGGCAACGGATAGATAGGGATATCACCTTTAAAGTCAGCAATGGCTTTAGTACATGCCAGTGTATTGGTGCCACCAATATTCATGGCACAGGAACCGCAAATACCTTCACGACAGGAACGACGAAAGGTTAGCGTAGAATCAATTTCATTTTTAATATAAATAATGGCATCCAGTATCATCGGGCCGCAGTTATCGAGATTTATTTCATAAGTATCTAATCTCGGGTTGTCACCTGAATCAGGTTCCCAACGATAGATACGAAATGTTTTTTTATTAGTAGCGCCTTCAGCTTCAGCAAAGGTTTTACCTTTTTGTACTTTGGAATTCTTGGGTAATGTAAATTCAGCCATAACTTATTCTCTGTTGTTATATCGCTATTAATAGACGCGTTTCTTTGGTGGAAACACATCAACCTCATCTGACAATGTGTACATGTGCACCGGTCGGTATTCAAAACTGACTTTGCCATTGCTATCTATTGAAGCAAGTGTATGTTTCATCCAGTTTTCATCATCACGATCCGGGAAATCTTCACGCGCATGTCCGCCGCGACTTTCTTCGCGATTCATTGCGCCATGAATACTCACCATTGCACATTGAAGTAGATTTTCCAGTTCCAGTGTTTCAACAAGATCGGTATTCCATACCATGCCTTTATCTTCAACTTTGACTTTTGAGAAAGAATCCCAGATTTTTTCCATTTCATCGATGCCGTGCTGCATTGATTCACCAGTACGGAATACGGCAGCAT
Source organism: uncultured Enterobacteriaceae bacterium (assembly GCA_964523895.1). Classification (GTDB taxonomy): domain Bacteria; phylum Pseudomonadota; class Gammaproteobacteria; order Eutrophobiales; family Eutrophobiaceae; genus UBA7359. The sequence goes on from CAZGBJ010000049.1 coordinate 3,421, forward strand.
CATTCTGCATTGTACGTTGCATTTTATCGCGTATTTCAGCGGTCGGTATTGAGCCCTTGTTGTAACGTAATTTATCTAAACGATCCAAACTTTCCTGACCGGCATTTGGTATATCTTTATGTGCCATACCGGGTTTAATATTTTCAGCACAATAATTTGCTGCGGCACGACCGAAGACAATTAAATCGAGTAGCGAGTTAGAACCTAAACGATTCGCACCATGTACAGATACACAAGCTGCTTCACCTATCGACATCAATCCTTCAACAATGGTATCCGGATCGCCATCTTTTAAAGTGACTACCTGTCCATGATAATTGGTTTGTACGCCACCCATGTTGTAATGCACGGTTGGTATCACCGGAATAGGTTCTTTGCTGACATCAACACCGGCAAAAATTTCTGCTGACTCAGCAATACCTGGTAAACGTTCATTAATTACTTCGGGGCCTAAATGTTCAAGATGTAGATGAATATGATCTTTATCTTTGCCAACGCCACGACCTTCACGTATTTCCATGGTCATGGAACGACTAACGACATCGCGCGAAGCTAAATCTTTTGCCGAAGGTGCATAACGTTCCATAAAACGTTCACCTTCTGAATTGGTTAAATAACCACCTTCACCACGTACACCCTCGGTAATCAAACAACCGGAACCATATATACCAGTAGGATGAAATTGAATAAATTCCATATCTTGCAGTGGTAAACCAGCGCGTAAGACCATGCCGTTACCATCGCCTGTACAAGTATGTGCAGAGGTCGCAGAGAAATAAGAACGGCCATAGCCACCAGTGGCAAGTACCACTTGATGTGCACGAAAGCGATGAATTTTCCCGTCTTCTAGATTCCACGCCATAACACCGCGACATACACCTTCATCGTCCATAATTAAATCAAAGGCAAAGTATTCAATATAAAATTCAGCTTCGTGTTTTAGCGATTGTTGATAAAGCGTGTGTAAAATAGCATGTCCGGTTCTATCCGCTGCCGCACAAGTTCGTTGTGCCGTTCCTTCACCATAGTTTGTTGTCATACCGCCAAACGGACGTTGATATATTTTCCCTTCTTCAGTTCGAGAGAAGGGCACACCTTGGTGTTCCAGTTCAATAACCGCAGGAACCGCTTCACGACACATATATTCAATTGCATCCTGGTCGCCAAGCCAATCAGAACCCTTAACGGTGTCATACATATGCCAACGCCAGTCATCTTTTCCCATATTACCCAAGGAGGCACTCATACCACCTTGTGCTGCAACCGTGTGACTGCGGGTAGGGAATACTTTAGTGATACATGCGGTCTTTAAACCTTTTGCGGCCATACCAAAGGTCGCTCTTAAACCAGCGCCACCAGCACCAACGACGACGATGTCGTATTTATGTTCAATAATTTCGTATGAATTTGTCATTATTATTTACAGTCCTAAATAAATCTTGAGCACAGAAATTGCGGCGCTAAGTCCAGCTATCCATACAAGGAATTTAACCAGAATCAGGCAAGTGATCTTTTGCCATTCTGAATCAATGTAATCTTCGATAACAACCTGCACCCCTAATGCGGCATGGTAGTAAAGTGAAAATAAGAAAAGCAGCATTAAAACGGCATTTAGAGGTTGTCCTAACCATGAAATGACCAAAGCGTATTTAGCTCCGGTAATAGCGGTCAGAGAATAAATAAACCATATGCTCAATGGCACAAGTGCAATGGCAGTTAAACGCTGTGCCCACCAATGATGTACGCCTTCTTTTGCAGAACCTAGCCCACGGACTCGTGCTAACGGGCTTTGCATACTCATAACGTAGCTCCAGGACAAAGTGTGACTACAGTGAGGATGATGCTAAAAGCAATCACGGCATAACCCGATTTATACGTTGTGGATATTTCCAGACCCAAACCGACATCCCAAAATAAATGTCTAATACCATTGGCGAGATGAAAATAAAGAGAAAAAACGAAACCGGTTAATATTATTTTTCCATACCAGGCCGAGCCGTATTGTTGCAAATTATTAAATGCTTGTTCACTAGTCGCGAGACCTACTAACCAGCACGTGAGCAGTAATGCACCAAGGCTGAGAAAGACGCCCGTTGCTCTATGTGTAATTGACAATATTGATGTCAATTGAGGTTTATAGACTTGTAAATGGGGTGATAACGGTCGTTTCACCGATTCCATAATTGATATCCTCTAAAATAATATGTGTTTATTTTGAACTGTAATAAACAGTTCTTTGCTAAAAGTCTATACAGCGCCCTTTTTTCTCCCAATCACCATAACGCGTTGGTTCAAGCCCCTTGGGGCCACCAATTTCTTTAAGTGTGGAAACAGATGGTTGCTGAACATTATCATCCTTGTTTCTTTTATTATTTATTTTTTTATTATTATCTTTCATCTAACTCATTTCATCGGAGAACATGTATATATTTTATGTTGCGTCGCAATATGAATTGTACGGTTATTTTAACCCAAAAACGCGTTAATATCTTTGCCTCAGAAATGGAATTCAAAGTAGAGATAATTGGTTTATGGACAAGATAGAAAATCCTTTTTTAGCGACGCTCAGGTTGCCCGTAAAAATTTCTCCTATTTTACTTATCGTTTGTATTGCTTTGCACATTATATGCCTGTTTTTACCCTGGTTGACGGGATTAAGCTTAATTTTCAAAATCATACTGACATTCGTGCCTGTGATCAGTTTTTACTTCTATTATTATAAATACCGGTTTTATAAGTCGAAAATGGGTGTCAACGAGTTAATTTTAAATGCTGAAGATATTTGGCGGCTGAAAATGAATGATGGTGCAATGCATTCTGCTAGCCTCGGAAATACGTTATTCGTTCATCCGTGGCTTACTATTATTTCTCTTATTTTTGAGAGTAGAAAAGAATATTTTATTTTTACGCCTGAAACACTCGATGCCGATCAGTTTCGACGACTTCGTGTCAGGTTACGTTTTCAAATAGGTGAGTAACTTATTTGAGAGTAAAATGCGTCCAACAGGCAATCCAGAGTTTCCTGACGGGCGTTATACTTACATTAGTGTCTAATAAGTTACATCCATCTCTAAGAATTTCATCACAAGTTTTATAAGCAAGTCGATTTAGAATTAAAACATGTTGTAAGTTATGATTTTCTTTTCTGTTTAGTGCTTGATAAGTCTTATCAAGCCTTATTTTTAAATCCAGGAATAACGGCGAAAAAACTTCTTTCTGTCTCATGTGTTTGTTTGCAGTGTCGACACCAAGCTCTAGCAAGTTAGCATGCTCGATAGTGCTTACTGGAATAATACAACGTGTTTCATTGATGTATGTTCTGGGTTGTTGTAAGCAGCCTATAAAATGAATGAGTGCTGCCAGTTCTCGCATTATATTTAAAGGATCAGTTTTTGTTTGATTCAGTTGCATCCCGCATTGATACGAAATCTCTCCGCTTGTTGATTTGTATAAAGATAAAATTGACTCTATTGAATCTGGTTGTTCTACGAATATAAACTGATTAAAGCATTCGATAATTGAATTGAATATTATAATTAATTTGTGATCAATTATGATGCATTCTTGCATCTGTTGTGTAACCGGATGTCTGGCTTCATTGTTAGACAGCCGTTCAATTTCTTCTTGCCACCATTTCAGTTTTATTCGTGCTATTCCGGGATCAGAGCATTCATGAATAATTTCACTTAACTCATATAGAAAGGCATGTAGAGTAATAATGATCGTTTTGTTTTTAACACTATCAAAAATAGTGGCGTAATAAAGATTGGAACCATCGGGAATTGCCTTACTGACACAATAATCATACGTTTTATCTATACCCATGATACTTGGAAATACATATTCATAATATGCTCGTTTTCATCCATGGCGGCGTCGCCTAAAGCGCCTACAGTTGGTGCTCCTCTTTGCAGGGAGTGACCATGCGGCATCGTCGCGTCTTGCCCTGAATAAAAACAAATACATTCTGAACACGCATTTCCAAGTATCATGGGTATACATTTTCAGAGTTCACTGAGCTTGTCATTTATTTCATCCGGACTAGATACCATCGCATCTGCGCTCCAGCTACTGGTGTCCTCATCTTTATCAATGTAACCATAAAGAGCGACTAATGTTTTTGTTCCAGCGCGGTTACCTGCTTCTATGTCACGCTGGGCATCACCGATATAGACAGTTGATGCAGGTTCAGCTTGAATAAGTTCACAGGCATGTAATATGGGAGCAGGGTGGGGCTTGCGTTGTTCAAGTGTATCGCCGCTTATAATGCAAGCAGCTCGTGTATCAAGAGATAGCGCTTTTAATAATGGCATAGTTAACCATGCTGATTTGTTAGTAACAATTCCCCATGTTTTATTACTGTTTTCAATCGAATTTAAAACTTGTTCCATGCCATCATATAATCGCGTTTCCGTTGCAATATTTTCAAGATAATAATTTAAAAATTGGTCACGAATATTATCAAAGCCGGGTTCGCCTTCTTCAAGATCAAAAGCCAGTTTTATCATTGCATTTCCGCCTAATGAAACAGTTGGGCTAATAAGTTCTAAAGGCAGTTTATCCAGGCCGTTTTTCAGACGTATGGCATTAAGTGCATTGGCAAGATCAGGTGCGGTATCTGCTAAAGTACCATCAAGGTCAAAAAGAACATTATTTATCATGTGGACTTAATGGTATCGAGTAGATAATTTACATCAGCTTGTTTTGTTAGTGAACAATGCTTTAAAAGAGGATTGTATTGCATGCCTGCCAGGTCATTTAATTTAAGATCAGATTCATTACACCAGCTAACCAGTTCTGAGGGACGAATGAATTTTTCATATTGGTGGGTTCCCTTCGGTAAAAGATTGAACAGGTATTCACCTGTTAATACAGCGAGCAGATACGCTTTAATATTTCTGTTTATGGTCGAAAACATGACGTGTCCACCAGGCTTAATCATTTTTGCACAGGCATTAATTATGGAGGAAGGATCGGGTACATGCTCTAGCAATTCCATGCAGGTAATCAAATCAAACTTGGTACTATTGTTTTCAGAAAAGGCTTCGGCTGTCGTGACCCTATAATTTATTTCTAGTTTATTATCTGAGGCATGTTGGCTGGCAATACTAATGTTCTCACTACTGGCATCTATTGCTGTTACATTTGCAGTTTCTTTTGCCATGGCTTCCGCAAGAATGCCGCCGCCACAACCAACATCCAATACCTGTTTATTCTGTAATGATATGTTATTCCTTATAAAGCGTAAGCGAACAGGGTTTATGTGGTGCAGGGTTTTAAACTCACCATTGTTATCCCACCATTGTTCTGCTCTGGAAGAAAATTTTTCCAGTTCATCTAAATCGATATTTTCTGTTTTATCCATTTATAACATTCATAAATAATTTTAGTTATGAAACTAGTTTAACTTTTTGATGCAAGATATTGAATAGAAAGTTTTATTATGTAAATCGATAATAAGTTATTGATATAACACTATTTTTTGCAATAGATTTTCATATAGCCGTATAGTAGTCTCATATTTATCAATAATTATTACAATTAAATACCACGCGATAAGGAACAATAATGAATAATAAACTCGTGTCTATTTTAAAAATATTTTCAATTGGTCTGAGCATGCTTTTTTTATCTGCCTGTGCAACGACAGGCGGACTAGATGAGCGTGATCCATGGGAAGGATTTAATCGAGGTGTCTATACATTTAACGAGACTATAGACAGCATTATTTTTGAACCTATTGGAAAAGTTTATGATGTATTAACGCCTGATATTATTGATGAGGGTGTAAGCAACTTTTTTGGAAATCTGGGTCAACTTGCTGTTATTGCGAACGATTTACTTCAATTTAAATTTGATCAAGCGGCTAATGACACAGTCCGTTTATTTCTTAATTCTACTCTGGGTTTGTTTGGTTTTTTTGATATTGCTTCAGAGGGAAACTTGCATTCAAGTGGTGAAGATTTTGGACAAACCTTAGCGCATTGGGGAATGGGGCCGGGTCCTTATATTGTTGTGCCATTTTTTGGCCCTGCCACTGTAAGAGATGCGACAGGCTTTGCAATTGATCGCACTGTGTTAAATCCAATAGCTTATGTCGATGATGACTTAACTAGAGCGGGTTTGCTTACGCTAAATTATGTCGATTTTAAATCTGATATATTAAGTACGACGGATTTAATAAGTGACGCAGCACTTGATGAGTATGATTTTGTCAAGAATGCCTACTTTGAAAAGAGAGCAAATCAAATTAGTGGTAAGGAATTTGAAGATTTCCCGGAAAAGTAAACGAATTTAATCTCTTTGGGTTTAATTCCCCGCAGCTTGCTGCGTTGTTGTCATTCCTG
>CAZGBJ010000050.1:0-9148 GCA_964523895.1 uncultured Enterobacteriaceae bacterium
TTTACCCAGTTTAGGGTAATAATAAACAGTTACACAGTTTTAGTTACAGTCTCATGGTTTTATTTTCTCTGTGTTCTCGGGAATTGCTCCAGACATTCCTCTACCGCCTACTTCCATGTAGGCGTCTGTGGTTATTTTATTGTTAGCGTTAATGAACAACAATTTGTCCATCAACCAGATTGGAAACATCTCGACTAACAATGAGCGTACCTGGCTCTATGCCTGAAACGATTTGAACATCCTTATATCGTTCAATTAACTCAATCTGTTTTTTAACAACATGATGGTCATCGACAAGTTCAAAAATATAGGATTGACCATTCTCGTATAAGATAGCGCTAATAGGAGTAACACTGGCATTCTTATATAAATATCCGGGTAAGTGAGCCACCGCCAATTGCCCGGCAAACAATCCTTCAGACGGTAGCCTTATTTTTAATAAATGCGTATTGGTCTCTGGATCGGGGTCAACCGCCAGCGCGATGATTTGCCCTTCTCTTTCATCGTTGTTGGTATACACGTTTATGTTTTGACCTAAAGTCAATCGCGATGCTACTTTACCTGTTATCTCAAGAATTAAATCAAGTTGATCAATCTGAACAATTTCAAGCGCTACCTGACCGGGTGAAACATAATCACCCACTTCGACATGAACAACATTAACTGTCCCATTAAAGGGAGAAAGAAGTTCTGTACGTTCAAGATTTCGTTCTGCTTTATTTAATCTTATCTGTTCAATCATTAAACGTGATCGTGCTGAGTCCACACTATGTTTGAGACGGGCTTCATCTGCCTGTTGGCGATACAATCCCTGAAGTGCCTGATCATATTTCGATTTTGATGCCAGCGAGCTTTGTCCAAGTCGTTTTAATCTTTCCACTTCCTGCTCTTGCAGCTCACGTTCCTGTTTCATTAAAGCTAATAAGCTCAAATCTCGTTCTACTGCATTACGTTCCGTTTTTAATAAAGCTTTTGATTCTTCTACGGCATCAATAAAATCACCGGACTCAATACTAAGCATGCGCACATGTTGTTCAACATATTGGCCAGCTTCGACAAGCCGTCCATCAATCTGACCGGAAACCTGGAAATGGAGACTGGCTTTCCGAGCAGGTTGTAGTTTCCCGGTCACTTGGCTGATTGGCTGCACATCAATTTGCTCAATTTTCCCAACATTTACCGTCGGTGGAGGCAAAGGCTGAAGTTCTGCGTAAGATTCTGGACGAGTCCAGAACAAGAGTGCGATAATCAGGACTGATATAGTGCTTATAAAGAGTATTCTCATTGGAATTATTTGGCTTTTCTTACCTGATTTTGACCATAAATAGCCGCAATAGTGCATTTAATAATAATATTGAATAAAAAAATGCATTCATGCGATTTAATATCCATGATACTTGGAAATGCGTGTTCAGAGTGCATCTGTTTTCATTCAGGGCAAGGCGCGACGATACGCATGGCGTTCCCTGCAAAGAGGAGTAACGCTGCCATGGATGAAAACGGGTGTGCTATGAATAGGAATTTTCAAGTATCATGGGTATATATACTATAAACTATCAAAATAATTATAAATACACGGTAATGGAATGAAGGCTGTACTGAACACTTTGGTCACGCTAAGTGGCGGAATATTGCTATTCTCGGGAGCATCTGCTGCCGAACTCGGGGGCGAGTACACAAGTCTGCTCTGTCCACAATCGCTCAATATCCCTGAACGACCTTTTGTTGATGCTGAATTAGACAGTGGCGACACCCATATGACGGCCGATGAAGCCGATCTTATTGAAGGTGGCGTTTCAACCTTGAGCGGTAATGCTGAAATTACGCGAAACTCCCAACAAATTACCGCGGATGTTATTGAATATAACGAACCAAACGACACAGCGGATCTTGATGGAAACATTAATTATTGGGATGAAGCACTGTTCCTGAAAAGTAATGAGGCTTATCTGCAATTTGATAATGGTATTGGTGAATTTACTGAGGCGGACTATGTCATAAAAGATAGTCGCGCCAGAGGCATAGCTAGCAAACTGGTACTGGATATTGGCACTCGTACAGAAATGGAAGAAGTGCAATATACAACTTGTGACCCGGATGATGAATTCTGGAAACTGACCGCAGATAAAATTTCTCTCGATCATGAAAACAACTGGGGCAAAGCGAGAAATGTTGTATTAAAAATCAAAGATGTTCCTGTCTTTTATTCTCCCTATATGTCGTTTCCTTTGAGTAAAGAACGTAAAAGCGGATTTCTCGCGCCAGGTTATGGCAATACAAACAGACATGGCTTCGAAGCAAGAGCACCCTATTACTGGAATATTAGTCCGAATATGGATGCGACTTTAACGCCACGTTTATTAACCAATAGTGGTGTTATGGCAATGGGAGAATATCGATACTTATTTTCACGTGCGAGTGGTGAAGTTAATTTCGAATACCTGGCAAGCGATAATGAACGAGAAGATAAACACAGAAATGCATTTAGCATCACACATCATCAACAATTTTTAGATACCGGTAATCTTTTCTTTACCTACAATCGGGTTTCAGACAAATTCTACTTTGAGGATTTTGGTAGTCAAATAAGTTCAACCAGCACCCGTTATCTTGAAAGGCGTGGTGAAGTTTCCTATAGAGGCAATAACTGGGACATAACTACACGTGTTCAGGATTATCAAACCGTTGACCGCAGTATTGCCACTACGTCTCGCCCTTATAAACGTTTACCACAAGTGCTTTTAAATTATGGTTCTCCTCGTGCTTATGGTCAGCTTAACTACGGTATTGGAACTGAAACGGTTTACTTTCAACGTGGTGATGACACTACTTTTACAGATAATGTTAATGGTTTACGCGTTCATATAGAGCCCTATATCAGTTTCCCCATGCGTACTATTGCAACTTACTTTGAACCAAAACTAAGTCTGGATTACACACAATATAACCTGGAAGACTCAGCAAACTTTACCCGAAACCCAAGTCGTGTATTACCTGTTTTCAGTCTGGATAGTGGCCTTTTCCTGGAAAGAGAAACCAGACTTTTCAATACCAGTTTCCTGCAAACACTCGAACCACGATTATTTTATCTTTACACACCGAATGAAGATCAATCTGATCTGCCTGTTTTTGATACTGGACTACTGACTAATTCTTTTGATTCACTATTTCGAGAAGATCGTTTTAGTGGCAATGATCGCCGGGGCGATGCCAATCAACTTACTTTTGCACTGACATCCCATTTAATTAATCAGGAAACCGGTAGAGATCTGGGGCATGTTAGTGTTGGTCAAATTTTCTATTTACAAGACCGCAAAGTGACATTACCTGGCGGCACAGTACGTGATGAAGATAGCTCCGCGTTCATTGCAGAATTTAATACCAAAGTTATTAATAACTGGAATATCGGCGGGGATATTATATGGGATCCAAATATAGGTGATGGCACGGAAAAAATTACTGTAAAAGCAAGTTACAATCCTGCTCCGGGAAAAATAATAAACATGGCATACCGTGTCAGACGTGATGCCACAGATATTGAGCAAAGTGATATTTCATTTCGATGGCCAGTGACTAAAAACTGGAATGCTGTCGGTCGCTGGAATTATGCCGTACCCGAAGGACGCTCACTGGAAACGTTTGCCGGAATTGAATATGAAAGTTGTTGTTTTGGCGTTCGAGCTGTTGCCCGACGCTTCCTGACAGACATTGATGGTGATTTCGACACTGGTGTATTCTTACAAATAGAGTTAAAAGGACTAGCAGGAATAGGTAAAAAGACAGTAGACTTCCTCAAACAACAGATCCCCGGTTACCAGAGTGAATTTTAGAATTTCCAAAAATAAACCCCAACATTATATGTTGGGGTTGCTTAGCCTATTTCTATTTCAAACCTTAGCTTACGCCTATGTACCATTGGATCGCATCATTGCCGTCGTTAATGAAGATGTCATTATGCAAAGCGAGCTTGAAGCCAAAATGCGTACGGTACGTGGCCAAATTAAGCAACAAGGATCAACTGTCCCTCCCGCATCGATTTTTGAACGCCAGGTACTGGATAATCTGGTTCAAAATCGTATCCAGCTACAACTTGCTATAAGAGCCGGTATCAGAGTTGATGACGAATCATTGAATCGGACTATCGGTAATATTGCCGCTGAAAATCAAGTCTCGTTAACACAATTCAGAGAAATTTTAGAAAAAGATGGTTATAGCTACGAACAATTTCGTGAAGATATTAGAAACGAGATCACACTAAGCCAGTTACGGAAGAGGCAAGTAGAAAACCGCATTGTTGTCACTGAAAGAGAAATTGATAACTTTCTTGCTAACCAGGAATTCCAGGGGACATTTCAAACTGAAATACGTCTTTCCCATATATTATTGTCATTACCTGACGCGGCTACTACAGATGAAATTGATCAAGTACGACAGGTTGCAGCACAAATTCGTGAGGATCTTATAGCCGGCGCTGATTTCACCGAAATAGCAGCCACTGTATCTGATGGCGGCAATGCCAGTAACGGTGGAGATTTAGGTTGGCGTAAGATAGAAGATATACCGAGTTTATTTGCTGACTATATCCCTGAAATGAAAAATGGCGATATCAGCGAGCTAATCCAGAGTCCGAGTGGTTTTCACATCATAAAAATTTCAGATGTAAAAAGTGACCAAGAAAATATTGTCGAACAAACGCGTGCCAGACACATCCTGATAAAACCGGATCAATTAGTAACATCGGAACAAGCCAAAGCCAAATTAGAACAATTAAAATTTCGTATGGATAACGGCGATGATTTTGGCTTATTAGCAAAAGGTAATTCCCATGATTCAGTTAGTGCCATTGATGGTGGTAATCTTGGTTGGCGTTCACCAGGAGAACTTGTGCCTGAATTTCAGCGAGAGATGGATAGTCTGGAGCTAAATGAAATTAGTGAACCATTCAGATCCAGCTTTGGCTGGCATATTGTTCAGGTACTTGAACGACGAAGTTTTGATAATACCGAATCTGTTAAACGTGGTAAGGCTCGTGCTGCAATTCGAAACCGAAAGTTAAAAGAGGCTATGCAAAACTGGACCAGGCGACTCCGGGATGAAGCCTATGTCGAATACCGCCTGGATGACATCTAAACCTCGACTATTAGTTACCTCAGGTGAACCAGCAGGAATTGGCCCTGATTTAATTATCAAGCTTTGTCAAATTGAGCATGATTATGATCTAACCATTATTGCTGATCCTGATTTACTCCTGCAACGTGCAAAATTATTATCTCTTCCACTTGATATTATTGACGTTACTTCTGAAGACTCACAAAATAATAAATCATTAAAAGTTCTTCCGGTAAAATTAAAGACAACTAGCTTAGCAGGCGAACTAAATGCAAATAACGCAAGTTATGTACTCGAAACGCTTGATGTGGCTTGCGATAACTGTCTTTCAAATAATTTTGATGCTGTCGTCACAACACCCATACAAAAATCTGTTATCAATGATGCGGGAATAGCGTTTAGTGGTCATACTGAGTATTTTGCTGAACGTTGTGACAATGCATATCCTGTCATGTTACTCGCTTGCCCCGAGTGTCGAGTGGCATTGGTAACAACACATTTAGCCTTACGTGATGTCGTCGATACAATAACGCCTGAAAGAGTTGAAAAAACGATTCGCATTGTTATCGATGAAATGTCTAGCCATTTTGGAATTGTAAAGCCAGCAATTACCGTCTGCGGACTGAATCCCCATGCTGGTGAAGGTGGGCACCTTGGCACAGAAGAAATAACTATTATCAATCCTGTTATCAATGACTTTATTAAACGTGGACACAATGTATCAGGGTCATTCCCTGCTGACACGGCATTCAGACTAGAACAACGACAAAAGACGGATGTCTTTATTTGTATGTATCACGATCAGGGACTACCTGTTCTTAAAACGCTGGGTTTTGGAGAAGCTGTTAATATTACACTGGGCTTACCTATTATTAGGACTTCTGTTGATCATGGTACAGCACTTGAACTTGCTGGCACTGGAAAAGCTCAATGTGATAGTTTGTTAGCCGCGATAGAGATGGCTAATAACATGGCAACTCATCGAATAAGTGAGCAAACCAATTAAGGTATCAGTAAAGTTGACACATCCTGATAAGCATCGCGCACGAAAACGTTTTGGGCAAAACTTTTTACACGACCCGGCAGTCATTCAGCGCATTGTCGACGTCATAAATCCACAACGACACGATCACATTGTTGAAATCGGACCTGGAAAAGGAGCGTTAACAGAATTAATACTTGAACGCGTTGATAAACTTGATGTTATTGAAATAGATAGAGATCTTGTCAGCGCTTTAACAACAACGATAAACAATGATAAACGTTTGATTATTCACGAAGCAGATGCACTAAAACTGGACTTCTCACAATTTAATCAATCAGACTTACGTATTGTTGGCAACTTGCCATATAACATCAGTACACCGCTATTGTTTCACCTTTTGGCATACAAAGATTGCATTAAGGATATGCTCTTCATGTTACAAAAGGAGGTGGTAAATCGTATTTGTGCAGAACCTGGCAATAAACAATATGGTCGTCTGACAATCATGTTGCAGACTTATTGTGACGTCAAATCACTGTTTATCATTAAACCGGGGGCATTTAGTCCAAGTCCTAAAGTTGATTCTGCCATTGTCAGACTTACCCCATTAAGCAAACCCCGATTTGAGCTTTCCGATCATGAAAGTCTTAAAGTGATAGTGAGAGAAGCCTTTTCACAACGACGAAAAACAATACGTAATGCACTAAAAAAGCTCATAACAGAAACGGAGATAGAAAAACTGAGTATCGCGCCAGAAATACGTGCTGAAAACTTGCAAATATCTGACTTTGTTAAGCTTGCAAATCGATACCATCAATTGAAAATCAACACCTTATAAGCCTGTGGATAATTCTGTGTATTAATTTTTGTCAAAAAAATGACGTCCCACTATTAATTGTCAAGTATAGAGTAAAAATCAACCTAAAATATAATAAAATAACTTTTATATTCAATTACTTACACGACAACAACAAGCTATCAGAGATATTTGACTTATTCAACATTAAGAGAAATAGTCAAGCGAATTTCGTTGTGTATAAATCTGATTTCTCATCAACCTTACAACAGTGATTATGTGGTAACTATCTCAGGTAAGCACTCACAAACCCGCTGCGCTTCTCTAGCCCTTTAGTTTATACTTGCGAGCTTAAATTAGAGCCAAATATACAACTTGAAAGCTACATTAATAAACCTTAGTTCGAAAATTGACAAATTTACCGAGTGGTCAGGGCAATGTGTTTCCTGGCTGGTAATCGTTCTTGTCATACTTGTCGGTTATGACGTCTCTATGCGCTACCTATTTCAAAGTGGCTCAATTGGACTGCAAGAACTGGAATGGCATTTATTCTCCATTATTTTCCTTATCGGTACAGCTTACACATTGAAACATGATGAGCATGTGCGGCTTGATATCTTATACCGGAGTAAATTTTTAAACGATAGCAACCGCGCCTGGATAGATGCCTTTGGCGCACTATTCATCCTTTTACCTTTTTGCCTTGTGATTATCGTTAGTGCCTGGCCATTTTTTTCTCAAGCTTATATTCACAATGAAGCTTCACCTGATCCAGGTGGTTTGCCTGCACGCTGGTTGATTAAAGCAATGATCCCCGCCGGTTTCAGTTTACTGCTACTTCAGGGGCTCGCAGAGAGTATAAAAAAGTTTGTTATCGCATTGGATAAAACGCAATGACGGTTTGGGTTATTTTAATGTTTCTGACTTTAATGCTGTTATTGCTGTTGGGCTACCCTGTCGCATTTACATTAGGTGCTGTTGCCCTTGCCTTTGGTAGTATTTTTCTAGGATTCGATTTTTTCCTGTTACTTCCCTTACGAATATGGGGAATCATGACCAATTTTACCTTACTCGCTGTGCCTCTATTTATATTCATGGGTATGGTGTTTGATCGCTCTGGTCTTGCTGAAGATTTGCTGGAAACAATGGGAAAACTTTGTGGCAAATTAAATGGTGGCTTGGCGCTTTCTGTTGTTATTGTCGGTGCAATGTTGGCAGCAACAACAGGTGTAGTAGGCGCAACCGTAGTCACTATGGGAATCATTGCCTTACCAACTATGCTGAAACACAATTATTCAACCACCTTAGCAACAGGCACAATTGCTGCATCGGGGACTTTGGGACAAATTATTCCACCCAGCATTATTTTAATACTTTTAGGAGATGTTATGGGTGTACCGGTTGGTCGCTTGTTTATGGGAGCGATAATACCTGGCTCGATCCTGATATTGTTATTCATGATCTATATTACTGCCACTGCCTGGTACAAACCCGGTGTAGCACCTGCGATTAAAAGCAATTCAGAAACATTTGATTATCTAAATATACTCATTACTTTATTACCGCCATTGATGCTCATACTTGCAGTACTCGGCTCGATATTCTTTGGCATTGCATCACCTACTGAGTCTGCTGCCGTTGGTGCGATAGGCGCACTTATACTTGCTAGCTTACATAAAAAATTGACGTTAAATATGCTTCAGGACTCAATGCAACAAACGACAAAATTAACCTGCATGGTATTTATGATTTTAATCGGTGCTACGGCATTTGGTTCTGTTTTCGTAGGTATGGGCGGAGACAGACTCGTACTGGATGTTATGTCTAACTTGCCAGGGGGAATATGGGGATTTTTATTTATTAGTATGCTACTAATCTTTATCCTCGGTTTTTTTCTCGATTTTTTACAGATATGTTTTATTGTTATTCCAATACTTGCACCAATTGCAAGTCAGCTTGATGTTGATCTGCTTTGGTTTGCTGTATTAATTGCAATTAATTTGCAAACTTCTTTTTTAACACCTCCATTCGGTTTTTCATTATTTTATCTTAAAGCTGTTGCACCCCCTGAAGTTCGGATTCAAGATATCTATTCCGGGATTATTCCTTTTGTGTTACTACAAGTCATAACGATTCTTGTTTTAATAGCCGTTCCTGAACTTGTTACCTGGCTGCCTGACTTAATGGATAACATTCATGGACTGTAGTCGGTAGTCGGTAGTCGGTAGTCGGTAGTCGGTAGTCGGTAGTCGGTAGTC
>CAZGBJ010000051.1:0-8730 GCA_964523895.1 uncultured Enterobacteriaceae bacterium
GTGTAGCCTATGTGTTTGAGTGCATCTTGAAATTTTATTTGTTTGTCATCACCACGATGCGTTGCATAAGCATTGGCGCAGATAATGTTCCCCTCATTGCTAATTCGTTGCCAAAGTTTTTTATAATTAAACTGACGAGAAAAGGTATCTCTGGTTGTATAATAAATATTTTGCACATCGACAAACAGGGCAATTTTTTTCAAAGTTGTTGTCATGATCTATTCTTAAATAGATTTAAGAAACTGTCGCCTTTGATTTTGAACGTCTATTGCGATTTGAGGGTTTATTCGCTTTGTTTACTGAGTTATTCGAGTTATTGGATTTACCACGGACGCTTTTCTTCTTTGAAGAAGACCAACGCTTATTTTTTTGACTTGTTTTTTTACCACTACCGTTTCTTCTGGAACCTTGTTTTTTCTTTTGTGATTTATTTGAAACAGATTCGGGTACACGATGTTCCGGTTCAAAACCTTCGACTTCTTCACGTTCAATTTTCAGTTTAATGAGCTTTTCGATATCCTGTAACTGTTTAACCTCATCGGCACTAACTAAAGATATTGCGTGGCCGTTAGCACCTGCACGTCCGGTGCGACCAATGCGATGAATATAATCTTCTGCAACATGTGGTAAATCAAAATTAACCACATGGGAAAGCTGATCAATATCGATACCTCTGGCAGCGATATCGGTTGCTACTAATATCTGGGTTTTATTTTGTTTAAAAGAGGCTAATGCTTTTGTACGTTGGCTTTGGCTTTTATCGCCATGTATTGCTGCGGCATGAATATCATCACGCTTCAATCGCCGTACTAATCTATCTGCACCATGTTTGGTGCGACTAAATACTAATACTTGATACCAGTTATATTGTCGAATTAAATGGCTGAGTAGTTCTGATTTACGTGCTTTATCTGCCAGATAAATTTTTTGTGAAATAGTTTCAACGGTTGTATTGCGCGGGGCAACATCGATTTCGACAGGCTTGTTGATAATTCCCTTGGCAAGTTTCCTAATTTCATCAGAGAAAGTGGCAGAGAACATCAGGTTCTGACGCTGCTTTGGCAGCAGAGCCATAATTTTTTTAATATCATGGATGAATCCCATATCCAACATACGATCAGCTTCATCAAGTACCAGTATTTCAAGTTCATTAAAACGGATCGCATTTTGTTGATAGAGATCGAGTAAGCGACCGGGCGTGGCGACTAATACATCAACGCCACGTCGTAGCTTCATCATTTGTGGGTTAATTCCAACGCCACCGAAGACAACAGCAGAGCGAAGGTGCATATGTTTTTCATAAGTGACTACGCTATCTTGCACTTGTGCTGCAAGTTCACGCGTGGGAGTTAATACGAGCGCACGAACATGATTGCTTTTTACTTTTGGTTTGTTACTGAGTAATTGCAATATGGGTAATGTGAAACCGGCAGTTTTACCTGTGCCAGTTTGTGCAGCTGCCATGATGTCCGATTTTTTTAATATAGCGGGGATGGCTTGTGCCTGAATAGGGGTTGGCTTTGTATAGCCGTTGTCACGCACAGCGCGTAACAATTTTTCGGATAATCCGAGTGTTTCAAATTTCATTTAATAAAGTATTCCTAAATCTTGTTATGTCATCCGTTTTGCTATTTCTAGCTTAAATCTACATAAGATGACTTGTATTTCGGCGCACGCGCATTATTGCGGAGCAGTCCGAGGCATAAGAGTGTTTTGCCGTTGTTGCGGCATACAAATAATTGGCTTCTCGAAAGGAGGGGCTTTAGACTCAGTAAATATTCATATTAATTAATATGAGATAAGTCTAATTAACAACTAAAGATGACGCTCTGTGCGCATGTAAGTGCCACAGACGCGCGCACATTAACAGGTATTTCCAGTAATGCTACATTTATTTATGTTATTTTATTCTCAAAATTAGTAACAAACGTAATATTCCCTCATATAATAAGCCATCAAACAAAACAATTGTGGTCTAACATAGGTTTTATAAATTGGAAAAATTTGAATTTTCTGAACGCGACAAAAAGATTCATCGCCTGATTATTATTGAAGGTAGTGTCAATTTTGTTGTCTTGATAGCAAAATTACTTGTTGGTTTATCAACCGGGTCATTAGCAATTATTGCCGATGCGATCCATTCCTTAACAGATGTTGCAAATAATATTGTTGCCTGGGTTGTTGTTCGTATTTCTGCAATGCCAGCGGATCGTGAACATCCGTATGGACATCGTAAATTTGAAACCTTAGCGGTCTTTGTCTTGGCTACTTTGTTGGCCGTGCTTGCATTTGAAATTGCAAAGAATGCAGTTATAAAAGAAACAACGGAGATTATTAGCGGCAATTGGCAGCTCGCCGTAATGATAACAGTGCTCGTTATAAATATCGCATTGGCGGCGTGGGAACGTTATTGGGCCAGAAAATTGAAATCCAGCATTATGCTCGCCGATGCGGCACATACCTTTGCCGATGTATTAACCACGCTAGTTGTTATTGTGGGTTGGCAATTATCAACGATGGGATTTTTAATACTTGATCGATTATGTGCACTAGGTGTTGCCGGTTTTGTTCTTTATATGGCTTACCGATTATTTAAAACTGCATTTCCTGTGCTTGTCGATGAGTATGCTATCGATCCTGAAGATATTAATGTGGCTGTTATGAATATTGAAGGAGTCAAAGAAGTAGGGCGTATTCGTTCACGATGGATTGGATCAGATATTGCCATAGATATGGTGGTTTCAGTGAATGCTAAATTAACAACTGAGGAATCACATAAAATCGCTGATCAAATTGAGACAATGATAGAAGAGCGATTCAATGTTGGTGATGCCTTTATTCATATAGAGCCATATAAAACATAAATTTTTCATATGACTGAAACCTGTCTATGTGATAGCGGCCAACCATTTAAAAAATGTTGCGA
The DNA here is from genome assembly GCA_964523895.1 of uncultured Enterobacteriaceae bacterium. Classification (GTDB taxonomy): domain Bacteria; phylum Pseudomonadota; class Gammaproteobacteria; order Eutrophobiales; family Eutrophobiaceae; genus UBA7359. The sequence continues at coordinate 2,927 of CAZGBJ010000051.1, forward strand.
ACGCTTTCTTAATAAAAGTGCTGTTGCTGCGACACCGAAACAATTAATGCGTTCCCGATATACCGCATATGCGTTGGGTAATTATGGTGAATATTTAATGAACACATGGTTACCTGAATCCTCAAAAGGCCACACTGTTGCATCGCTTTCTGAAAAAAATATGGAATGGGTGAAACTGGAAATATTAAACAGCCAACAAAAAGCAGATGAGGGTAAAGTTGAATTTAATGCTTATTACAAGAGTGATGATGATTCGCCAGGTATCTTGCATGAAAAGTCTGCTTTCCGTCGAATTGATGGTTGTTGGTATTATGTCGAAGGCGAAGTAGATATAGGAAGTGATTAATAAAACTATTCAAATAATTTTTTAATTGTATCGATAAGCAAGAATAGTTTTAAATTCTGATCAGGTAAATTAATAAAACCATAACTTTCATAAAAAGATTTTGCCTCTTCATTAATTGAATCAACTATGATGCACTTTATTCCCATTTCATTTGAAGTTAAATAAATTCGCTTCAACGCATTAAACAGTAAATGTTCTCCCAAGCCTGTGCCTTGCATTTTTAGATTTACAGCTAATCTAGATAAACAAGCTGCGGGTATCGGGTAACGGGGTAATTGATTTGAAATATTCTCAGGTAATTCTTTAAAGTTGATTGAAGCTGAACATATCGAATAATAACCTTGTATGACTTTCTCATCATCAGTGGCTACAAAGGTTCTGGAAATACTTTTTTGATCATTTTGACGTGCATAACGAATGAGATAGTCATTAAGCGATTTAATCCCACAATCAAAATGATCTTTTTTATGAGATTTTTGTAGAAGCTCGACCCTGAGCATCATATAACTCCTTTAAGGCAATACTTTTAATTAATTTCTTCAGCCTGATATTTCTTAGAGGCACGACGAAGCTTAGCATTTGGGGCAGAGGGCTTAGCAAGGGCATTTAGAAACACATCGCGTGCTTTATTGTTTAATACAATTTGTTCTTGTTGTTCGATTAATCTGATTGCTCTATCCCGAACAGTTTCAATCATAAATGCGCTCATTGTCGTACCTGCAACTTCAGCAGCGCGGGCAACTAAAGTTTTTATATCTGCACTCATGCGCAAATCAAATCGTTCATCTTTGTAGTTGTGATCCTTCATTTCATAATCCATTAATATCTGGAAATAATAAAAGTATAGTACATGTACGGTATATGTACATACAAATAATAGTGTTTCTCAATAAATTAAAATATTTATCTCTGTAAATATATAACTTATTGTTTTTACTAATATTATATGTCATCCAAATCTATTGGATAAATTGAGAAAATAGTTACTCGCCCATAATCTGAACGATAATGTCTCGTGTTCTTGCGCAAGTATCAAAGTCGACAACGACGATTTGTTGCCATGTTCCTAACATTAATGCGCTTTCTGTAAATGGAATAGTTAATGATTGCCCCTGGATTTGTCCACGTAGATGACTATGTCCATTATCTTCTCCCTTGTTACGCGTATTATGTTGCCATTGAGGATTAGCCGGGATTAACTGATTCCAGATATCTTTAGTATCTTTGCGTAAGCCGGGCTCGTCTTCAAAGATCATGACGGATGCTGTGGTATGTTTTATAAATAAGGTAACTATGCCTGCATTAAGTCCGGATTCTTTTAACAAGCGTTGACATTTTTCAGTGATATTTTCTATTTTTGTATCACCTTGCATATCAAGTGAGAATTGTTGTGTTACTACTGACATATCATTCCTCTATTAATATATTACTGCTGTCCCATTAACACGTCGTTCCCGCGCACGACTATACGGATGTAGTCGGTAGAGCGAAGCAGGAACCATAGCCGAGGCGGGAACCCAGTGAATTATGTTATCACGTTAATCTATGACTTACTGGATACCCGCCTACGCCTGTCTCTTCTACACAAATCCCTTATTCCGACGTCATACTGGCATACGCCAGTATGACGTTGTGATTTTATGTGTTTAACGATCTAAGAAAGCTCAGATCTTTTTCAGATATGTGCCCATTACGAGCTTCTGTGAGTATAGCGTCAAATGTCCCCTGTGCCGTTAAACGTCGAACAGCATTAAGTACTTTTGCACTGAGTTGGCCTTTTTCTTTTAAGCTATCTAGATAATCAAAGGCGTCTGCAAAGCTTTCATCGTTACGATTATAGTAATCGCTACCACGTTCGCGGTTACTGTAGGCTTCCAGTTGTTCGCAAGCGACAAGAATTTCACCCAGTTGACGTAGCCAATCCGGTTCTTCAGCCAGTTTTTCAGGGTAATAATAATATAGACTCACTTTTTCCATCCACGTAGACCATTGGATATCATTTTTTTCAAGTTTTGGTTTTACCTGTTCAAGTAATCGACTTAGACGACGAGCATAACCCAGTCGCATTTCGACTTGTTCTTTTGCCCATGCATTTATTTTTATACCTTGTTCTTGTAGTTGGGTTTGGTATAGCTCCCAGAATGCTTCAGTTTCTTTTTCATAAATTGTTTGTGGATGTAGTGCACGCCATTCTGCAGGCCGTGTTGGAATATTTTGAGTGCGCGCCCAGGTCCAGATTTTTCCAAATAAATCCTGATCAAGACCAGCTCGCCCCAAATCGTGTAGTAAACAGGCAATTTGATAATGACGAACCCGTTCTTTATTGTGTCCCAGGTCATGCGCAACAGCAGCACACATTTTTGCTGTTCTTAAAACATGATCTTTATCATAACCCTCGATAATTTCTCCGGGCTTTTCTGGATGAGGATAATCATAATATTCTAATAGTGTGTTCACTATGGATTCCGGTATCCATAATAGTGAATCGGGAAGCATTGATGTCATGTAGGGGAGTTTAAAAGAAAGACTGAGTGAATGTAAATCAACCTATCAGGTTGTTTTATGCGGGACGGTTTATTACCCCTAAATAGAAAAAGCGGGTTTTGCTGGTTCAGAGCTTGAACCTATCGTGATATCAATACTATTTGATAAAGCTTTGTTTGACGTTATGACATTTGTGTAGTTTTCAGTGTTCTTATAGGCGAGGTTGACGATGCCATCTCCTGGACGATGATAATGCCTGTTTTGTATAGTATTAATGCTTGCATGACTATTTCCCATTTTATCAATGGGGATTTCTTTACCCATACTAATTGAACTAAGTACCCATCCACGGGTATTGTCTGATGATGGGGTATCATGATTAGTTGCTAAGTCGTCTGCTAGATAATAGTCGCTACTATTTATTAGTTTTGGGAATTGCTGTGATGACTTGCTTGCAATAGCTGTTGGGTTAACTGTGGTCAATTGTTGATCTATTTCCGGCGAATCTGAATCCACACTGTTAGTTATAAATTGAGATTGAATCGTCGTTGTAACAAAAGAAATCGCCGCGCCTAGTGGTCCGCCAAATAACGCCCCACCCGCAATTTTCATTGCTGGCGCAATAACATCACCGCTTATCTTTCTATATATCGAACTGACGATTGGGATATGTTGCAGTGGATTAACAATGTCAATTAGATCGTCAAAGGAGAAGCCATCTTCACCAAACATATAACCTTCTTTGCTAAAGATGCTTGCTTCATTATTAGCAGGCGACTTATTGTTGTTCGTATTAATAAGCGAGGCTATACCTGTATTTCGTATCGAGTTATGTGAAATCGGTGTAGCCAAAATAATGTTCCATTAATTAAGTTTTTGTGAAATTTCCAAATATCATGCCTATAAATGCAATCGATATACCAGATCGTACTTATTAATTAATTGCTCTGATCGTCAGGTATTTAGCCATTTTTTTCAGTGTTACAGGACGGAAACGGTAATAGTTTGCCGCTTTGCTTACGATGTGGCAGAGTTGGTTCAATGTTGCACGTCACACCTATCCAAGCAGAACAACAAGAGCAGATTATCTCTGCAACTGAAGCGACTATATATCAAGCCAGCACGAAACTGGACTATTCATTCGAGCCCATTCCTGTCATGTTTGATTTGAAGGGGAGAGCAGCGGGGATGTATAAGGTCAATAAATCCCGTCGCATGATTCGTTACAATCCTTATATTTTCGCCAGATATTTTTCTGAAAATCTTTTGACAACAGTACCGCATGAAGTGGCTCATTATATTGTTGATGTTTTGTATGGTATGAAAAAGACACAGCCGCATGGTAAAGAATGGAAAAATATAATGGCGATGTTTAATGCTGATGCAAGTGTCACCTGTCATTTTGATCTTGATGGTATTCCAACAAGATATTATCAACGATTTGATTACTATTGCGTTTGTCGTACGCATCAATTAACACGTATACGGCATAATAGAGTACTGAAAGGTGTGCGTTATCATTGTCGACAATGTAAGCAGGAATTAATCAAACATGGCTGATATTCATCCGCAATTACTTAAGGATTGTGTCGTTCTTGGTCGTTTTTCTTTATGCCACCTTTTGTTAATGCGTGATGCGAATTATCCGTGGTTTATTCTGGTGCCAGATCGACAGGATATCAGTGAAATATATCAATTATCGAAAGAAGATCAGGTACAATTATTGAAAGAATCCTCGTTGCTTGCAGAAGCGTTGATGAGGCTCTTTAAGGGCGATAAAATGAATATGGCTGCATTGGGAAATATTGTTCCGCAGTGTCATGTACATCATATTGTCCGTTATCGAAATGATTCTGCGTGGCCAGCGCCAATATGGGGTAAACTACCCGCTAAGCCATATACTGAAGAAGCTTTGAGTGAGCTATTTTTTAAACTAAAAGAACTGGAGTTAACGGGTTTTGATTATGAATAAATTTATAAAGAATAAAATTATATCTGCTTTTTTAGCCACTGTTTTTATGCTGACCTTATCTTTCACAGTTAATGCTGAAGATATGAAATTACAAAAGGCGAAAGAAGAAATCACCAGGCTTGAACTTGAAAATGAATCATTAAAAGAAGAGCTCAGAATATACGAGAGAATGATTGCTGAACATAAGGAAAAGCTGGCAGCGTTCGATAATATGGATATGGACATGAATAAAGAACAGTAAATTAGTTTAACTCTTACAGAAAGTTAAACTATGCCTCTGCTTTTGTTACGCAGGCTATTCCCCTCTGTCATTTTATTACTCATTGCTATTTATATTCGCGAATCAGCGATTGGTTTAAATTCTGAGTATCAACAATTATTAAACTGGCTACCCTATGCCACTCTTGGTATAGCTATGGTTTTATGTGTTAATTATAACCATGCCCGTTTATTTACAGTTTCACTTGCTTTGCTACTTGTCTATTATTTTATTCAGTCAGAATTACAGGTTTCTCTGAATGAATTCCGTGCTCTCTTTATCTATACATCCATAAGCATTTTATTACCTGCGACATTATTTCTATTCTTTTTCCTGCCAGAACGTGGTTTGCGAAATCGTTATGGTGTTTTAATTATTTCTCTCGTCCCTGCCTTGTTTGTTATTAGCACAATAATATTTAAAACAGTGTCTGAAATGACATTAATGATGACTATGGATAAATATTTTTCTATTCGCCCGTTTGATAATTATTTGTTGTCTATCAATGCGTCTATCATATGTTTCTCAGCATTTATTACAGGACTATATCGCATATATAAAACGGATAATGAATATTATGCTGCATTGTTATCGGCACTATTATTTATTTTCATTATTTTGACCTATTTTGATTTACAAAAAATATCTGTTGTCATGTTTAGTTTTATTGGTATCAGTTTGATTGTTAGTTTAATGCGCGGTGCTCACGATATGGCTTATCGTGATGATTTAACCGGGTTGCT
>CAZGBJ010000052.1:0-7140 GCA_964523895.1 uncultured Enterobacteriaceae bacterium
CCGCGACCCCCGGCGTGACAGGCCGGTATTCTAACCAACTGAACTACCACTCCGGAGTGTGTTCTATGCTCTATATTCTTTGGTGGGTGCTGAGGGGTTCGAACCCCCGACATCCGCCGTGTAAAGGCGACGCTCTACCAACTGAGCTAAGCACCCAAGAAGGCGCGCTAGTTTATGGCATCCTTAAGCGCTTTTCCAGCCTTAAAGCCTGGCACTTTTGAAGCCTTAATTTTAATTGCGTCACCGGTTCTTGGATTACGACCCATACGAGCAGCACGCTTACGAACTGAGAACGTACCAAATCCAACTAGAGTAACTGTGTCTCCCTTTTTGAGAGCTTTGGTTATCGCTTCAATTGCAGCATCTAATGCTCTACCCGCACTAGCTTTTGAAAGGTCAGCAGAATTTGCAACAGCTTCGATAAGTTCAGCTTTATTCATGATTGTTATTCCCCTTTAATAAGTAAAATTCCCCAAGAACAGTTGACGTAATACTGGAGAGGTTGTTTTATGTGGCCCGTTAATTAATTTGCGCTAGGTTTATACCAAGTGCTGAAATAGGCGTCAAGCAATGGTTTCGTACAGACTTAAAAATAATTAATGTGGTCTAATTAAATCGCTTTTATCCTTTCCCCTTACTTCTTCTGATTTGACTATATCAGATTTTGATTGGCTTTTGGCACTCAATTTTGGCATCTTTTCCAAAGCCACTTCAAGCACTTCATCTATCCACCTAACCGGGCGAATATCAAGATTCTGTTTTATATTTTTTGGTATCTCGACTAATTCTCGATCATTTTCGTAAGGTATTAATACTGTTTCAATTCCGCCTCTTAAAGCTGCCAGTAATTTTTCTTTCAAACCACCAATAGGCAGAATTTCTCCACGTAATGTAATTTCACCTGTCATAGCAACACTGGATTTTACTGGTATTTTACATAGCGCCGATACCAGTGCAGTACACATTCCAACACCGGCACTTGGCCCATCTTTAGGTGTTGCACCCTCAGGAACATGTATATGGAAGTCATGTTCTTTATAGAATTCATGCTCAATCCCGAGTACATCGCTGCGACTACGTACTACAGTCATTGCTGCCTCAATAGACTCTTGCATCACGTCACCTAATTTACCTGTGCGCGTAATTTTACCTTTACCGTCAACAATAGCGGTTTCGATGGTCAGTAATTCTCCACCTACTTCTGTCCAGGCAAGTCCGGTAACCTGACCAATCCGATTTTCTTCTTCCGCTTTACCATAACGAAATCGTTTAACGCCCAATAAAGATTCCAGCTTTTTCGGAGTGACTACTACTTTTTTATCTGCTGGCTTGAGCAGAATTTGTTTAACAATTTTTCTGCAAATGTTGGCAATTTCCCGGTCAAGATTTCGCACTCCTGCTTCACGTGTGTAATAACGAATAATATCCCGAATCACGCTTTCACGAATGGCAACTTCGTTTTCTTCTAATCCATTTCGTTCAAACTGTTTAGGTACAAGATAGCGCTGGGCAATATTTACTTTTTCATCTTCGGTATAGCCAGATAAGCGAATCACTTCCATTCGATCTAACAATGGCCCCGGAATATTTAAACTGTTCGCTGTTGTTACAAACATCACTTCCGACAAATCATAATCAACCTCAAGATAATGATCGTTAAAGGTATTATTTTGTTCGGGATCCAGTACCTCCAATAATGCAGAAGCAGGATCTCCGCGAAAATCCATTGCCATTTTGTCTATTTCGTCCAGTAAAAACAGTGGATTTTTCTTACCCACTTTCGACATGCCCTGAACAATTTTTCCTGGCATAGAACCAATATAAGTTCGACGATGGCCACGTATTTCTGCTTCATCGCGTACACCACCAAGCGACATACGCACAAATTTACGACTAGTTGCTCTTGCTATTGAACGGCCCAATGAGGTTTTACCCACACCTGGAGGTCCCACCAAACACAAAATAGGCCCTTTCATTTTTTTAACGCGCTGTTGTACTGCCAAATATTCAAGAATACGTTCTTTTACTTTTTCCAGACCATAATGATCTTCTTCAAGAATTTCTTCTGCTCTTAAAATATCTTTTGACACTTTACTGCGTTTTTTCCAGGGTACACCAACAAGCCAATCTACATAGTTACGCACAACCGTTGCCTCAGCAGACATAGGCGACATCATTTTAAGTTTATTTAATTCTGACTCTGCTTTTTCTTTCGCTTCTTTATGCATGCCCGCTTTTTCAATTTTCCCGGCAAGTTCGTCAATCTCATTAGGGACATCTTCCATTTCTCCCAATTCTTTCTGAATTGCTTTCATCTGTTCATTCAAATAATACTCACGCTGACTTTTTTCCATTTGAGACTTAACTCGGCCACGAATCCGTTTTTCGACCTGTAATAAATCAATTTCTGATTCCATTAGATGAATCAGATGCTCAAGCCGATCTTTAATATCAATAATTTCGAGAACGTGTTGTTTCTCTTCAATTTTTATCGACATATGAGCCGCAATAGTGTCAGCAAGACGACTGGCATCATCAATACTGGCCAACGAAGAAATGATCTCTGGCGGCACTTTCTTATTTAACTTCACATATTGTTCAAATTGATTCATTGCCGAACGTGCGTGAACGTCCATTTCCTGTTCATCAATGGCACTTGCTTCAAACAGCTCAACATCGGCAACAAACATTCCATCAATTTCTTTATAGTCTTTTATACTTGCCCTGGCCGTACCTTCAACAAGCACTTTAATGGTGCCATCAGGTAATTTTAATAACTGCAGAATATTTGCCATTGTGCCTATGTCATAAGTTTCATTCTGGCCTGGGTCATCTTCTGCAGCACTTTTTTGAGCGACAAGTAAAATTTGCTTACTACCTTCCATTGCCTTGTCCAGAGCCTTAATTGACTTTTCACGACCGACAAACAAGGGAATAACCATATGCGGATAAACCACAACATCGCGTAGAGGTAATACTGGAAGTGCTTCAGTTTCTTGTGTCATAAAAACCTTTATTAAATAGTTTTAATTCTAAGAATTAAGTATATCGTCTTCTTGATATTGTGACTTATTTATCCCTTTTCAAGAGAACATGTGTTGCAAGCACGGTGATGCAACGGATAAGGGCGAGGAAACGAAATAGAAGAATCTTATTCAGATACTGCCTTTGACATATCTGAGCCTTCATAGATCATTAACGGATCAGTTTCACCGTTTATCACGCCTTCATCTACAACTACTTTGCTAATATCATCCATTGAAGGTAAATCGTACATCGTATTTAACAAGACATTTTCCATTATCGAACGTAGGCCACGAGCACCCGTTTTTCGTTCCATTGATTTCTTGGCAACCGCACGCAATGCATCATCGCGAAATTCTAAGTCGCAACCTTCCATATCAAATAATCTAATATATTGCTTGGTAATTGCATTTTTTGGTTCAAGTAATATTTGTACCAACTGACCTTCATCGAGCTCAGACAAGGTTGCAGCAACAGGTAAACGTCCAACAAATTCTGGAATCAATCCATATTTAATCAAATCTTCAGGTTCTACATTATGTATAACCTCACTATTACTCTTTCTATCATCCTTGCTCTTTACTTCAGCAGAAAAACCGATACCGCCTTTCTCTGAGCGTTCTCGAATAATGCGATCTAATCCAGAAAATGCACCACCACAAATAAACAGAATATTTGCTGTGTTCACCTGTAAAAATTCCTGCTGAGGATGCTTACGTCCACCTTGGGGTGGAACAGAAGCGACCGTTCCTTCAATCAGCTTTAACAAGGCTTGTTGTACGCCTTCACCAGAAACATCACGTGTAATTGAAGGGTTATCCGACTTGCGTGAAATCTTGTCTATTTCATCGATGTACACGATACCCGTTTGTGCTTTATCAACATCGTAATCACATTTTTGCAATAGTTTTTGAATAATATTTTCAACGTCCTCACCGACATAACCCGCTTCTGTTAAGGTTGTTGCATCAGCTATCGTAAAAGGCACATCGAGTAAGCGCGCCATCGTTTCAGCCAGAAGCGTTTTACCACTACCGGTTGGTCCAATCAGAAGTACATTACTTTTAGATAATTCAACATCAGATTTCTTGATGCCTTGTTCCAGACGTTTGTAATGATTATATACAGCAACAGAGAGAATTTTCTTGGCCTTGTCCTGACCAATAACGTATTCATTTAGAATTTCGTTAATTTCATGTGGTGTGGGAAGCGCTGTTCCAGCACCAGTAACTGATTTCTCCTGAATCTCTTCACGAATGATGTCGTTACATAACTCGACACACTCGTCACATATAAAAACAGAAGGGCCTGCAATCAGTTTCCTGACTTCATGTTGGCTCTTACCACAAAAAGAACAATATAGTAGACGATCACCATCGCCATTTTTACCCTCTTTTCTATCAGCCATTAGTTACTCCTGACATTATTTATACACTCAAATATATTTATTCTGATTCTTCTACTGCTGCTTCTACTGCGTCTTTTTGCTCATCTTCAGGCAAATTAATCCTTTCATTTAAAACAGTATCAATTAAACCATAATCTTTCGCGTCATCTGCACTCATAAAATTATCACGCTCGGTATCTTTCTGAATTGTTTCCATCGATTGTCCAGTATGGCTTGCCATAATATTATTCAAACGTTCGCGAGCAAGTAAGATTTCTTTTGCATGGATATCAATATCAGATGCCTGTCCCTGAAAACCACCTAATGGCTGATGGATCATAACGCGAGAATGAGGGAGACAATAACGTTTTCCTTTTTCACCTCCTGCCAATAATAAAGCGCCCATACTGGCAGCTTGTCCAACACACATGGTGCTGACATTGGGTTTTACAAACTGCATGGTATCGTAAATGCCTAAACCCGCAGTCACTGAACCACCAGGAGAGTTGATATAAAGATGAATGTCTTTATCGGGATTTTCTGATTCAAGATAGAGTAGTTGAGCAACGATTAAATTTGCAACGTTGTCTTCGACAGCTCCCACCAGAAAGATGATACGTTCTTTAAGAAGTCGGGAATAGATATCATAGGATCTTTCACCCCGTGATGTCTGTTCAACGACCATTGGCACCAAATTTAATGCCTGAGTTTCAATGTTATTCATAGTCATCCATATCGGACAATGCCTGCAATAACTTTAGACCGCAGTCTGCCCTTTATTCATTATTTCGTCAAACGTACATGCTTTGTCTGAGACGTCCGCATGCTCCAATATCCAGTCAATAACACCCTCTTCCAAAGCTAATGCTTCAACTTCAGCCAGATTTTTTTGATCTGAATAATACCAATTTACTACTGCATTAGGGTCTTCATAGCCCGCTGCTGCCTGTTCTATCATTTTCCGAACTTTCGCCGGATCCGCTTTTAATTCATTTTGTTTGATAATTTCGCCAACAATCAATTGCAGGGAAACACGCTTTTCTGCCTGCTCGGTAAATACAGAATCATCTGCAGAGGCAATGGCACCGCCATCCAGTCCTTGTTGTTTAAGATTGTTCTCCAGTTCATGTTTAACACGATGTTGCTCATTGGCAACCAATGATTTTGGCAACTCAACCTCATTTGCTTGACGAAGCGCTTCAAAAGCCGTGTCCTTCAACTGGCGACGCAATGTTAATTCCACCTCGCGTTCCATATTACGTCTGATTTCAGTGTGAAATGTTTCTTCTTTTCCGTCTTTCACACCAAATTGTTCCATAAAGCTTGCATTAATTTCCGGTAAAACGGTTTCGTTTACCAAATTAACTTTAACCTTGAATTCAGTTTCCTTTCCCTTTAATTCTTCCTTGCCATAGTCATCCGGAAACTTCAGATCTAGCGACACGTCCTCTCCTGCTGATTTACCCACCAGGCCATCTTCAAATCCTTCAATAAAACCTTTTGAACCTAATTCAAGATCATGATTTTCAGCTTTACCACCTTCAAAGGATTCACCATCAATAAAACCTTCAAAATTAATATTGACGATATCGCCCTTTTTTGCGGCTCTTTCGACCGGTTTTAATTCTCGACGTTGTTGTCGCAACATCTCAATCATAGCGCTAACATCATCTTCAGATACGTCACATACCGGTTTTTCCAGCTTTATCTCAGCCATCGGCTTGAGGCTAACGTCAGGGTATATTTCAAAGATTGCGGTATAAGCCAGGTCTTTTCCCGCCTCATCATTTAATTCATCAATTCTAGGTTGACCAGCAGGATTGAGACTTTCCTGGCTAATCGCTTCATAAAGGCTAGATTGAACCAATTCACCCACTACCTCTTTTCGCACCTGCTCACCATAGCGCCCCTGAATAATTTTCAATGGCACTTTACCGGGACGAAAACCCTGAATCTTCGTCGTTTTCGTCATATTTTGCAGACGATTGCTCACCTCAGAGCTGATCTTATCTTCTGGCAGCTCTACGTGAACTTTGCGTTCAAGCCCGCTGATATTTTCTACTGATACTTGCATCCTTCTAATTAACCTCAAATATTAAATAAAATCAATATATTAAACGCTCTTTCTAAAATAAAAAAGAGCTATTTTGATATAGTAATGGTGCGAAAGGAGAGACTCGAACTCTCACATCTTACGATACTGGTACCTAAAACCAGCGCGTCTACCAATTCCGCCACTTTCGCATGATATTTGGCTCAAGAAACAAACTGTTTCTATGACTTTAAAATAAGCACAAACCATTCCTGTAATACCTTTAATATAAGGATAACGACCTTCAGGTATTAATTTTATGGCTTGTTAGAAAATCTGAATATAACAGGTGGGTGATACAATAACGTTTTTAAAAGCATTCTTCAGCAAATGATTTGCAAACTCTTCTACATTTTCGACTACCCGTTCTTGGGTTAAGTATACAGTCTTCGCCCCACTGATCACAGACTGTCAGACATTTTTTATCTTCAGCGTTATTATAATCATCAGGTAATAGCAATTCACCATCCAAAGGCTTCACACTACGTTCATTATCATCTTCTGAATAAACGGGGGCAGATAGTGATAATGAAAACATCATCAATACCATTATCAAACTATAAATTAATTTATTCTGTGTCATATTTTTTAGACAACTATTTCTGCTTATGTTCCAAAGATAAACGGTATTGTAATG
>CAZGBJ010000053.1:0-6580 GCA_964523895.1 uncultured Enterobacteriaceae bacterium
ATCGCTGTTCACGTTGCGCCAGAATCAGTGTTCAGATTGGGCCAGAATATGCAAGAATACGCTATTCACGATTATGAAGGATTTAACGGCTACAGCCTTGGAGAGTATGACTGTATAGAAACAGTGCACGATATAGCTTATTTTATTTTAGATAACCCGGAAATTGGCGGCGAGTTATTAAGTTATTGTTGCGGTGATTTGGACAAAGCAAAAACAGAGATTGATGAGAATTATTCTGGTTGTTACAAATCATTGGCTGATTATGCGCAGGAGCTAACCGAGGAGACTACGCAAATCCCTGATAACCTGGCTTATTACATCGACTATGAGCGCATGGGTCGAGACATGGAATTAGGTGGTGATATTTACACCATAGAAACCAGCTTCGAAGAAATCCATATCTTTTGGAGCCACTAATCTAGCTAATTGGAAAAGCCGCCGGAATCACCGGCGGCAAATTTCATTTTTTTGTATGTAATGGTGTGAAATTTGCACGCGTGTACGTGGAGCTATAAGTTTACAGCAGCATCCATTGTTGACTCCTGTAAAGGTGCATGATCAGGCTTCATTTCTGATAGTAACTGTTCTAACGGTGGCAATATTTCTGCTTGTGAAGAAGTCTGCAAGGCGGTGATAACGTTATGGGGGACAGCTTGCAAAACAGCTCTTATGTCATTATAACCGTAGGAATCATGAGATGGTTTCTCTACACCCGTTTCATCTTCTTCTTTCCAGAGAAAATTTGTCCAAAAGAATTTACGCCTTTCAGATATTTCTAATACACTTGAATCTTCTGCCTCTATTCGTAAATTTTCATTCTGCTTTAGTTTTGGATGTACCCCATGTCTGGACATTTGAAAACCAACAAAATCAAACTCGTGCTCTAAAAATACAATTTTTGGCGATGGTTTCCCAGTTTCTAAAACTGGCAATGCACCGCTTATACTAAAGATTATAATATTATCAAAAACTTCCTGTATCTCATTGTCATCGTAATGGATGTTCTTCATTTTTTCGTATAGGCAGTTCACCAACATTTGACAGAAAGTGCCACCATAGCTTTGTCCCGTAAGATTGAAACGCATGTTCCTAGCTGCCTGATCCACAGGAATTTTTTGAATGATAGGATATGTTTTCTCTGAAAAAATATCATAAAATTCAGATCCTTAGTTATGTGACACGTATGGCATAAAAATTTTCTCTACAAACTGTTCCGCTTCTTTAGAATAATAATACGGATCTATGTTGAGCCTATAAGCATCTTGCAAGCGTTTAAACCAGGAACTAGATGTCTTGGATTCACTATTGGTTTGGTACAAATAGGTCTGAACGTCTTCAATTTTTGCATTTTTAAAATCCTCAGGATTAGGAGCATTATCATGAAGGATATTTCTTTTTAACAAAGCTTTTCTGTAAAAATTGAGGTCTTTTATGCCACCATCAAAATTGCGAATACGATCAATGCCAGAGCCAGGAAAGAAAATATTTTTAGGACCGCATTCTCCTGTCATCCTTCCGTTATGATCGTAAAAGTTAATATCATTCGATATATTTGTATCTAATCGTTTGTTTTCGGTTATGAGGCAAGCATCTTTGAAGATTTCAACTATGCCCATTCTCATTAAGGCAACTGATTTTGAATGCCCATGTTCCAGTAAAAATTGGTGGTATTTTTCTAATGTTTTAGAGCTTTGAACGTCTGGAAGATCTAATCCAAACGGTAAGTGCCAAGTACCTAGAGCTCCGTTTGCAACGGCTGACAGTCCTTTGTTCATTGTATTATCCATATTCCTTTTTATTAACACACCTTATGGATCATGTATTTAACTCTATGTCAATAACTTTCTACACAGGATGGGATCCTATTTTTTTTGCTACATCAGAGTGTTTTGTGCACGGTAACGAAAAAATATAGATTTTGTTTGTTTTTCCGATAAAAGGTAATTTAGAAATCAAGCTATTGGCACACAGACTCGGCAAAGATCAGTACTTCATTGATCTAGTGACCGGCTTCTGGTACGTTTTTGTGATGGTGTTGAGGTATCACTATATTGACGTTCACGGCGAGATTTATCCATCTTTTGATCACGCATTTCTGAGAGCATGGATTTGTAGGTCTGAGCATCTTTCTGGATTTCTTGCTTTTGGCTTTGATATTCACTGCGTTCTTGAATCCTAATAGTGTTCAGGCGTTTTCGTTGTTCCAAATGACGGGTGATTAAAGCATCTTTTTCTGCTCTGTCCCTGATAGTTGCCTGATCGGTTTCTAGCGCATTTTGTTTTTTAATGCGGTTATGAGTTCCTGATAGGAGATCCCAAAAGCCCATTATTCCACTGCGGTAGCGGTTTTGCCGCTCGGCGCATTCTGCTGTCTGGCGCTGCTCAAGTTTGTCATTTAGCGTTTTACGCTCTGCGCGTTGCCGTGTAACAAGTTCGATCCTGCGTTTTTCAAATTGCTTATTACGCTCCTGTTTTTGTGAATCCAATTTATCTTTGAACTTGCCCATAGCGACAAGCATTTCCTGTGCAATCTGCTGTTTTACTTCCCTGGCACTGGGCAAAGAGTTTTCATCACCTAGACGAGTGCGGACTTGTTTGGTTTTAACATTTGCCCATTTAGCTATAGCATAAATTTCTCCCTTAAAATCAATTGCAACAAAGCCGCGTCTATCACCACGGGCAACCTTATAGCCACGATCTTCCATAGCATTGATGAAAGCGGCCCCAGAATCTGATATAGCCCAGCAATCCTGAAATGTAGCTTTTATTGCCCTCGGGTCTTTGCCTATTCGTTTAGCTTGCTGCCACTGCGCCAGTGAGAAATTCTTTGGATCGGATTCCTTCGAATTAGCCAATCCGCGCGGCATAGTCCAGCCGTGCTTAAGATATAAATCACGGGCAATTTCTTGGAGTTTCCGTTTGGTGTAGGGAAGCGGAACCGCCTTCATTTCCTCCGCATCTATACGCGACCAGACAGTATGACAATGTCTGCGCCCTTCTTTTTCATGAAAGACAATAGCGCGCGGCTGACCTGAAAGACCTAAGCGATCTTCAATCCGCTCTATTGCATCTTCAAAATCCACAGTTGCTATATTTGCATCTTGCGGCGGATTTAAACTTAAAGAAAAGAGATATTGTTTGCAGCGCGTGGCGCGGCTTATGGCATAGGCTTCATTGAGCGCTGCTGTCAGGTTTTGTGATGCAAATCCTCTAATTTCATGAACTTCGACATGCTCGTTTTCTTCCTTAAGCAAATGCAGAGCTAGATTTTTAGCTCCGCTGCGTTGATTGCCAACTAAGATCATTCGTCGCGCTCCGGCTTTAAGCCAAGAGCTGCAATTAGCATTTCTCGCATATCAGAAATTGAGCGGCAAGCATCCTGAAGATCGGCAATTACACTATCCGATGTATCAATAACTCCTATATTCGCAGCCCTTGCCAATTGGTTCATATTGGAAGAAAGGCGAGAGCGTCCAAGTTCTGATAAAATTAGCGCAAGTTTTTGATGGTCAATACTGGGACGCCGTATTTTCCGGCGTTTTTGAGCATTATCTCCAAGCAGGCAGGAGCGGATATAAGCTCCAAGTGGACGATTGCCAGCTTTCTCACTGAGTAGAGCGCGCTCTTCTGCTGTCAGACGCAATGAGAACGGAGCGGCAGTTTTTTTCTTAGGCGAGCTTGTTTCTGGTGAGGTGGCAGAATTGAAAGAGTTTGTAACCTCGGGAGCATCACCAGCATGATTTGTAAAATTCATGGTGACACCTCATTATATTGAGGTGTAAGCTGCTCTAAAATGGCGCTCCAGTCTTCTAATGTTTCAAAAAGACGGTTCGAAGTTCCTTCGCCAAGGCGCGCCATTCCCGCATGAAAAAGGGCACTGATTTAGAAGGACTTTGTTTAACCCCTATAGCGTAGGCGAGTTTTTCATGACTTCCGCGCATGATGGCCTGTTGACCCTCGACTCTAATATCATCAACCAAGAGCTTGAGATAACCTTTTCCGAACCCGGATTCTGAATCCATCAACCGGGTTTTCACGGCTTTGCAGAATTGTTCGATTCGATTTTTGTTAATTTTTCCAAATGGCATGTGCTGTTTACGCTTGAGTCTAGAAAGCTCGATCAATATGTTCTCGCGTTCCGCGTTAAACTGATGTAGATATTGTTTTGTGTTTTCATCAAAAGGCATTCCTTTTGCGATTGCGTTGTATAGGTTATCAATTTTCTCTCGATTCCCAAGCAACTGCCGTTTGAGCCGCATCAATGTTTCGTCATCTTGTCCTCGAGATACCTTGAGTTGATTCTGGAGCTGCACCAGCATCTTACGAACTCGGTCAGGTACCAGAATTCGATTAGCTAATCGTTCTAACACCAATCGATCAAATTTTTCCATCGGGATGTTCGGGGTACTGCACCGATTTTTCCCTTTGGTTTTTTGATTCACACACTTGTAATATCGGTAACGTCCTCCTTTCCCCGTCATTAAGGTCATACCCGAACCACATTCGCCACATTTCAACAGGCCACTGAGTAAAATCTTTGAATTCACCAACCTGGGCGCGACTCGTCCGGGCGCATGCTCATATCGCATCCGTTCAGCCTTTGCAAAGGTTTCCTGATCGATGATCGGCGGTACATTGATCTGAATCCGTTCCTCTTTAGGTCTAAGCTGTTTCTTCTTCGAATCCCATTTATTGTAAAAATATTGTCCGATATAGAGCGTGTCCGACAACACTTCCTGAAGTTTTTGGACTCGCCAGGGCCTACCCCTCATAGTAATACCCTGGTCATTCAAAAGGTTCACAATTGATTTCATACCCATGGGTTTCCCGTGGTATCCATTTACATAAAGTTCGTAAACTCTCCGGGCGGTTTCAGCTTCCGTTTCGTCAATGATCAACTTCTTTTTCCGGCGTCCCCGGTTGCCGATGGTCTCAGTTTCAATTGCTTGATACCCAAACGGTGGCTTTGAGCCATTAAAATAACCTTGCTTGGCGTTCTCGATCATAGATCGGGCGGTATGTTTGGATGTTTCTTTACTTTGGTATTCATCGCAAAAACTAAATATCCTACGTATCAATTCCCCATTTGGATCATCCGTCGTCGGTTGGGTAATCGAAATGAGTCTGACCTGCGCTTCATTTAGTTTGCGTTCGTGAAGGCCAAATTCTATGGCGTCTCGATAGAATCGGGATTGACTGTGAACGATGATGGCTTGAAACGGCGAAGGACAGAGCGTCGCTTCTCGGATCATTTGCCCGAAAACCGGTCGTTTGTCATCCTTGGCCGATGCACCGGGCTCGATGTATTCCTCGGCAATGGCGTACCCATTTGCTTTGCACCATTCCCGCATCTGGTTCAATTGATCCGGGATCGACAAGTCGTTTTCGGCCTGACGGGTTGTCGATACACGAGCGTAAAGTGCAACGGCCATTTTGTTTTACTCCGATTGTTTGGTTTCCGATTGTTGGTTCATTTCTTTGAGAATCTCTGGCAAATAATCCAGTACATGCTTCAATTCTTGGGAAGTGATTTGATCATCCTGCGACTTGAACCGCATTTCGAAATCAGTGACATTATCCGGTGTCATGCATGGTCCACCTCCTTTTTTGCATCATCTATTCCTGCCCATGCCATGCCTTACCGGTTATTTATGTTTCTCATTGAATAAATCTGCCAATTCCGATTCCAGTCCTTTTCTCCCCATTTCATTGAGAAACAGTTTTCTAAACGCGATAAATTGATGTTCGCTTAAAGACGATTGCGCATACAGCAACACCTGGTCCTTATGCGAATTGATCAATTTAATGATTGCCTCGAGCGTTACCATTGACCCAACCTGATTTTTTCAATGCGCTTTTCCACATCCACTTTCCAGGTTAAAGGATCATGGATCAGTTTCATTTTTCTATATAGCCGCTTTAGTGCATCCTCATCAGAAATCATCGAACGGCGGCGTTGAATACACTCAATGGCCGCAACCATTTTGAGATAACCATGAATACTGATAGCGATTCTAAGGAGACGTTCATCCAATAACGAATCCGTATCGATCGAACGGTAAAGGCCTTGCGCACAAAACGATTCAATTTGTTTTTGCAAATCCTCCCAAAGTGGATGAAGAGGCCAACGCGAGCGGTTACTGTCGCTATTAGGTTCTCTCAGAGTCTCGTGTTCGCACGATAGATAACGCAAAATATCACCGACACCGTCCTGTAAATCTTGAAGGTTGTGAATGCCAAAACGTTTTAAAATTGCTTTACGGACCTGCCATTCAATCCGCCAGACCTTTTGCTCGGGTTCGGTGTTCCAAAGATCGTAAAACCATTCTTTGTGGCTTTTTTCCTCAATCTCGGCGATTTTGTCATAGACACGAAGCACAATTTCATCTTTCCCGAACTGCAGCGTTTGCAGCGTATGATCTTTGCGATAACGGGTGTCTTTCTTGGAACGACTGACAAAATGGTCCTCATCAAAGTCGATCTCATCCACGCCATAATCGAAGGTAAAATCAACCCGAGACAGGCTTTCGGGCCGTTGTTGTTCAAAGCCCAACCGTTCCGCCCACTGGATGAACTGGTT
>CAZGBJ010000054.1:0-5609 GCA_964523895.1 uncultured Enterobacteriaceae bacterium
AGATTTCTATCTTAATTTATAGAAATATTGGTCTGGACAATGGGGAGTACCTTAGACCTGTCCAATCGGATAATTTTTTCCATCAACAGCTCTAACCAGCTCATTGATATCATCATCCAATTCAATACGTAAACTATTGCCACTGACTTCAACTATTCGACCAATTTTGAGTTCTGACCTGGGAGAAAATAATTCAGCCATTACAACTCTCCCGTTTCCAAAAATTTAATCAAGCCAGAAAACGACCACCACTCAAATTGTTTACCTTCCTCAAAGCCATAAGGAGTTAGAGAATTGTTGTAAAGACCATTCTTTCCTGCAACGAATATACGCTCACCAAAACGCTCGTGTTGCAACCAACGATCAAGCGTTATGTTGATTTTTATATCATCTTTTGGTTTCTCATCTGTAAAGGCAATGACAGTCGTTTTATTATTTTCATCGTTGAGGCAATGTTCGATTTCTGCATTAATGTGTTCATCACTAAAGCTATACCCACAAGCTACTAGCACATTCTGCCCTCCGGCTTTTATTGTCGCTCTCAACCCAGAAAATAATGCAGCAAATGGATCTTTTTGGGTTTCTACGTACTTTGTCGCTTGAGGATAAATCATTATATCGCCCGCATTTGAAAGATACTTTGTTCCATATCTCGCCCGGACTAAACCGTGCGTAGAATCGCGGTGCCAATCAACCGATCCATGTAATTTGTACAACGAGCATGTGGCCATCCTATTATTGCGAGATGAAAACTCGAAATCAGCATTCCAGAATCCCATTGATCCACCAGAAAACCCGTCCACAACATCTATTCTATTGAGCGCTAAAGCGTCCTCCAAAAGCGTGTCATAGTTGGTTGTGAAGAATTTAATAGATGAACGTCTTTCCAAATTAGCTTTATTCCTAAACAGAGCCTGAATAAACCTGACATGAGCCTCAATATCGACTATCGGTTTTTCCATAGTGCCAATGGTCTCTTTATTTTTATACCCATACCTCACAGTCGTACCAATTGCCGATACGATTGTTCTGTAGCAATGATTGAGCTGATCAAGTGAGAAGCTTATGCCATTCAGATTTGCTTTCCCATTTTTTGACCTTTCTGAAAGAGCAATCAGATCACCCAAATGGCTCAAGTAATGCTCGACATGACAATCATCTATCAACTCAGCCTTCAAAGCGTCAATGATCGAATTGTCGTCTGTATTTCCTGAAGCTTTTATTAAAGCATTAACGCGCTCAGTGAGTGCATTCATCAGAGGAACATTTGCATCGAAGCTAACGCCCGCACCAAACAACCAGCTTTGACGACTAGAGTCGAGGATGTGCTGCTTCAAACTTTCTAACTGCTCTTCAAATTCGTCCATTTCATATCCTCTGTTCTATTCCACATACCCCATCATCCCTTCAACATCCTTTGACTTGATGTACTGAGCTGGATTCTCTGTATTTTTCGCAATTTCATCAAAGTGCTTTTCACCGCACTTGATTTTCGCGCCTTCAAGGTGACGAAGATCGTCCCACCATGTGCTACCTTTGGTTTCCACGACAAAATAGAGCTTTTCTTCGCCTTCGTCTTCGACAACAATCGCCCAGTCAGGGTTATAGGTTCCAAGGGGCGTTGGGACTTTGAACCATGCAGGCAGCTTGGCGTAGACCTTGACCTTTTCGTTCTTTTCCAAGTCTTCGGCAAAGGTTTTCTCTACGCCGCCAGAGTCATATACCACGTGGGTATAGACTGATTTTTGCGTTTCCAGAGTATTCTTCAGGTAGCCTTTCAGCTCTTCCTGCCGAAATAGCTCTTGTACATAGAAGTGATCTTCACCTATTTTGGTGTATCTGATTCCATCAACCAGCGCCAAGCGTTTGGTTCGGATTATTGCTTCAGAGCAATAGTCCATAAATTGCTGAGGGTTACGCGCAAAATCCTGGAGACGCCTGCTGTCCCTAAGTATCTGCACGATGCTCTTGCGGGTGAGCTGAGTTTTGTCCTGAAGGTCGGTAATAATATCGGGCAGTTCAATATCGTTTTCATGGATGGTGGTAAATCCCGAAGCTGAGGTTTCTTCTGCTGTTACACCGCCCTTACCAATTGCGATATCTGCCTTACGGAATTGTGCTCGTGTTTTGGTAATGGGAGGACAGTCTCTAATTGCCTCAGCACAGTCATTAATAAGTTTGAGGTTATCAAACTCGACCCGATATGTAGTTTTGTATTTAATGCGATCCCAAAGTGCCTTAAACTCGTCCGATTGAAGTACCGCTTCGCGGGTGCGAATAGTTTTGCGGTCATCAGCATTCTTAATGTCCAGCTTACCAGCCAGCTTGCGAAGCACGCCTTGGATATCGGTAGCAATGGCCTCAGCCTGCCCTTCACCATGAGCCTGCAACAGCTCCTGCTTTATTTCATTGGAAAGCTCGAAATTTCCGTCTTTTAATACTGCACGCAGATTATCTTGTACCTTTCCTTTTGCATCTACGTAATTTTCATCTTTCAAGAATTGCCAGATTTTTTCAGACTGTTCCACCCCCAGAGGAGCAATATCGCCTTGGTCGTTAGCTGTCTGGATTGTTGAAAACTGGTGAGGTTCCACTATGCCGAAGCGAATGCCAGTATCCTGCTCGATCTCTTTTTGCAAGTTTTCGGCAAACTTCTCATAGTTCTCGGTCGCTATGACGGTTAAGGTATTAACATCATTACCGCGCAACCGAAGACCTTCTTGATTCACACAAAGGCGCAATCCACGCCCAATGGTCTGGCGGCGCTCCCGCTCGCTACCCATATCGCGGAGCGTGCATATCTGGAATACGTTCGGGTTATCCCAGCCTTCTTTCAGAGCAGAATGCGAGAAAACAAATTTGAGCTTCGTATCGAAGCTCAGCAGCTTCTCTTTTTCTTTCATAATTAGGTTATAGGCACGCTCGGCGTTGTCACGGCCTGCTTGATTTTTTTCTGCCGTCTCCACAGAACGACCTTTCTTATCGATGGAGAAATAGCCGTTATGTACTTCTGACGCGTCCGTATCCAAGTCTATTTCTTTGAACAGACTCTGATAATCAGCAGATTTTGCTAGCTTCCGGTATTCTTCCTCAAACATAAGGGCGTATTTGCCCAGCACAGGATTTCCATCTTCATCGTACTGCCGGTAATACTCCACTTTATCGATAAAGAACAAACTCAAGACTTTGATTGGCTGTTTATTCACCGCAAATGTCAGTTCTTTGTCAAAATGTTCTTTGATTGTCCGGCGGATCATCAGACGCTTAATCTCATCAGGGTCTACGTCACCAATGGTTTCACCCAGCCTTAGCCTCCGATCAATACCATTGCCTTTGACTTCAATGGACTCATTGTCTTTTCCACATGTAATCGTACCAATCTGCATATTCTCGTAGAGTGATCGGTTGGTGACCTGCTCCAGATCATCACCATCTTCAACCGTCAAAATTTCACGTTTAATATTCTTGCCACGTTGCACATCGATCTCGATCTTAGCGGTAATCGAGCCTTTTTTGTTATGGGTAGAGTCTAAACGAATATATGGCTTGTTATTGCCACTATCGATTTGAATTGACGCCACTTCGATTTGCTTAACCAAGCCGCGCTCATAGGCATCCACCGCATCTAGTCGGAATGTCATATGATGTTTATCAACATGAGTTGCCGAGTAGCGCAAAGTGCAAAGGGGGTTCATGGCATTTAATGCCTCTTTACCCTTACCGGTTAAACCGCCATCAACACTCTGTGGCTCATCGACAATGATGACCGGGTTGGTAGCCTTCACCAAGTCAATCGGCTTTTCGCCGCCGGTATTCTCGTTTTCCTTATAAAGATTGTTCACATCCTTCTTGTTGATCGCGCCAACGGTCGTGACCATGATCTGGATATTAGAGCTAGTGGCAAAGTTGCGCACCTGCCCAAGCTTAGAAGAGTTATACAGGAAATACTCGTAACCTTTGGCTTTAGGATATAACCCCTCAAAATGCTCTTGGGTGATTTGCAAAGTTTTGTATGTACCCTCCTTGATAGCCACTGAAGGCACGACGATTACAAACTTGGTAAAACCATAGTTTTTATTCAGTTCAAAAATAGTGCGTAAATAAACATAGGTTTTACCCGTGCCTGTTTCCATTTCTATAGTAAAATCACCACTGGCCAGCTTTTCAGATTGACGGAGACCGTTACCGCCCTGAACCTTACGAAGGTTTTCTTCGAGCTCTTCATCTACGAGTAACAGCCTGTTGCCAATACCAAGCTGACTTTCATCCGTGAATATAGATAAGTACGGGCTGGCCTCAGGTCTAAAAGTCACCGTGAATTCTGAACGGGAAATTTCTTGCCCCTTAAACAGGTTAACTACCGATTCAATGGCAGTTTTCTGAAAATCCAGATCATCTTCAAAATGCAGCTTCATCAGTCTTACTCCTTACAAGCTGCGGACATGGGTAATACCGTTCTGTTCCAGAATGGCGGCCATGTTGGTTTTGGAAA
The DNA here is from genome assembly GCA_964523895.1 of uncultured Enterobacteriaceae bacterium. GTDB lineage: Bacteria > Pseudomonadota > Gammaproteobacteria > Eutrophobiales > Eutrophobiaceae > UBA7359. The sequence goes on from CAZGBJ010000054.1 coordinate 4,493, forward strand.
CATCATCCCTAAACGCGCTATCTCGAAAAAAGATGTGGGTTTCTGAACTTGGGGCAAGTTCGCGGTGCCAGTCAATAATGGCTTGGGCGATATCCTCAACCTGTTCACTGGTAATAGTTTCATCGAGGCAGGCGAACAGCACGCCATAGCCAATGCTATAGATATTCTTGCCAGCGACCTCGCGACTTTCGATGGGAACCGCAAGATCAACACCGCGTTTCAAAAGCAGTTCATAGAGTACATCTTGCTCGGTGCGCCCTTCGATCAAATGCTCTTCGTGAGAAAGCAGGCTTTCTTCAAGGTCTGTGCGGTCAGGGTTCCATGACATAATATTTGACTCAGCTAACTTAAATACCCTGAAACCAAAATCAACAGAACATTTATTGTTATTTTCTTTAATTTTAAAACCAGCCCTTCTAATTCTTTCCTTAGAAATCTGAGCTATGTTAGTAAAATCCGCTTTGTAAGCTTCAGTACCCTCTTCAATGTTTTCTGGAAGCTGGACACATATGAACCGTCTCTTCCCATTATCTTTAGCATTCAATTGCATGACAGCATGGGCTGTAGAACCAGAACCAGCAAAGAAATCAAGAATGAGATCATCCGGCGATGAATTCGGAGAAATTTGAATACAGCGTTCAATTAATGGGACAGGTTTAGGAAAATCAAATATCTTCTTACCATCAAAAAGAGTTCTAACATCACGCGCTGCCTTTTTGTTGCCGTCTAAATCATTCCAAAGTGGTGAAGGTCGCTTTGTTCTACCTTCAAGATAATATTTAACATACGGCCACCAAATCTCTACGCCACCCCTTTTAGTTTTTTTCCACAGTATGTAGTCCTCACTAAGCAGTCGTTCATAGGTCTTTTTTTCAAAGCGCCAACAACTCTCATATCCAGCAGGAGCTATAGGAATAACTTCTTCTCCATCTGGATTAGCAACAGGATAAAAAAGTTTCGGCCTATCCTCACGCCGATCGTTTGATCCAGTTTTTCTCATTTGATCATATGCATACTTGCCTCGATCATCCTCATTATCGAACCGAGTTAAATCCTTCTCTGTTAAACCTGAATCCGTGACTTCGACATACTGGGAAGCCTATATAGCGAGAAGGCA
>CAZGBJ010000055.1:0-5581 GCA_964523895.1 uncultured Enterobacteriaceae bacterium
CTTTACCCAGTTTAGGGTAATAATAAACAGTTACACAGTTTTAGTTACAGTCTCAATATCGAAAATACCGTCATCACTACGGACTCTCGTCCTATCGAGATATTGCCTACATGGATGTAGGTATTTAGGATATGCAGGAGCATATATCCTAAGCGTTCATCACATACATCTTTTGTGTGCTCCTCGGCTTTGACTCCTGTGTCGCTCTACCCATGAACAACGTCGCTCCTGCGCTTCCTGCGCCCGCGACATTGCCTACATGGATGTAGGTACTTAGGCTTCGCCTAAAGCGCCTACTGTTGGTGCAGGAGCAAAAACCCTAAGCATTCATCACAAACATCTTTTGTGTGCTCCTCGGCTTTGACTCCTGTGTCGCTCTATCCATGAACAACGTCGCTCCTGCGCTTCCTGCGCCCGCGACATACCGTACATCCTGTACATAAAAAAAAGGCCCCGTAAACGGGGCCTATCAGTAGTTTTTTAGTAGAGACTCTCACTTTAATTATTTAAGTAAGCTCTCAACTAACGCCTTACGGCGTTTCTTTCTTGCTTCAATGACTGTTCTGGCCTTTTTTCTGCGTTCTTTATCACGCTGAGCCAGCGTCACTTTCGGCTTATCTTCTTCTAGATTTTTTTTTGGCCTTTCTCTTAGCCTTTTTCTTGGCCTTCTTTCTGGCTACTTTTCTCTTAGCCTTTCTCTTGGCCTTCTTTTTAGCTTTTTTCCTAGAAGTTTTTTTCTTAGCCTTTTTCTTGGCTTTTTTCTTAGCCTTTTTCTTGGCCTTTTTCTTAGCCTTCTTTCTGGCTACTTTTCTCTTAGCCTTTTTCTTGGCTTTCTTTTTAGCTTTTTTCCTAGAAGTTTTCTTCTTAGCCTTCTTCTTAGCTACTTTTCTCTTAGCCTTCTTCTTTGCTACTTTTCTCTTAGTCTTCTTCTTTGCTTTTTTCTTCGCCATAGTTAGAGACTCCCCTACTGATGAATAATTTAATTTAACAACATGTATACATAACATTAAACAAACACGTTGCAATTATAGTCATGTTTTATCTTTTATCTATATTTTTTTTTAAAAAAACTTTATTCATTGCAAAATAATGCAGTTTTATTGTTATTTATACGACAAATCATACTTTTTTATCTATTTATTGAAGTATAAATATGAATAATTATGTTAGCTGCAACAAAATATTTTTAGTAACTTCTTTAACATCTTGCATACCATTTACACTCACATATTTAATCTTTGCATCATTTTGCTTTGAAAGTTCAGTATAATATTTTATTAAAGGTGATGTTTGTTCATGATAAACATCCAAACGTTTTTTAACTGTCTCTTCTTGATCATCATCACGTTGAACGAGGTTTTCTCCAGTAACATCATCTTTGTTTTCAACCTTCGGTGGATTAAACTCAATATGGTAAGTTCGTCCCGAAGCTAAATGTGCTCTACGACCACTCATTCGCTTGATAATTGATTCATCTTCTACTTTAATTTCAATGACATAGTCAATATCTATACTAGATGCGGACATGGCTTCAGCCTGAACAATCGTACGAGGAAAACCATCAAACAGGTAACCATTTTTACAATCATTTTCACTTATACGCTCTTTAACCAAACCTAAAATTAATTCATCTGAAACAAGTCCACCTGCATCCATTACTTTTTTAGCTTCTATGCCTAATTCAGTACCCGCACTTACTGCAGCACGTAACATATCACCCGTTGATATCTGCGGAATGTTAAATTTTTCTTTTATACAATTTGCCTGAGTACCCTTACCTGCACCCGGTGGCCCTAACAATATTATTTTCATTTATACTTACCTCTCCCTCTATATACTGCAATATAATTACAATTTTTAAAAACAGGACATAAAAACCGATGAAGATCGAACTTGACAGCGAAAATTCTGCTTCAAATAAAATTATTTCCTATTCTGATGATTCATTTGCCTTAAAAAACAAAATAATTAAATCAAATCTGGTTATTTCAAAAGATCATTTAATTGAACATTGGTCGGTAAAAGCTTATCAATATCTTGCATTGCAACAGATGGATCAAATTATCGCATGGCAACCCGAAGTTATATTACTCGGAACAGGTAAAGAATCTGGTTTTCAAAATCCGGAATTACTGTCTTATATCACCTCAAAAAATATCGGTCTGGAAATAATGAACACAGGTGCAGCATGCCGTAGCTATAATTTATTGATTGATGAAGGCAGAAATGTCGTTGCCTGCCTGTTTTTACCCTCTGTTTAATTTTCCATCTTTAATGTATCGAGAGAAAAGCCCTCTCTTAATAATATTTGCCTCAATCGTTTAATCGCTTCTATTTGGATCTGCCGCACTCGTTCTCGCGTCACACCTAATTCAACACCAATCTCTTCCAAAGTAGCAACTTCTCTACCATGTAATCCAAAACGGTGTTCTACAACCACACATTGCTTGTCACTAAGCAAATTTAGCCAGGTGTCAATATGTTCCTTTACATCACTATTTTGTAGTAACAAGGAGGGGTCAAGATTTTGCTCATCAGGCAACGTATCTAATAACGATTTATCCGGATCATAAGGGCTAGGGGAATCAACCGATGTTTCTCGCTCATTCAAACCCAACATACGCTTAACATCGTCTATCGGCTGGTCGAGCATATCAGCAACATCTTGTGAGCTAGGTTCGCGATCCAGTGTTTGTGAAAGTTTCCGTGCTGCTCGTAAATAAATATTAATTTCTTTTACCACATGAATCGGCAAACGTACGGTACGAGTTTGATTCATTAATCCGCGTTCAATCGTTTGTCTTATCCACCAGGTGGCATAAGTTGAAAAACGAAAACCTCTTTCCGGATCAAATTTCTCTACAGCACGGATCAAACCAAGATTGCCTTCTTCAATAAGGTCGAGAAGTGCTAAACCACGGTTCATATATCGACGTGCAATTTTCACAACAAGACGTAAATTACTTTCGATCATGCGCTTTCTTGCGCTTTCGTCTCCTTTTAATGCTTTACGAGAAAAATAAACTTCTTCTTCCGCCGTTAATAAGGGGGAAAAACCAATTTCATTAAGGTATAAACGGGTAGCATCCATATCACCACTGGAAATACGCACCGTTTCAGATTTTTTTTGTTTGTCCTTTGATTTTTGTTTATTGATATCTTCAACTTCGCTGACCTCTTCCAGTTCATCAGTCGACTGAATTTTCTCATCCTCAGCAGCACTATCTTCTATGTCGGAGTCAGAGTTTGATTTTATATCTTCGTCTTTCATTGATTTACCGTTTTTTTACTCAGGCACGTTTTTTCGGAAGATGTTTAGTTGGATTGATGGGCTTGCCATTCTGGCGTATTTCAAAATGAAGCACAGTACGACCAGTATGATCCTGTCCCATTTCAGAGATAGCTTCACCTGCGTTCACTCTATCGCCTTCCTTGACCAAAAGTTTGTTGTTATAGGCATAGGCACTCAAGTATGTTTCGTTATGTTTAATGATAATAAGCTTTCCATAGCCAATAAGTCCACCACCACTGTAGACAACTTCACCTGCTGCTGCTGCATTAACTCGCTGGCCAGAATTTCCTGATATATCGATACCTTTTTTTGATGTTGGAGAATTCGATTTAACTAACTTACCTTTCGTTGGCCATGACCATTTTACCGGGCCTTTGGCTAAAACAACTTTTGTATCAGTTTTTTTATCGGCAATTTTTGTCTTTTTCTGAATCGGTTTTACTGTTTTTTTAGGTGGTATTTGTTTTGGGATAGCTTTTTTAGTTGTAGTAGCTGGCTTAGTTAAAGGCTCACCTTTCTTTTTAAGAACCGGCTTTAAACGAATCAATTGGCCTGGATAGATGGTATAGGGCGGTTTAACCTGATTCCAATTCGCTATCTCTTTGTAATCAAAATTATATCGCCAGGAAATTGAATATAAGGTTTCTCCTTTGCTAACGATATGATAGCCAGATTCATTTTTAGTTGATGATTTTTTTGCTGGTTTAGGCTGTGGTTTAGTATTTCGTTGTGTCGCTGTTGCTGATGATTCTTTAACTTCTCCACGATTTGCGACAGGAGCAATACCCGTTCCAGCACAAGCCTGGAGCATTAAAAAAACAAATAGAAAAATAACAATATTATAACAATAAATCATCCTGTCACTTTTAAGTTGTATCTTTGTTCATGATGTTCCACCGAGCATGGGCACAAAACTGACCGAATCAATCACTTCTTCCTCAAAACCCTCTTGCGTACGGGTAATCAATAATAATTTTTGATCGCCGGATTTACCAACAGGAATAACCAAACGACCATCAATGGCCAATTGTTCCAATAAGGCATCAGGCACACCTATTGGTGCAGCTGCAACAATAATAGCATCAAAAGGAGCTTGCGTAGGCCAACCAATATTACCATCAGCATATTTAGTTCGAACATTGGTAAAGCCTAATTTTTGAAACTGTTCTCGCGCACGTATTAATAAGTCGTTTATTCTTTCAATCGTATATATGCGTTTCGTAAATTGCGCCATGATAACGGTTTGATAACCGCAACCCGTACCAATTTCCAGAACCTTTTCTAGCTTCCTGTCTTTAATCAACGCTTCTGTCATTTTCGCAACGATGTAGGGTTGAGAAATGGTCTGATTAAATCCTATCGGCAATGCCGTATTTTCATAGGCCCGAGTAGCTAATGCTTCATCAACAAAAAGATGTCGTGGCGTTGTTCGTATTGCATCAAGTACAACTTCAGACATTATTCCCATTTCAATCAGGGTATCGGCAAGGCGGTCACGCGTACGCTGTGAAGTCATTCCTATGCCACTGTGTTCAGCTGACATCATTTAAGTGTTTTTACCCAATTAGCTAGTGCTGGCAAAGCTTCATGACGTGTTAAGTCAATTTGCAACGGTGTAATGGATACTTTGTTAGCTCGTATCGCATGAAAGTCAGTGCCCTCACCTGCATCTTGTTCAGAACCAACCGGCCCCACCCAATAAACCTTACGACCTTTTGGGTCGAATGCTTCTTGTGCCGGCTCTGCTTTATGGCGACTACCCAAACGAGTTACTTCAAAGCCTTCTATTTGTTCATATTTAATATCAGGAATATTGATATTCAATAACGCATCTTCAGAAGCTTGTTTCATAATTGATTGAATAATTTTTTTAGCCACGATAACGGCAGAAGAATAATCATCTGGCCTTACACCAGCGAGCGAAAAAGCAATGGCAGGACGACCAAGAAAGCGACCTTCCATTGCCGCAGCGACCGTACCGGAATAAATTACGTCATCACCAAGGTTTGCACCTGAGTTTATACCGCTGATCACCATATCAGGTTCTTCATCCAATAGACCGGTTACTGCAAGATGAACACAATCCGTTGGCGTACCATTAACATAATAAAAATCACGACTGTCTTGTTTGACATGAAGCGGGGCGTCCAGTGTTAATGAATTACTGGAACCGCTACGATCTCGGTCAGGAGCAACAACCGTGACCTTACCTAACTCCGCAAGCGCTTCAGCCAAAGCAGCTATACCAGGAGCCTGATAACCATCATCATTACTTAATAAAAAATGCAT
>CAZGBJ010000056.1:0-4960 GCA_964523895.1 uncultured Enterobacteriaceae bacterium
GAATAAAAAGTGCCACCATACAGTATACGGGTGACTATGCATTTGGCTGGTTACGGACCGAAACAGGCGTGCATCGTCTGGTAAGAAAATCACCTTTTGATTCAGGCAATCGTCGACACACTTCATTTGCTTCTATCTTTGTTTCTCCCGAGGTTGACGACAATATTGAAATCGATATTAACCCGGCAGATTTACGTATTGATACGTATCGTGCCAGTGGTGCAGGTGGGCAACATGTTAATAAAACGGATTCGGCTGTCAGATTGACTCACGTCCCCACTGGCATTGTTGCTCAATGTCAGAATGATCGTTCGCAACATAAAAATAAAGATCATGCAATGAAACAATTACGGGCTAAATTGTATGAACTTGAAATGCACAAACTTAATTCAGAAAAACAAGCGATGGAAGATACTAAAGCGGACATAGGTTGGGGCAGTCAGATACGATCTTATGTCCTCGATCAATCTCGCATTAAGGATTTAAGGACAGGTGTTGAGACCGGGAATACCCAGGCTGTACTTGATGGCAGTCTGGATCAATTTATGGAAGCCAGCCTTAAAAATGGGCTGTAATATTTATATCTGTTAATATCAATTTATACATTAATATAGAGTGAGCACAATATAAAAGCTTATGAATGAAGAAAATCAAAACGAAAATGATCTAATCGCACAGCGACGTCAACAACTACAAGAATTACGCGATCAAGGTAGTGCGTTTAAAAATGATTTTAAACGAGATTCACTTGCAGCAGACTTGCAAGAAAAACATGGCGACAAATCGAAAGAAGAACTTGAACAAGAGTCAATAAAGGTTGCCATTGCTGGCCGCATGATGAGTCGACGAATTATGGGAAAGGCATCGTTTGCTCATCTTCAGGATATGTCTGGCAAGATTCAACTCTATGTCAGGCGTGATGATTTACCCGAGGGTCTTTATAATACCGGATTCAAGAAGTGGGATGTCGGTGACATCATTGGTGCCACAGGCACAGTCATGAAAACCAATAAGGGTGAGTTGAGTATCCATGTTGATTCAATATCATTATTAACAAAATCCTTACAACCACTCCCTGAAAAATTTCATGGTCTGACTGATCAGGAAACGCGTTATCGTCAACGTTATGTTGATCTTATTATGAATGAGGAAACGCGTGAGGTGTTCAGGGTTCGATCACAGGTTATAGAGTTCATTCGTTCCTATTTAAATAACGAAAATTATATCGAAGTAGAGACACCGATGATGCATGTTATTCCTGGCGGTGCTACTGCTCGTCCGTTTACGACACATCATAATAGTCTGGATATGGAACTCTTTTTACGTATTGCTCCAGAGTTATATCTAAAACGTTTGGTGGTGGGCGGTTTTGAAAAAGTGTTCGAAATAAACCGCAGTTTTCGTAATGAAGGTTTATCGCCAAGACATAATCCGGAATTTACTATGCTTGAGTTTTATCAGGCTTATTCTGATCATGAAGACTTAATGAATTTAACAGAAGATATGTTGCGAAAAATGACAACTGAAATCTGTGGGAGTAATGAAGTGGTCTATCAAGGTCAGACTTATGATTTAGCCCAGGTATTTGAACGAATGACTGTTGTTGAATCGATTCTGAAATTTAATGAGTCTATTACAGCAGACGATCTGCAATCGATGGAGTGTATTCGTAATATTGCTGAGAAGCTGGATATTCCAATTGAAGATAGTTATGGCCTGGGGAAAATACAGATAGAAATTTTCGAAAAGACGGTAGAAAACAGATTATTAGCACCGACTTTCATCACCCAATACCCTACTGAGGTCTCTCCACTGGCGCGTAAAAATGATGATGATCCGTTTGTGACGGATCGATTTGAATTTTTTATTGGTGGTCGAGAAATTGCAAATGGTTTTTCAGAGTTGAATGACCCTGAAGATCAGGCAGAACGATTCCGACAACAAGTTGAAGATAAAGAAGCCGGCGACAGCGAAGCTATGCATTTTGATGATGATTACATTACTGCTCTTGAATATGGCATGCCACCAACAGCAGGAGAGGGTATTGGTATAGACCGATTAGTCATGTTTTTAACCGATTCAGCTTCTATTCGAGACGTCATACTTTTTCCTCATATGCGGCAAAAATAGTAGATATTCTTTGGCGATTTTAGAAACTTTTCCATATCGTTTTAGTCAATATCACAGTTGGGCGTAAAAGGATCTAACAAACCCTTGTTATTATGTCTTTCCTCATGAGTTACAAAAACTTTATATGCCCATAAAGGGTTGTTTTATATAATATTTCCGGGAGAAATTAAAAATGCCAATTAAAAATAAACTTAATCCATTAGCTGTAGCTTTAGGTACCACTTTTGCTGTTTCATTATCAGCAAGTCCGATCGTTAATGCTGCTGACAATCCATTTGCAGCTAATCAACTAACTAATGGTGGTTATCAAGTTGCTGAAGAAGGCAAGTGTGGCGAAGGAAAATGTGGAGACAAGAAAGCTGAAGGTTCATGCGGCGATAAGAAAGCCGAAGGCTCTTGTGGCGATAAGAAAAAAGAAGGTAAATGCGGCGAAGGAAAATGTGGCGATAAAAAGAAAGCCGAAGGTAGTTGTGGCGACAAGAAAGCCGAAGGTAGTTGTGGCGACAAGAAAGCCGAAGGTAGTTGTGGCGACAAGAAAGCTGAAGGTAGTTGTGGCGACAAGAAAGCTGAAGGTAGTTGTGGCGACAAGCATTAATCTCTACAAAATTTAACTTTCATATGTCTAAAAATTATCCTGTACACGGTGCAGGATTAGGTCTGCGGCGAGCCTTCATTGGCTCGCTTGCAGAATCCATTCCCTCTCAGGTCGATTTCATGGAAGTCGCGCCTGAAAACTGGATCGATGTTGGCGGTAAGTTTGGTAGCCAATTTCGAAAAATTTCAGAACAAGTACCGATGGTCTGTCATGGACTGTCATTAAATATTGGTGGTTCAGCACCATTAGATGAAGCTTTTTTACGAAAGGTGAAGCAGTTTCTTGAAGCACACAATATACGCATTTATAGCGAACACCTTAGCTATTGTGCAGATGATGGTCATCTTTATGACCTGATGCCAATCCCGTTCACTGAAGAAGCAATCAAATATGTTGTAGAAAGAATTAAGCGTGTTCAGGATATCCTTGGACAACGTATAGCTATGGAAAATGCTTCTTATTATGCTGCAGTAGGTCAGGAGATAAAGGAAATAGAATTTGTTAATGCGGTACTGGAAGAAGCAGACTGTTATTTTCATATCGACATTAATAATATTTACGTGAATAGTATTAATCACAAATATGATGCCGAAGATTTTCTCAAAGCTCTGCCCGGTGATCGTATTGCTTATGCACATATTGCCGGTCACTATGTTGAAGAAGAGGACTTGCGTGTCGATACGCATGGGGCGGATGTTATTGATCCAGTCTGGAAGTTGCTAGAAGTCGCTTATGAACACTTCGGTGTTTTTCCGACATTGCTTGAACGTGATTTCAATATCCCCCCATTAGATGTTTTACTTAAGGAAGTCGATACCATCAGAAACTATCAATCACAACATTCATCAAATGACATCGTCAGCAAACAGCAAAGCTAATCACTTTCAGGATGTGCAACATGTGTTTACACAACACATGCGCGATCCGGAAAATAATGCTGCTCCAGAAGGTATCGAAGATCGACGACTTAAAATCTATCGTGAGCTTGTTTATAACAACATCGAGGGGTTTATTGCGAATAGTTTTCCTGTTCTTAGAAAAGTAACTGAGGATGAACATTGGCATCAGATGATGCGTGACTATGTTTCAAATCATCAAGCGCATACACCCTTGTTTCCAAAAATGCCGCAGGAATTTTTACATTATCTTGAGCATGAACGTGTGGGGCATTCAGAAGACTATCCTTTTTTACTGGAATTAGCGCATTATGAGTGGATAGAAACTTCGGTTTCTATGGATTCACGAGAAATTTTATTTGAAGGTATAGAGCAGGAAGGAGATCTGCTTGAGGGTATTCCTCAGTTAAGTCCACTGGCAATGCCTTTGGCATATCAATGGCCGGTACATAAGATAAGCCCTGAGTTTGTCCCGAAGGAAATACCTGAGCAAGCGACGTATATTGTTGTATACCGTGATAGACATGACGAGGTAGGCTTTATTGAGCTTAACCCTGTTTCTGCCAAGTTGATTGAAGAGTGTTCAAATAATAGCAATCAATCGGGAAGAGAAATTCTTTTATCAATAGCTGAGCAATTGCAACACCCAGACCCTGATGCCGTGATTAAAGGTGGCCTCGAAATAATGCAAGACTTTCATGATAAAGATATTCTGCTTGGTGTAAAAAATAAAATTACTTCATAAATTGATGACGTTTATCACCATTTAAAATAACAAAATAAAAGGGGCTATCTATGTCGGCAGTAATAAATTTAATGAATTGGGCTCAAGACCTTCTTGATAAGATAATTGAAGGGATAGGATTTATTGGCCCTTTATTATTACGTTTATACTTAGTGCCTATTTTCTGGATGGCGGGCTCAAAGAAGATCAATTCAATTGATAGCACGATTGAATGGTTTGGAAATCCTGATTGGGGACTAGGTTTACCGTTTCCAACGTTAATGGCCTGGATGGCATCATTAACCGAAGCAGGTGGTGCAATATTATTATTGCTTGGCTTGGGCACACGTTGGATATCAATTCCGCTTATGGCAACCATGGTCGTTGCCGCAGTGACGGTACATATACAGAATGGTTGGCTTGCAATAGCAGAGGGTGCTGGTTTCTTTGCAACAGAAAGGACAATGGGCGGTATTGAAAGACTGGATCGTGCAAAGGATATTTTGAAAGAACATGGTAATTACAGTTGGTTAACAGAGAATGGTCCAATTGTAGTACTGAATAATGGGATCGAATTTGCAGCAACCTACTTTATTATGTTGCTAGCCTTACTAG
>CAZGBJ010000057.1:0-4269 GCA_964523895.1 uncultured Enterobacteriaceae bacterium
ATTAATTATAGCGTGTTTCTTCTATTCAAAGCATATTTCAAATTTTTTATGCTGCTTTAGGTTTCCAGAGAGATTCTTGTAAATATTTATAAAGGTCATCTATTTCAAGAGGTCGACTAAAGAAGTAGCCTTGTAAAATATCACAACCCATTTGTTTCAATCGGTGCCAGACTTCTTCATCTTCCACACCTTCAGCAATTACTTTCAAACCAAGATTATGTCCGAGATCAATCGTTGCCTTTACAATCAAAGCATCACTTTTATTTTCATTCATTCTCATTACAAAACTTTGATCAATTTTAATTTCCTGAGCTGGCAACTTACTGAGATAAGCTAACGAGGAGTAACCTGTTCCGAAATCATCGATGGATAGACGAAAATTCATTTCACTTAATCTATTAAGCACTATGAGTGCTTGTTTCGGATCATTCATGATACTGCTTTCGGTAATTTCTAAAGTGATCCAATCAGGACTAACACCATGTTCGACAAGAAGTGTAGAAAAAACATCAGGTAGTTCAGGATTACTTAGATCATGAGCTGAAATGTTAATAGATATGCCGATATTTAATCCACGCTTATGCCATTTCGCTGATTCACGTAATGCTGAATTTACAACCCATTTTGTTAATGGTTGAATTAATCGATTCCGTTCAGCAAGCGGCACAAACTCTTCAGGTGAGATACGTCCATGTTCTGGATGAGTCCATCGAACTAAAGCTTCAACAGAGGTAACCTCATTGCTAATTACATCAATCTTGGGTTGGTAATTTAATTCCAGTTGGTCATTTTCTATTGCACGCCGTAAATCACCGATAAGCGTAACTCGTCGTGGGTTTTTCTGACTTAGATCAGGGGAATAAGCAAGGTAGGCTTTATTAGCTGATATAGCCGAGAACATGGCTAGTTCAGCACGCTGAATAAGTTCATCTGCAATCTCGCCATCATCGGGGTAACGGGATATTCCTATATTTATACTAATATCGATATTAGTATCATCAACGATATAAGGCAGTTCTAATGTTTTCTGTATTCGTTTAATTTCATTAATAAACAACTTTTCTTCAAAATCATCTTCTAATAATACTGTAAATTTATCGCCACCCAATCTAGCAACGATATTGTCAGCGTGAAACAAATGCTGAAGACGCTTGGTGACTTCTTTAAGAATTAAATCTCCACTCACATTTCCATAGACATCATTAACCTGTCTGAATCCAACCAGATTTATATACAAAATCACCAGGTTTGTATTTTCACGTGAAGCAATATGAAGAGCTTCACTTAGCAATTCATAGAACGATGATCTGTTTGGGAGTTCGGTTAAGGCATCATGACTTGTATGATGCAATGATTTTCTTTTCCATTCCGTCGTTTCTTCGCGAAGTTCATCCGTCTCTTCTATTATAATTGTACTGGCATGATGTGCCATTACAGTAGTCGTGTATTGCCCCCAAAATGCAAACATAAAAGGTAACAGGTCTAATATCCTTAAGGCAACGTTAGTCTTTTGAGCTAGCATGAGACTATCGAATGACACTTCTCCCGTCATCTGCAAACTAACGATAAAGTTAGCAATCAGAATTGTAAGCAGTGAAATAACTAAACCATATAATCCGTATCGATTTACGCTTGATTTAAGCACATCGACATTTCGGTTTAGTAGTTCACTGTAGGTCATAATAATGAAGCCTTTCTAACTAGCGACCTTTCGCTGTTGTATTACTTCCTGCCAAAAACCAGATATTAAGGGCTGCGATGGACTGGTAAAAAATGAACCGAAATCTTTCGCCAAGGACTTAAAACTTTTGCTTGCCAATGCAGAAGGATAACTTTGCACAACAGGCTTACGCTTACGTACTGCTTTTTCCAATTGAATATCCTTGGCTATCCAACCAATATAATCAAGTTCAAAATCAATATGTGTTTTAGAAACATTTGCTAATTTATTAAATACTTGTCGCGCTTCTCTTTCATCAATCGCTTCGTTAACGAGCAGCTTAATCGTTTGAACCTGGTGATTAGTCGTTAAAATTTTAATCATGGCATAGGCATCGGTGATAGCCGTAGGTTCTGGTGTGGCAACAACTAATACTTCCTCGGCAACACTACAGAAAAAAAACACCGTATCGCGCAGACCGGCACCGGTATCGAGCAACAATACGTCAAAATCCTGTGATAGTTCATCCATTTGCTCAGCCAGCATGGCAAGTTCCGATTGAGATGGGTGTTCAAGTTGTAAAAAACCGGATGTTGCGGGCAATACCTGCATGCCATTAGATGCTTCAACCATAATATCGCGAAGATGTAGTTTTCCATCCAGCACATCTGCAACATTATGTTTAGCAGTAAATCCGAACAGGATATCTACATTTGCAAGGCCCAGGTCTGCATCAAATAACAAGACACGCTTACCCGACTCTGCCAGGCTAAGCCCAAAATTAACGGCAATATTAGTTTTACCTACACCACCTTTGCCACTGGTAATTGCAATACTTTTCATAACGAAAGTGCCTCTCGTTCAGAGATGGAGAGCCCTACGCTTGCTGGGACACCAAACAAGGCGACTCTATTTCTGCCTGTTTCCTTGGCTTGATACAATGCCTTGTCAGCCAGTTTGTATAGTTCATCTGCAGAAACTAATTTATCAGGCTCTCGAACCGCTATGCCTATACTCACACTGACATGTAATTCTTTATTTTTTATGGGTATGATTGAATCCTGAATATCGAGTCGTAAACGCTCCATCACATTTTCGGCAACTTGATAACGAACATTCGGCATAATAACGGCGAATTCTTCTCCACCGATTCTCAGCAAAGTATCAGTTTGCCGAATATTTTTATTCATAATATTAGCAACTGTTTTTAGTACCTCATCACCACCATCGTGTCCCCAGGTATCATTAACGCGCTTGAAATAGTCGATGTCGATAATGGCAAGCGCCAAAGAACGATGGTCGCGTGCACTACGTTCTATTTCGCCTTGCAAAGCCCGATCGAAATAACGCCTGTTAAACAAGCCCGTTAAAGAATCTTCCAATACGAGTGTACTAAGATCCGTTAAAAGACTTTGCATAGTAGCCGTTTTATTTATACGACTGGTACTCGCCTGTTCAACATCCAGTTCCAGATTTTGTAAATCTAAATCTGCCCAGTAAACCAACCCTGCAAAAATCTTATCATGCAAGACCGACGGCAATATGTCTGAATCCACAGCATAATCTTCAAGCAATTGCTCGAATATCTCCATTGATTGTCCCTGATTAACTAACAATATCTATTAATCGGCCGGAAATGTTTAAACTTGAATATGGGGGTTTGTACTTATTACTAAAGATTTCAGCAGTTTCAACCTCTTTTCGGTAACCGGATCAAAAAAGGGCTTCATCTAGAAGCCCTTTTTTATTAAACATTTTTTAAATTCAAATCATCAATTTAATTTCTCTAAATAAGACAGGAATTCATCCTTAATATCCGGGTCTTTCAGAGCATATTGTATTGATGCCTGCATATATCCAAATTTCGAACCGCAATCATAGCGAGTCCCTTTAAATTCGTATGCATAAACTTTTTCCTTACCAAGTAACATACTAATAGCATCAGTCAGTTGAATCTCATTGCCCGCTCCTCTTGGTGTTTCTTCAAGACAAGAAAAAATTTCCGAACTAAGCACATAGCGACCAACTACGGCTAAACTAGACGGGGCATCTTTGGGCTCAGGTTTTTCAACAATGCTACTAATTTCAAACAGAGAATCATGTTTTGATTCAGAGGTAGCAACAATGCCATATTTTGAGGACTCTTCTTTAGGTATATTTTCTACTGCAAGCACACTCTTACTTTCCTGTTGGTATTGTTCGACTAGTTGCTTTGTTACTCCACGATTACCGTCATCAATCAAATCATCTGGAAGAAGTACAGCAAACGGATCTTCTCCAACAACAGATTTGGCACATAAAACGGCATGTCCTAATCCCAATGGTTCAGCCTGTCTGATATATATACAGGTAACGCCGTCTGGAATGATATTTCTTACGATTTCAAGCTTTTCTAATTTGTCATGTTTCTCAAGTTCAGTCTCTAGTTCATAAGCTTTATCAAAGTGATCCGTTATTGAACGTTTTGTTCGTCCAGTGATGAAAATCAATTCAGTAATACCTGCAGCAACAGCTTCTTCTACAGCATATTGAATCAAGGGCTTATCTACAATTGGCAACATCTCTTTTGGATTAGCCTTGGTTGCAGGCAAAAATCGTGTCCCCATTCC
>CAZGBJ010000058.1:0-3884 GCA_964523895.1 uncultured Enterobacteriaceae bacterium
AATTTTTCTTTAAATTCATCCAGTGTGAATGAATGATTTTGCGTTCCGTGTTGAGCTATCTTGATTGATCCCATCAGTGATGCAATTCGTCCTGTCGTTTCCCAATCCAGTTCATTAACTAAACCGTACAACAGACCTGCGCGATACGCATCACCACAACCGGTTGGATCATTAATTTCTTCGGGTTTAGCAATAGGAATTTTATATTCATTATCATTAGCATAGATTATTGAACCCTTGCCTCCCAAGGTTACAATTAAGGCTTTAACCTGTTCAGCAATATCATGGGCATTATATCCAGTACGATCTTGCATCAACTGCCATTCATAATCATTGACTGTGATCCAACTTGCCTGATGAATAAAATCCTTTAGCTCTTCACCCTCAAACATTGGCATTCCCTGACCGGGGTCAAAAACAAAAGGAATATTGGCATCATTAAACTGTACTGCATGTTGCATCATGCCTTCTCTTCCATCCGGAGAAATAATTCCAATAGAGATATCTTTTACATTATAAACTTTACTATGGTGTGCAAATTCCATTGCGCCCGGATGGAAGGCGGTGATTTGATTATCATCCATATCAGTTGTTATGAATGCCTGTGCTGTATATGCATCATCAATAATTCTGACATGTTTACGATCGATATTATGTTTATCCATCCATTCTGCATAAGGTTCAAAATCCTTTCCTACTGTGCCCATCGGAATGGCGGCATTCCCATCAAGCATATTCAGGTTATAAGCAATATTTCCTGCACAACCACCAAACTCACGACGCATGCTTGGTACCATAAACGAGACATTAAGAATGTGAACTTTTTCAGGCAAAATGTGATTTTTGAATTGGTCAGGAAAGACCATAATATTATCGTATGCAAAAGATCCACAGATTAAAACACTCATTTATTTTATCCTTAAATTATTATTTAACAGAGATCATCAAGAAGTATTACCTGATGCAATATAGCATTCTTGACTATTTCTGTTAAATAGAAAGATATTAAAACTAATATTTATTAACATACTGCCCTCACATTTCGTAGTTAATAACATGGCCTTAAGCCAAATATTATTTCACCAGCAAACCATCTTTGCAATATTCATTTATTGTATAAGTATCGTCATAACAATACCTGCTTTCGTATTTATACACGATAAACTGGATAACACCTTCCTCCAATTATGCTGGAAAAAAATAGCTCTGCCATTAATAAGAGTCTTTTTAATTATTGGCTTTATATTACTCATCTATCCGATAAATTATGGCATTAACTCAGCGCCTTCAATTAATGAACTGTTAGTCGTTGATGATATGAGATCAAGCTTTTTAATAAATGTTATTTTCCTGCTGACATTTTTCTTTCCATTGGTACCCGTATTAGGAAAGCTGGATGAGTTAACCATCCCTTTACAAGGGATCTTATGTTCAATGATTATTTTTAGCTGGTTATGTCAGCAGCTTAATATCGAAAACTATAGTCTTTTCCCGGATTTAAAAACGATTGCTTTTATCATACTGATATCATTTATCAGCCATTGGCTAGCTAAATTTTTAGCTGAACATACTGGTGATTACTTTGACCAAATGTTTCATCGCGAAGGTTTTCAATTACTTATATTTAAAGCCGTTATCCTAATCATGCAAAGCCCGGTGATTTTTATATTTGGAATTTATCTCGGCAAACAATTAAATTAAGACGCTTTACCAAGCTTCACTTTCTTACTGGTTTTAGCAAGTACTCGTTTAAGAAATCGTCCCGTATGTGATTTAGCATTTTTACCAATTTGTTCTGGTGTTCCGGTTGCTATAATTTCGCCACCACCGTCACCGCCTTCTGGACCGAGATCAATAATCCAGTCCGCTGTTTTAATAACATCAAGATTATGTTCGATGACGATAATAGTATTTCCGTGCTGCCGTAGACGGTGCAGTATATCGAGTAACTGTTGTATATCATAAAAATGAAGTCCCGTTGTCGGTTCATCAAGAATGTATATTGTTTTACCCGTGTCCCGTTTAGAAAGTTCTTTGGAAAGTTTAACCCGTTGCGCCTCACCGCCTGACAAGGTCGTCGCATTTTGTCCCAGCTTGATATATGACAAGCCGACGTCCATTAGTGTTCGTAACTTTCGTGCAAGCACGGGTACTGCATCAAAAAAGTCATTGGCTTCTTCAACACTCATATCCAACACTTGATGAATATTTTTACCTTTATAACGTATATCCAGTGTTTCGCGATTGTATCGTTTTCCTTTACAGGTATCGCAAGGAACATAGATATCTGGCAGAAAATGCATTTCAACTTTAATTAAACCATCACCCTGACAAGCTTCACAACGGCCGCCTTTAACATTGAAACTAAAACGTCCTGGTTTATAAGCGCGTGACCTTGCTTCAGCCGTTGCGGAAAATAATTCACGAATAGGCGTAAATAAGCCTGTGTAGGTTGCTGGATTTGATCGTGGTGTACGTCCAATTGGACTTTGATCAATATCAACGACTTTATCAAAGTGTTCCAGGCCTTCTAAGGATTGGTATGGCGCCGGGCTTGTATTTGCCCGATTTAAATCACGTGCCACTATTTTATAAAGCGTGTCATTAATTAATGTCGATTTTCCTGAACCTGATACACCGGTGATACAGGTCATTAAACTAACCGGAATCGTTAAGGTCACTTGCTTAAGATTATTGCCGCTCGCCTGCTTTAACTCCAACACCTGCAAAGGATTAAAAGGGGTACGGTGTTCTGGAACGGCTATTTGTTTCTTGCCAGATAAATACTGCCCGGTTAAGGACTTCTTATCTGCTGCTATCATTTTTGGTGTGCCCTGAGAAACGATTTCACCACCATGCACACCGGCACCTGGACCTATGTCGATCACATGCTGAGCGGCATTAATTGCTTCTTCATCATGTTCAACAACGATAACCGTGTTACCCAAATCTCGAAGATGAAATAACGTTTTTAACAAACGTTGGTTATCTCTTTGATGTAAACCAATCGAAGGCTCATCAAGAATATACATAACACCGACCAGGCCTGCACCAATCTGGCTAGCTAGTCGAATACGTTGTGCTTCACCACCCGACAAAGTCTCGGAACTACGTTCCAGGGTTAGATAATCCAGTCCCACATTAACCAGGAAGGTAAGACGATCGTTAACTTCTTTTAATATTTTGACCGCAATTTTGCCGCGCGCGCCACTTAATTTCATATCCTGAAATAAGGATTTCGATTTGATAATGGGCATAGCTGTAATTTCAGGCAAGGTAATATTATTAATTAACACATGTCGTGCCGACTCATTTAAACGAGCTCCTTTACATGTTGGGCAAGGCTTCCTGTTTTGATACTTTGCCAATTCTTCTCGAACCATGACCGAGTCAGTTTCCAGATATCGCCGTTGCAAATTTGGAATAATTCCTTCAAAGGGATGTTTGCGAACTGATACCTTTTTTCGTTCACGAAGATATTCAAATTTAATTTCTTCGTCACCGCTACCATACATCAACACATTTTTTATTTTGTCTGATAACTCATAAAAAGGCGTATCCAGATCAAACTTATAATGTTTGGCAATGGATTTAATCATCTGGAAGTAATACGCATTGCGCCTGTCCCAGCCTTTTATCGCGCCGCCAGGCAAACTCAAATCAGCATTCTGTACAACTCGACCTGGATCAAAATACTGAATATTTCCCAAACCATCACAGTTTGAACATGCACCAGCAGGGTTATTAAAAGAAAACAGACGTGGTTCCAGATCACTTAAACTATAACCACATTTGTTACAGGCATAACGTGATGAAAATAACTGCTCTTCCCCGCCCTCTTTAGACATGGGTACTATTACAGCAATACCATCGGACAATCGTAA
>CAZGBJ010000059.1:0-3799 GCA_964523895.1 uncultured Enterobacteriaceae bacterium
GTGGTGATGACAAACAAATAAAATTTCAAGATGCACTCAAACACATAGGCTACACAGTAAAACTCAAGCCCTTTATTCAACGCAGTGATGGTTCTGCCAAAGGTGATTGGGACGTTGGCATTACTATTGATGTTATGGAAGCGGCAAGAGAGGTAGATACAGTAATATTATTATCCGGAGATGGTGACTTCGGTTTATTGCTGGAAAAAATTAAGACAGATTACGCAGTGAGCACAGAAGTTTATGGCGTACGCAAACTCACTGCCAATAATCTTATCGAAACTGCACATTGCTTTCATGCTATTGATGAGAACCTGTTACTTTAAATTGTAATAGTTCAGACCTAATCAAACATTCTAAAGAATCTGGTTTTGATTTCATCTGACAAAACTAACTATCCGAAACAAATCACTTATGTCGTCATTCCCGCGCAGGCGGGAATCTAGTGCGCGACTTAAATTTGGTACAATTTATAAATTTCTAGGTTGGCTAGACAATAAGTTGTCTATGCCTTTACAGTAATCGAAATACCCCAAGTATTTCATAGTCTTCAAATTATCTATCATTGTAACTGGATTCCCGCCTGCGCGGAAATGACAAATGAGAAGTTATAACTCTCTGTTAGCATCTTCAAGACAGTACGATCACAGATTAAGCCCAGTATTAATAAAGAGTCTGATTAAGTTGGAACTACTACATTTAAATCAACAAAAAAGCAGGCTTTAGCTATTGCTCTTAATAAAACCAGATAGTTAGAACAGATCAGTCTCACCTGCTTCGCCACTGTTTGATTCAAATTTCCCTTTTTCAACCCCCATTTGATCAACCAAGCGTATCAACTCTGCGCTAGCAGCTTCTGCCTGTGTAAAACCCTGTAAAACATTTTCCTGACTCTCCTGGCTATATTGCCAGTCAGGATTGCGAATTTGGTTTATTGTGTAATGCACGCTGTCGTGAACACCCTGATGAGGTACAGAAATAGAAGAATATACCGGTAAATGTCTGTAATTTACGTGACCTTCTCCCGAATCATACCATTGTCCAAAACGACAACTATGATTATCAACCAACGTTTGTTCCGCTTCTTGACAATTAGCATCATTTATTTCCACAGCACGATAAGCTTTCTGCATATAGACCACATGATCAACCTTAATCAAAGACGCATCACAAACAACTTTGACCCTGGCAACATTCTCATGGGTCGATTGCGCAAGCTGCGAAAATTCTCCAAAACTTTTCTCGAATTCAGTGACAACTTCTTTTGAAGTTTTAGCTGATACAGACATGGCTTTGGTATTCACTGTCATAGTATCGGTTGCTTCTGCGAAACGCTGAATAATCACTGAAATCTTTTTAGAAGCAACGCTGGTAGTTTCGGCCAGATTTTTAACTTCATCGGCAACAACGGCAAAACCTCGTCCATGTTCTCCAGCTCGGGCAGCTTCAATTGCCGCATTCAAAGCTAATAAATTAGTCTGCTCGGCAACATTGGTAATCATCTGCACCATTTCAGATATCTCTACACTGCTGGCCGATAATTCTTCCGAATTTGTGCCCATTTCTACGGCTCGTTCAACAACATCATTTAATTGAACAACAACTTCTTTGACTAGCGGCAAATTATTTGTCGCAGTCTCAACTGCCGTTTTTGACAAGACCTCGGTATCCACCATTTCAGATAAAACCTTATTTAAGTCGCCTTGGCTCGCTGTCAGATTTTTTAACAAATTTGTCGTCTTTAATTGACCTAAATCAGCAAACATCGTATCCAGTTTGCTTTTCATAAAAGATTTTTCCATTAGCTCGAGAGATTTATCAACTCGTTCTAATCCCACTTTGAAACGCCCTTTCAATCCATGAGATATCGTACGTCGATGATATTTACCATAACGTGCTAACCGCAATACCGCATCCACTTCCCATATATAGATTTGAATTTGGTCAAGCGCATCATTAATTTTATGAGCCGACTCATTTATCGGGTGTTCCCACGGTACACCCATAATTCGAAAATCAAGATTTCCATTATTCAGTTCATCAGCCATTTCATTTATTTTATTAAACTCTTTGTCTAGCTCATTACTTTTATCTTTTGGGTGAATGAACACCAATACTGAAATAACAACTGCCACCAGTAATAGAGCTGGATGAAATGTAAAAAAATAATTCCCAGCGACAGTCAATAATAATAACGCGGTATTAATGCGTAGTGCCTGGCTATTTGAAATAGGAGCAGACATATTCATCGTAGCCCGAGCCTCCTTTTGAAATAGCTTCATTCATAAAATTATATGACGCATCTATACCTTCACCACTATCATTATATTGTGATTCTATTTCAATCATTTGAGGATATAGCTCGTTAAAAAAATCAATTGCTTCAGGAGGGGGACATCGACGAGTAGACATATAGCCTATAAGTTGATTTTTCGCATCATAATTTCCAAAAATATTTACATAACTCCAATAATAATTACCATTCTTACACAGGTTTTTATTAACGCCGAAAAACTCATCTCCCTGCTGAAGCTTATTCCACATAAAACGAAGTATGGCTTCGGGAGTATCCGGATGTCGAATCAAATCATTATGCTGTCCCAATATTTCTTCTTCAAAAAAACCGGAAAATTCCATGAAAACATCATTGCAATAAGTATATCGACCTTCATTGTCCATTTTCGACACGATTATGTCTTCTGGCTTCATTTTTATTTCTTTAGATGGTGGCACAGCCATATGCTTTAGCACTCCAGTGTAAATGGGCTTCAAACTTACTATCGGCAATAATGACCAAATCTGTAGAAATATTTTTTAAAATTTAAGCACTTATAGGATGAACATCTGACTTACATTAATCACTCTTTTTCTTCGAATTTGCTATCATCCACGCCTTTTCGATAAATCGACAAATCAAACCGTATAGAATAAAAATAGATGACATCTACAGCTTTTTCATCATTGCCGCTAAGTGCTGAGTTTTTAAGGAATATTTCGTCTTTAAATTATAAGGAAATGACACCAATACAGGCACAAAGTCTGCCTGCCATTCTTGCAGGCAAAGACTTACTGGCACAGGCAAAAACCGGTAGCGGTAAAACAGCGGCATTTGCTATTGGCTTACTCAATAAACTGGAAACACGAAACTACCAAACACAGGCATTGATACTCTGCCCGACACGTGAACTTGCCGATCAAGTCAGCACTGAAATTCGCCGATTGGCTCGCGCCATACCCAATACCAAACTCGTTACCTTGTGCGGTGGCAAACCAATGGCAGCACAATTAGCCTCACTGGAACATGCACCCCATATTGTCGTCGGTACCGCAGGACGAATTTTAAAACATCTGGAGAAAGAAACGTTAAAACTGGAGGGATTAAAAACATTAGTTCTGGACGAAGCCGATCGCATGTTAGATATGGGTTTTTATGATGACATCATGTGCGTTATTGATAAAACACCGCAACAAAAACAAACCCTGTTATTTTCTGCCACCTACCCAGATCAAATAAAAACGATTAGCAACAAAATTCAAAATAATCCAGTTGATGTCCGTGTAGAAGCAGTGCATGACAATAAAATAATTAAACAGGTCTTCTATGAAATAGAAGCGGGTGAAAGAACAAAAACATTAATCACCTTGTTACAACATTACCGACCGGAATCAAGCATTGTCTTTTGTAATACAAAGCAACAATGTCAGGAATTGGCAAATGAATTATGGCAACAGGGTTTTCATGCATTAGCATTACACGGTGATCTTGATCAAAGAGATCGCGATCAGGTATTAATCCAGT
>CAZGBJ010000060.1:0-3646 GCA_964523895.1 uncultured Enterobacteriaceae bacterium
CTATTGAGCTAAATAATAACAAAACGATTAAGGTCAATAAATATATGCAGAGTTCTATCTCCAGTATTTATGCTTGTGGTGATGTTGCAGGCCCATATCAATTTACTCACACTGCCGCACATCAAGCCTGGTATGCCAGTGTGAACTCTTTATTCGGACGCTTTAAGCGATTTAAGGCAGATTACAGCGTTATACCTTGGGCAACATTCACTGACCCGGAAGTTGCTCGTGTAGGTTTAAATGAACAAGAAGCGAAACAACAAAACATTTCCTATGAGACCAGTTTATTTAAACTTGACGAACTTGATCGCGCATTAACTGAAAATGAAACAGAAGGTTTTATTAAAGTATTAACTGTACCTGGAAAAGATAAAATTCTAGGCGCTACTATTGTTGGTGACCATGCTGGTGAATTGATTACTGAATATATAACAGCAATGAAAAATAAAACCGGCTTAAATAAACTACTCGGCACCATCCACATTTACCCTACTTTATCTGAAGCGAATAAATACGCAGCAGGCGTATGGAAAAAAGCACACGCCCCCCAATTTCTACTAAAATTAATCAAAAAATACCACCAATGGTCATTAAGCCACTAAATCAATATCTATTTGCCCATCACTTTTAACTATCAATCCTATTAATATTTCCAAATAGAGACCTTATCTGAATTAAGCTACTCTACTGATAAATAAAAGGAATAAGCTCATGTCAAAATATCAATACGACCTTTTCGTTATCGGTGCAGGCTCAGGCGGTGTACGTGCTGCACGCATGTCTGCTGGGCTAGGGGCACACGTGGCTATAGCTGAAGATCGTCATCTTGGTGGCACCTGTGTCAATGTCGGCTGTGTTCCTAAAAAACTATTCGTTTATGCCTCGCACTTTACTGAAGAATTTGAAAATGCGAAAAGCTTTGGTTGGGATATCGCGCGTACTGATTTTGATTGGTCAACGTTAATCAAAAATAAGAATACTGAAATCAAACGACTAAATGGTATTTACAAAAAAATACTCGACAATTCTGGTGCGGAAACTATACACGGTCGCGCAAAGATTGTTGATAAACATACTGTTGAAATCAATGACGATCACATTACTGCTGAACGCATTTTAATTGCGACAGGTGGTTGGCCAAGTGTTCCTGATATTCCCGGTAAAGAGCATATTATTTCGTCTAACGAAGCATTCTTTCTCAAATCATTACCGGAAAAAATCGTTATCGTAGGCGGTGGTTATATCGCTGTTGAGTTTGCAGGCATATTTCATGGCTTAGGTGTTGAGACAACACTACTTTACCGTGGCCCATTGTTCTTACGTGGTTTTGATCAGGACGTTCGCGAAGCACTAGCTGATGAAATGCAAAAGAAAGGCATCAACATTAAGTTTGATTCTAATATTAGTGAAATAGAAAAATCGAATGACCAGTTTATCGCGACTCTTGAAGATGGCGAACAAATTGAAGCAGACCAAATAATGTATGCCACCGGTCGAAAACCGATGACAGAGAACCTCGGCTTGGAAACAGTTGGTATTGAATTAGATAGTGATAGCGCTATTAAAGTTAATGATGAATACCAAACAAATATTCATTCTATCTATGCTATAGGTGATGTAACCAATCGCGTCAATCTGACTCCTGTTGCTCTAGCTGAGGGAATGGTGTTAGCAAAACGTTTTTTTGGCAACGAAGATAAAGATGTTGATTACTCTAACATTCCTACTTGTGTATTCAGTCAACCGAATATTGGCACGGTAGGTTTAACGGAAGAACAAGCACGTGAAAAGTATGATGACATAGATATTTATAAATCATATTTCAAACCTATGAAGTTATCTTTATCGGAAAGCAATGAACAAACGTTTATGAAATTAATCGTTGATAAAAAAAGTGACCTTGTTGTCGGTGTGCATATGCTAGGTCCTGATGCTGGAGAAATCATTCAGGGAATCGGTATTGCAATAAAAGCAGGTGCAACAAAGAAAGTTTTTGATTCAACTATAGGTATTCACCCGACCGCGGCTGAAGAATTTGTCACGATGCGCGATCCTGTGAGTGATTAAACTTAGATAATAAAAAAGCGGTAACGAATATTCGTTACCGCTTTTTTACGTTGTTAGCTATTAACCCTTAGGGTTTGGTCCATATTCATTATCCCCATGACTATCCTGAACATAGAAAACCAAGAGAACAATCAGTCCTATTAATGGAAGAAACATAATTAACTGCCACCAACCAGTCCGTCCTGTATCGTGAAGTCGTCTAGCCGCAATAGAGATACTTGGAATGGCTAAAACTAAATTAAAAATTAAAGCCAATACCATTGTGCCAAGGTAGGTATCAATCACAGCTAAAATAAGATAAATAACTGTAAATATTAATATAAACATCCAGTATTGTGTTCGAGTAGCACGACCAGAAAAGTCGGCGTATTTTTTAAATGCATCAATAAAATGTTCCATTTCCTTCCCCTTGTTATTATTGAATATGACACTGCTCTAGAATGTAAGTTTATCAGTGATTAAGGACTTATGGGTAGCTTTTGACTAACAATAGCTAGCCACGGCTGCTGTTCACGAGGTTTTCCTTCTGGTCGATAGTAATGATGAAGTACTTTGAAGCCTGATTTCTCAAGGTAGGATTCACTAAGTTCTATTTCCATATAGTGTCCATAGCGTTCGCCTTGCCATCCTTCTGCATTCCCTCTTGGGTTTGAGGAGAATAAAATACCATCCGTTCGTAAAGCTCGATGTAATTGCTTTAGAACACGAGTCAGTTCCTGACTGGGGATATGGAATAATGAAGCATTCGCAAAAATTCCATCGAACGAATCTTCTTCCAATTCAAGATTTAAAAATTGCTGATGTAATACAGGACAACCGCTATGTTCTTTTGCCATTCGGCAAAATGATTGGCTACCATCAAGACCAACAGGCTTGTGTCCTAATGATTTAAACGTATGAAGATCTCGACCGGGACCACAACCAAAATCAAGAATATCTAATGACTTATTCTTAGGAAGTGCTTCCAAGAAAGTAGAAATGTTTTGACTAACATCATGGTCACGTGTCCCTTGCCAAAACGATTCCGCTCTATTCTCATAATGCGAAAGAGTAATGTTTTCTATTTCATCGAGATCAATCGAATTTTTATCCGTAGACATGCAACTACGTTAATCTTCTTTCTTTTTATAATTGTATTTAAATTTAACTGCTTTTACTTCATCGCCCGCATTCTTATCTGGTCGATACTTTAGCTGTGTTCCCTTAAGAAAGTTACGCAGAATCTGATCCTGACAAGTTCGGTAATGTCTATTTCCGGGTTTTCTAAAAAACGCGCTTAACTCATGTTTGCTGATTTTAAACTCAGCTAAATCCATAATATCAATCACATCTTCTGCTTTCAGATTTAATGCGATTTTCAATTTCGTAAAAATTATATTATTTGTTAAGCGTTCTTCAGGAACCGGCTGCTTGCCATCTTTCTTCCCTCGTTTTTCGATAATCAAACCATTAAGAAAAGTTGCCATTTGTGTATCACTACATTCTTTATATGCAGGGTCACTTTCTTTCTTTAACCAATCGCTGATCTGTTCACGATTAACCTTAAGATTAGCCAAGCCAAATACGGATATCATTTTCG
>CAZGBJ010000061.1:0-3429 GCA_964523895.1 uncultured Enterobacteriaceae bacterium
GTGGTGATGACAAACAAATAAAATTTCAAGATGCACTCAAACACATAGGCTACACGGTAAAGCTCAAACCCTTTATTCAACGCAGTGATGGTTCTGCCAAAGGTGATTGGGATGTTGGAATTACGATTGATGTTATGGAAGCCGCAAAAGAGGTAGATACAGTAATATTATTATCCGGAGATGGCGACTTCGGTTTATTACTGGAAAAAATTAAGACAGATTACGCAGTTAACACAGAAGTTTATGCTGTACGCGAACTCACTGCTAATAATCTTATCGAGTCTGCTAATTCCTTCCATCCTATAGATGAAGACTTATTGCTTTAAAACATTAAAGAATGAAACACTCGCTATCTGTTGCTACTCAACAGGGTCTAATAGTTAAAACAATTCTATTTCACCTGCTTCGCCACTGTTTGTTTCAAATTTATCTTTTTCAACCGCCATTTGATCAACCAAGCGTATCAATTCTGCGCTAGCGGCTTCTGCCTGTGTAAAACCCTGTAAAACATTTTCCTGACTCTCCTGGCTATATTGCCAGTCAGGATTGCGAATTTGGTTTATTGTGTAATGCACGCTGTCGTGAACACCCTGATGAGGTACAGAAATAGAAGAATATACCGGTAAATGTCTGTAATTTACGTGACCTTCTCCCGAATCATACCATTGTCCAAAACGACAACTATGATTATCAACCAACGTTTGTTCCGCTTCTTGACAATTAGCATCATTTATTTCCACAGCACGATAAGCTTTCTGCATATAGACCACATGATCAACCTTAATCAAAGACGCATCACAAACAACTTTGACCCTGGCAACATTCTCATGGGTCGATTGCGCAAGCTGCGAAAATTCTCCAAAACTTTTCTCGAATTCAGTGACAACTTCTTTTGAAGTTTTAGCTGATACAGACATGGCTTTGGTATTCACTGTCATAGTATCGGTTGCTTCTGCGAAACGCTGAATAATCACTGAAATCTTTTTAGAAGCAACGCTGGTAGTTTCGGCCAGATTTTTAACTTCATCGGCAACAACGGCAAAACCTCGTCCATGTTCTCCAGCTCGGGCAGCTTCAATTGCCGCATTCAAAGCTAATAAATTAGTCTGCTCGGCAACATTGGTAATCATCTGCACCATTTCAGATATCTCTACACTGCTGGCCGATAATTCTTCCGAATTTGTGCCCATTTCTACGGCTCGTTCAACAACATCATTTAATTGAACAACAACTTCTTTGACTAGCGGCAAATTATTTGTCGCAGTCTCAACTGCCGTTTTTGACAAGACCTCGGTATCCACCATTTCAGATAAAACCTTATTTAAGTCGCCTTGGCTCGCTGTCAGATTTTTTAACAAATTTGTCGTCTTTAATTGACCTAAATCAGCAAACATCGTATCCAGTTTGCTTTTCATAAAAGATTTTTCCATTAGCTCGAGAGATTTATCAACTCGTTCTAATCCCACTTTGAAACGCCCTTTCAATCCATGAGATATCGTACGTCGATGATATTTACCATAACGTGCTAACCGCAATACCGCATCCACTTCCCATATATAGATTTGAATTTGGTCAAGCGCATCATTAATTTTATGAGCCGACTCATTTATCGGGTGTTCCCACGGTACACCCATAATTCGAAAATCAAGATTTCCATTATTCAGTTCATCAGCCATTTCATTTATTTTATTAAACTCTTTGTCTAGCTCATTACTTTTATCTTTTGGGTGAATGAACACCAATACTGAAATAACAACTGCCACCAGTAATAGAGCTGGATGAAATGTAAAAAAATAATTCCCAGCGACAGTCAATAATAATAACGCGGTATTAATGCGTAGTGCCTGGCTATTTGAAATAGGAGCAGACATATTCATCGTAGCCCGAGCCTCCTTTTGAAATAGCTTCATTCATAAAATTATATGACGCATCTATACCTTCACCACTATCATTATATTGTGATTCTATTTCAATCATTTGAGGATATAGCTCGTTAAAAAAATCAATTGCTTCAGGAGGGGGACATCGACGAGTAGACATATAGCCTATAAGTTGATTTTTCGCATCATAATTTCCAAAAATATTTACATAACTCCAATAATAATTACCATTCTTACACAGGTTTTTATTAACGCCGAAAAACTCATCTCCCTGCTGAAGCTTATTCCACATAAAACGAAGTATGGCTTCGGGAGTATCCGGATGTCGAATCAAATCATTATGCTGTCCCAATATTTCTTCTTCAAAAAAACCGGAAAATTCCATGAAAACATCATTGCAATAAGTATATCGACCTTCATTGTCCATTTTCGACACGATTATGTCTTCTGGCTTCATTTTTATTTCTTTAGATGGTGGCACAGCCATATGCTTTAGCACTCCAGTGTAAATGGGCTTCAAACTTACTATCGGCAATAATGTAGATTCCTGTAGAAATAAATTCTGTTTATTCCAAAAATTATGTATTTAATAGAATAGATATATAGATCACCTCTTATTTTTCGAATTTGCTATCATCCACGCCTTTTCGATAAATCGACAAATCAAATCGTATAGAATAAAAATAGATGACAACCACAGCTTTCTCATCACTGCCGCTAAGCGACGGATTTTTAAGTAAT
Organism: uncultured Enterobacteriaceae bacterium; assembly: GCA_964523895.1. Lineage (GTDB taxonomy): Bacteria > Pseudomonadota > Gammaproteobacteria > Eutrophobiales > Eutrophobiaceae > UBA7359. Next base: position 2,622 of record CAZGBJ010000061.1, read on the forward strand.
ATTTCGTCTTTAGACTATGTGGAAATGACAGCAATACAGGCACAAAGCCTGCCCGCTATTCTCGAAGGCAAAGACATACTGGCGCAAGCAAAAACCGGTAGCGGCAAAACAGCGGCATTTGCTATTGGCTTACTCGATAAACTTGAAGCACGAAACTACCAAACACAGGCATTGATACTCTGCCCGACACGTGAACTTGCCGATCAAGTCAGCACTGAAATTCGCCGATTGGCTCGCGCCATACCCAATACCAAACTCGTTACCTTGTGCGGTGGCAAACCAATGGCAGCACAATTAGCCTCACTGGAACATGCACCCCATATTGTCGTCGGTACCGCAGGACGAATTTTAAAACATCTGGAGAAAGAAACGTTAAAACTGGAGGGATTAAAAACATTAGTTCTGGACGAAGCCGATCGCATGTTAGATATGGGTTTTTATGATGACATCATGTGCGTTATCGATAAAACACCGCAACAAAAACAAACCCTGTTATTTTCCGCGACTTATCCAGATCAAATAAAAACGATTAGCAAAAAAATTCAAAATAATCCAATTGATGTCCGTGTAGAAGCGGTGCATGACAATAAAATAATTAAACAGATTTTCTATGAAGTAGAAGCCGGAGAAAGAACAAAAACATTAATTTCCCTGTTACAACATTACCGACCGGAATCATGCATTGTCTTTTGTAATACAAAGCAACAATGTCAGGAATTAGCAAATGAATTATGGCAACAAGGTTTTCATGCTTTAGCATTACACGGTGATCTTGATCAAAGAGATCGCGATCAGGTATTAATCCAGT
>CAZGBJ010000062.1:0-3307 GCA_964523895.1 uncultured Enterobacteriaceae bacterium
TTTTTCAGTGCTTTAGACCCTTTGTCCGGGGTTGAAGTCACGGATTCAGGTTAAAGGTAAGCCACTTAAATCAAAATCCATATTTTTCGAATATACCAAGACATAATCAAATGAGCTGCCTAATCCACCGCTATCCTGACCTGTTGTTTGGCCAGTTGCTCGACAAACCTCACCCATAAAGTTTTCCTGTCCAAATATGTCATCGCACACTATTTTTAAATTTGCATGTTCATTGTCATCTATGGACAAAAATATTACCCCATCCTCTGTCAGTAGATTTCGTGCAACCTTCAAGCGTGGGTACATCATCGATAGCCAGTTAGTATGTTTTCTACCTGTTGTTTCTGTATTTGAGCTAAACTTCGCCCCCTTATCATCTACCTGACCTGTATATTTTAGATAGGTATCGAGGTTATCTTGAAACTTATCTGGATAAACGAACTCTTTTCCCGTGTTATACGGTGGATCGATATAGATCATTTTGACCTTATTGGCATAACTTTTTTGCAGAAGTTTGAGAACCTCAAGATTATCGCCTTCGATAAATAAATTCTTGGTCATATCCCAATCCACACTTTCTTCAGGACAGGGAAGCAACGTGCCTGTAGATGGAGTAAGCGCAATCTGGCGCGCTTTCTTTTTGCCATGCCAGTTGAGGCCGTATTTTTCTTCGCCTTCATCTAAAACTTTGGCGTCGCCCAGCAACTGCCTTAACGTTTCGAAGTTGACTCCGCCTTCGGTGTAGGCTTCCGGGAACAATTCTTTCAAGTGCTCGATATTTTCAGCAACAATGTCGACGCTTTGCCCACCTTCCAGATTTACTTTATGCATTTCGCTTCCCATTTTTTTAACTCTTTTGACTCCGTTTAAAGACTGCCCTTGATTAGTGCAATCTTATCGTTAATTTGTTTGATTCTTGTATTAAGCTCGACCTGTCTTCCCATTTGCTTTTCTTTCTTCAGCTTATTGGTAAGCTCGGACTTCTGGGTATCGAACTTTTCTATATCACGCAGCGATTTTAGTCTATCTTCTCCATTACCCGTTTTCTTAGTATCTTCAATAGTGAATTCACCATTATAGCTTGCGCAATTAATAGCTATAACACGATCCGTTAATGTTTTATAGAACAGAAAGAAGTTCTTAAATGAAAGATTATTGATAGCAAGGCTATCGAGAAATTGGCTTTCCGCTTCATTTTTATCTGAGATACTAATCCAGTCGGTGTGAATACTATCTTCTATTACCCATTTTTCTTTATCAGCCTGATTAATACGTTTGTCTGCTAGGCTGATTGATAAGTTGGCCTTACCCTCAAACTCACATGTGAACATCAATATCAGTGGGTACGGAATAGAACGGTTTATAAAATGGGCAATTCGCTTGAAGCGGTTGGGGCTGGAAAGTTTTATCTGCAATACCGCCAATTCAGGGTATTCGTGTTCTTTATCATAATATGTCGCGATATTGATTGTGCTAGGTTTTAGCGTGTAGAGCCAGCGTATTTTTTCAATATCGTCTTTCAGACATATCTTGTCGGTGGCATTCAATATTCCGTTATCCAAGATCATCTTTTTGTAGATGGGCTTGTTTAGTTCACAAGCTTTGGGGATGCCAAGGTTTTGCAGGAAGCTATCAAAGTCAGTTACTTTCATGCGTTCCCCCATCAACAAGAATGAGGTAAGAGACCACAGCAAAGTCTTCAATGCCTTGACTACTTGTGGCGGTTAGAACCGTTCCGCCTTTGGTGAAAAGACTCTCAACGCCTTTTTCCTCGCTTTTACCCGCAATGCTGTCTACGGCTACGGCCAGCAAATGCTGATAATGTTCCATATCACGGCCATTTTTTGTGATGGCGTCGACGTGTTCGGCAGCAGTTTGATCGACTTCTGTATAGGTAAAGGCTTGTCGTTTCATAAGATCGAGCACTTGCTTGCTCTGGGTAAAGTTAATCTCTATAACGGCATCATTTGAGACATAGACAAGAAAGTATGGAGACAACGGGTAATTATCATCCACCTGTACAGCTTGCTGACCTTTGCGTATATTTTTTAGGCAGAGAATAGCGCCCGGCTTAAAACCTTCCTCAATCAGTTCTTCATCAAGTGAGACAGCGGAATATAGACCCAGTGGCGCTTGCTCTAGTTTGCCAAGATTTTGTTTCATATAATCCGACAAATCCATACGAAAGTCATTGAGTGTTAGGTCTGTGATAGAAACACCGCCTGCTATGTCTTCCAGATCGACTACCGCATCCTTGAGCTGTTGTAACTGCTTGCGGCGGTATTCAAGATCATTCATGCCCTTAGCATTTTCGTCTATGACATTTTCTTCGCCAGTTGCCGATATATCCAGCAAGACCATACGCCCCGAGACTCTCGCTTCCAGGTTTATATATTCATCCAGCTCCATATTCGGCCAGAAGTTAATAAGCTGAATTTGGTTATTCTTTGATCCTAAGCGGTCTATACGGCCAAAGCGCTGGATAATTCTGACCGGATTCCAGTGAATATCGTAGTTAATGAGTGTATCGCAGTCCTGAAGATTCTGGCCTTCACTGATACAGTCAGTTGCAATGAGTAGGTCTATCTCTGCCGTTGCATCGGGGTCTATTTTAATTCTCTCTTTGGATACGGGAGAAAAAGTCGTGAGAATGGTATTCAACTCTGAGCCAATGCCCGTTAGCGTCGTTTTGTTCGTTCCACCTCCGGTTACCAATGCGCTGTTAATGCCTAATTCCTTCTTTGCCCAATTCGCCAAATCGGCATATAGATACTGAGCGGTATCGGCAAAAGCAGTGAATATAATGACCTTCTTGTTATTTGGGTTTAAAGGGTTATTGATTTTGTCTGTAACGGTCTGTTTCACCAACTTAAGCTTGGCATCGCGTTTGACATCTACTTTCTTGGCGGCCTCCGCCATCTCTTTTAAGAGTATTCGATCTGTTTCAAGCTCTTGTTTGAAACGGATCAAATCCATATCCTGCAAAAGCACTTTTGTTTTATTGCCGATCATGAAAGGCTCTAACTCAGGGGAGTCCAAATCAAAATCATGGATATCCTCTATGTTGAGTGCTTCCATATCACCGCTCTCGTGTTTTTCTATTTTGGCAAGCAATCCTTCAACACGACACGCAAGCTTGTTGGCCGTTAGACTGAAGGAATGAATGGAACTTTCCATGCGTTTAAGCAGATTCACTCGCATCAGGTGAATTAAGCTTTCTTCACGGTCTATTTGCTTAAACACTCCTTTGCCTGCGGTAGATTTCAAGGTAGTTGTCGCATCAATAAAAAGATTAATGAATCGGTTG
>CAZGBJ010000063.1:0-3261 GCA_964523895.1 uncultured Enterobacteriaceae bacterium
TAATTAACGTACAACGACGCTACCTATTCAAGATTCAAGACCTGACCCCGCAGCGTTCGCAGCGGAGGAGTATTTGAAACTACATCCCTACTTTTCAAGCACTCCGACCCTTTGATTTTTGGGCGCTTTAGGCGACGCCGGGAGCAGTTACCGAAGACTTGACCCCACAACAGTCCTATAATTATTAATTCAAGATTCAAGACCTGAGCCCACAGCCTCGTACCCCCCACAGTCTGTTGATTCTTTACCATTTAGCCCATCCAAGATCACACAATACTGTTCCTAATGACTGCACCGCTAATTCAGCATCTCGCTCATGTAATTCTCTCAGTTCTGGTCGTTTTCTTTGCTCAGAACTCTTTCCGCGTGGGTGCAATCTTGCTACGGCCTTCGATAAACTAACCGTGATCACATCTTTGTTACTGTTCTCTTCTAATAATTGGGCCAATTTAGCCAAATCTTTACCATCATCATCGATTCCCAAAGACATTAAATATGTACTAATAATTGCAGATAATGTTTCGCGGCTTCTGTCTATAATAGATGCTGGACCTGCTGAATTGATTTCATTCGATAGTATTTCAAGAAACTTAATAACATGTTCTCTACCCTGCTCTGGAATTGATTCGTATTCTATATTTGGTAATGCACCAATAACCAACCTAGACCGTAACGTGATTAATTGATTTCCGGTTATTGATGTTTCAACTGATACTACTGTCCAAATTGAAAAACTTTCCTGCGTGCCTATCAGGATTAGATGCTTGTTAATGTTTTTATTTTTTACATGTGAGAAAAAATCTATAGGGGCATAGGTTAAAAGTGGCTTTTGTGCTTTTTGGTGAAATCCCGTCGGTTCATTAGGGTTCAGTGGATGCGGATCAACAGACCATTGAGTAGGTTGAGAGAAATCACTTTGCCAGTAAAGTTGGCCTCGTCTCAATCTTGATTTCATGTCATAGGCATCTTCTCTAAAGACATAAGGATAAATATCGTTTTTTCTTATTGTTTGTAGTTCTTTGGCTGATTCATCAACTATTTTCGCTGGGCAGAGTATAGAACTAGGCCAAACAGCATGACCATAAAAACCACTGCCTTCATATACAAAACCTGTATGTTCATCAATTCCTAAATTCATGCGTCGGCTTATCCAATTAATTAAAGGTCTCTATATCTTTAATTGTTATTTATATTATTAATATGAATTCGATTTGTTTCTTTTGAACGTTCCAATCTTGTTGCCTCAATAACATTAATTGCATTTTTAACATCTCTCTCAGAAATAACAGGTTTATCCATAGATTTTATATAAGCTATGAAATTTCTGCCTTGAGTAACATTCTCTGGAAAATCTGTCTTGACAACACAATCTCCAACTAAAGCTATGATAGAAAATATTTGATGCTGTCTTAGCCTAAGAAGAGATTGAATAGTTTTGACATGAGCATAATTTTGTCTCAACGGATTTAGAAGCTTATGCTTCCTCTTATAAATAACCTGAGTCCAAGTTCTTTGTCTTTCATTACCAAATATCCATCCTGATATATTTTTAGTTTCAATTACGAAAATACCGTATACAGAGACGATAATGTGGTCAATCTGAGTTGTTCCATTTCTTGTTGGGAGAGTTACATCTTCGATTAAGAAGTATATATTTTGGTCAAGTGACTTCCTAATATAATTATTTACTCTAGCCTCACCTACTCTACCTTTATGACCAGCACTCTTAAAGTGAGCCTCAAGTATTGAAAGAATTATAAAAATTATTATTAGAACAAATAATTCCATATTTAAAACATTATTAGACTTACTGGGATTAACTAAAGAATTCTGGCTACTTTAAATTATCATTCATCATCACCAATAAATGGTCTTAATTTTTTATCAATAAAGTGATTAGGCTTCCAACCATTCCATAATTTATCAGCGTACATTGCATCTGCAAAACTTGCTATAGTTCCAGAAATAGGCTCAGCAGCAATATGGCCAACATGCAAAACATACCTTAATACTTTACCTTGAAATTTGTTTAACCACGATTTCTTCCTAATTTCATCAAAATATTCTTTAACCATTTTTTCATCTGGATTTACGTCAGTTAACCAACTTTTAAACTTATCTGCTTCTTCAAGTAAATCAAAAAATTCATTTATAGATTTCTCTCCGGAGTTGATTATATGTTTTATGCTTGGCGCATTTTCTAAAATTAGCTCATTAAATGACATTAACTCTTCTTTTTCTATACCAATCCTTTGTAATAATTCACGGTGTTTTAAACATATAATTCCAGATGATAATTCAGAGGTGTAAAACTCACCTCCGAATCTCGAAGCTAAAACCAAATCTACTCTTGCTGACAAAAGTTTTTCAAAAATCGTGCCTTCAGTAATTTCACCAGTGTTTGAATTCACATTTTTCAAATATGAATTTAAATCTTTAAAATTAATGTTAGTATCGGCAATGTAGCCTTTATTCGTTCTAATTGGTGCAAACTTAACTTTATTAATATCCGGATAATTGCTATACAAACTAGAAATAAAAAGTTTGACGGCTAAATTCACATAGTTTTCATCTGCTAAATCTTCATTAGCTGCATTTATTACACCGCCTTTAACGAAGTGATCAGTGCTATACTTCCTATAAGGCACATTTTTTTTAAAAAACTCCGCAAAGTTTCTCGCATCACGACCATTTACTCCATGTTTTTTTAAAGAATGCATTAGCAATTCTTTTTTACTACTAATTTTACCAACATCTTTATCACCAACTAACTGAATAGCAACATAATTATGTACATTGCCTTCTTTATTCCTAGATGTGTGTGCTGCCGCAGACTGTTCGCAATAAATAGCAGATACATTTGGTCTTTTTAAAATTGATAAAACAGCTTGAGTCCCAATGCTTTTAACTAATGAAATTAAGCTGCCATATTCAAACACTAAGCAAACATTCTGGTAAAACAATAATGCTTCTGCTATTTCCCCAGATGTGATTACATTTCCATCAACAGATTTTTTAAGTATTACTTTTTCAAACATGCAAATTACTTTAATACCTTAAATATAATAATTTAGTGTTGATATATAATGTATTTAAAAATAAAAAAGCCGCAGTGTTTTTTATTACACTACGGCTTTTTATTTTCATTATTCATCCGTGATGTCCACTTGAATTAATGCTAAGAAGCGGCTTCCACCTGCACCAGATTATCGAAGAACGTGGGTGCATGTCCCATGTCAGCAAACTCTGCTGAGCTAATGA
>CAZGBJ010000064.1:0-3124 GCA_964523895.1 uncultured Enterobacteriaceae bacterium
GTTAACCAGGTCGAATAACTGATACGAGTTTACTTCTAAATAGTAGAAAATGGTCGGAGTGGTTAAATTTAATTACTCTGTCCTTCTAAATTTTTGAATAATCAACAAGAACAAATATCGATGAATATTAAAAAGATGGTGGCTTTATATTTGAGTAGTTATATTAGGAAATTATGATTATAAAAATTATGGCTAAATTGATGTTAACCATTTTAGTATTTCTAGCTGAAATGCTGTCCACAAAAAAATGAAACGAGCATATTACTCTTCGTCGATTGATATTTTTTGCAAGCAGGAAGCTGACCAGATTCTTGGGGAAATGACACGTGAACACTCATTTGATCTGAATGCACTACAGCGTGATGCTTGGATTGAACAAACAAAAGTGCTGAAAGTTGCTTTGTTTGAATTTAATGGGGAAATATTACTTGAGTTTTCAATACCAAGAATGGGTCGGCGTATTGACGTTGTAGTCATTATAGAACATGCAGTTTTCGTAATTGAATTTAAAGTTGGTGCAAAGACTTACGAGTCATCTGATTTAGACCAAGTAATGGACTATGCTTTGGATTTGCGTAATTTTCATGAAGGAAGTCATGAAGCTACGCTTGTTCCCATATTGGTTGCTACGAAAGCACCAGATAATATGCATGTGCCAACAAATCTACCCACAGATAAATTATTTTCACCCATGCGCTGTAATGCGAATAGCTTGCGTAAAGTAATTACAACAGTGTTAAATCATCACACAGGAAAATTAATCAACTGTAAAGATTGGGAAACAAGCAGATATAAGCCAACTCCCACAATAATTGAAGCTACTTTAGCGCTTTATAACGGTCATTCCGTAAGTGAAATTTCTCGTAATGATGCCAATACATTCAACCTGTCACGTACGACTGGTTCTGTTGCCGAAATAATCACTCAATCAAAAAAGCATTCCGAGAAATCGATCATTTTTGTTACAGGCGTCCCCGGTGCTGGCAAAACACTAGTCGGTCTTGATATTGCAACAACACATATTGATACCGATGATGAGCTGTATAGTGTTTTTCTCTCTGGCAATGGTCCGTTAGTTAAAATTCTTCAGGAAGCGCTAGCACGCGACAAAGTTACGCAAGGTACTGAAGCTGGCGTGAGAGTCCGTAAGGGTGATGCCCTAAGTAAAGTAAAGGCATTTATTCAAAATGTTCATCATTTTCGTGATGATGGGCTTGTAGATTTATCTAAACCACCTGTTGAACATGTTGCTTTGTTTGATGAGGCGCAAAGAGCTTGGACAAAAGATCAAACAATTAAATTTATGCGGATGAAAAAGAATCAGCCAGACTTTAATCAATCTGAGCCAGAGTTTTTGATATCTTGTATGGATCGCCATAAAGATTGGGCGACTATAGTTTGTTTGGTCGGTGGTGGTCAGGAAATAAATACAGGTGAAGCAGGCATCTTAGAATGGTTTGATGCCATTAATCAGGCGTTTCCTGAATGGAAAATATATCTTTCAGATCAATTAACTGATAGCGAGTATGGTGCAGGAAAAATTGTTGAGGAAGCAAAAGATAATTCTAAGATAACTTTTCTTCCTGAACTACATTTAAATACTTCAGTACGTTCATTTAGGAGCGAAAAAGTTTCGTTGTTTATAAAACAGCTTTTAGATATGGAGATAGAATCGGCTCAGAATAACTTATTAGGTATACAGGATAATTATCCAATAGTCTTAACTAGAGATTTTAATGTTGCAAAGAATTGGGTACGTAAACAAGCACGAGGTTCTGAACGTTATGGTATGGTAGTGTCATCACAAGCAGAACGCTTGAAACCCTATGCAATTGATGTTCGTGTAAAAACGAACCCAGTACATTGGTTTTTAAATGATAAGAAAGATGTTCGTTCTTCTTATTATCTTGAAGATGTGGCAACTGAATTTGATGTTCAAGGCCTTGAGTTAGACTGGGTTTGCATGGCCTGGGATGCCGATTTTCGGTATGGAATGGATGGATGGGATCATTGGTCGTTCCGAGGTAGTCGTTGGCAACGAATAAAAAAATATGAGCGGCAGATATATCAAAAAAATGCTTATCGTGTTTTATTAACTCGCGCAAGACAAGGTATGATCATGGTTGTTCCAGAAGGAAGTCCTGATGATGAAACAAGGCTACCAAAATATTATGACCCTATATTTAATTATCTTGTAAAGATCGGAATTCCTACGATCTAAAAATTAACCAATAGCTCCTGATACCATGAATTAAACCAACCCGTTTTACCGGGTCGATTCAATTTAGGGGAGGTGACTCAATAAGCTGGTGCGTCGGCTTTATAAATAAAGCCTTTCTTTTCCGCTTGTTTTTTTACTGTGCTGTAAATTTTTTCATCTAGTGAGTCCTTATAGCCGCCGGCTTCCTTTGCCTTGTTCTTAAGGTAGTCTTTGCGTAGCTCGGTTGCTGCCATGATCTGACGATCCAGTTCCTTGCGTTGCCCCGCTTTTTCTTCTATCAGACTTTCTTGTTCTTCAACGGTCATGTCATGCATTACAGCAGGTAAATCATCGGCATCAATTTCTGAAAGATCGATAGTGCCGCTGCTAATGCTACCTACCAGTTCATTTTTGCCATACATATTTATCTTACCGCTATCGGAGGAATTAAATTCAGCGCGTCTTGCTAGTGATGATGGTGAAGACAATTTGCGTAACTTGTCCGTGGCTTCGCGTTTCATGCTTTGCGCGAGTTTTTCTGCTTTGTTGCCGAAATATAGTCGAGTGTCTTCTATCTTTTTTGATAACTCGGCTAGTTGCTTGTCATAGGGGGTGACTACGGCAACGGCGCTACCGGCCTGGTCTACCTGAAAGTAATCACCGCCACCGAGTTGTGCGATCTGTTGCCATTGAGTTTTTGTATTTTCATCGACACCACACTGGATGGTATTAATCAGGATGCCTTTTCCCTGAGCCACTTTAGCTGTGACTGGATATTGCACATCATTTTGATAGTCCGTATGTGGTGGTGCATCGCCGACCATGAAGACAACTTTATAGGTGTTCTGATCCTTGCTCCAGTTGATCTTATGCACGGCATCGTAGAGTGCCTGGTTAACACTTTCAGGTCCATCGCCACCGCCG
>CAZGBJ010000065.1:0-2801 GCA_964523895.1 uncultured Enterobacteriaceae bacterium
CTAACATCAAACCTTTGCCGCGAATTTCTTTTATTCCATCTATTGCACTTAAACTTTGTTTAAAGCCGTCTAATATGCGATTTCCCAACTCTTTTGCGCGCTGCTCAAGCTTTTGTTCCTCTAAAACATTAATCACAGCTAACGCCGCTCTCGCAGCCAAAGGATTACCACCAAAAGTTGAACCATGACTTCCGGGTTGAAATAAATCGGCTGCTACACCTCTGGCTAAACAAGCACCAATCGGCACACCGTTACCTAATGCTTTTGCCACTGTCATAATATCCGGTTTAATGTCTTCATGTTGGTAGGCAAACCACTGTCCCGTTCGGCACATGCCAGTTTGAATCTCATCCAATATCATCAAACAATTATGTTCGTCACAAAAAGCTCTGATCGCTTGCAAATATCCATCATCAGGAATAACAATTCCACCTTCACCTAATATTGGCTCAAGCATGACCGCAACTATATTTGGCGTCGTTTCCGCTATCTCATTTAGAGCATCAAGATTGTTATACGGAATATGTTTGAAGCCTTCGACTAAAGGCGCAAAACCTTTCTTTACTTTTTCATTTCCCGTCGCGGTTAATGTTGCCATTGTTCTACCATGGAAACTCTTTTCCATGGTAACAATAACCGGATTGCTCACGCCCTTATTGCTTGCATGAAGACGAGATAATTTTATCGCTGCTTCGTTTGCTTCGGCACCGGAGTTACCGAAAAAGACTTTATCCATACCCGAATGCTCAATTAGCTTTTCGGCGAGATTTTCCTGTAAAGGAATTCGATAGATGTTTGAGGTATGAATTAAATGTGCCGCTTGATCAGCAATCGCTTCTTGTATAGCAGGATGTGCATGACCCAATCCACACACTGCAATACCACTTAATGCATCTAGATAACGTTGGCCGTCAACATCCGTAAGCCAGGCACCTGCTCCACTTTTAAATTCGACCGACAACGGCTGATAATTTGACATTAACGCGCTACTCATTTGTTACTTTTTCCATCTCTAAAAATAATAAGCCCGGCAACAAGCCGGGCTACATAAAACTCTTTCAATAACTTTTTCTTATAAAGGCAAACCATGCCCCTGTCCCACCATACACATCAACATTGGTATAGAGAGAAAGGTATTGGTTCTTGATGCCATTAATGCAACAAATTTACCCTTGGCTATTTCATCAGCAGTAGCTTCAACAATACCCAAAATTTTCTTTTGGTTTGGCCAAATCAAAACCCAGACATTAAACAGCATAATCGTACCCATCCAGGCACCAAGACCGATTACTAAACCGCTGCCTTGCAACATGAATGCATCCTTAAGACCAACACCCATGATTTCTAATGCCGCAGCACCGGTTAACCAAGTTGCTAACGCACCCCAACGGAACCACCACAACGCACGAGGCGCAATATATTTATTAATTGCTGCAGGACCAGGACCGCCTTCGTCAGCTAATGCCGCGCCAACACCAGGAACTTGTACGAAATTAAAATAATAAAGCAAACCTATCCAGATAACGCCAGCAAAAACATGCAACCAAACAACGAAAGACCAAGCATTAAAACCTGCTCCGCCTGCTGCAAAGGTAATAATACCCGCTGTAATAAAACCAAGTGCTAACGTGCCATGCACAGACTTGAGTGGATTCATAGTAATTCCCCCGAAAATGATAAAAAACTTCTTATAATATAAAGCTAATGTTGGAACGGGATTATACTGGTCTCAATGCTGACTGACACCCCCAAACAGCAGATAATCAGTAGAAATATTGGATTTATGGCAAACACAATCAATAGCTTAGGCTAAGATAGTGATCAGATGAGACATTTCGGTATAATCCGCCGCAATTGAATAAATAACCCAGACATACTCACCGAGGTATTAACGAATGGAAATAATGGAAGAAATTAAAAAAACCGTAGAAGAAAACCCAGTAGTGCTTTTCATGAAAGGCTCACCTGATTTTCCACAATGCGGCTTTTCAATGCGTACATCACAAGCATTAAAAGAATGCGACGTCGAGTTCACATTCGTAGACGTATTAGCTCAACCAGAAATGCGAGCTAACTTGCCGCAATATTCGAATTGGCCAACCTTCCCACAAGTATTCATCAAAGGCGAACTCGTCGGCGGCTGCGATATTGTTATGGACTTATATGAAAAAGGTGAATTACAAACAATGACGCAAGAAGCGGTAAAATAATAATAAGTTATTTAGGGTGAGTTAGGTTTCTAGCTCATCCTTTAATTTTCTCCTTCGTCATTCCCGCGCAGGCGGGAATCCAGTAAACAATAATTTCATTATTATTTTTTAAAAAAGGTTTCGCCTGATGGCACCTTACTTCTTTTTAAAAAGAAGTAAGCAAGAAAACCTTCCCCTAATGTCATGGCCTACGGCTACCTTCGGAAGTAATCATTAACGAGGGTCGCGCATACATTCGTCCATGAACGAATGCGCTCAATTGTGCGTCCATGCACAATTGACCCACGTTAACAATCACTTCCTCAGCATGTCATACGGGGGATTTAAAATCCGTGGCATATTCCTATTATTTATTTTGAATTTTCATAGTTTGACTTTGCAAATTCATTTCCCCTTATGGCTTGCCGAGGCGTTGTTTTATTTCATCAGTTGAGCCACATGGATGTGGCAAGAGCGTATTGGCGACAGGGACGTCGCCTATACGCGTGCCGTTGAAATAAGACAACGACTCGGGTACCCGCAGGGCAAGACATTTGGGGTGTGTACGAACAAGGACATAGGTAACAAAAAAGTACAGGCACATGGGTTACA
>CAZGBJ010000066.1:0-2661 GCA_964523895.1 uncultured Enterobacteriaceae bacterium
AGATTCTATCTTAAAATTGGGTCGATATTGGTCCAGTTTTTGGGGAGTATTATAGTCGGCAGTATTATTAAAATCCATTTTGGAAGAAAAATACTATTTGCGTTCGTAAGGCTGCTTAGGATGAGGTCTGAAATATCTGAAGATACAGAGGATGTTCAGATCAACCCTAGTGATGATGCTCGGCTTCTGGAAGCTGATCTTTTTGGTCAAGGAAGTTGGTCGCAGGCTACTGGAAGGCTGAATTTTAGTCGTGGAGTAGAAACCTATCCTTTGCCGTTGCAACAAGCTTATTTATGCTTGAATAAAGAGTTGGAGTCTGTTTATAGGGCGGCTGAATATAACGTTTCTGAGACTTCTATTAGTCCCATGGTTCCCATCGGTAATTATGTTGGCAGTAATAATGCTGTTTGCAGAGCCAATATAGATAAGCTCTTTGGCCATCATTTCGCTATTCTCGGATCAACGGGTTCAGGTAAATCAGGTACTGTGGCCTCTATTCTACATTCTATTCTCGATTATGAGCATGATTCCGAAAAGCTCAAACCAAGAATTATTATTATTGATCCTCATGGAGAGTATGCCAAAGCATTTGGCAGTAGTGCAATAGTTTATAGGGCGTACAACGATGCGGCGGTGGCAGGTGTAGACGGGGAATTGCTTAAGTTGCCTTATTGGTTAATGTCTAGCGACGAATTACGTTCATTAATCATAGGCAAGACTGAATTTGAAGCTACATCACAAAATAATATCATTTACGAAGGTATTGCTTATGCTAGACAAGTGCAGGCTGGTTTAATCAAAGACTTAGGGGATGATCCGCTTGGTGCTGTTGTTCCCGAAAGGGAAGATGGAATTATTGAGGAACAACTACTCAATTTTGATCGAGACAAGCCAGTTCCTTTCAAACTCTCTCAGTTTGAAAAACACGTTGATAAGGTTCAGGGCAGAAAGTCTGGAAGAACAGACAACTTGGCAGCATCTTCCGGTAGGGACAAGGTTGATTCCATACTAAAAAAATTGAGGATACTGCGTGCTAATCCGCAACTCAAATTTATGATGAAAGACTTCTCGGATGCGTCTCCTAGCCTGCAAGAAGTGCTCAACCAGTTTATTGGCGGATCAGAAGGCAAACACATTCGCATTGTTGATATATCAGGGTTACCAAATGAAGTTGCTGGCCCTTTGACCGCGCTTATTTCCAGACTTCTATTTCAGTATAAGCTTTGGCAAACAAAAGAAGAGAGAAAGAAAGACCCTATATTGTTTTTATGCGAAGAAGCGCATCGATACGTTCCAAATCATGGAGAAGCTCAGTATAAAGAGGCACAAGAAGCAATACGACGAATTGCCAAAGAAGGTAGAAAATATGGGCTTGGTTTAGGGTTGATTTCCCAACGGCCATCTGATGTGGAGAGCACAGTGCTTTCTCAATGTAATTCTTGGATCGTCCTGAGGCTTACAAATTCTGGAGATCAGGAGCATGTAGCTAAATTTCTGCCTGACAGTCTTAGCGGACTAACAAAGATGCTTCCAGCTTTGACTCGAAGAGAAGCAATCTTTGTTGGTGAGGCTGCCGCACTACCAAGTCGTATCCGTATTCAAAAACTGCCTGATAACAAGCTGCCAGATTCTAATGATATTAGTTTTTCTGAGGGGTGGCTAAATGAGCCAATGAATGAAGAAGCCTTGAACGTGATTGTCGGTAGGTGGTGTGGCTAATCAAAGGCATGGAGTTCTTGAAGCAATTTCCCTTTGAATATTTTCAATTGATGCCAAAGTATTTCTGAACTAAGGCGTATCAACCTTACTTCTGGCAAGTTCCTTAAAAGACCCCCTCAATAAAGCCCCGAGCTCGTACTTATTTTTGCCCGCCAGTTCAAATCTTGCAATCAGTCCCATTGTTACCTCCTTCAAATTCGGAGGTCGTAAAACCTTTTTAAGGCCTTTGATGACCGCGTTCCTTGCGAAATAAACGAATAGGAAGTTGCACCTGATCCGGTGCGGATCGGTCGAAACGGACGTGGAGAAACCTTTAGCGTTTGCTGCTTACCAGCTTTGTTTTTAACTCTGGTCTCAAAGGATCGTGAGAAAAAGGATTGTGGTTTTCAAGATGGAGAGAGCTGAGATGAAGCTCGCGTTTTACAGAGTTGAATTCAGCAAGTGAAGAAATGTTCCTTGGGCGTTTCCCTTCGGGCCGCGCTTTACCGCCTTCGCTAAACGCTCATCCCTAACGGGACTAAGGGCTATCAATCGCTAACGCATAAGAGGGGCATTGCATCCCCTCAAAATCAAGAATAATGACGGTTTCCATCTGGCGCTGACGCTGGATAGACCCTCCGCAATTTTTCTGGATTTTTTCACCCCAGCCTAGTCGGCCTAGTCGCCAGAGGTTCATGCAGCGCACCAAAAGCGGTGCTTGTATAAACCTCAACAGCGAAAAAGGAAAAGACTATGGGCGAAGAAATCAGAATTTATGTGGCAGACCTAGCAGCCTACAATAACGGTAAATTACACGGTGTTTGGATTAACGCCACCGATTATTTAGAAGATATTCAAGACCAGATAAATAATATGCTAGCCGAAAGCCCTGAGGGGTTCGCGGAAGAATTGCATATTCCGGCGAAGCTGAACAGCGATTCTGGTTGAACGTGAACACCTGGA
>CAZGBJ010000067.1:0-2653 GCA_964523895.1 uncultured Enterobacteriaceae bacterium
TTTAAAGGATTTTTTATGTCTAGAGAAGGATATGGGTGAAAATTTGGGAAATTTTGTAAATAGGGTATATTTGAATCTTAAATTTTTAGTTGTCATTAAGTTTTTAAAACAATAAATGCTTGGTTAAAATGAGTTTAATTTTTATTAAATTAATTACTTGAAATGTCAAGGCTTACAGAACTTATATCACAAACAAAATCCAAAGACCCGCAATTAGGCACTGATCTTGAAAGAGAGTTTAAAGCTTTATCGTCTCGTAGAGAATTTGGACTGAATTTTGAACGCCACAGACCAGAAATCGTAGAATTACCAAACCGCTTGGTTCGTAAGAGTGATAAGGTTCGCATACTGCCAGAACGTGGCTCTACCAAAAAAGGTGATCAACAATTATGGATTGTCAAAAAAATTAAAAAGAATAAAAAAGAAAGTATTGCGACTATTGAATCCACAACTAAAGAAGAAAAGGAGACTAAAGAAAGTAACGTTGACGACTTAATTGTTATCGCTGAGTTTCAAGATTACATCTATCCTGGATTAGTAAGTGCAGGTAAAGTTGAGAATGGTGATGAAAAACCTTATCATACAGTAATTAACGGTGAGAATTACCATGCCTTAAAAGCATTAACCTTTACTCACAAGGGTAAAATTGATGCCATCTACATTGACCCACCATACAATACAGGTGCAAAAGATTGGAAATACAACAATAACTATGTTGAATCTGAGGACGTATATCGTCACAGTAAATGGTTAGCGTTCATTGAACGTAGAATAAAATTGGCTAAGGCATTATTAAATCCATCTAACAGTGTATTAATCGTAACTATAGATGAAAAGGAATATTTAAGACTAGGTATGTTGCTAGAACAAATTTTTCCCGAGACAAGGATTCAAATGATCAGCTCAACAATTAAGCCGTCAGGAGCAGCTCGCGGAAAAGAATTTTATCGTGTTGATGAGTATATATTCGTAGTTTTTATTGGAGCAGCTGAAGTAGCTGATATTTTGGTTCCTGGTCTTTGTATTTCAAATTCTTCTTCTGATAATGAAGAAGATTCCGATGAAATAAAAGAAGCCAAAAAAGTACGATGGGGGCACATGCTTCGTAGTGGTTCTGAAGCATCCCGTGAGGATAGACCACTTATGTTTTACCCCATATTGGTGAGTTTCGATACTAATAAAATTGTTAATGTAGGGGAACCATTACCTAAAGGGAAACATCCAGCAGATTATTCACCTCCAAAAGGGTTAGTTCCTATTTGGCCTATTAGACAAGATGGAAGTGAAGGACGTTGGATGCTCGGTGCAGATGCATTTATGGATTTCTTGCCAAAGAAGTATATTAAGATTAGTTCAATAAATAAAAAAAACAAGAAGGTAGTGATTTTGTACCTTCCTAGAGGGTTAAGAGAAAAGTTAGAAGATGGTAGAGTAATTATTTCTGGTAAAGATAAGTTTGATGGAATAAACCTTAAATATTCAGATACTGAATCTGTTAGTGGTAGACCAAAAACTCAGTGGAATTCTAAATCACATAGCGCAACTGACCATGGGTCTTCTTTATTGTTAAAGATAATTCCAGGACGTAAATTCCCGTTTCCTAAATCTCTCTATGCTGTAGAAGATGTATTAAGGTTTTTTATTTCAGACAAACCAAACTCAACTGTCTTAGATTTTTTTGCTGGATCTGGCTCAACAGCTCATTCCGTTATGCGGCTTAATAAACAAGATGGCGGTAATCGTCTAAGTATTTCTATAACAAATAATGAAGTATCTGCTGATGAACAAAAGGAATTAATTAAAAAAGGCCTTCGCCCAGGTGATGGTGATTGGGAAAAATGGGGTATTTGCGATTATATAACTAAGCCTAGAATTAAAGCTGCTATAACTGGAAAAACACCAGATGGTAAATCGATTAAAGGTGACTATAAATTCACTGATGAATTTCCAATGTCAGATGGTTTCAAAGAAAATGCCGAATTCTTTACCTTGACGTACGAAACTCCAATGGCAGTTAGTTATAATTTAGCTTTTGAGCATATAGCTCCATTATTATGGATGCGTGCAGGAAGCAAGGGGAAACGAATCGATTCAATTCCAGAATCTGGATGGGCCGTTGCTGATAATTACGGAGTCCTTTTTGATCTGGACAAAAGCAGTGAGTTTTATAATGCAATAGGTACTCAAAGCGATATTAGAATTGCATACATAGTTACGGATGATGATAGGCGTTTTCAATCCATTGCCAAACGTTTACCAAAAGGAGTTGAGCCTGTTAGATTATACGAATCTTATTTGAAGAATTTCCAATTTACCAATGATATTTAATAAATGAAGTTTACACTAAAAGATTATCAAGAAGAGGCTGTTGCAGATGTACTTGTAAATATGCGAAAGGCATCAAAACGTTGGCAAGAAGATGGTGATATACACGCTTTTTCACTTACTGCAACTACAGGAGCTGGTAAAACGGTTATGGCCGCGGCCGTATTCGAAGCAATGTTTTATGGTGAAGATACTTTTGATTTTGAAGCAGACCCTAGTGCAGCAGTTATTTGGTTTAGTGATGATCCTTCTCTTAACGAGCAAACCAGGTTTCGTCTTTTAGAGGCTGCAGATAAGTTGGATATTACAGATTTAGTTGTCATTGAAA
>CAZGBJ010000068.1:0-2599 GCA_964523895.1 uncultured Enterobacteriaceae bacterium
GTAAGAGGATATAGGCGCGTACCTGAACCGCCTGCTAGAATAATTCCTTTCATGGTTTAACCACTCCTAACCTTTCACCTTGATAACTACCATCCTTAACCCGGTCGCACCAAACGGTGTTTTCTAAATACCACTCAACGGTCTTTTTAATACCTGTTGCAAAAGTTTCATCTGGCGTCCAGTTCAATTCTTTATCGATCTTAGTAGCGTCAATCGCATACCTTACATCATGGCCGGCTCTATCACCTACATAAGTAATAAGCTGTTCATATTTTCTAATTCCGTCAAGTTTGCTTGGCACTAGTTCGTCTAGAATGTTGCAAACAGTTTTAACAATATCAATATTTTGTAATTCATTATGCCCACCAATATTATAAGTTTCACTAATCTTGCCAGTAAGCGCTACATGAAGTAGCGCTCTTGCATGGTCATCTACATACAGCCAATCGCGTATTTGTTTGCCATTGCCGTAGATTGGTAAATCTTTACCTTCTAAAGCATTAAGAATAATGAGAGGTATTAGCTTTTCAGGGAATTGATAAGGGCCATAGTTATTTGAACAGTTCGTTATTAGTGTTGGGAATTTAAAAGTGCGTTGCCAAGCGCGCACTAAATGATCAGAGCTAGCTTTTGCTGCTGAGTAAGGCGAGCTTGGTGCATACGGGGTTTCTTCAGTAAAGAGATCGTCCGTACCTTCTAAATCGCCATAGACTTCATCGGTGGATACATGATGAAACTTAAAGTTATCTTTTTTATCACCTTTTAAACTATTCCAATAGTCTCTAGCCTCTTCAAGTAACACATACGTACCAACAATATTGGTTTGGATGAATTCGCCAGGACCATCAATTGATCTATCTACATGTGACTCAGCAGCTAGATGCATCACAATGTCAGGCCGATGTTTGTTGAAAACGCGTTTAATCTCAGCAGCATCACAAATATCGACTTGTTCAAAAGCATACCTTGAATCACTCTCAACTGAAACTAAAGACTCTAGATTGCCGGCATAGGTTAATTTATCAACATTAATCACATTATGATCAGTATTATCAATAATATGACGAATAACTGCTGAGCCTATGAAGCCTGCTCCGCCCGAGATTAATAGCTTCATAAATTCTTATCCAAATACCACTTGTAAGTTTCTCTAAGCCCTTCTTTCAGGTCAGTAGTATAACTCCAGCCCATATTCGACAGGCGAGATACGTCAATCAACTTCCTTGGTGCGCCATCGGGTTTTGTTGTTTCAAACACTAATTCTCCCTTAAAGCCAACTACTTGTTTCATGGTTTCTGCCATTTCACGAATGGTTACATCTACTCCGGTGCCAACATTAATATGCGAAAGCATTGACTGTATATTAGCTTTGTAAGTTTGCTCATCTAATTCCAAAACAAATAACGAGGCTACTGCCATATCATCCACATATAAAAACTCACGCATTGCATTGCCTGTACCCCACACTACCACTTCAACATCATTATTGACCTTCGCCTCATGAAAACGTCGCATAAGCGCAGGGATAACGTGCGAGTTCTCTGGGTGGAAATTATCATTAACACCATATAGATTGGTTGGCATAACTGACCTAAAATCGGTACCGTGTTGACGGTTGTATGATTCACAAAGCTTAATACCTGCAATTTTGGCTATAGCATAAGGCTCATTGGTTGACTCAAGCACATCTGTCAACAATGCATCTTCACGCATTGGTTGCTCTACTGCTTTAGGATAAATACAAGTACTACCTAAAAATAGTAATCGCTTAACTTTATTCTCATAGGCCGAATTGATAACATTAGCCTCTATCATCATGTTTTGATAAATAAAGTCTGCCGGATAAGTGCTGTTTGCATGAATACCACCAACCTTTCCGGCTGCAAGGATTACATAGTCAGGTTTTTCCTGTTGGAAGAAGTTTTGCACTTGTGCTTGATTGACAAGATCTAATTCTTTATGCGTGCTCATTAAAAGATTAGTAAAACCTCTCTCTTCCAATTGCCTAACAATGGCAGAGCCGACTAAGCCACGATGCCCGGCGACATAAATCTTATCAGATTTTTGTAATGTTGAATTATTTGGCATTTGTTTTATTCAGCATTTAACATTTACAATTAATAATTTGAATAACCAAGTTACTCGTTAAAGTCTGGCGCTTTAAAGCCGTGTTCTTTGACTAACGAGTCACGCTTGGCAATGTTGATGTCATTTTCCATCATCTCGTGCACCATCTCTTCTAGTGTAATCTTTGGCTCCCAGCCTAGTTTTTCTTTGGCTTTGGTTGGATCGCCTAGTAATGTTTCAACCTCCGTTGGACGGAAATATCGCTTGTCAACTGCTACGATTAAATTACCCGTCTCAGAATCATAGCCTTTTTCATCCATGCCTTCACCTTCCCAGCGAATCGTTTTGCCTAAGTGACCCCATGCAAAATTAACAAAGTCGCGCACGGAATATTGCACGCCTGTGGCGATACAAAAATCATCTGGCTCATCTTGTTGTAGCATTAGCCACTGCATCTCAACATAGTCTTTTGCATGGCCCCAGTCTCGTTTAGCATCCATATTGCCAAGATAGACTGTGTCTTGCAGGCCGA
>CAZGBJ010000069.1:0-2575 GCA_964523895.1 uncultured Enterobacteriaceae bacterium
GACGGTGTCCTTTTTGATATCACCCGTACGAAACAACTGGAAGTCGATCTTGTAACGAAAGAAAAAGATCGCCAATTGATTCTGGCGCAAAGTCTGGATGCCTTTGTGATGATGGATCGTTCCGGTCGCGTGACTGAATGGAATCCACAAGCAGAAAAAATATTTGGCTGGAAAAATGAAGAAGCAATTGGTCAATCACTTTCCGAATTAATCATTCCTGAACATTTACGAGAAGCACATAAGCAGGGGTTGCAACGTTTTCTGGATACAGAAGAAGCAAGTATCTTGAATAAGTTGATTAAGATTAGTGCGATTAATCGGGATGGGATTGAATTTCCAGTTGAATTAACGCTGTCGTCGCTAATGCAAGATGATGTGCTGAGTTTCTACGCCTTTATCAGAGATATATCCGAAACGCAGCGTCTTGAAAATTTACAAATAGCAAAGCGCGATATACTTGAAATGATTGCGCTTGAGAAAGATGAACAAGTCGTGCTCGATCAGATTTGTGTCTCCATGGAACAATTATTTTCTACCGATGTGAAGGCTTCTGTCATGATCGTGAATGACGATCATCTGAATGTGGTAGCCGCACCAAATTGTTCAGAGGAAGTAATTAATGGTTTTGATGGTTTACTTGTTGGCGATGGCTCTTGTGGTGCAGCTACACAACGAGGTGAACAAGTCATCGTTTGTAATGTGCAAACGGATCCCCTATGGGCAGATTTCACCGATTTTGCTACGGAACAAAATATTAGTGCCTGTTGGTCTACGCCTTATATTTCAAGAGAAGGAAAATTGTTAGGTACTTTTGCACTCTCCCATCAGCATCCCTGTTCTCCCAACGACAGTGATTTTGAACTCATGCAATCGGCGGCTTATCTGGTTGGTATTGTTATTGAGCGACAACTTGAACGGGATGCGCTCAAACAGGTTGAAGACAGGTTTACTGTAGCAATTGAAACAAACCCTGCCGTTACCATCATGACACGTTTTAGTGATGGGCAGATCCTTGCGGTGAATAAAGCATTTGAGAAAACTTTTGGATATGACAGAAATGAAGTTTTAGGTCAATCAGCGGTTATGCTTTGGCCGGAGCTAAAGGACAGGGAAGAATTTTTAAGTGTTTTGAAAGAGACAGGTATATCTACTGACTATGAATGTGAGTTTAAACATAAAGATGGGCACATAGCGACCTCCCTGATTTCCTCACATATCATCGATGTCGATGGTGAGCCTTGTATTTTCTCAGCGGGTCATGACATTAGTGAACGTATAGAAACCGAAATTGCATTACGAAAAAGTGAGGAAATGTATAGCAATGCAATTAATTTAAATCCGGATGCAATTTATCAAACTCGTTTGAGTGATGGATTAATTTTTGATGTGAATGAGGGTTTTACCAATGCAACCGGATATGCCAGGGAAGAAGTTATAGGTAAGACAACAGAGGAGCTTGGATTATGGTATGACAAAAATGGCAGGGCAGAATTTGTCCGGCAGGTTACAAAATATGGCAAGGTAGAAGGTCTAGAAGTTAAGTACCGGAAAAAGAATGGGGAACATTCGGTTGTAATCGTCTCTTCTGTTGTTATCGAACTTGGTGGGGAAGCATCACTCTTTACCATAGCTCACGATATTGGTGAACGCATAAAATCAGAACAGAAGCTTCTTGCAAGTGAAAAGAAATTTTCAACAGCAATTGATCTTAGTCCTGATGCCGTGGTGATCACACGTCTAAGCGATGGCACGATTCAGGATATGAATCAAAGCGCTATAGAGTTAACGGGTTATTCCAGAGAGGAGATGGTGGGTAAGACCACGCTGGAAATGGATTTTTATAGTGCGGAAGACAGACAAATAGTTGTTGAACGTTTACAAAAAGAGGGGCGATATTCAGAGATCGAATCTGTTTTGAAACGAAAAGATGGCGTAATCGTCACGACACTTTCCTCTGCAGTCGTATTAAAAATACAGGGTGAGCTTTGTATCTTTGCAATTATACATGACATAAGTCAGCGTAAAAAAGACGAAGAAAATCTATTGCAAATAGCCAAAGGTGTTTCGGCAAAGATAGGGGAACAATTTTTTACCTCATTAGTTGAACATTTGGCTCAGTCATTAGAAATGGATTATGCCCTGATAGGAAAACTAGATTCAGGCAATATGGACAGCGTATCAACCCTTGCTTTATACGCTAACGGAAGTCATATCGATAACATTACATACGATCTTAAGGGCGCACCCTGTGAAATGGTTGTTGGTCATGAATATGATTCAAAAATATTTCCAGCGAATGTTTACCAGCAATTTCCAGAGGATGAAATGTTACTTGACCTAGGTGTAGAAGGATATGCCGGTGCGCCACTGATAGGTTCATCTAATGAAGTGCTAGGAATTATTGTTGTCATGCGTAAACAAAAAATCCTGCATCAGGAAGGTATATTATCTACATTACAGATCTTTGCAGCGCGTGTTACTGCAGAATTAGAGCGAATGCAGTCACACCAGGAATTAGTGACCAGTGAAGAAAATTTCAGAAAGGCAATTTTTTCCAGTCCGGACAGTATCACTA
>CAZGBJ010000070.1:0-2553 GCA_964523895.1 uncultured Enterobacteriaceae bacterium
CGTCTTTTAGAGGCTGCAGATAAGTTGGATATTACAGATTTAGTTGTCATTGAAAACACATTTAATCGCGAAAAATTTGAGCCAGGTAAAATTTACTTCATTAATACTCAAAAGTTAAGTAAAAAGAGCCTTTTGGTGAGAGGGCACAGAGATAGTTCAAAAGAAGATCCTAATCAGCAAGAACTTTATCCAGATGCTAAACCAGATATGCGTGCTTACACATTTTGGGATACCGTACAAAACACAGTAGAAGACTCATCAATCACGCTTCATTTAGTATTAGACGAAGCACATAGAGGTATGGGGAAATCCACTCAATCAAAAAAGGATGAAAAATCAACTATTATTAAAAGATTGATTAACGGTTCAGGTTCGGTTCCGGCTATACCAATTGTTTGGGGTATTTCTGCAACGGTTAAAAGATTCAATGATGCCATTGATGCTGCGAACGGTAGAGCGACTTTACCTAATGTAATAGTCGATTCTGCTAAAGTGCAAGACTCTGGTTTGTTAAAGGACACAATTATATTAGATATACCAGATGAGGTCGGAAAATTTGATACCGTTTTAATAAGAAGGGGGACGGAAAAAATTAAAGATTCAACAGCTGCATGGAACGAATATGCAAATCAACAAGAAGAAAATGAAACTGTTGTCCCTCTTATGGTATTTCAAGTTCCAAATACACCTGATCCGGCAGAGATTGGTCGTTCTTTAGATACAATTTTCACTGAATGGCCCGAGTTAAGCGAAAATGCAATTGCCCATGTGTTTGGAGAGCATAAAACACAAACCTTTGGAAGACACACAGTAGAATATATTGAGCCTCAAAGGGTCCAAGAAACATCAAGAATAAAAGTGCTGATAGCGAAAGATGCAATAAGCACTGGGTGGGATTGTCCTCGAGCTGAAGTAATGGTTTCATTTAGACCAGCAAAAGACAGAACTCATATTACCCAGCTTATGGGTCGTATGGTGAGAACACCATTAGCTCGAAGAATTCCGGGTAATGATAGATTGAATTCAATTAATTGCCTTTTACCCTTTTTTGATACCAAATCTGTAGAGGCAGTTGCAGATGCTCTTATGAAAGGAGGGGTAGATGAAGGAGATTCTGTTTTAACAGGAAGAAGAGTTCTTATTAATCCAATTGAGGTAAAACCAAATCCAGATCTTCCGGAAGATTTATGGAGTAAACTGGAAACATTGCCTTCACAAACCTTACCTAAAAAGGTAGCTAAACCTATTAAAAGACTAACCTCTCTTGCACATGAACTCGCTTCAGACAATCTGATAAATGATGCTGGTAAAAAAGCACACAATCATCTACACGAAGCTTTGGATAAGGCAAAGACAACCTATTCTGATGAGATTAAAAAAGCTCGTGAATCTGTGCTAGTAATGGAAGGGAAAAGTTTAAAAACAGATTTGAAAGGCCAAAAAAAATCATTTGATGAGTTTGTCGAAGATGCTGACTATACTGTAATTAATGATGCCTTCAGAAGAGCGGCTCGCGGATTAAGTCCAGATTTGGCAAAAACTTATGCGAACTATCTCGCTGAAAAAAATGATGATACAGACTCCAAAGAAGAAGCTTTAATGGAGGCTCATACGGATATAGCAGCAATGGGTCTTGTGACTAACATTCAAACCAATTTAGATGCTGCTGCTGATAGTATAGCTAAACAATGGCTCTATGACCATAAAGCAGCAATAAATAAGTTGTCTGATGAACGAAAAGAGACTTATCGTGTCCTGAGAAGTTGGAGTAAAGAACCAGTCGATATTGAATTGGTAAAACCAAATTCGTGGATGGTTCCTACAACAGTGCTTGAAAATCAAGTGGAATCCCCCTTGCTTAAATTTAAAAACCATTTAATGTACGATGAAAATGATAAATTATTTCCAAGTGAAATGAACTCATGGGAAAAAGAAGTGTTGGAATCAGAAAGTGAGCGTGAGGGGTTTTTGGCTTGGTATAGAAATCCAAGTTATAATACACAGGACTCATTAGGTATTTCTTATAAAGAAAATCAAGATTATTATATTGTAAGACCAGATTTTTTATTCTTTTCCGAAAATGACAATAACTCTATTGTTGTTGATATTGTTGATCCTCACGGTCATCATCTTGCTGATTCATTGCCTAAATTAGTTGGTTTAGCAAGATATACTGAAAAACATAAATCATTTTATCGCAGAATAGACGCAGTGGCAGAAGTCAGCAACAGGTTTAAAGTATTGGATTTAACTGATGCAACTGTTAGGCATGCAATTTATAACGCTGAAAGTGCGAAAGGTTTGTACGAAAGTGATGTTGCTAAAAATTATAAAAACAACACTAGAAAGCTAAAAAAATAGCAGAACATATTTTAATAATTTACGAGCTCTTGAGCTACTAAGTTTTTAAACGCGTAATACATTTGCGCAATGTAAATCATATTATCCGTATATAGATTATTTTTATAAGTGGAGATTGTAGTAAATAAAGAGTTACTTCAAAAAATCAACATCAAGAATAGGGAAAATTACTGATTAAAAAAGGGGGCGTTA
>CAZGBJ010000071.1:0-2510 GCA_964523895.1 uncultured Enterobacteriaceae bacterium
GTAACATGGCTGTCCAAGCGTTTAACAAACATGTCTCCGCTAATTATCCCTCAGAGAGTATTTCTGAAATTCTCGAACAAGCTGTCATAAAAGCAAATAATTCAATCAAAGAAACTGTTGCCGAAACACCGGCATTATCAGGCATGGGCTGTACTATGGTTGCTGCCATTCTTGAAGAAGGAAACATGTGGTGGGCCAGTGTCGGTGACAGTCATTGCTATCTTGTCCGTGATAGAGAATTAGTCAAAAAAAATGCCGACCATAGCTATGGTGGTTTTCTCGATAGAATGGAAGCAGATGGAACACCTGTAGAAGCAGAACCTGGTTTGTCTCGCAATATGCTAATGAGTGCTGTCACTGGTGAAGACATTAACGAGATCGATGTGCCAGCTAATCCTTTTGAATTACAGGCAGGCGATAAAGTACTGTTATGTAGTGATGGACTGGATACCTTAAGCGCAGGCAAAATTATTCAGTATTCAGACTGGTCAGATTCACCCAAAGAGTGTGCTGATGCACTAATGGAAGCAGTTGAAGAGGCAAATATGCCGCGGCAGGATAATACGACCGCCGTCGTAGTAAATGTAAAAGAATTGGACGCTGTTCCAGCAGCTGTAGAAACTGAAGAGACAAGCACAGAAGATATAGGTGAATCGACAGCCGAAATATCCGTTGGGGAAGTTGCTGCGGCAGAAGACGCAACCGTCACTCCTGTAGAAGTTAAACCAGAAATCACTGCTCAGCAGGAACCTGATAGTTTTGATGATCCAAAAAGTAAAACCGGTCTGTTTATAGGAATTGCCGCTGCAATCATCGTCATGGTAGGCGCAGGTTTTTTCATGATGGGCGGGAAACCTACGCAACAAGCAGAACCAATGCTTACCGAAGTTGAAGTAGAAACGGAATCAGAAGCAGAAATTATAGAAGATGAAGCCTTAGACGATGTACAAGAAGAAATAACTGAAACCGTGGTTGAAAAAGCAAGCCCCGAAGAAGTAAAAAAATCTGTGGCTGTAGCAAAACCCGAAAAAGCAGAAGCGAAATCAGAATCAGGAAAAACAATTCAAGATAGTTTGAAATCAGGTGGCAAAGCGCCTGTCATGGTGGTAATACCTGCAGGTAAATTCAACATGGGTAGTACCAGTTCTAGAAATTCAAATGAACGACCTCGTCACGAAGTGACAGTTGATCAATTTGCAATTAGTCAACATGAAATCACTTTTGCCGAATATGATGCTTTTGCTAAAGCAACAAATCGCAAAATTCCAGATTCACTTTATATGGACAGAGCCACACATCCTGTTGTTTTTGTTTCCTGGGATGATGCTTACTATTACACCAAATGGCTTTCCGAAGAAACGGGTGAACGATACAAACTTCCTAGCGAAGCAGAATGGGAATACATGGCCTCTACCGGGAAAAAGACCACGTTCTGGTGGGGTTATGATGAAGAACCTAATCGAGCTCATTGCTTTGGTTGTGGCACAGGTCTTGATCCACGTAAACCTACTAAAGTAGGCAGTTTCGGAGCTAACGCATTCGGTGTTCATGATACGGCCGGAAATGTTAGCGAATGGGTACATGATTGTTGGCACGATAACTACAATGGTGCGCCAAAGTATGCCGAAGCATGGGAAGGTGGTGATTGTAGCTACCGTGCCGTAAGAGGCGGAGCGTATAGCACGCCACCACAATCAATTAGGAGTGTTAAACGAGATAAATTTAAATCTGACAAAGCCTACGACCACATAGGCATACGTGTTCTCAGAAAGGTACGTTAAGCCTTTATACCTCGTACTTTTCATCTTAATTATCACTGTGACCCAGAAGCATATCGGGTTCTATTCTGTCACGAAGCAACTGTTTTAATTCTTTTGACTCAGGAAATCGCCCCTGCTTTTTTCGCGAAAATATTTCTTCACCATCCACCAACACAGTAAATACACCACCTGATGATGGAATCAATGCTAGCTCTCCTACCTTATCCGTAAATGTCATTAATAATTCCTGTGCAATCCAGTTTGCCCTAAGGATAAAGCGACATTGAGTACAGTAATGAATTTCTATCCGCGGTGAATTATTTTTTGCAACCATTTCTATTTTGACACCTCTAATGTGAGAAATAGGTAAATTGGAGTCAGGTCATGTCATCAATAACTAAAAACAGTGTTTATTTAATAACATTCTTGCTGCTATTTCCAATGAGTGCATTTGCCGAAATAAAAATCATCATCGGCGCACCTGCCTACAAATATCAGCATAATTATTCTAATCATTATTCAAACAATCATCACTATAAAAAACATAAATATAATTTCGCTCCCTATTCATATCGCAACTACAATTATAATTCACACAATAATGCCGCGCATAATAAATACAAACAACGGAATTACAATCCTTACTCAAGTTATAGATACAATCACCAACTTTATTCATATAAAAACCGATACAATAACCATAACTATCGATACGGCTCTAACAAACGCTATTATAAGCCGTATTCAAAA
>CAZGBJ010000072.1:0-2317 GCA_964523895.1 uncultured Enterobacteriaceae bacterium
CTGTTCCCCGTCTACTGTATTCTATTTTGAAAATTCATTATTAAATTTTCTGTGTGATAGACATGGAAAGGTATTTCGCAATGCAGCTTGTTTCTCAAGGTCTATGGCTGCAACGGCAATACCAACGCCTTTATCAACACTCGCAAGTATTGACCCCCAAGGGTCAACAATCATACTATGTCCCCAGGTTTCGCGCTCATTTACATGCATTCCTCCTTGATTAGAGGCTATGACGTAACACAAGTTCTCAACAGCGCGTGCTCTTAGTAAATATTCCCAATGTGCTTCACCCGTGGTGGCCGTAAAGGCGGATGGCGCGGTGATGATCTGTACATCATGTTCATGCATTTTGCGATACATTTCTGGGAAACGCAGGTCGTAACAAACTGAAAGTCCGATATTTCCGATCTCGGTTGGCGCGACAACAATTTCATTGCCTGGTTCGAAACTGTCCGATTCACAGTAGGATTCATCATTAGACTCATCGACCAGAACATCAAACAAATGCATTTTGTCATAATGGGCAATACATTTTCCTTGCGGATCAAAAAGCAGACTAGCAGGAAATACTTTATCTGGATTGTCAGTTTGCAAAGGGATAGTGCCGCCTAATAAATAGACTTGATGTTGTTTTGCCTGCTCTGAAAGAAAGGATTGAATAGGACCCGCCGCAAAAGCTTCTTGAATGGCGAGTCTTTCTGATTTTTCCTTAGGCATTAATGGAAAATTTTCCGGTAACGTCACCAGTTTGGCTTGCTTTGAAACAGCTTCAGTGATGAGTTTTGCAGCAGATTCGAGGTTTTCAGAGACAGAATCTGTGGAGATCATCTGTAGTGCAGCAACATTTATCATTTTTACAGTATACGGGAGTCAGAAGTCAGGAGACAGGTTGTTACACACAGTAGATGGGCAATGCTTATTCTGGCTACTGTCTGCTGTATTCTAATAAATATACACTCCTTTTTTTCATTTCAATCTTATCCCGTCACATACTTAAGCGCTGTAAACTAAACAGTGTATACCGTATAATCTTCGGTTTTTTATAGACTTAAGATTGAAAGTGAACGACGATTTCGCACGTATTAATCGATTACCCCCTTATGTATTCAATATCGTTAATGAATTGAAGATGGATGCTCGCCATCGTGGCGAGGATATTATTGATTTCGGTATGGGTAATCCGGATCAACCGACGCCAGATCATATTGTTGCGAAATTGGTAGAAGCCTCGCAGCGTGATGATACGCATGGCTATTCTATGTCTCGTGGTATTCCTCGTTTACGTCGTGCAATTTGTAATTGGTATAAAACGAGATATGACGTGGAACTCGATCCTGAGTCTGAGGCGATAGTAACTCTGGGTTCAAAAGAAGGTTTGGCGCATCTGGCAATGGCGGTTGTTGATCGTGGCGATGCTGTTCTGGTACCTAACCCGGCTTATCCCATTCATCCCTATGGTTTTGTACTTGCCGGTGCCGATGTGCGTCATGTACCGATTGGTCCGGGGATTGATTTTTTTGAAGAACTGGAAAAATCTATTCGTGATAATTGGCCGATCCCAAAAATATTATTAATTAATTTTCCCAGTAACCCGACTTCTCAGTGTGTTGATTTGGAATTTTTTGAAAAGATTATTGAGATTGCCAAAGAGCACAAGATTTGGGTAGTCCAGGATTTGGCCTATGCGGATATCGTTTTTGATGGCTATACTGCACCTTCAATTTTACAAGTACCGGGTGCAAAAGATATTGCTGTTGAGTTTTTCTCCATGTCCAAGAGTTATAACATGCCAGGTTGGCGAGTCGGTTTTATGGTGGGTAATCCGACTTTAGTTAAAGCCCTTTCAAAAATTAAATCTTATCTGGATTACGGCACATTTACGCCAATTCAAATTGCTGCAATTACGGCATTGGAAGAAGATCAGCAATGCGTTGCTGAAATTCGGAATATGTATTGTAACCGCCGTGATGTGTTATGTGATGGACTAAATTCAATTGGCTGGGAAGTTGAAAAACCACAAGCGACGATGTTTGTTTGGGCACCGATACCTGAACAGTTTAAAGAAATGGGATCGCTCGAATTTTGTAAGAAGTTATTAAAGGAAGCAAAGGTAGCTGTATCACCGGGCATTGGTTTTGGTAATTATGGCGATGACTTTGTACGTTTTGCCTTGATTGAAAATGAACATCGCACACGACAAGCAATACGTTCTATGCGTGCCATGTTGAAAGAAGATGAACGTGAAACGTTAAACGTGAAGAGTGGCGGTAGACAGGTAACAGTAGACAGGTGACGGTAGACAGTAGACAGGAAACAA
>CAZGBJ010000073.1:0-2311 GCA_964523895.1 uncultured Enterobacteriaceae bacterium
CTTCTGTTCTTGTCTTCTTTTATAAAGAATAAATTCAGTATATCCGTTTGCTTGTTTGCGACCTTTGAGCACCAGATCCATAGCTGCAAGAAATGACACGCTGGTATTAAAGTCTTTAGACATTGGTTCGTAATTAGCATCATCACGATTTTGTCGATCAACAATGACTGCCATACGTTTCATTGCATCACGGACTTCATTCTTCTTAACGATGCCGTGATGTAGCCAGTTAGCGATGTGTTGACTGGATATTCTTAAGGTTGCGCAGTCTTCCATTAAATCAACGTCGTTAATATCAGGTACTTTAGAACAGCCTACTCCCTGACCAACCCAACGTGAAACATAACCTAATATTCCCTGTGCATTGTTTTCCAGTTCATGTCTTATTTCCAATGGAGATAGTTTACGTTTTGGATTCATAACAGGGATATCAAGAATATCATCAACAGGAATCCTGGCCTCTTTCATTAATGCCAGTTGTCTGCTTTTAACATTAAGACGATGATAATGAATGGCATGTAAAGTCGCTGCTACAGGTGAAGGAACCCATGATGTGTTGGCTCCCGCTTTTAAATGCCCAATCTTGGTTTTCATCATGTTGGTCATTTCTTCCGGCATCGCCCACATACCTTTACCAATCTGGGCTCTTCCATTTAAACCACAATCTAAGCCAACCTGGACATTAGACTCTTCATAAGCTTTTAACCATTTTGCCTGTTTGATTTCATCTTTAGGAATAATAGGACCTGCTTCCATATTAGTATGAATATCATCACCGGTACGATCGAGAAAACCTGTGTTTATAAAAACAAGGCGTTCACTAGCAGCGTTAATACACGCTTTTAAATTAACAGAAGTACGGCGTTCTTCATCCATAATACCCATCTTTAAAGTATTTGCTGGCAGATTCAGTGCTTCTTCCGCATAGCTGAATAGTTCATTGGCAAAAGCCACTTCTTCCGGTCCGTGCATCTTGGGTTTAACAATATAAACAGAACCTTTAACACTGTTAGGACGTTTAGAGTGTCCCTTCAAATCGTGTATGGCACTTAATGATGTCACCATTAAATCAACCATGGTTTCAGGTACTTTCTTACCATCATACAAAACCATATCGGTATAGAGATGACTGCCAACATTACGTATCAACATCAGGCTGCGTCCTTTCTTTAACATCGGCTTGCCATCCGGACCAATAAATTCTTTATCCGCTTCCATGACACGTTTAATAACCTGATCTTCCTTTTTTACAGTTTCTATTAGTGTGCCTTTCATTAAGCCTATCCAGTTACGATAGACTTTCAATTTATCTTCAGTATCAACAGATGCAACCGAGTCTTCACAATCCATAATTGCAGTGACAGCAGATTCAAGTTGTATGTCATAAATTTTGGCATGGTCACGACGACCAATAAATAAACCATCACCTAATTTAATTTCCAAATGTAAATTATGATGACTGAGTAGAATTGAATCCGGATCTTCCGGCTTGCCGGAATAAGCAACAAACTGATGCGGTTTGAGCAATGTCGTTTCAGTGCCATCACCAAAATGAACATAGAGTTGATGATTCTTAACAAAATATTGAGTCACATGTTTATGCGTATCTCTTTCCAAGGCAAAATGTCGGTCAAGTAAATTGCGTCCACGCAAAATGACGCGCTCACCACGAATAGGATTGTATTTTTTTATTTTCTTACAACCATTTGCTTGCGAGATAGTGTCTGTTGAATACGAAGCATCGTAAAGACTACCCCAACGTGCGTTAACTGCATTTAAAACATAACGTGCATTATCAAGCGGCACGACAAGCTGTGGACCTGCTACAATCGCGATTTCATCATCGACATTTTCAGTGCTAATTTTAAAGTTTTCGACTTCATCAACTAGGTAGCCAATCTTTTTCAGGAATTTTTTATAAGCTGCAGGCTTATGTTTTTTTCCACGATGTTCTATGTGCCAGGCATCGATCTGTTTTTGTAAGTGATCACGCTTTTTTAACAGTTCCGCATTTTTCTTTATATTTTCATGCAGAATATTTTCCAATGAAGTCCAGAATTTTTTGTTTGTAATTCCTGTCTTTGGAGAAATCTCTTTTTTTACAAGTTCAAAGAGTTCTTTTTTGATTTGCAGTTTTCCTGCGGCGACGTAGTTTTCAGTTTTAATACTCATAATTTCTTTCACATCATTAAAGTGGTTAAAATAGTGTAAATGTTGCAGCGCAGCAGACTAAATTAAATCAAGAAATAACGCAAGATCTATCCATTGACATCGTCGCTCCGAACTCCTCGGTCTTTGTTCCAGACTCGAC
>CAZGBJ010000074.1:0-2014 GCA_964523895.1 uncultured Enterobacteriaceae bacterium
TTAGCGGGGTTATTATTGTGTTATCAATACTTCCTTTTATTGAATTAACGCAACTAGAGCAAGGCGCATTATTTTTATTTGGCGTTTTACCACCAGCAGTAATGAATTATATGTTTGCAGAACACTACAATCAGGAACCATCAAAAGTCGCAGCGATGGTGTTATTTGGGAATGCCTTAAGTGTCATATCAATACCAATGGCATTGGTATATGCATTACCGAGGTTTGGGTAGGCATTAATACGTCATGCCGTACTTGATACGGCATCCAGTCAAATAAATAAAAAATCATTATTTTTTAATATTGATTTCGCCTGTAGGCGACTAACTTCTTTTCATAAAGAAGTCACCAAGAAAACTTTTCCCTGATACGTTGGCCTGCGGCTTCCCAAAGTGAATGCAATTGCCTACGCGTCGCCCATAGGACTCGTCCATGATCCGATGGGCTAAAAATCACATCCCTGTGATTTTTCCGCTACCAATTCCATTCACTTTGGCAACGTATCACGGGATTCACTGAATTGAGCACCTAGAGCTTTTCGTTCAACAATTTTATGCCAATGATAATATTCAAAATCATCTTTAGTTAATTCATGTGGAAGTTTGAATTTGTATTCAGTCATATAAATTGGTTCTACTGATTCAGATGGTCTGGGTGTACTGTTTGGAGCTGATACATATGGTGCAAGAAGAAACTCTTTACCATTTGGATGATTGTCTATAAACATTCCAAGAGCAAAATCTTGAGTGGTGGCAAAACCTTTACAGAGTATCTGTTGCATAAATAATGGAAAATGTTCTTTTCCGAATTTTTTTAGAATATTTTCTTGCTTAATATCTTCAGCAAATTTTTTAAATGATTCCCTCATAGGGTTTGTATAGATGAATACATAATAACTGTCTTCATCAACTATAAAAGTAAGACAAAGATCACCTTGTGTTTGATCCTCTTTACCAGTCCAATTATGTAATACGTCAAAAAACTTTTTTGCATATTCTTCGGTTTTAAGCCATATCCCAACAATTTTTCTGCTATTTGGATCTTCTGGCTCCCCAATTGAAACAATAACATTTGCAACCCATTGGTCTGGATCGTAGTCCAGTATCATGTCGCTTACATACATAGAGGTGTAATAAAATAGTGTGCGTTCTAGAAACCAGTCAATCAAAACTAACATTATTGAAATAATTAATGCGAAATACCAAGTAAAAGTGAAGACGCTTAATACAATTCCAAGTCCTATTAAGAAACGAAGTATCCATCTAACAATAGTTTCATTCTTTTCATGCAAGTACAGACG
This sequence comes from uncultured Enterobacteriaceae bacterium, assembly GCA_964523895.1. GTDB lineage: Bacteria > Pseudomonadota > Gammaproteobacteria > Eutrophobiales > Eutrophobiaceae > UBA7359. Next base: position 1,301 of record CAZGBJ010000074.1, read on the forward strand.
AGGCAGTCCATTTTTGAAATCGAAACGTTTTTTGCCCCAATGAAATTGGCTCATCGATTTAGAAAAGTCGATTTGTAATTAGAATAAGAAGAGCATTTTATGTGAATTCTGAAAATGTTCATTTTTAAACTTTAGCGCGATAGTTAAATGAACTCCAGTATTTCCCGTGATGCTTTGCCGAGGAGGTGGGCTGTTATCGGGGCAATTGTGCATGGAGGCACAATTGAGCGCATTGGATCAGGGATGAGCCTATGCGCGACCCGAATAATAGCACGCCGACGAGGACAGCCGCAGGCCAAAGCATCAGGGAGGGGTTCTTTTGCCTACTTTTCTTTAAAGAAAAGTAGGGCGTCATGAAGACGAAAAGCGAGGTAAGTTATGTTAATTAAGTAAATCAGATGAAATTCATAGTCAGTCTTTATGGTTTCTGTGATGTTTTGTGACGGATTGCTTTTCAGGCTGTTTTATCTGTGCATTATTGAAGAATACTTCATCTAACTCTGGAATATCATCAAAGTTTATTTCGGAGTCATTCATGGTTTCGAGTTTTTTAAAATTCGTTTTACTTGAAGCCGATTTCTTCATAATATTTTTCTCATGTTTTGCATAATTCAGATTAACATTTTAGTTTATCATTAAAAAATTCGGCCATTCTTTTTTCTATCCAATACTCTGCATTAAAAGGTGATTTTCCATAAACAAAGCCGACATGAC
>CAZGBJ010000075.1:0-1965 GCA_964523895.1 uncultured Enterobacteriaceae bacterium
ATTTTTCGGGTGTATCATCTAAAGTGATACGCCCGTTTTAATTTTCAAGATAAGAAAAAAGTAGAGTTATGTCATGTTAGGGTTAATCAGAGATAAAGCATCAGGTTGGATAGCCGGTATTATTGTCGGCGCCTTAATTATTTCCTTTGCATTTTGGGGGGTGAGTTCTTATTTCGGTGGTGGAGATGTCTTTGTCGCTACTGTTAATGGTTCCGAAATTAAATATCAGACATTTCAACGTTCTTTTTATACTCTGCGCCAACAGATGCAATCAGTTCTTGGTGGTGATGCGCTATCTTTAGAGGAAGAAGCATTTATTAAAGAGCAAACTGTACAAAAACTGGTTGATTCAGAATTGGTTAATCAGATTATTAGAAAAAATGGTTTACGTGTAACAAACGAAAAAGTTATAGAAACGATTAAAAACCTTGAATATTTTAAAGGTGAAAAAGGCTTTGATCGGTATAAGTACGAGCGTGCTGTGAGTAGTATGGGTATGGATCCTGTCTATTTTGAAGCCCAACTTCGTATGGACTTGTTGTCCGAACAATTACAGGCAGGTCTGTCTGATAGTCTTTTTGTTTTGGATTCAGAATTAGACGAAGCTCTCCGATTAAAATCGCAAACCCGCGATTTAACCTATACCACTTTAAGTCTTGAATTATTTGTAGATGATAGTGAAATTGATGACGCTCAGATTGAAGTCTTTTACAAAGCTAACCCGGAAAAATTTGTTGATCCGGAGAAGGTAAAAATTGCCTATTTAGAACTTGATGTTAATGAACTGGCAAAATCAGTAGAAACAGACGAAGAAAAATTGCGTGCTTTTTATAACGATCATAAAAATGATTATGATGTTGTAGAACAACGATCTATTACTAAATTGTTCGTAGAGACGGCTAAAGAGACAGCCGACAAGAAAATTGTAGATGCTACTGACGAAGTAAAAGAAAAAGCTAAAGCAACTATTGAATTGGCTTTGACTATGGTTAAAGAAGGAAAAACCTTTGAAGAAGTCATTGAAAAGTTTACTGAGGAAGGAAGTGGGGCCTTACAATTTAGTGAGCATGCTTTTATGGCTAAAGGTGTTCTCGATAAAGAAATTGAGGAGTTTCTTTTTACTTCGGATGAAGGAACTATTAGTGAAATTATCGAGACCGAAAAAGGTTTTCATATAGTAAAGACAGGTGAAATTAGAGGCGGCCCAAAAAATGTTTTCGAAAGAGTTGCTGAACAAGTAGAGCATGATTACAAAAGATCACAGGCTGGATTACAGTTTTTTGAATTATCAGACCAACTGACAAATTTAAGTTATGAACATTCGGATTCTCTTGAATTCGCAGCTGAAGCTATAGGAAAAGAAATAATTGAATCTGATTTTTTCAGCCGCGATAGCGAATCTGAAGGTGTGTTATCCAAACCACGAATTATTTCGAGTAGCTTTAATGCTGAGTTAATAAATTCGGGTCAGAATAGTGATGCTATAGAGTTATCTGATAATCACATTGTAGTTTTAAGAGTATTGGAACATCAGGTGGCTAAAACAAAAGCATTAGAAGACGTACGTGATGACGTTATTGCTGGTATTAGACTTCAACGAGCAGCTGAAAAAATTAGCGAGACAAGTGCAGCGATTGTAAAACAGCTTGAATCTGGTACTCCTTATGACGCTATAACAAGTGAAGCGGAGCTTCAGTGGACTAGCGTTGAAAAAACCGGGCGAGATGATGTAAATGTTCATCGTTCCGTTTTACGTCACGCATTTCAAGTGGGCATTCCTGATGATAAGCCAATTATTGCCAGTAATCGTCTTGGCAGTGGTGACTACTCCATTGTCATAGTGACCGCTGTACATGATGGCGAAGTTATTGAAGGCGAGGATGCTGAAAATCTTAGTAAATCAACAGATCTGGAATTACGACGAACACGCGGCACAGATGAATGGCAACAGTTTATAAAGAATGC